>JBGAKY010000002.1:0-190533 GCA_044224175.1 Rubrivivax sp. | reverse complement strand
CGCGGCGGCGAACTGGCCAGCGGCCGCGGCACGCGCGGCGTGCTGTCGGTGCTGCCGCAGCCGCCGGAGACGAAGTCGAAGCTGGCCGAAGACCTGGAGAAGAACCAGCGCGCCGACTGCCGCAACGCCTATGCCGGCATGGGCATCCTGGCGGTGGTGCCGCTGGCGGCCGACGCCGTCAGGAAGGACGGCTGCCGCTGGTAGCGCCCAGGCGCGGCTCGTCGACGCCGGCGGCGCGGTTGAGCTGCATCACCGTCAGCGGGCCGGCCTGGCCGTCGGGCGCCAACCCCTGCGCAAGCTGGAAGCTGAACAGGCGAGTCCGCAGCACGGTGGCGGCGTTGCCCTGCGGTACCGGCTGGCCGTCGACCCGGGCCAGCAGCTGCACCAGGCTTTCGGCGGCGGCCGCCGGATCCTCGGCGCGCCAGCCCGGCGGCGCCCGCCAGAAGGTGACGAAGTCGCCGCGCCACCAGCGCGCCAGCTCGGCCAGCGGCACCGGCTGCTCGGCGCCGCCCAGCGCCAGCAGCGCCACGTCGTCGCGCAGGCCCAGCAGCAGCACGGGCACGCGGCGGCCGCGCGGGTCGTCCAGCAGCAGCAGCGCCGGCCGGTCCAGCGGTCGCAGCGCCGGCAGGCCGCCGCTGGCGCGGTAGCACTGCAGGGCCGCACCGGCACAGGGGTCGCCGGCTGCAGGGGTCGCGCCCCAGAGGCCGGCCAGCGCGCGCAGCGTGGTGGGCTCGTCGGGCATCGGCAGGTCGAACACGCGGTCCAGGCTGGCCAGCAGTGCCGGGGCCGGCGGCGGCGGTGACACCGGCGCCATCACCACCGGCGCCGGCGCGGGGCTGCCGGCAGTGCCGAAACGCGGCGCCAGCCACGAGCCGGCCACCACCGCCGCCAGCCCCACCAGCGCCAGGGCCGCGCCGCGCGGCACCACGACGACCGGTGCCGGCCGCGCGGGCGCCGGCGCGGCCGCCAGCGGCACCGGTTCCGAAACCGGCGCCGCGGCCTGCGGTGGCGCCACCGGCCCGGTGCCGAAGGCCATCTCGGCGGCACGCGCCAGCAGTTCGGGTTCGATGCGCGGCTGGCCTTCCGCTTCGGCCAGCGCCAGCGCGCGATCGCACAGCACGTTGATGCGCCTCGGCACGCCGCGGCACAGGTCGTGGACCAGCATCAGCGTGCTGCCGTCGAAGGGCAGCGCGCCGGCCAGCCCGGCCACGCGCAGCCGGTGCGCCACGTAGCTGGCCGTCTCCGCCGGGGACAGCGCGGGCAGGTGGAAGCGCGCCACGATGCGCTGGGCCAGCGGTTCCATCTCGGGCCGCTCCAGGATCTGCCGCATCTCGGGCTGCGCGATCAGCATCACCTGCAGCTTCTTGCCGCTGCTGTCCAGGTTGGTCAGCAGGCGCAGCTGCTCCAGCACGTCGTCGGACAAGGCCTGCGCCTCGTCGATGACGATCAGCGTGCGCCGCCCCATCGCCTGCGAAAGCAGCAGGTGGCCGTGCAGGGCGTCGATCAGGTCGACCGGCCGGCCTTCGGGCGGCAGCTCGACGTTGAGGTCCTCGCACACGCGCGCCAGCAGCGAAGCCACGTCCAGGCGCGGGTTCACCACGCTGGCGACGTCCACGTTGGGCGGCAGGTGTTCCAGGAAGTGGCGCCAGACGGTGGTCTTGCCGGCGCCGATCTCGCCCGTCAGCAGCACGAAGCTGGCGCCGCGCGTGAGGCCGAGGTTCAGCAGCGCGAGCGCCTCGCTGTGCTGGCGGCTGAGGTACAGGAAGTGCGGATCGGGGGCGATCGAGAACGCTTCCTGCCGCAGCCCGAAGAAGGACTCGACCGTCACCTGTCGAAGGATAAACCGCGGCGCCTGCGCTAAGCTCCCCGAACAAGGCCTGCGGGAGACCTCTTCATGCCCACTTCCAAGCTGCGCGTCGTGCTGTCCTTCGCGCCCGACGACCAGACCTGGCTGCGCCAGTCCAAGACGCAGGTGCCGCGCTTCTTCGAAGGCCACGACGTGCCGCCGGTGCCGGGCGACGTGCTGCGCCTGGGCGGGCGGCAGTTCCTGATCCAGGGCCGCGCCTGGGAGGTGGACCCCGAAGGGCCGCTGCTGCGCGTGTTCCTGAGTTCTTCGCACGCGCAGAGCGACACCGTCTTCGGCTAGCGCGGCGGCGATCCGCGGCTACAGCATCACCGCCAGCCGCTCCAGGATCAGCACCGCGAAGAAGGCGGCCGCGGCGAGCACGGTCCACTTGACGATGACCAGGCCGCGCCGGCGCCACACCACCTGGCTGGTGCCGATGTACATGGCGAAGCACAGCACGCCCGACAGCAGCAGCAGCCCGAAGACGAGGCGGAAGATCGCCACGGCGCGTCAGCTCACCAGGCCGGCGCCAGCTCGGCCAGCCCGCGCGGCGCGTCGGCCTCGCGTTCGAAGGTGACCACTTCCCAGGCCGACTCGTCGGCCAGCAGCTTGCGCAGCAGCTTGTTGTTGAGCGCGTGGCCGCCCTTGAACGCGGTGTAGGCGGCCAGCAGGGGCTTGCCCGCGACCTGCATGTCGCCGATGGCGTCCAGGATCTTGTGCTTCACGAACTCATCGTCGTAGCGCAGGCCGTCGGCATTGAGCACGCGGTAGTCGTCGATGACGATGACGTTGTCCATGCTGCCGCCCAGGCCCAGCCCGCGCGAACGCATCATCTCCACGTCCTTCGTGAAGCCGAAGGTGCGCGCGCGCGCGATGTCGCGCTTGTACTGGCCGCTGGCGAAGTCGAACTCCACGCGCTGGCCGGTGGCGTCGAGCGCCGGGTGGTTGAACTCGATCTCGAAGCTGAGCTTGTAGCCGTGGAAGGGTTCCAGGCGCGCCCATTTCAGGCTGGCGCCTTCGCCTTCGCGGATCTCGACCAGCTGCTTCACGCGCAGGAAGCGCTTGGGCGCCGGCTGCAACTCGATGCCCGCGCTCTGCAGCAGGAACACGAAGCTGGCCGCGCTGCCGTCGAGGATAGGCACTTCCTCGGCGGTGATGTCGATGTACAGGTTGTCCAGGCCCAGGCCGGCGCAGGCCGATAGCAGGTGCTCGATGGTCTGCACCTTGGGCGCGCCGGGGTCGCCGCCAGGGCTGATGGTGGTGGCCATGCGGGTGTCGCTCACCGTCTGCGGCGTGACCGGGATCTCCACCGGCACCGGCAGGTCGACACGGCGGAAGACGATGCCGGTGTCCGGCGGCGCCGGCCGCAGCGTGAGTTCGACCTTGTGGCCGCTGTGCACACCGACCCCGACCGAGCGGGTCAGCGACTTCAAGGTGCGCTGCTGGATCATGAGCCGCGATTGTCGGGCAAATGTCCAGGAACCGGCTCCAAGCGCCTGGAGTGGCCCGCCGGGCCGGCGTGCGCACGACAGCGCCGCCCCCGCGCCGGCGCGGGGGCGGCGGCATCCAGGAGCGCTTGGGTTTTTCGTGAATTGATCGCCACAGCCCGGATCAAGTCAGCCCTGGCAATGACGAAACCAGATGATCGAAACATGCAATCTGGAAGATTCGATGAAGTTCCAGGATCTCAGGATCGGCGTCCGTCTGGCCGGCGCCTTCGGCATCACCCTCGCCCTCAGCACCGCGATCCTGGTGGCCGTCGGCTGGTCGATGGGGGGCATCAACGATCGCACCCGCCTGCTGGTGGAACAGGACTACAAGCTCGTCGAGCAGGGCACGCGCGCCCTGGACAACACGCGCGGCAGCATCGGCCGCGTCTTCCAGCTCGTCGGCGACCCCGACCCGCAGCGCGCGAAGCAGGGTCAGGAGCGGCTGGCAGTCAACCTGAAGGCCGTGGGCGACGCGCTGGCGGAGGCCGACCGGCTGCCTTCGTCGCCGAAGCTGCGCGAGGTCCTGGACCGCGCCAAGGCCGCGCGCGCGAAGTACGAGGCCTCGATCAACAAGGTGCGGCGCACGATGGACGGCGGCGAAGCGCCGGAGGCGCTGGCCATCGCCTACGGCGAGACCTACCCGGCCCTGCACGAACTGGCCAAGGAACTGCGCTCGCTGATCGACGAAGCCGACAACGCGCTCGACGCCGCCGCGGCCGCCACCGACCGGGCCTATCGGTTCTCGCGCAACGCGATGCTGGGGGTGGGCCTGCTCGCGCTGGCCGCCGGCGCCGCACTGGCCTGGGCGATCGCCCGTTCGATCACGCGGCCGCTGCAGGACGCCGTCGGTCTGGCCGATCGCATCGCCACCGGCGACCTGTCTGCCAGCGTGGCGACGGGGCGCCGTGACGAACTGGGCCAGCTGCTGCAGTCGCTGGCGCGCATGCGCGACGGCCTGGCCGACATCGTGGCGCAGGTGCGGCAGTCTTCGGAGTCCATCGTCACCGGAACGGCGCAGATCGCCTCCGGCAACGCCGACCTCAGCCAGCGCACCGAGTCGCAGGCCAGCAGCCTGGAGGAGACCGCGGCCTCGATGGAGCAGCTCACCGCCACCGTGCGCCAGAGCGCCGACACCGCCAGCGCCGCCACCACGCTGGCGGCCGAGGCGGCCACCGGTGCCGGTGCCGGCGGCGAAGCGATGCAGCAGGTGGTGAACACGATGCGCGCGATCGGCGACAGCTCGCGCCGCATCGCCGAGATCATCTCGGTCATCGACGGCATCGCGTTCCAGACCAACATCCTGGCGCTCAACGCCGCGGTGGAGGCGGCGCGTGCCGGCGAACAGGGCCGCGGCTTCGCGGTCGTGGCCTCCGAGGTGCGCGCACTGGCCGGCCGTTCGGCCGAGGCCGCGCGCGAGATCCGCTCGCTCATCGCCGCCAGCAGCGAGACGGTGGACGAAGGCACGCGCCTGGTCGACGACGCCGGCCACCGCATCGGCGCCATCGTCGAGCAGGTGCGACGCGTGAACGGCCTGATCGGCGAACTGGGGCAGGCCAGCCGCGAACAGCGCAGCGGCATCGAGCAGATCGGCAGCGCCGTCGAGTCGATCGACCGCACGACGCAGCAGAACGCGGCCCTGGTCGAACAGAGCGCGGCCGCGGCCGAGAGCCTGCGCCGCCAGGCCGAGCAGCTGACTTCGATGGTGGCGCGCTTCCGGCTCTCGGCCTGACCGCGGGCGTCGCGCACCCGCGCCACAATGGCGCGGATGCGCGAACGCGAAGTCGTGATCCTGGGCGCCGGCATGTCCGGCCTGTGTTGCGCAGCACAGCTGCGCCGCGCCGGCATCACCGACTTCGTGGTCGTCGAGCAGTCGCCCGGCCTGGGCGGCACCTGGTGGGACAACCGCTACCCGGGCGCTCAGGTCGACGTGCCGGCGCCGCTGTATTCGTTCTCCTTCGCGCCCAACCCGCGCTGGACGCGCCGCTTCGCGGAAGCGGCCGAGATCCAGGCCTACATGCGGCGGGTGGCCGATGACGAAGGCGTGCTGCCGCACTGCCGCTTCGGCGAACGCATCCTCGGTGCCGACTTCGACGAAGCTGCGGCGCGCTGGGTGGTGCGCACCGACCTGGGCAGCGAGTGGCACGCGCGCCACCTGGTGCTGAGCACGGGCCCGCTGTCCAGGCCGCGGCTGCCGGACGTGCCAGGCATCGAGAGCTTCGCCGGCCGCCTGCTGCATTCGGCGCGCTGGGACCCGGGCTTCAGCGCGCAGGGCCTGCGCGTGGGCGTCATCGGGACCGGGTCCACTGCTTCGCAGCTGGTGCCGGCGCTGGCGCCTGCGGCCGCGCACCTCGCGGTGTTCCAGCGCACGCCGAATTGGGTGCTGCCGCGGCTGGAACGGCGCTACGGTGCGCTGGACGGCCTGCTGGCGCGCCTGCCGCCCTGGGCCGCCGCGGTGCGGCTGTTCTGGTACGGGCTGCTCGAATGGGGCCGCCTGGGTTTCCAGGAAGGCAGCGTCGCGCGGCGTGGCCTGCTGCGCACCGCCGAAACCCTGCTGCGGCGCCAGGTGCCCGACGAAGCGCTGCGCGCGAAGCTGCGCCCGGCCTACCCGCTGGGCTGCAAGCGGCTGATCTATTCAAGCGACTGGTACCGCACGCTGGTGCGGCCGAACGTGGAACTGGTGACCGAGGCCATCGAACGCGTGCTGCCCGAAGGCGTGCGCACGGCAGACGGGCGCGTGCACGCGCTGGACGCGCTGGTCTGTGCCACCGGCTTCGACGTCGAGCACTCGATGTCGCACGTGCAGGTGCGCGGCCGCGGCGGCCTGGCGCTGGGCGACGCCTGGCGCGAAGGCCCGCAGGCGCACCGCGGCCTCACGGTGGCAGGCTTCCCCAACCTGTACCTGATGCTGGGGCCGAACACCGCGACCGGCCACACGTCGACGCTGCTCTACATCGAGCCCGGCGTGCGCTGGATGCTGCGCGCCATGCAGGAGGCCCGCCGCCGCGGCTGCGCCACGGTGGAGGTGAAGCCCGAAGCGCAGCAGGCCTGGAACGAGATGCTGCAGCGCCGCCTGGCCGCCACCGTGTGGAGCGGCTGCCGCAGCTGGTACCGCGCCGCCAACGGCCGCAACATCGCGCTCTGGCCAGGCTTCACGCGCGAGTACGTGCGGGCGCTGGAACGTTGCCGGTTCGAGGACTACGCGTTCGCGTGAGACGGCTGCTGCCAGAGCGCACCGTCCCGCGGGACGTGTCCGGCAAGGCGGTGGGCCTGGACCTGGCGCGCAGCACGGTCGAAGGCGAAGGCCTCATGCTCGCGCAGATCGCCCCGTCGGCCTCGACGCTGGAGGGCGGCGCGCTGCAGCGCTGCGCGGGCGGCTAGCGCGCGATGCGCACGATGCGGCCGCCGGACCCGTCGGTCAGCGCGTAGAGCGCGCCGTCGGGGCCCTGGCGCACGTCGCGCACGCGGGTGGCCAGCTCGGCGAAGGCCAGCTTCTCGCGTGCCACGATGGTGTTGCCCGAGAGCGTGAGCCGCCAGACGCCGTTGCCGGCCAGGGCGCCCATGAAGAGGTTGCCCTGCCATTCCGGCACCAGGCTGCCGGTGTAGAAGGCCAGCCCCGCAGGCGCCTGCGAGACGGGCACCCAGTAGGTCAGCGGCTCCACGTAGGTGGGCGCGTGCACGCCGCCGGTGCCGCCGATGCGGCAGCCGGTGTTGTCGTCGCCGGTGTAGGGGTCGCCGTAGTTGCAGCCGTAGCTGACGTTGGGCCAGCCGTAGTTCTGGCCGGCGCGCGAGATGTTGATCTCGTCACCGCCCTGCGGGCCGTGCTCGGACTGCCAGAGCTCGCCCGTGGTCGGGTGCAGCGCCGCGCCCTGCGGGTTGCGGTGGCCCAGGCTCCAGATGCCGGGCAAGGCGCCCGCGCCCAGGCTGGGGTTGTCGGTGGGGATGCTGCCGTCGCGGTGGATGCGCACCACCTTGCCCAGCGTCTTGCCCAGGTCCTGCGCCGGGCTGCCCTGCTGCCGTTCGCCCAGCGTGACGAACAGCGTCTTGTCGTTGCGGAACACCAGGCGCGAACCGTAGTGGCCGTCGCCGCTGACCTTGGGCTGCTGGCGGAAGATCACCGTCGGCGCCTGCAGCGTGTTGCCCGAGAGCTGTGCCCGCGCCACCGCGGTGCCGCTGCCGCCGCTGCCGTTCTCCGAATAGCTGAAGTAGACCCAGGGGGTGGTGGCGAAGTCGGGGTCGACGGCCACGTCGAGCAGGCCGCCCTGGCCATTGCTGTTGACCGCCGGAACGCCACTGACCGGGGTCACGGTGCTGCCGTCGGCGCTGATGATCACGAGACTGCCGCCCTTGAGCGTGACCAGCATGCGCCGGTCGGGCAGGAAGGCCATGCCCCAGGGGCTTTCCAGGTTGCTGGTGATGGTGGTGGCGGTGATGGGACTGGGGGACGGGGACGGGGACGGGGACGGAGACGGAGACGGAGACGGAGACGGAGACGGCGATGGTGATGGTGATGGCGACGGCGATGGCGAAGGCCCCGCCACCGGCGCCGGGTCCTCGCCATTGCCGCCGCAGGACGCGGCCGCTGCAGCACCGGCAAGTCCCAGCAGCCAGCCTAGCGTGGTTCGACGGTCAGGCGGGGTCGGTGGCATGGGCGCTTTTCCGGGAGTACGGGGCGGCCCGCAGTATCGGCACGCCGCCGCGCCCTTCCCGCTACCAGTTGCAACCGCTGCCGGCCTTCAGGTCGCGGCGTGCTGCCCGTAGCGGTCGAGAAGGCGCTGGCGCGACCGCGGATCCAGGTTGACGCGCGTGAAGTCCCCCTGCACCTGCGGCAGCGCCAGCAGACGCGGGTCCATCACGCGGAACCACAGCGGCGGCACGTAGGCGAGCGGGAACATGCCGAAGTAGCCGCTGGGCAGCTGCGGCAGGTCCGGGAAGTGGCGCAGGCTCTGATAGCGGCGCGACGGATGGGCGTGGTGGTCGCTGTGGCGCTGCAGGTGGAAGGTGGCCAGGTTGGTCACCAGGTGGTTGGTGTTCCACGAATGGTGCGGCTGCGGCGCTTCGTAGCCGCCGCCGGGCCCGCGCCGGCGCAGCAGTCCATAGTGCTCCACGTAGTTGGCCGAGGTGAGCTGCCACCAGGCCACCAGGTTGTGGATCGCCAGGAAGGGCAGCATCGCCCAGCCGAAGGCGGCGACCAGCGAGCCCTGCAGCAGCAGCGTCACCGCATACGACTGCAGCATCGTGTTGCGCCACGACCAGGGCGACGCCCCCAGCGCCGCCAGCCGTTCGCTTTCCAGCGCCCAGGCGCGGCGGATGCCCCCCGGCAGTTCGCGCAGCGCGAAGCGGTAGATCGATTCGCCCATGCGCGCGCTGGCATGGTCCTCGGGCGTGGCCACCCAGCGGTGGTGGCCGCGGCCGTGCTCCACCGTGAAGTGGCCGTAGGCCGGCACCGCCAGCGCCAGCCGGGCCAGCACCTGTTCGAGCCCGTTGTGCTTGTGGCCCAGTTCGTGCGCGGTGTTCAGGCCCAGGCCCGAATCGGCGCCGGCCACGTAGGCCAGCATCACGAAGGCCCACCACGACAGGTCGTGCGTGCCGGCCCACCATGCGCAGGCGACCAGCGCCACGAAGTGCAGCGGCACCGTGGCCCAGGTGAGCCAGCGGTAGTAGCGGTCGGCTTCCAGCTGCGGCACCACCGCTTCGGGCGGGTTGTTCAGGTCTTCGCCGATCAGCGCGTCCAGCAGCGGCATCAGGCCGTAGCTGATGAGCAGCGGCAGGCCGAGGGCGATCTCGCGGCCGCTGGCGTGATGCGCCCACAGGCCCAGCAGCGGCACCAGCGGCCAGACGACCGACAGCGACCAGGCCCAGCGCTTGCGGTCGCGCCAGCGCACTTCGCGGCCTTGCGCGTCGGTGGCGGTGAGGATCACGGCCATGGCAGCCCTCCGGGGCAGTCGAGCATCGACTGCCGCCCATGGTGCCACGGCCGCGACCGGCCGCGCCTCCTCAGAAACGCGGCAGGGTCGCCAGCGAGATGCGCCCGGCGGCGGCGTCGGCCATCACGCGTTCGCGTTCGTCCCAGCCGCGCAGCTTGCCGGGGTTCAGCAGGCCGGCGGGGTCGAAGCGCATCTTGGTGGCCACCACATCGGGGTTCACCTGGCCTTGCTTGCCGTCCTCGACGATGTAGACATGCGGGTTGGCGATGTACACGCCGTGGTCGCGGTGCAGCTGCATGATCTTGTCCAGCCGCTCGTCGCTGCTGTAGCGCACCAGCTGCAGGCCGGAACAGTTCATCGCCCCTTCCTTGGTGCGGATGAACTCCAGGTGCACCAGCACCTCGTCGCCCAGCACCTCGTGCAGGTCCTTCGCCTGCTGCACGTGGCGCGCGGGGTCGAAGCCGCTCTGGATGTAGGTGAGCGACTTGTCCGCCTTCATCGCGTGCAGCGTGGTGTGGTTCCAGGTGTATTCGACGATGGTGCGGTTGCTCTGCTTCACCTCGGCCGCGCTCTTGCGGTAGGTGACCGTGCCGCCGAAGTCGCGCACCCGCTGCGTCAGGCCTTCCTCCGCGAACTCGGCCACCAGCACGAAGACCGCGTGCGAGCCCGCCGTCATGCTGCCGGCCAGCAGCGGCACCGCGGCCAGCAGCAGGTCGGGGATGGGCGCGGCCAGGAAGGTGACGCCCTTCTTCACGATGCCGGGCGCGGCGGCCAGCGCGCTGGCGAATTCGAGCGCGGCTTCGAAGCCATCGAAGCAGACGATGGCCTCCAGCCATGGGAACGCCGGCGCCAGCCCCACTTCCAGCTCCAGCACCAGGCCGTTGGTGCCGTACACGTGGTGCAGCAGCAGCGCCTCGGGTGCCCGCAGTTCCACCACCTTCGGGTCGGGCTCGATGGTCATCGCCTTCACGCCCAGCACGTTGCCGGTGGCCGCCAGCGGCCCGTGGTTGATGCTGCCCACGCCGCCGAAGCCGCCGCCGTACAGGCCGCCCAGCGTGGCGCTGCGCCAGGTGCTGGGCACGCAGCGCAGCTCCCAGCCCTGCGGCTGAGTCTGGCGGTCCATCTCCATCATGCGGATGCCGGCCTGCGCACGTGCCACGCCGGGCCGCGCCCACAGCAGCTGGTTGTAGGCCGACAGGTCCAGGATCACGCCGCCGTGCAAAGGCATGCACTGGCCGTAGTTGCCGGTGCCGCTGCCGCGCACGGTGATGGGCAGGCCGCGCTCGGCGCAGCCGGCCACCACCGCTCGGATCTCGGCTTCGGTGCGCGGCCGCGCCACCGCGTCGGCGCGCAGGTGCGAGAGCTGGCGCTTCAGCACGGGGCTGAACCAGTAGAAGTCCTGGCTCAGGCGCTCGACGCGGTTGTCGGTGATCCACTCGATCGAGGGCAGCGCCTGCACGAGCGCGGCGCTGCCGGCGCGCACGGTGTCGGGGTCGAAGGTCATGAAAGCATCAGGTTGACGAGACGCTGGGCGTCGCGCCGCAGCGCGGGCAGATCCAGGCCGGGGATGCGGTCGTGCTCCACCACCACGCGGCCCTGCACCAGCAGCGCGCGAAGCTTCGCGCGGCCACCGCTGGCCACGGGCCCGACGGCGGGGTCGTGCAGGCCGAAGTAACGCGGGTCGTCCAGGTCGTAGAGCGCGAGGTCGGCGGCCTTGCCGACTTCGATCGTGCCCACCCCGTCCAGCCCCATCAGCTTCGCGCCGCCTTCGGTGCCGACGTGCACCACGTCTTCCACCGTCATCGCGTTCGCCAGACCGCCGGGCTGCACGCCGCGCGGACCGGCGCGTGGATCGGCGCGGTGCACCAGCCAGGCCATGTGCGCTTCGCTGGCCATGTCGGCGGCCTCGTTGGAGGCCGCGCCGTCCACCGCCAGCCCCACCGGCACGCCCAGCGCCAGCGCTTCGGGGATGCGCGCGATGCCCGAGCCCAGGCGCGCGTTGCTCTGCGGGCAGTGCGCGATGCCGGTGCCGGTCTCGGCGCAGCGGCGCAGTTCGCCGTCGTCCAGGTGCACCATGTGCGCGTACCAGACGTCGGGGCCGACCCATTCGTGGCGCTCGACGAATTCGAGCGGCGTGCAGTCGTGCACCTCGCGCGCCCAGCGCACGTAGTCGTAGGTTTCGGAGAGATGGCTGTGCAGGCGGATGCCCAGGCGCCGCGCCTCGCGCGCCATCGGCTTCAGCTCCTCGGGGCGGCAGCTCCAGCTGGGGGTGGTGATCGCGCTCACCACGCGGCGCATCGCCATCGGCCCGGGGTCGTGGAAGCGGTGCACGTCGCGTTCCACCGCAGCCAGGAACTGCTCCAGCGATTCGGGCGTCACCTGCGGCGGCGCCTGCTGGTCGGTCATGGCACGCGCCTGGGTCTGGCCGCCGCGGCAGAGCACGAAGCGCAGGCCCAGCTTTTCCGCTTCCTCGAACACCACCGCCGAGGCGTCGAACGGGATGCCCGGGTAGTAGTGGTACTGGTGGTCGGCCACCGTGCTGCAGCCCGAGAGCGCCAGTTCCACCAGGCCGACGCGGGCGGCGATGCGCAGCGCCTCTTCGCGGTCGAAGAAGCGGCGGTAGGGCACCGGCACCGCGGCCAGCCAGGGCACCAGCGCCAGGTTGATGCCGCCCGGGATGCCCTTGAGCAGGCTCTGGAACAGGTGGTGGTGGGTGTTCACCCAGCCCGGGTACACCACGCAGCCGGCGGCGTCGAGCACGCGTTCGCCGGCTTCTGGCGCCAGCGTGCCGACCGCGGTGATGACGCCGCCGCGGATGCGGACGTCACACCCGCCTTCGTGCCGCATCGTCTTGCGCCTGCCGGTCCACAGGTGGGCCGCGCCCTTCACCAGCAGATCAGTCATGGTTCGCTTCGCTTTCGTGCCAGGATCCCAGCGCCCACTTCGACAGCCACGACATCAGCGCGAACAGCGCCACGCCGGTCAGCGTGATGAGCAGCAGCGCCGCGAACATGCGCGGGATGTTGAGCTGGTAGCCGGCCTGCAGGATCTGGTAGGCCAGCCCGGTGCCGGTGCCGCCGGTGCCGGCGACGAACTCGGCCACCACCGCGCCGATGAGCGCCAGCCCCGAGCTGATGCGCAGCCCGCCGAAGAAGTACGGCAGCGCCGACGGGATGCGCAGTCGCACCAGCACCTGCAGCCGGCTCGCACGGTTGAGCTTGAAGTAGCTCATCAGCCCCGGGTTCACGCTGCGCAGGCCCAGCGTGGTGTTGGCGATGATGGGGAACAGCGCCACCAGCGTGGCGCAGATCACCAGCGACGCCGTCGGGTCCTTGACCCAGATGATGATGAGCGGCGCGATCGCCACGATGGGCGTCACCTGCAGCAGCACCGCGTAGGGGAAGAGCGCGGTCTCGATGGCGCGGCTCTGCACGAAGGCGAAGGCGATGAGCACGCCCACCACGGCGGCGGCGATGAAGGAAAAGAGCGTGATCTTCAGCGTGTTCACCAGCGCGCCGAACAGCAGGCCCGCGTCGGCCACCAGGGTCTGCGCCACGCGCAGCGGCGAAGGCACCAGGAAGGGCTGGATGTCGAAGCCCACCACCAGCCCCTGCCAGGCGGCCAGCAGCACCACCGCGACGACGAGCGGGTAGAAGACACGCTGCAGTTCGGGCTTCATGGGCACTTCACGCCAGTGCGGCCTCGCTGTCGGACCCGCTGGCGCGCAACAGGCTGTCCTGCAGCCGCTTGGCGTAGTGGCTGAACGCGGTGGAGACGCGGAAGTCGGGTCCGCGCGGGTAGGGTTCGGCGATCTCGACCTGGTCGACCACGCGCCCGGGGCGCGCCGCCATCACCACCACGCGGTTGCTCAGGTACACCGCCTCGAAGATGGAATGGGTCACGAAGACGACGGTCAGTTTCTGCTGCTGCCACAGGTCGAGCAGGTCACTGTCGAGCCGGTAGCGCGTGATCTCGTCGAGCGCGCCGAAGGGCTCGTCCATCAGCAGCAGCGTCGGCCGAGTGACCAGGCCGCGCGCGATGGACACGCGCATCTGCATGCCGCCCGAGAGTTCGCGCGGCAGGTGGGTGGCGAACTTGTCCAGCCCCACCAGCGCCAGCGCGTCGTTCACGCGCGCGTCGGCGTCGGCGCGCGGCACGCCGGCCAGGTCCAGCGGCAGGCGCACGTTGGCCTGCACGCGCGCCCAGGGCATCAGCGTCGCTTCCTGGAACACGAAGCTCAGGCGGTGGCCGGTGGCCTCGACCTGGTCGACCGGCTTGCGCCACAGCAGCACCCGGCCGTCGCTGGGGGCCAGCAGGCCGGCCACCATCTTCAGCAGCGTGCTCTTGCCGCAGCCCGAGGGCCCCAGCAGGGTGACGAACTCGCCTTCGCGCACCGTCAGGTCGACCGGCTGCAGCGCGTGGGTGCCGTTGGGGTAGGTCTTCTCGGCCGAGAGCACCTCGACCGCGGGGGTTTCAGTCATGCGGCGACGGTGGTCTTTCTGTACATCTCGGCCAGGTGCTCGCCGGCGGTGAGGGGGCCGTAGCGCGCCGGGCGCTGCGCGCTCACGCAGGTGGGCAGCGGCTCGATGGAGGCTTCGGCGTCGAGGTCGAAGAAGTAGGCGATGCTCCAGCGCTCGCGCCCGCCGTGGCGGTTGATCACGCGGTGCACGGTGCTGCGCCAGCGGTCGTTGGTCCAGCGCTGCGTCATGTCGCCCACGTTCACCACGCAGGCGCCGGGCAGCGGCGGCACATCGGTCCAGCCGCCGTCGGTGCGCTGCACCTGCAGGCCGCCGGCATCGCTCTGCGCCAGCAGCGTCAACGCGCCCCAGTCGGTGTGGGCGCCGCAACCGATCTGCCCCGGCACCGCGGTCGCCGGCTGCGGCGGGTAGTGCAGCAGGCGCGTGGTGCAGGTGGGGTGGCGCATGAAGGCGTCGAAGTGGCCGGGGGCCAGCCTGAGCGCGATCTCGAACAGGCCCATCAGGCGGCCGGCGAGCCGGCGCATCGCCTGCGCGTAGGCTTCGCAGGCGGCGCGGAAGCCGGGCACCAGCGCTTCGTCGGGCCACTGGTTGGGCGCGATGTGCTCGACACCGAGGTAGAAGCTCTCCTTCAGGTCGGGCGGCTGGTCCGGGTCCAGCGCCTGCCAGCCGATGGGGTCGAAGCCACGCTGCTTCAAATCGATGTGCCAGCGGCGCTTCGTGTCTTCCGGCAGCGCGAAGAAGCGGCGGCCGGCGTCGAAGGCCGCCAGCGTCACCGCGGGCGGCACGCCGTGGCCGCGCAGCGCGAAGAAGCCGTGCGAGACCAGCGCGGCGTCGATCTCGGAAGCCGCTCGTTCGTCGCTGGTGTCGCCCAGGTCGATGACCGGGATCACGGCAGGATCTTCAGGTCCTTCACGAACTCGGTCGTGTAGGTCTTCTTCAGGTCCACCTTGGCCGCATCCAGCAGCTTCATCTGCACCATCATGTCGTAGGTCTTCTTCATGCGTTCGTCGGTGACGATGCCCACGCCCAGCTTCGCGGCGTCGCCGCCCAGCACCATGCCGGTGGCGTTGAGCTGCCTGATGCCGTTCTGCAGCTCGTCCTCGGTCATGTTGGGGTTGTCCTTGCGGATGGCGGCGTTGGCGGCCGTGGCGTCGCCCTTCAGGTAGTCCTTCCAGCCTTCCATGCTCGCCTTCACGAAGGCCGCCACCGCCTTGGGCTTCTTCTTCAGCGTGTCTTCCATGCAGACGATGGTGGTGGAATAAGGCGGCCAGCCGTAGTCCGAGAGCAGGAAGGTGCTGGGCTTGAACTTGGCCTGCTTCTCGATCGCGTAGGGCTCGCTGGACAGGTAGCCCTGCTGCACCAGGTTCTTGTCGGCGATGAAGGGCTGGATGTTGAACGTGTACGGCCGCACCTGCGAGTCGGACAAACCCAGCGTCGCCTTCAGCCAGGGCCAGTAGTTGGTGTTGGCGTCGGCGCTGATGAGGATGGTCTTGCCCTTCAGGTCCTCGAACTTCTTCACCGTCTCGGGGTGGCCGATCATCACCTGCGGGTCCTTCTGGAACGCCGCCGCCACGGTGACGGCGTGGATGCCGTTCTCGCGCGCCTTCATGGTCTGCACGTCGTAGCCCATGAAGCAGTCCACCTGGCCGGCGGCCAGCAGCTGCATGCCGTTGACCTGCGGGCCGCCCATGCGGATGGTCACGTCCAGGCCGGCGGCCTTGTACAGGCCCTTCACCTGCGCCTGGTAGAAGCCGCCGTGCTCGGCCTCGGCGTACCAGTTGGTGAGGTAGGTGAACTTCTCCTGCGCGTGGGCGCCGGCGGTGGCGAAGAGTGCGGCGGCCAGCAGCGCCGGGCGGACGAAGGCATGAGGCATGGGGTGTCTCCTGTGGCGCGCACCAGCATATCGCAGGGCCGCGCGGGCGGCCGGCGGCATGCAAGCCACATGCCGCGGCGGCGTCAGGGCTTCTTCAGCGGCAGGTACGCGGTGGCTTCCACTTCCACCAGGATGTCGGCGGTGGGCAGCATCTCGCTCACCTCCACGACGGTGCTGACCGGCGGCTCGCCGGTGAAGAACAGCTTGCGCACGCGGCTGTAGTGAGGGAAGTGGTCCAGGTTCCTGAAGTACTGCACGAGCTTGAAGACGTCGGCCATCTGGCCGCCCGCGGCTTCGACGGTGGCGCGGATGCGGTCCAGCACGAACCAGCTCTGCGCCAGGATCGGCCCTTCCTTGATGTCGGTGGAGAACTCGCCCGTCTCCCCCAGCAGCTGGCGCGCCGCCGGCGGGATGTCGGCATAGCCCTTGACGATGGTGCCGGCCGAGGGGTCGACCGCGATCACGCCGGAGAGGAACACGAAGTCGCCGACGCGACGCCAGGCAGAGTACTTCGCAAGTGGTTGGGCGATCGTCTTCGTCATCAGGTTCCTCCTGGCAGTGTCCAGCCGCCGCTGATGCCCAGCACGCGCTCGTCCCAGGCGCGCACCTTGCCGGGGTTCATCAGCCCCAGCGGGTCGGCGCGGCGCTTGAAGGCGAGCTGGGCTTCGTCAACCTGCTTCATGCCGCCGTCTTCCAGCACCCAGGTGTGGGGGTCGAAGATGCGGCAGCCATCGGCTTCGAAGCTTTCGATCAGGTGGCGGATCTGCGCTTCGTCGAAGTACTGCACCAACGGCAGCGCGAAGGCCACCAGTTCGCCGCCGGCGCGGCTGAACTCGTGGTGCATGAAGAGCTCGTCGCCGAAGCGTTCCATCTGGCGCGCCACCAGCGCGGGGTCGAAGGGTGCCGGGTAGGCCACCTGCAGGTAGGTGACGCCGCGGTCGCTCTTCAGCGCTTCCAGCGTGGTGTGGTTGTAGGCGCACTCGGTGGCCGAAGGCAGGCCCTGCGCGGCCAGTTCCTCCTCCCGGCCCTGGACCGCGATGCGCCCGCCCATGCGCTGCGCCAGCGCCGCGAAGGCCGGCAGCGTGGCGGGCGAGACCTGGGCGAACATCGCGTCGCGGTCCTGCAGCCGCTGGCGCAGGCCGGCGTAGTAGGGCGTGATGCGGCGCTCCACCGCGCTCATCTGGAACAGGTCCAGCGCCGCGTCGGCGCCGGCGGCCAGGCCGAAACACAGCACCTCGTCGTAGCGGTCGAACAGCACCACCACGTGCTGCCAGTCGACGGCCGGCGTGAGCGCCACCTCCACTTCCAGCAGGATGCCGTTGGCGCCATAGGCGTGATGCACCTGCTGGATCTCGGCGCCTCGCAGGTCCAGCACCTGCGGCCGCTCTTCCAGCGTGGCCACGCGCAGGCGGCGCACGTTGCCGGGGTCGGCCAGGATGCCGTGGCGCAGCGAGCCGATGCCCGAATGCCCGCCGGCGATGAAGCCGCCCAGCGTGGCGATGCGTTCGGTGCTGGGCCACATGCGCAACTGCTGGCCGGTGGCGCGCGCGGCGCGGTTCAGGTCGTGGATCAGCACGCCGGCCTGCACCGCCGCCCAGCCGGTTTCCATGCGCAACACCTGGTTCAGCGCGGTCACGTCCAGCGTCACCCCGCCGGCCAGCGGCACGCACTGGCCGTAGTTGCCGGTGCCGCCGCCGCGCACCGTGAGCGGCACGCGGTGGCGCGCGCAGGCGGCTGCCAGCCGCAGCACTTCGTCCACGTCGCGCGGCCGTGCCACCCGCTGCGGCCGGCAGCCGCGCAGGCGCTCGGCCAGCAGCGGGCTGTACCAGTGGTAGTCGGTGGCGGCGCGTTCGCGGGCCTGGGGGTCGTCGGTGAGGTCCAGCCCCGCCAGGTCGCGCTGCAGGGCCTGCAGGTCGAAGGCGTCGCCGGGGTAAAAGGGGCGTGGCGTCGGCGCAGGCATGGGTCGGAAGGCGGTCGAGTGTGCCATGCAGCCCGGCGCCCCCTGCGACGCGCCCGGGCCGGGTCGCAGCCCCCTCGAATGAGGGGTCCGGCATCGTCTGGTTACATATGAGCACATCCAACTGTGTCACATGCACATATCTTCAGTGGAATGAACCCACCGCTTACCGCGTAGGGCCGGAGTCCCGCTTGCCACTGCACCTGCCCCAACGGTCTCGGCCGCCGCTGTTCGAGAACGCCCCGTGGTCCGCCATGCGCACCACCGGGGGGCGCCCGGCCGGAGACAGCGCGAGCGTGCTGCAGGTGGCCGAAAGCGTGGGGTCGCCGGTACAGGACACGCTGGCCGCTGCCGCCCACCGCTGCCGCGCCGAGTTCGCGCTCGTCGAAGGCGAAGGCGGCGCCGCCCTCGCCTTCGCCCACCTGGAAGCGGGCCTGGACGGCGAAGGCCGGCCCAGCGCCTGGCACTTCCGCCAGGCCGGCCTGGAGCCCGGCGCAGGCCACGGCGGCCTGCCCGCCCTGCCCTACCGCTTCGCGGCGCGGCGCGTCGAATCCACCGGCCGCGTCGCCGCCGATGCGACCGCGTTCCACACCTTCTGCGTCGAGTCGGCGCTCGACGAACTGGCCGCCGGTGCCGGTGCCGACCCGCTGGACTTCCGCCTCCAGCACCTGGCCGACGCCCGCTGGCGCCACACGCTGCAGGCCGCCGCCACGGCGGCCGGCTGGGGCCAGCCGCTGGCGGCCGGCTCGGCACGAGGGCTGGCCGTGGGCTGCTGCTTCCACAGCGTGGTGGCCCAGGTGGTGGAACTGCGCCGCGGCGAAGACGGCCACCCGCGCGCCGAACGCGTGACGCTGGCGCTGGACAGCTACCTGCCGCTGGCACCGCAACGCTCGCGCGCCATGTTGCAGCACATGGTGCAGCGCGCGCTGGCACGCTGGCTGGACGCCGGCGAACCGGTCGCCACGCCGGCCTTCGAACTGCTGCTGGTGGGGGCCCCCGGCGAAGGCCAGCGCACGCTGGTGGCCGACGGCGTGGCGTCGCTGGCCCTGCCCACGCTGGCACCGGCACTGGCCAACGCGCTGTGCCGGCTGGGCGAACCGCGCAGCCGCCGGCTGGCCACCGGGCCGGTCTGAGTTCCCCTGGCGGGCCGCCCGGCGCGGCTTGAGGCAGCGCAACGCCGGTGCCCGCGGGCGGCAGGACAGTCCCTGCACGATGAACGCGATGCCCGCCACGGGCACGGCCCGCACGCTGCGCAGCTTCCTCACGCGCCTGATCTGGTGGTGCGTGATGCCGCTGTTCGTGCTGGCGGTGGCGCTGGCCGTGAGCCACGTCAACGACGTGCGAGACGACCACGCGCGCGACGCCGAGCGGCTGGTGAAGAACGCCAGCGCCGTGATCGACCAGTACCTGAGCGCGCGCGCTGGCGGCCTGCAGGTCCTGGCCGCCTCGCCCTCCGCCGACCAGCCGGCGCGCTGGCCCGAGCTGTACAGCGAAGCGCAGCGCTTCTTCGCCAGCTTCGGCAGCCACGTGGTGTTCGTCGGCCGCGACCGCGGCGTGCGCTTCCACACCGCGCTGGCCTACCCGGGCCAGGCGCCACCGGGGCGGCCGCCGGTGACCGGCCGGTCGGCTTTCGACACCGCGCTGGCCAGCGGGCGGCCGGCGGTGGGCGACCTCTTTCAGGAACCGGTGGAGCAACTGCCGACGGTGGCCGTGGCCGCCCCCGGCCTGCGCAACGGCGGCGTCGAATTCGTGCTGCTGAGCGCCGTGCCCGCGCAGGCCTTCGCGCAGCAGCTGGCCAGCGTGCAAGCGCCCGCCGGCTGGTCGCTGGCCTTGCTGGACAGCAGCGGACGGACCATCGCGCGCCAGGGCCCGGCACCCGAAGGCGAGGTGCGGCGCCTGGCCGCCAGCCCGACGGCGGCGCCGTGGTCGGTGGTGCTGGAGATTCCGCGCAGCGACCATCTGGCACCGCTGGTGCGCGCCACCGTCGTGATGACGCTGGCGGTGCTGGGCGCCACGCTGGCCGGCGTGCTGGGCGGCGAATGGGCGAGCCGGCGCATGACACGTTCGCTGCGCGCGCTCACCGGCAGCACCGCCGCCGGCGGGCCGGCGGTGGAGATCGCCGAGGTGGAGACGGTGCGTCGCCTGCTCGACGAGGCCGGTGCCGCGCGCGACCACGCCGAGACCGAGCGCCGCGAAACCGAGGCGCGCTTCCGCCACCGCCTGGAGCAGGCGGCGCTGGCGCTGCAGCTGCGTGAAGCGCAGCTGCGCGGCATCTTCGAATCGGCCAACGACGGCATCGTCACCATCGACGAGGAACAGCGCATCGTGATGGCCAATCCGGCGGCGGCGCGCATGTTCGGCTGGCAGCTGGCCGAACTGGTGGGCTCGCCGCTGGAACGCCTGCTGCCCGAGCGCCACCGCGCCGCCCATGCCAGCCACGTGCGGCAGTTCGGCCAGGGTGACGGCGCGGCGCGCCACGTGGGCGAACGCCCTGCGCTTTCCGGCCTGCGCGCCAACGGCGACGAGTTCCCGGTCGAGGTGACGATCTCGCAGCTCAACGTGGACGACCGGCGCCTGTACACCGCGATCCTGCGCGACGTGACCGAACGCCAGCGGGTCGAGCGGGAACTGCGCGACAGCAAGGCGCGGCTGGAAGCGGCGCTGGCCGAACTGCAGTCGTCGCACGCGGCGCTGCAGGGACTGGTGATGCAGCACGACCGCATCCAGGAAGGCGAGCGCAAGCGCATCGCGCGCGAGCTGCACGACGACCTGCAGCAGACGCTGGCGGCCATCATGATCGACGTCACCGCCATCCGCGCCGCGCTGCCGGCGCAGGGCGCGCCGGCGCAGCCGCTGCTGGGCCGCATCGAGGCCCTGGCCACGGCGGCGCTGGTGTCCACGCGCCGCATCGTCAACGACCTGCGGCCGCAGATGCTGGAAGAACTGGGCCTGGCGCCGGCGCTGGAGGCGCTGGCCGCGCAGTTCGCGCAGCGCACCGGCGTGCCCTGCGACTTCGAGGCCGACGAGATCGTGCCCGCCGACGAACGCCAGGCGGCACCGGTGATGACCTGCCTGTACCGGCTGGCCCAGGAGTCGCTGAACAACGTGGCCAAGCACGCGAAGGCGCGCTACGTGCAGCTGCAGCTGGCGCGGCGCGGCGCCGAGGCGGTGATCCTGCGCATCAGCGACGACGGCAAGGGCCTGGCGCCGGAAGACCGCGTGAAGCCGCTGTCCTTCGGCCTGCTGGGCATGGCCGAACGCACGCGCGCCGTGGGCGGCACGCTGCAGGTGATCAGCCACCCGGGCGACGGCACCACGGTGGAAGTGGTGGTGCCGCTGGCGCTGCGCGCCGACGACGGCGCGGCGCGCGCCTCAGGAGAGCCTGGGTCCGCGCGGGAGGCCGGCTTCGTCGTAGCGCAGCCGGTAGCGGATGCGGGCCCCGCCCCACAGGGCGAGCGGCACCACGATCACGAGCGCTAGCCAGGGCCAGTAGGCGCCGCCGGGGAACCCTTCATCGGCGGCGGCGGCCGGCGCGGGCTCGGACGGTGCCGGGCTGGGCGCGGGCGGCGCAGCTTCCGCCGCCGGCAACACCGGGCTGGGCGAAGGGCTCGGCACGGGCACCGGGCTGGGCGAAGGGGGCGCAGGCGTCGGCGCCACCGGCTTGGGCGTGGGGGTCGGCGCGGGCGTCGGCAAGGGGGTCGGCGAAGGCAAGGGCCGCGAGGCTGCCGGCGCGGGCGCCGAAGCCGCAGGCCGCGGCGAAGGCGGCGGCGACGGTGGCGGCGCCGCTGCCGCCGACTTTTCCGGCGCGGTACGGCCTTCGGTCGCGGTGGCCGTGCCGCCGAAGCGCCGGTACACCATCTTGAAGGCGCCGCCTTCGCAGTTGCCGATGACGCGCCCGTCCTTGGGCGTGGGCTCGCTGGCGGGCACCGCTTCGAGCGAATAGCCGCGCACGCCGGTGGCTTCGATGCGTTGAGCCAACGTGGCCTTCAGCATGTCGCAGGCGTTGCTCGACTGCGCCAGCGCCGCCGGGGCCGCCAGCAGCGCCAGGACGGTGAAACCCGCGCCGCACGCCCCCACACGCATCGACTCTTCTCCCCTGCACCCAAGACGGCGGGAGTGTAGGCGGATGCCTTGTAACGCGAATCCGCTAAGGCGAGGGGCGGCCCGCACCCTGGCGCCCGTCGGCGCGCGCCGACAGATAGGCGTAGAGGTCCACGATGTGCGCATTCACGCGCGGCTCACCCTGCCAGGCCGGCATCTGCAACTTGCCTTCGCGGCCCTGCAGCACCGATTCGACCTGCGCCGCGCGAGCGGCTTCGCCCGCCGGCGGCGGCAGGCCCCAGTCGTAGCGCGTGAGCACCAGACCCACGAATCTGCGCTGGCCCATTTCGCGCACGCGGCCGGTCAGGTCTGGTGCATTCGGTGTTCCGGCGGCGTCGGCGCCGTGGCAACGCGCGCACTTGTCCTGGAAGACGCGCCAGCCGGTGTAGACCGACCCCGGCGGCTGCGCCGCGCGTTCCAGTTCGCGCGCCGGCTGCGTGTTCTGCACCTCCACCGCGCAGGCCGCCAGCAGGGCCGTGGCCGCGAGGGTGGCGCCGTACCTGAAGTCGCTCATCGCGTCCCTTTCGTGCCACCCATTCTGGGCGGCCAGGCAGGGCGCGCGCTTGCGCAGGATCAGCCGCGCCGGGGCCGCCTCATTCCCATTCGTAGCGGACGCCGGCCCAGACGCCGCGCGGCGCGCCCAGGCCGTAGAAGGGTTCGGCCTGCGCATTGGCGGGGTCGAAGCTCTTGCTGGCGTTGGCGAAGGCGTTGAAGCCCAGCACGCCGAAGTTGGCGTACTGGCGGTTGAACACGTTGTCGACGCGGCCGAACAGTTCCAGCCCCTTCGCCAGCTTCCAGCGCGCGTCGAGGTTCAGCACCGCGTAGCCGGGCACCTGGCCGTTCGCGTCCTGGTTGTTCTCGTCGCCACGCAGGCGGCTGCCGCTGTTGGCGACCAGGTTGGCGCCGGCCGACAGCGCGTCGCCGGCCTCCCAGTCCAGCCGCAGGCGCAGGCTCTGGCGCGGGATGCCGGGGATGCGGCTGCCGGGCTCGATGACGATGTCGCCGTTCGCGTCGGCGCTGCTGTTGGCGGGGCTGTTCTCGGTGAAGCCGCTGCG
The DNA here is from genome assembly GCA_044224175.1 of Rubrivivax sp. Lineage (GTDB taxonomy): Bacteria > Pseudomonadota > Gammaproteobacteria > Burkholderiales > Burkholderiaceae_C > Rubrivivax. The sequence continues at coordinate 167,809 of JBGAKY010000002.1, read as the reverse complement.
GTAGGTGGCGGCGATCCAGCTGTAGCGCGCGACGACACCCAAACCGCCCCACTTCGTGGCGCCGGTCAGCTCCAGGCCCTGGCGGCGCGTGCGGCCCACGTTCTGGAAGAAGCCGGCGTTGATGGCGCCGCCGCTGCTGACGAACTGGATGTCGTCGTCCAGGTCCGTGCGGTAGGCGGCCGCGCTCCAGCTGGTTTCGCCGGCCTTGCCGCGCAGGCCCAGTTCCACCGTCTTCGCCACCACCTTCTTCAGCGGCGGGTCGGCGAGGAAGCTGTTGGGCAGCTTGCAGGGCGCCGCCGGGTCGGCGCAGGTCAGCTCGGCCGCGGTGGGCGCGCGCATGCCTTCGTTGTAGCTGGCGTAGGCGGTGAGGCCGGCGCTCGGGTTCCAGTTCATGCCCAGCGCCGGGTTGAAGCGGCGGAAGGCATGGTCGCCGTCCAGGTCGGGGTTGAGGCCGCTCTGGTCGCGGATCGTGATGCGCGCCTCGTTGAAGCGGCCGCTCAGCGTGAGCGTCCACTGCTCGCCCAGCGCCAGGCTGTCCATCGCGTAGACGGCCCGGTTGCGCGTGTGCGTCCTGGCGTCGGTCTCGGGTTCGAAGTCGCCGGTGGGCACGGCGCCGCGCGAAGTGTCGAAGTCGGCCGGCTGCGAGTCCTGCGTGTAGTTCGCGCGGCCGGCGTCGGCGCTGGCACCCACCACCAGCTGGTGGCGCCGGCCGGCCAGCGGGGCCGACCAGGTGAGCTGCATCGCCAGGCCATAGCTCGTCTGCTGCAGCGCCGAGCGGTCGTTGTGCGCCTGCACCGGGTCGGGCACGCCACTCACCGGGTCGGGCTCGCCGAAGTTGTCGTTGACGTTGCTGGAGACGTTGTGGTTGCCGAAGCGGCGCAGGTAGGCATTGCCGCCCAGCACCAGGTCCTCGGCGAAGGCATGGCTGCCCTTGGCCGTGAGCATGGCCAGCCGGTTCACGTTGACGTCCGGGTAGGTGTAGGCCTGCGTGCGGTCGTCGAAGAACGAAGGCGGCAGCGTCTGCGTGCCTTCCAGCCGGTTGTCGGCAGCCGTGAGGCTGAGGTCGAACTGGTCCTGCTTCGTCTGCCAGCCGCCCTTGGCGAAGAACTGCTGCACGCGGCTGGGGTTGTGCTGCGCCCAGCCGCGGTCCTTCGAGAAGTTGCCGGTGGCGTACCAGTCCCAGGCCCCGCTGGCGCCGCCCTGCTCGAACTGCAGCGTGCGGCGGCCGAACGAACCGCCCGAGGCTTCGACCGACCCGCCCGGGTAGGCGGCGCCGTTCTTGGTGAGGATGGCGAGCGCCCCGCCCAGCGTGTTCAGCCCGAACAGCGGGTTCGAGCCCGGGATCAGCTGGATGCCGGCGATGGCCGACTGCGGCAGCAGGTCCCAGTTGACGACATCGCCAAAGGCTTCGTTGATGCGCACGCCGTCCTGGAACACCGACAGTCCCTGCGGCACGCCCACCAGCGGCGACGCGGTGAAGCCGCGGAAGCTGATGTCGGCCTGGTAGGGGTTGCCCTGGGCCGCGTTGACGGTGATGGAGGTCGGGTTGTTCTCCAGGAACTCCGACAGGTTGCCCTGGCGCTGGCGGCCCAGTTCGCGGCCGCTGTAGCTCTGCACGTTGGCCGGGACGTCCTTCAGCGGCGTGCCCAGGCCGGGCAGCGGCGTGGTGCCGATGATCTCCACCGCGGGCAGCGGGTCGGCTGCATGCGCGGCCGGCAGCACGGACAGCGCGATGGCGGCGGCCAGGGGACGGCGGTGAAGGCGGGCGGGCAGGCGCGGCAAGGCGGGGTCTCCGGTGGAGGCGGTGGATGCGGCGAGGTTCGCCGCCTTGCGGCGGCGGCACCAGGGAAATCTTCCCGCCCCTCGGGCGGGTTTGCCCGCGTCAGGCGGGGGGCACGCGGCCCAGCAGCACGTCTTCGTAGGCGTGCACCGCGGGCAGGCCGCCGGTGTGCAGGAAGAGCACGCGTTCGCCGGCGCCGATCTCGCCGCGGCGCGCCAGGCCGATGAGCCCGGCCATCACCTTGCCCGTGTACACCGGGTCCAGCAGCACGGCCTCGGTGCGCGCCAGCAGTTGCACCGCTTCCACCATGGCCGCGTTGGGCAGGGAGTACTTCGGTTGCCAGAAGCCGCCGATGCATTGCACGGCCTCGGCCGGCACAAGGAACTCCGCGCCCAGCAGGTCGACCACCGCCTGCGCTTCCTTCAGCACCAGCGGTGCCTGGTCGGCCTGGTCGCGGCTGACGCCGATGCCGGTGATGGGGATGTCGATGCGGTTGCCCAGGAAGCCGGCGAGCAGGCCGCCATGGGTGCCCGAGCTGCCCGAGCCCACCACCACGCGGTCGAAGCGCAGGCCGGCTTCGAAGCACTGCTGCTGAAGTTCCTGCGCGCAGGCCACGTAGCCCAGGCCGCCGACGGCGTTGGACCCGCCGCCGGGCACCACGTAACCCTTGCGCCCGGCGGCCGCAAGCTGCGCCGCTTCGCGCTGCATGGCCGCGGCCATGTCGGTGCCGGCCGGCACCACGGTGATCGACTCCACGCCCATCAGGCGGAACAGGAAATGGTTGCCGGTGGCGGTTTCGCTGAAGCTGTTCGGCACCCGCTCTTCGATCACGAAGCGGCACTTCAGCCCTTCGCGCACCGCCGCCGACAGCGTGATGCGGCAGTGGTTGCTCTGCGGCGCGCCGCAGGTGATCAGCGTGTCGGCGCCTTGCGCCAGCGCGTCGGCAACCAGGAACTCCAGCTTGCGTGTCTTGTTGCCGCCGGGCATCAGGCCCAGCAGGTCGTCGCGCTTGATCCACACCTCGGGCCCGCGGCCGCCGGGGCAGCTGGCGGCCAGCGCGGCGCTGAAGTTCGGCAGCGGCTCGACCGGGGTGGCGTAAGGCGTGTAGCGGCGGCGCGGGAAGCGTGAGAGGTCCATTGACGGGGCCCGTGTCGGGCTGAAGGGGGGTGCGGAGGGCGCAGGATATACGGCGCCGCGCCGCCCCGGCGCCGGGTGGCGTGCCCGGGGCGCCGGTGAAGACGGCCGGCGGCTCAGCGCCCGACGCGCGCGCCCGCCGCGATCGTGGGCGGCGCGGCGTTGAGGGCGTCGATCGCGAAGCCGGCCGCCTTCTTGTAGTTGGCCATGAAGGCGTCGCGTTCGGCGGCCGGGATCACGGCGTCGATGTCCTCGAACACCCCGCCGCAGCGATCGTCGACCAGCCCCAGCAGGCCGAAGGGCCCGGCGCCGCGGTTGCGCAGCACCAGCGCCGAGACCGGGCCGCAGAGCTGGCGGTCGTAGGCCTGCAGCGCGGCCGGCGTGACGCCATGCGCCACCAGTGCGGCGCCGAGCACGCGCCCATCGACGATCGCCTGGCTGGCCCCGTTGCTGCCCACCGGGTACATCACGTGGGCGGCGTCGCCGAGCAGCGCGACCCGGCCGTCCACCCAGGTGGGCACCGGGTCGCGGTCGATCATGGGGTATTCGAACACCTCTTCGGCGCCGCGCAGCAGCGCCGGCGCGTCCAGCCAGCCGTAGTTCCAGTCCTCGAAATGGTGGATGAACTCGGCCAGCCGCACGCGCCGGTTCCAGTCGCCCTGCGCCCAGCCGGCCGAGTTGTCGACCGTGATCTCGGCGATCCAGTTGATGTCCGCCAGGCCGGTGGCCGGGTCGGGGCGCGAGATCGGGTAGAAGACCAGGCGGTGGCGCAGGCTGCCCAGTCCGACGAAGGAAGCGCCGCTGCGCACCGGCTTCGCGCGCGTGACGCCGCGCCACATGATGGCGCCGCCCCACTGGATGGGCGGCTGCTGCGGGTGCATCTGGGCCCGCACCGCCGAGTGCAGCCCGTCGGCGGCGACGAGCAGGCAGGCTTCGACCTCCTGGGCGCGGCCGTCCCGGCCTTCGGCCAGCACGGTGACGCGGTCGCCGTCGTTGCGGTAGGCGACCACGCGCTGGCCCAGGCGCACGGCGCCCGGCCCCAGCCGTTGCTGCACCTCGCGCAGCAGCAGCATCTGCAGCCGCCCGCGGTGCACCGCGTACTGCGGCCAGCGGTAGCCGGCCAGCAGTCCGCGCGGTTCGGCGTAGACGTCGCGGCCGTTGCGGCCCACCAGCGCCCATTCGCGCGCCTGCAGGCCGATCGTGTCCAGCACCTCGTTGCCCAGGCCCAGGTTGTGCAGTTCGCGCACGGCATTGGGCTGCAGGTTGATGCCCACGCCCAGGGCCTTGAGTTCCGGCACCGCTTCGAGCACCAGGCAGGGCACGCCGATCTGGTGCAGCGTCAGTGCGACGGCCATGCCGCCGATGCCGCCGCCGGCGATGACGACGGGGCGCTGGGAATCCGGTGCTGCGGGCAGGGCCATCGGCGGATTGTGCCGAACGCGCGCGAGCCGGCTACAGCGCGCCGCGTTCCAGTTCCAGGCGCCCCAGCACGCGGGCGCCTTCGGGCAGCCGGGGCAGGGGTCCCCAGTCCTCCTGGCGCCCCTTCTCGAGCAGGCGCGCGTGCGTGGCCTCGTCGACGTCGACGAAGAGCACGCGCGCCACCTGGCGGCCCACGCGCAGGTTGGGTGCCACCCACTCGTCGCCGTTCACCACGAGCGGCGGCCACTGCATGTAGACCTCGCCTTCGCGGCCCTGCATGAAGGCCCACAGCGGGCGCCCGGGCGTGGCGCGCAGGTGGCCGCGTGCGTGCAGCGACTCCTGCACGTTGCGGTCGAAGCGCGCGCCGGTGAGCTGCGAGAAGGCGCCCGGTCCGTGCACCGGCTGGCCGTCGGCACGCGCGAGGCCTTCGATGCGGAAGGATTCGACTTCCTGCACCGAAACGATCTGCGCCGGTTCGTGGGCCACGTCGAACAGGCCGGGGATGGGTTCGATGCGGCCGATGGCGAACGGCAGCAGCAGCGGCGCGGCCAGCAGCAAGGCCAGGCCGAGTCGGTCACGCAGGGTCAGGTTCATGATCTCGCTCCCGGTTTTTCAGGCGTCGAAGGTGCCGAACGGCGCCTGCCGCAGGGTCCACATCAGCAGGCCGGCCACCCAGGCCGCGGCCAGCGCGCCAGTGGCCAGGCGCCAGGGCGCGGGGGCGCCCAGCGTCTGCGACAGGCCGGCGGCCGCCACCAGCGCCACCGTGACCAGCGCGAACGGCATGCCCGCCGTTTCGCGCCGGCTGCCCGAGGTGCGACGCACCAGGCTGAACAGCTGGAACACCACCGCCGCCACCAGCGCGCCCAGCACCGACAGCAGAAGCGTCCCGGTGGACGCCAGCCCCAGCCCGCCCAGCGAAGCCGCCACCACGGTGGGCAGCCAGGCCACCGCCAGGCCGCTGCCGACCAGGCTGAACAGGCGCCAGCCCACCCAGGCCGGCCAGTGCGCGCGCCGCGGGCCACCGGGCAGCAGCAGCGCACGCCCCACCAGGCCCGCGCGCAAGGGCAGCGTGACGCCGAAGGCGCCGATGCAGCCGAAGAACAGCACCGCTGCGAACACCGGCGCCGGCAGGCCCAGCAGGCGCTGCGCGGCCCAGGCCACCAGGGTGACGAAGGTGCTCACCCACAGCTGACCCATGGCGCCGGCGGGCACCAGCAGCCCGTGCATCAGGCGGTGCCGGCCCAGGCCCAGGAAGGGCACCAGGCGCTGCCAGAGCCAGACGTCCAGCCCGGTGCCGACCGGCCGGCTGGTCAACAGGGCGTGCGTCCGGTCCTCACGGGACAGCAGCGTGCCGCGGTGGCAGCGCAGCAGGAAGGGCCAGTGCAGCGGCGCCAGCAGCGCCGCCAGCATCGTGACCGGATGGAACAGGTCGAACGGCGGCGCCCACCAGCCGCCCAGCGGCACGCGCGGCAGCAGGTTGAACCACAGCAGCGGCACCCCCACCAGCGCCACCCGCACCGACCAGTGCACGCGGCGCGGCGTGAAGAAGCCCCAGAGGAAGCCGACGCCCACCTGCGCCGTGGTGGCCAGCAGCAGCAGCTTCAGCACCGCCGGTGCGCGCAGCGGCGGGTAGAGCGCCGCCGCCAGCAGCCCCGGCACCCAGGCCAGAAGGCAGCCGGCGACGGTGACCCAGCGGCTCAGGCGGCGGTGGTAGCCCGGCACCAGGCGCTGCGCGTCGCTGCCCCACAGGCCGCTGGTGCGCAGCCCCAGCACGGTGGCGGCGACCAGGGCACCCAGCGGCAGCAGGAACAGCGCCATGACGAGCGGCGGCATCGCGCCCGCCCACGAAGCGGGCGAGACCAGCAAGGCCAGCGGCCCGAACGCCAGCGCCGCGATCGACAGCGCAACGCCGAAGTGCCGGCCGCCGAGCACGCCGAGCGGGGAGTGGCCGCCGCAGGCAAGCGAAACCGCGCTCACGACATCAGCTCCACGAACAGGTCGTCCAGGTTCAGCGGCACCAGCCTCGCGCTGGCGGGCAGCGCGCCGGGCGGCAGCTTGCGCAGGTCCACCAGGCCATGGCCGCGGCGCGCCGGGTCCACCAGCACGCCGGGGCCGGACGGCAGCGCCACCACGCCTTCGACGCGGCGCAGCGACTCGACCAGCGCGTCCCACTCGTCGACCAGCACGATGCGCCCGGCACGCATGAAGGCCACGTGCGTGACCACGCGCTGCAGGTCGCTCAGCAGGTGGCTGCTGACGATGACGGTGCGGCCCTGTTCGGGTTCGAACAGCGTGCGCATGAACTCGCGCCGCATCAGCGGGTCCAGGCTGGCCACCGGCTCGTCCAGCACCACCAGTTCGGGGCCATGGCCCAGCGCCAGCAGCAGCGCCAGCTTCTGCTGGCCGCCGGGCGACAGGCGCGCCACGCCGCTGCCGGTGTCCACGCCCCACTGCGCGGCCCACTGTGCCAGCCGTTCGCGCTGCCAGCGCGGGTAGAAGGCGCCGATGTAGTCCAGGTGCTGCTGCACCGTCATCCACTCGATCAGCTCGGGGTTCTGCGGCACGAACCCCAGGCGTGCGCGCACCGCGTCGCCGGGGTCCTGCGCATCGGCGCCGAACAGGCGCGCCTGGCCGGTGCGCGGCACGGCCAGCCCCAGCAGGCAGCGCAGCAGCGTGCTCTTGCCGGCGCCGTTGGGGCCCACCAGGCCCAGCACCGCACCCGCGGGCACGGCCAGGCTCACGTCGTCCAGTGCCGGCTGCGCGCCGTAGGCCAGGCCCACGTGCCGAAGTTCGGCCACCACGGTGGCGGGTGCTTCGAGGACGGCTTCGCTCGTGGTCATCTCCACTCCCCCTTGTCCAGCAGCTTGCGGAACAGCGCCAGCGCCTCTTCAGGCGCGATCTCCAGCTGGCGCGCATGCTGGGCGGCGGCACGCAGGCCGGGTTCCAGCAGCGCCAGGCGTTCGCGCCGCGGCGCCGCGGCGCGGCCGCCGGCCACCACCATGCCCATGCCGCGCGCACGCTCCAGCAGGCCTTCGGCTTCGAGCTGGCTGTAGGCCTTGGACACCGTCATCGGGTTGATGGAGTGGTCGGCCGCCACCTTGCGCACCGAAGGCAGTTCGTCCCCGGCGCGCAGCTGACCCCCGGCGACCAGGCGGCGCACCTGGTCGACGATCTGCCGGTACAGGGGCACCGGCAGGCTGGGGTTAATCTCGTAGAGCACGGTGGCGTCCAATTCGTCCACTGTATTATTGCACTAATACAGTTATCGTCAAGCACCTTGATGGCCGTGCCGTTCTTCGCGGGCCGGGCAGGCCACAATCCGACCCCTGCCGAACCCATCAGGAAGTCCCCATGCAATACCGCCCGCTCGGCAACAGCAACCTCCAGGTCTCGGCCCTCTGCCTGGGCACCATGATGTTCGGCGACCAGACCGGCGCCGAGGAGGCGGCGCGCATCGTGGCCCACGCGCACGAACGCGGTGTCAACTTCGTCGACACGGCCGACGTCTACACCAACGGCGCCTCGGAAGCGATGCTGGGGCCGTTGCTGAAGGCCCACCGGCACGACTGGGTGCTGGCCACCAAGGTGGGCAACCGCATGTCGGCGCGCGCCAACGAGGCCCACTGCTCGCGCACCTGGATCACCCGCGAACTCGACGCCAGCCTGCAGCGCCTGCAGACCGACCACGTCGACATCTACTACCTGCACCGCGACTTTCCCGGCATGAACCTGGAAGAGCCCGTGCGCACCCTGGGCGACCTGATCCGCGCCGGCAAGATCCGCTACTGGGGCCTTTCGAACTTCCGCGGCTGGCGCATCGCGGAGATGGTGCACACCGCGGCGCGCCTGGGCGTGCCCGGACCGGTGGTGTGCCAGCCCTACTACAACCTGCTGAACCGCGGGCCGGAGGTCGAGATCCTGCCGGCCTGCCTGCACCACGGCGTCGGCGTGGCGCCATACAGCCCCATCGCGCGTGGCGTGCTCACCGGGAAGTACGTGCCGGGTGCGCAGCCCGAGGCGGGCACGCGCGCCGGCCGCGGCGACAAGCGCATCGCCGAGACCGAGTTCCGCGCCGAGTCGCTCGCCATCGCGCAGCGGCTGGCGCAGCACGCGCAGAGGCGCGGCGTGACGCTGGCGCAGTTCGCCACCGCCTGGGTGCTGGCGCACCGCGCGGTGAGCGCGGTGATCGCCGGGCCGCGCACCTTCGCGCAGTGGCAGGACTACTTCCCGGCACCGACCCGGCCTATCCGCTGATGGCGCGGCGCTAGGAGCCTGGGCGGCGGAGGGAAGGGCCTGCAAGGGGGGCACTCTCCTCTGCCGCCCAGGCTCCTAACCGAACACGCGCTCCGCCAGTTCGCGCGCCAGCGTGCCGGGCTTGGGCTTCTTCATCGGCAGCCCTTCGAAGGCGCCGTCGATGAGCAGGTGGCTCAGCCCGTGCGAAAGGCTCCAGCCCGCCAAGGCCAGCTTCGCGCCCTGGCGCGGGTCGTGCGCCTGGGCGGCCGCCAGAACGAAGCCGAAGGCGCGCTGCGCCGCGGCCTGCAGCGAAGGGAAGTTCGCCTTGCGCGCCAGCAGCGGGCCGAACATCAGGCGGAAACGCTCCGGGTTCGCCAGCGCGCAGTCCACGTAGGCCTGCGCCACGCGCAGCAGCCGTTCGCGCGTGTCGGCCACCGACACCGCTTTGGCCATGGCGTCGCCCAGCACGATGAAGCCGCCTTCGGCGACCGCGGCGAGCAGTTCGTCCAGGCTGCCGAAGTGGTGATACGGCGCCGCATGCGAAACACCGGCGGCACGCGCCACGTCGCGCAGCGTGATCCCGTGCGCGCCGCGCTCGGCGAGCACGGACTCGGCGGCCTCCAGCAGGCCGGCACGCAGGTTGCCGTGGTGGTAGGGGCGCGGCGGCGCCTTCGCGGCGCGCGCGCGCGGCCGCGGGGATGCGGGGGTTCCGGGAGTGGTGGCCATGGCTCGATCTTGACACGAGAAGGATGCGCTTCGAGAATGAGGTCCATCTTGCTCTTGTCAAGATTCTGCCGACACGCCGAAGGAGACGCCCATGACCGCCGCCCGGATCCTCATCGCCGCCAGTGCCGCCCTGCTGGGCACGCTGGGCGGACTGCACCTGCTCTACACCTACCGCGGCCGCAAGCTGCACCCGCGCGACCCCGCGCTACGGCAGGCGATGGAAGGCTCGGCGCTCGTCATCACGCGCCAGACCACGGTGTGGCGCGCCAACAAGGGCTTCAACGCCAGCCACGGCCTGGGCCTGCTGAGCTTCGCGGCGGTCTGGGGCTACCTGGCACTGTGGCAGCCCGCCGTGCTGGGCGGGTCGTGGTTTCTCTCGGCGCTGGGTCTGGCGGTGCTGGGGGCCTACGGGCTGCTGGCCTGGCGCTACTTCTTCAGCGTGCCGCTGCGCGGCGTGGCGGTGGCCTTCGCGCTGTACGCAGCGGGTTGGGCGCTGTCATGAGCCGGCGGCAGCTTCAGGTGGTGTCGGCCCTGCTTGCCGCGGTGCCGGTGGCCACCGGCGCGCTCACGATGCTGGGCCTTTCGGACCCGGTCTACGCCGCCGCCGGCCTGCCGCCCCACGCGCTGCTGGACAGCAACCTGCGCTTCTTCGGCGGCCTGTGGCTGACGGTCGGGCTCGCCGTCTGGTGGCTGCTGCCGCGCATCGAAAGCGAGACCGCCCTCTTCCGCGTGCTCTGGCTGATGATCTTCGCCGGCGGCGTCGGCCGCCTGCTCTCGATGGCCTTCGCCGGCCCACCGCCCTGGCCTTTCGTCGGCTTCACGCTGCTGGAGATCCTGGGGGCGCCGGCCTTCATCGCCTGGCAGGCGCGTGTGTCGGCTGCCGCAGGCCGGACGAACGGAGGCATTGCTACGCTGGCGGCATGAAGCCAGGCAGGGCCAGCACAGGCTGCAGAGCGACGCCATGAGCGACCCCAAGCTCCTGGTCATGCTGCTCCTGCTTGGCGCTTCGGTGGGGCTGGGCCTGTGGCTGGCGTGGCGCTTCCTGCAACGCCAGCGCCGCCTGCCGGTGCCGGTGGCGGTGCATCTGCTGCTGGCCGGCGCCGGGCTGGAAGCCTTCGCGATGATGCGTCGTGGCGCCCCCGACGGCAGCGTGCTGCCGGTCACGCCGCTGGGCAACGCGGCGGGGCTGGCGCTGGTGGCCGCGATGCTCTCGGGTCTGCTGCTGTCCATCGTGGCGCGCCACCTGAGGCGGGGGTCGACGCTGGCGCTGGTGCTGGGCCACGGCCTGCTGGGCGCGGGCGGGTTCGGCCTGTTCCTCGTGTGGTCCTGGCGAACCTGAGCCGCGCGCACCTTCAGGCCGCGAAAGCCTGCTGCTCGATGCGCCGCGCCAGGTCGACCCAGGTCGGCAACTGCGCCGGGGCGTCGGCGGCCAGCCGCGCCGCCGCGGCTTCGCAGTGGCGGCGCACCCCGTCGTCGGACAGCAGCGCTTCCAGATGTCGCCGCAGCGAAGACGCGAACAGCCGCCACGGCGGCCGACTGCGCGCCACGCCCAGCTGGCGCAGGCGGCAGGCGTTGTCGAACTGGTCCCAGCCGTGCGGCACCACCATCTGCGGCACGCCGGCCGCCAGCGCCTGGGCCAGCGTGCCGACGCCACCGTGGTGCAGCAGCAGCGCCGCATGCGGCAGCAGCGCGGCCAGCGGCACGTAAGGCAGCCACATCACTTGCGGCGGCAGCAGCGCGGGCACCTGGGCGCGGTGCGGGGTCAGGAAGACGGCGCGCCGGCCCATGCGCTGCACCGCCTGCAGCGACAGCGCGAACAGTCGCGCCGCATGCGCATTGGCCGAGCCGGGCGTGAACACGAGCGGCGCTTCGCCGGCGGCCAGGAAGTCCTGCAGCGCCGGCGGCAGCGCCGGTTGCGTGAAGGGGTCGAACATCAGGAAGCCGCCTTCGACCACCGGCCCCCGCCAGTCGGGCTGGGTGGGTGCGAACCAGGGCGGGAACAGCGTGACCACGAAGTCGGCCGCCTCGGCCAGGTGGGGCAGGAAGTGCGGCACCGGCGCCAGCCCGCCGGCGGCGCGCAGGCCGTTCAGCGCCGGCAGTCCGTAGGGGTCGACCATGTGGCGGTCCGCGAAGCGCCACAGCCGCTGCCGAAACCCTGGGCCCATCCAGCCCGGCAGCCGGTAGGGGCCCCAGACCATGGGGTCGTGCACGCTGCGCAACGAAGCCGGCGCCAGGTGCACGCCGGCCACGCGCAGCCGCGGCCTTGCGCGCCGCAGCAGGTCCAGCGCGGGCAGGCCGAAGGGGTGGCACAGCACCAGCGCGGCCTCGCGGGGTGGTAGCAGTTCCAGCAACAGGTCGCGCAGCCGCGCGGACTGGTCGCCGAAGTTGCGAAGCAGCACGCGAATGCCCTTGCGCGGGTGCCACAGTTCGGGGTCGGCCAGGGTGCGGCGGTAGTCCTCGCCGTCGCCCAGCGGCTGCCACGGCACGCCGCAGTTCGCCAGCGCCGCGGCATGCGCGGGGGTGGCCAGCAGCAGCACTTCGCGCCCCAGTGCGCGGCAGCCCTGGGCCAGGGCGGCCAGCGGGTACAGGTCGCCGGCGGAGCCGTAGCTCACCAGCACGACGCGCTGCGGGATCTCGCTCGGGGTCATCGGTTCTGCACGGCCGCGGCGGGCGGCCCGGTACGGGAATAGACTATGCGGAACACTGAATTCCGCATTCATGAAGACTCTTGCCGTCCAGCCCAACCTCGTCGAGCAGGTGCGTGACGCGATTCTGGAAGAAGTGGCCTCGGGGGCCCTGGCGCCCGGCGACCGCATCATCCAGGAGCAGATCGCGCAGGCGCTGGGCGTGTCGCGGCAGCCGGTGCAGCAGGCGCTGGCGCTGCTGCGCAACCAGGGCGTGCTGCTCGACGCGCCGGGCCGCGGCCTGCTGGTGGCGCCGCTGGACCCCGCCCACGTGCAGCACATGTACGACATCCGTGCCGTGATCGAAGGCCTGGCCGCACGGCGCGCGGCCGAACGCGGCGCCGAGCGCGCCGCCAGGGCCGGCCCGGCGCTCATCGAAGCCGGCCGCAAGGCGGTGGCGTCGGGCTCGGTGGCGCGCATGATCGCCGCCGACATGAAGTTCCACGAGTTCCTCTACGGCCTGTCGGGCAACCCGCTCATCGCACCGGCGCTGGAGATGCATCTCACCTACACCCAGCGCGTGATGGGCGAGGTGCTCGTCCGCGACGAGAAGCCGCGCGACATCTGGGACCAGCACGAGGCCATCCTGAAGGCCGTGGCCCGGGGCGAAGGCGAGCGGGCCGAGGCGCTGGCGCGTTCGCACCTGACCCAGGCCTCGGGCTTCATGGTGAACCGGCTGCGTGGCAAGGTGGCTCCGGCCGGGGGCTGACGGCGCCGCGGGCGGCCGGGCCGCCTTCGCCGACGAGCCCGGACAAGGCCACCGTTCCCACGGGCGGCGACGTCAGCCAGGGCACGATGAAGCGGCGCCCGGCCAGACCGGCGGCCATGCGCTCCATCTGCCGGCGCTCGCCGGCCAGTCGCGCGGCGAGCAGCGGGTCGCGCGTGCCGGCGGCCAGCACGCTCTTGTTCAGCACCCAGGCATAGGGCTCGATGCTCGCGCGCCGCAGGTCTTCCTGCAGCGCGGCGGCCTGCGAGACGGGTGTCGCTTCGGGCAGGGTGACCAGCACGATCTTCGTGTACCCGGCATCCTGGAGCCGCATCAGCGGCGTGACCACGCGGCTTTGCCCGTGCCCTTCGAATTCGCGCGTCATCTGCCGGTGGTACGCGCCGGTCGCGTCCATCAGCAGCATCGAATGGCCGGTGGGCGCGGTGTCCAGCACCACGAAGGCGCTGCGGGCCTCGCTGACGATGCGCGAAAACGCATGGAAGACCGCCACTTCCTCGGTGCAGGGCGACTGCAGGTCTTCCAGCAGCAGCGCCTGTTCCGCCGCATCGAGCTTCGGCGACCGGGCGGTCATGATCTTGTCGATGTAGCGCTGCGTCTCGACCTTGGGGTCGATGCGGCTCACGTTCAAGCCGGGCACGGCGCCGTTCAGCGTGGCGGCCAGGTGCGCAGCCGGGTCGGTGGTGCTCAGGTGGACGGACTTGCCACGCTCGACCAGCCCGAGCGCCAGCGCGGCGGCGATGGTCGTCTTGCCGACACCGCCCTTGCCCATGACCATGACGAGTCCATGCCCGGCCGCGGCCAGTTCGTCGGCCAGCGCGCCCAGGCCTTGCAGGCCGTGGTCGCTGGCCGCCGCGCCCGTGGTCATGGGCATGGCCGGCGCCGCGCCCGGCGCCAGCAGCGCGCGCAAGGCGGGCAGGCCGACCGTGTCGAACGGCCGCAGCGGCACGCGGTCCTGTGGCAGGGCGCGCAGGGATGCGGGCATCCCGGCCAGCGCCCGTTGCCCCAGGTCCTCGATCGAGCGCGCCACGGCGTCTGCGGGGTCGCCGGCATGGAAGACCGCGTTGACCGCCAGCCGCTGGTTGTGCAGTCCCAGCGCGCGCAACTCGTCCGACGTGCGCGCCGCTTCGGCGACGGCGCCGGGGTCGGGACGCGTCACCAGGATCACGGTCGTGCGGGCCGGGTCGCCCAGGGCTTCGAGCGCGGCCTTGAAGCGCACTTCCTGCATCTTCAGCCCCGAATGCGGCCCCAGGCAGGAGGCGCCGCGGTCGTTGCCTTCCAGGAAGCCGGTCCAGGCCCTGGGCAGGCTGAGCAGGCGCAGGGTGTGCCCGGTCGGTGCGGTGTCGAAGACGACGTGGTCGTAGGGGTTCGCCGCATCGGCCAGCAGCGACGAGAACTCGTCGAACGAGGCGATCTCGGTCGTGCAGGCGCCGGAGAGCTGCTCGCGCACCGTCGACAGCTCTTCGCTGGTCGCACTCGCGCCCATCTGCGCCAGAACCCGCTGGCGATAGGACTCGGCCGCATGGTCGGGGTCGATGTTGAGCACCGACAGGCCCGGCGCGCCAGGGACCGGCACCGGAGTGTTGCGCAGCTCGATGCCCAGCATCTCGTCGAGGTTGGACGCGGCATCGGTGCTGACGAGCAGCACCTTCCGGCCGGCATCGGCCAGGGCCAGCGCCGCCGCCGTCGACAGCGAAGTCTTGCCCACGCCGCCCTTGCCGGTGAAGAAGAGATGCCGGGTCGGGTGCTCCAGGAATCCGATCGCGGCCGGCTTGAACCAGGCCTGAACGGCTTCGTGCGCAGGAATGCCGCCGCTGTGCACCACCTGGCCGGCGATCACGACCGCCGGCGTGGCCCGCACGCCGTAGCGCCGGATCTGCTCGGGCTGGTCGACCTTGACGATCTCGACCTCGACGCCGGCGTCGCGGGCGGTGCGTTCGATGATGCCGATCGTGCTGCGGCACTTGCTGCAGCCCGAGCCCAGAACCTTGATCTGCACGGTCTTGTCCATTGAAGGAACTGTGCGCCACCGCCCGCCACCGGGCTTGACCTCGGTCAGGCCGAAGGGCGAAGGGCGGCCGGGCTTTGGCCCGCCGGTGCCGGGTACAGCGGCCGGTCGCTGGCCTGCGTCAGGTAGAACCACTCGTGCCCCGGCAGCGCGCCGGTGTCGGGGAAGACGATGTAGCCGGCACGCGGCGCGCGCAGTTCGCTGCCGTCGGCCCGCAGCGCGATGAGCTCGCCTTCGGCCAGGGCATCGAAGCTGACCCAGGGCTTGGCGAAGCGGTCGCCTTCAGCGTGCCGGTCGACCACTTCGGCCAGCCGCAGACATTCGAAGCGGCTTGCGGGAGCAGCCAGGCGCAACTCGGCCAGGCCCAGCAGCGCCAGCGTCTGGCGGATGGCATGGCGGGCGACTTCGGGCGCGTCGGGGTCGTCGTGCTGGCCGCATTCCAGCGTGACGCCGTAGCCGCCCTGGCTGCGCATGTACTCGGTGGTGCCGACGCCGTAGCTGGGGTCTTCGTGCACCGCGCCGGGCGTCAGCGCGCGGGAGCGCCGCCGCGCGACACCGGCGGCGTAGACGCTCATCCAGCCTTCGACGATGCGGCCCGGTCCGACGTGCGCGGCCAGCCGCGCTTCGGCGGCCGCGTGCGCGAAGGGCTCCAGCGCTTCCCGGTTGTCGGCCGGGCCGCGCAGCACGAACGCCTGGCCGGGGCTGCGGAAGGTGTGCAGGTCCAGCAGCACGTCGTGTGCGGCGAGCAGGGGGCACAGCACGTTGGCGATGCGGTCCTCGTTGTCCTGCGGCGTGGCCGTGGGCTGCAGCCGCCGGTTGAGGTTGCGGTCGCCCATGCGCCGCTGCTGGTTGTAGGCCAGCGGGTTGCACACCGGCACGAAGGTGACGCTGCCGCGGACGATCTCGATCTCGCCGCGGTCGATCTCCTCCAGCACGCGGCGGATGCCTTTCGTGCCCGCGATCTCGTTGCCGTGCACGGCGCCCGTGACGATCAGGCGCGGCCCGGGCGCCAGGCCGGCGATGCGGTGGGTGCGAAGGTTCGTGTTGCTGATCACGGCGGACTCCCCGTGCGGGCGCGCCGGGCGCTCCGACCCGGCCGCAGCACCGCTTCGATCCGCAGCATGACGCGGTTTCGGACCCGACGGCGGCCCGCCGCTGCAGTCCCGGACCCTGGGCGGCGTCGTGCAGTCGTCATGTCGTTCTCCTTCGGGTTTCAGGCGCGGGCGCCGGCCTCGTACCAACCCTTGCTCCGGTTGACGATGCGGACCACGAGCAGCATCACCGGCACTTCGATCAGCACGCCCACCACGGTGGCGAGCGCGGCGCCGGACTCGAAGCCGAACAGGCTGATCGCCGCCGCCACCGCCAGTTCGAAGAAGTTGCTGGCGCCGATCAGCGCCGACGGGCAGGCCACGCTGTGCGATTCACCGAGCCGGCGGTTCAGCCCGTAGGCCAGCGCGGCGTTGAAGAACACCTGGATCAGGATGGGCACCGCCAGCATCGCGATGACCAGCGGCTGCTTCAGGATCGCTTTGCCCTGGAAGCCGAACAGCAGCACCAGGGTGGCCAGCAGCGCGGTGATGGACCAGGGGCCGATCTTCGCGAGCGTGGCCTCGAACACGGCGGGGCCGCGCGCCAGCAGCGCCTTGCGCCACGCCTGCGCGATCAGCACCGGGATCACGATGTAAAGCACCACCGAGGTGATCAGCGTGTCCCAGGGCACCGTGATCGACGACAGGCCGAGCAGCAGCGCCACGATGGGCGCGAACGCGAACACCATGATGGTGTCGTTCAGCGCCACCTGGCTGAGCGTGAAGAGCGGGTGGCCGCCGGTGAGCCGGCTCCAGACGAAGACCATGGCCGTGCAGGGCGCCGCGGCCAGCAGGATGAGCCCGGCGACGTAGCTGTCGGCCCGCCCGGCCGGCAGCCAGGGCGCGAACACGTGGCGGACGAAGACCCAGCCCAGCAGCGCCATCGAGAAGGGCTTGACGGCCCAGTTGACGAACAACGTGACGCCGATGCCGCGCCAGTGCTGCTTCACCTGGCTCAAGGCGCCGAAGTCGACCTTCAGCAGCATCGGGATGACCATCACCCAGATCAGCAGGCCGACCGGCAGGTTGACCTTGGCGATCTCCATCCTGCCGATGGCCTGCAGCGGCCCCGGCAGCCACTGGCCGAGCGCGATGCCGGCGACGATGCACAGGAAGACCCAGACGGTCAGGTAGCGTTCGAAGACGCTCATCGGGGCCGGGGCTGCGGCGCGCGCAGGCATCGTGGTCGTGTTCATGGGGTGGTCGGCGTCCGTCGCTCAGCTGTTGCCGATGGCCACCAGCGCGGACTGCAGGGCCCGGCGGTCCAGGGTCTCCAGCGGCAGCGCCAGCAGTTGCAGCATGCGGTAGCCGATGGCCTGTCGGGTGAGCTCGAAGGCGCGGCGCCTGCCGTCTTCGCCGCCTTCGGCATTCGACGGGTCGGGGTAGCCCCAGTGCACCTTGGCCGGCGGCCCTCCGGTGCCGCCGAAGAACACCGGACACTGCTCTGCCGCCGCGCTGTCGCAGACGGTGATGACGGCGGACAGCGGCGGCGCCCCTTCGCGGCTGAACTCTTCCCAGCTCTTGCTGCGGCAGCCGCGGGTGTCGATGCCGGCGTTGTGCAGCGCCTCGATCGCGAAGGGGTTGATGCGGCCGCTGGGCGCGCTGCCGGCGCTGTGCGCCTTCACGTCCTTGCCGAGCCGGGCCGCCATGTGATTGAGCATGCCCTCGGCCAGCACGCTGCGCGCCGAGTTGTGGGTGCAGAGGATCAGGACGTGGGTGGTCATCGTTCAGCGGCTTTCCGGTGCGGCGAGGCTGCCCAGGCGCCGCAGGGCGCTTCAGCAGCAGGAGTCGGACGACTTGACGGCAATGCCGATCGGCTTGCCGCGCGGCTGCGGCGTGCAGCAGGCCGGCGCGGCTTCGGCCTTGGATGCTTCGCTGAACACCGGGATGTTCCCCAGCGTGTGGAAGTGTTCCCAGGCGATGCCTTGCGGGTCGGTGACCCAGTGCTTCTCGCTGCGCGCGTAGCAGCAGGTGGTCTGGCCTTCGTCGAGCAGCGCCATGTCGGCCGCCTCGGCCCGCGCCTTCAGCGCTGCGAGTTCCTCGGCGTCGTCGGTCTGGAAGCCCAGGTGGTCGATGCCGGCCCGGCTGCCGCGCGTGGAGATGGCGAAGTTGATGCGCGGGTCCTCGAGCATCCACTTCGCGTAGTCGCCTTCCACGCGCGTGGGCTGGGCCGCGAAGAGGCGGGAATAGAAGGCGATGCTCTTGCCGAGATCGTCGACGTGCAGGTGGACGTGGAATCGCTTCATGGCGGGGGGCTCCGGGTCAGCAGGGGGTGCGGCGTTTCGCGCCGGCGGGCGCACAGGACTTGCCCATGCAGCAGTGGTCGGTGAGATAGCCCAGCAGTTCGTTCATGTGCGCGAACGCGGGGCGGTAGAACAGGTTGCGGCCCTCGCGCTCGACGTTCACCAGGTCGGCGTGCACCAGTTCCTTCAGGTGGAACGACAGCGTGGAGCCGGGAATGTCCAGCAGGGCCGACAGCGCGCTCGGCGTCATGCCCCCGGGGCCGGCGCCCACCAGGGCGCGGAAGACGCGCAAGCGTGCTTCCTGCGCCAGGGCGGCCAGTGCGGCGACGGCGGCTTTTTCATTCATGTTTCCAAGTTTATGGAAATATGGATGACTGTCAAGCGCCATCGCGTGCCGAAGGCGGTATCGTCTGCGGGTGCCGGCATCGCCGCCCGCACGCACCCGGGAGACGAGCCGATGGACATGCGTGCCGCGAGCGTACTGAGAACCGCCCTGGTGGCGACGGCCGTGGCCCTGGCCAGCGCCTGCTCGACGATGCCTGGCGCGCAGGCACCCGCGGCTTTGAGCGGGTCGCAGATCGCCGCCATCGTCGGCAGCCCCGACCGCAGCGCCGCCGACCGCGAGAACGACAAGCGTCGCCAGCCGGAACGGATCCTCGCCTTCATCGGCCTGCGTCCCGGCATGGTGGCGCTGGACGTGGTGGCCGGCGGCGGCTACACGACCGAACTGCTGGCGCGTGCCATCGGCCCCGGCGGAAAGGTGTACGGCCAGGCCCAGCCACGCGACCCCAGCCGGCCGGTGCCGCCCGGCGCTCGCCCGCCGGGCGCCGGCGTGCTGGACCGCGCGGCGCGGCTGGCCGCGGCCAATGCGCCCGCGGCGCCCATCGCGCTGGCGCTGCAGCGCCTGGTGGAGCCGGTGCCGCCGGAACTGGCACAAGGCCGGCTGGACGTGGTGACATTGATGTTCAACTACCACGACCTGGGCTTCCTGGGCGAAGGCCGCATGTCGATGAACCGCGCCATCTTCGCGGCGCTGAAGCCCGGCGGCGTCTACGTCGTCGCCGACCATTCGGGCCGGCCCGGCACCGGCATCTCGGAGTCGACCACGCTGCACCGCATCGAGGAAAGCTTCCTGCGCGGCGAGGTCGAAGCCGCCGGCTTCAGGCTGCTGGCCTCGGGCGATTTCCTTCGCAACCCGGCCGACCCGCGCGACAAGGAAACGCCCGACCCGCCGATGCCCAAGGACGAGTTCATCCTGAAGTTCGTCAAGCCCGCCGGCCGCTGAACTGGAGCCGCCATGCCCGTGCCTCCCACGCGTTCCCTTTGCAGCCTGGCCGTCAGCGCGGCGCTGCTGATGGCCTGCGCCACGATCGACGAGGTGCCGCCGGCGCCTTCGATCACGCCGATGACCGGCCTTGGCAGCGCCAGCTTCAAGGTCACCGCGCGCGACGAACAGGCGCGCGCCTGGTTCGCCCAGGGCCTGCAGCTCACCTACGCCTTCGAACACCGGGAAGCCGCGCGCGTGTTCCGCGCCGCGCTGGCACGCGACCCCACATGCGCCATGTGCGCCTGGGGCGTGGCCTATGCGCTGGGCCCCAACATCAACAACGCCGACCGCGGCCCGGAGCGGGACATCCGCCGCCACATCGCACGCGCCCAGCAGGCGGCGGCGGGCGCCTCGCCGCTGGAGCGCGCGCTCATCGGCGCGATGGCGGTGCGCTACGGCAGCGCCGAAGCGCGCGAGCAGAAGGCGTACGAGGCGATGGGCAGCGCCATGTGCAGCACGCGCAAGGCCGACCGCAAAGTCGACCCGCAGGAATTCGCCTACGCCGCCGCCATGGCCGACGTGCTGCGCCGCTTCCCCGACGACCCCGACGTCGTCACGCTGTACGCCGACGCCGTGATGAGCACGATGCCCTGGGAATGGTGGGATCCCAGGACCGGCCAGCCCAACGGCGCCGTCGGCGACGTGATCGCGCGGCTCTCGGCGGTCACCCGGCAGCACCCGCAGCACACCGGCGCCCTGCACTTCTACGTGCACGTGGCCGAACATTCGCCCGAACCGCGCCAGGCCGAACGCGCGGCCGACACGCTGGGAGGCGTGGCGCCGGAGTCGCCGCATCTGGTGCACATGGGCAGCCACATCTACAAGAACATCGGCCGTTTCGCCGACGGCAGCCGCGCCAACGAAGAGGCGCTGGAAGTGCAGAAGCGCTTCGACGCCGTGCTCAAGGCGCAGGGCGTGCAGCGCGGCGGACGCTGGGACGCGCACCACCTGCACTTCCTCTGGTACGCGGCGCTGATGGAAGGGCGCACCGACCGTTCCCTGCGCGCTGCGCATGAATTCGCTCGCCGCTTTGGCGACCAGGGCGACGGCTCGGGTGAATACGCGCAAATGCTGCCCCTGGCCACGCTGGTGCGCCTGCAGCGCTGGGACGACGTGCTGGCCGAGCCGGTGCGTGCGCAGGGCCTGGGCCTGGTCGAAGGCTTCGGCGCCTTTGCGCGCGGCATGGCCTACGCGCACACGGGGCGCATGGGGCCGGCGAAGACCGAACTCGCCGGTGTCGAACGCGTGCAGGCGCTGCCCACCTTGCAGCGAGCCCGGATCTACGGCGACGAACTCCCGGTCAGGATGATGGCACTGGCGCACGACCTGCTGGCCGGCGCCATCGCGCGCGCCGAGGGGCGGCACGACGCGGCGGTCGCGCTGCTGCGCAAGGCCGCCGACATCGACGACGAACTCGGCACCGACCCGCCGCTGTTCGGCGGCGGCGCCCGGCTGGCGCTGGCGGGGGCCCTGCTGCAGGCCGGCAAGACCGACGAAGCCGCCAGGGAGATCGCCGAATCGGTGCGCCTGAACGGCCCCAGCGCCTGGAGCCACCAGGGGCTGGCGCAACTGGCCGAAGCGCGCGGCGCGCGCGAGGAGAGCCTGCGCCACGCGGACCTGGCGCGGGCGGCATGGAAGAGCGCGGAACAGGCAGCGCTGCCGCGGCTGTAACGGCCGGCGGCGCACGTCGAAGACCGTCGGCGGCGCGGGACCGGCAGGACGCACACCGGCGGTGTGTGACGGTGTGCGCATGACGGCGCCGGTTACCGCTGGTTGACACCTGAGCAGCAACGTCGATCCGAGAATGCCGCGCATGGGCAAGACGTCTCCTGCAGCGGACCCGGCGCGCCGGGTGCTGCTGCTGTCTCTGGGGGCCGCGCTGAGCGGCTGCGGTGGCGGTGGATCGGCCGAACCCACGGCGTCGTCGCCATCGCCATCGCCATCCCCGACGCCCTCGCCTTCGCCTTCTCCCGCTCCAGGCAGCGGGCCGACAACCGACTTCAGCAAGGCCGCGCTCGGCGCGGGCGCGGCCCTGAACGGCGCGCGCGCCTTTCCGGCCGACAACGCCTGGAACACCGACATCTCCACGGCGCCGGTGGACCCCGCGTCCGACACGCTGATCGCCAGCATCGGCCTCGCCATCGGCCTGCACCCGGACTTCGGCGCCGGCCTCTACAACGGGGCGCCGATCGGCATTCCCTACGTCGTCGTCGCCGGCACGCAGGCGCCGGTGGCGATCCACTTCACCGCCTACGGCGACGAAAGCGAACCCGGCCCCTACCCGGTGCCGGCGGACGCGCCCATCGAAGGCGGCGTGGCCAGCAGCGGTGACCGCCACGTGCTGGTCATCGACCGCGACCACGGCCGCCTGTACGAGCTGTACACCGCCTACCCGAACCCCGACGGTTCATGGAACGCCGGCTGCGGTGCGGTGTTCCAGCTCGACAGCAACGTCGTGCGCCCGGGCGGCCAGCCGGGCTGGACCAGCGCCGACGCCGCCGGCCTGCCCATCTTCCCCGGCCTGGCGCGCTACGAGGAGGCCGCCGCCGGCCCCGGTGGCATCCGGCACGCGTTGCGCTTCACCGCCGCGCGCACGCGGCGCGCCTGCGTGCCGCCGGCCACGCATTGGGCCAGCAGCAGCACCAGCGCGAGCCTGCCGCCGATGGGCATGCGGGTGCGGCTGAAGGCCGGCTACGCGATCCCGGCCAGCTTCTCCACCGAGACCCGCGCGCTGCTGCAGGCCATGAAGACCTACGGCCTGATCCTGGCCGACAACGGCAGCAACTGGTACGTCAGCGGCGCGCCCGACGAACGCTGGAACAACGACGCGCTGACGAGCGAACTGCGCCAGGTGCACGGCAGCGACTTCGAGGTGGTGCGCATGGACGGGCTGGTCGCCGGCTGAGCCGGTGCGCACCGGGCCGGCGGCGCGCCAGGCGCCTTGGCCCGAGCATGCGGTCCACCCCCGCGCGTCAGCAGCCCTGCGGAAGTGACGCTGGGGCCGGGATTGACAGCCCGCGGGTGCACCCCAACACTGCGCCCCTCACCCCACCCGCAGGAGACGGCGATGCCCCTACCCAACGCCCGCAATGCCGACGTGACGCTGCTGCACCCGGCGTTCCGCACGGCGGTCGTCGACGTGCAGAACAAGCTGAACGCCGAAGGCATTCCGTTCAAGGTGTTCGAAGCCTTCCGCTACCCCGAGCGCCAGGCCGACCTCTTCGCCCAGGGCCGCACCAGGCCGGGTGCCATCGTCACCAAGGCGGGGCCCTGGCTGTCATACCACCAGTACGGCCTGGGCGTCGACTTCGTGCTGTACGAGAACGGCTCCTGGAGCTGGGACACCGCCGGCGCCAAGGGCAAGTGGTGGGCGCGCATGCAGGAACTGGGTCGGCAGAAGGGCCTGGAGGCGCTGAGCTTCGAACTGCCGCACCTGCAGCTGGCCGGCCTGAAGATCGAACGCCTGCTGGCCGGCGACTACCCGCCCGGTGGCGACGACACCTGGGCCGAGAACCTGGACGCCGCCATCCGCGGCTGGCGTGGCGGCGGCACGGTGCCGCCTTCGCCGCCGGTGCCGCAGCGGCCGGCCCTCGCGGGGTGAGGTCCGCACTCTTCCTGGCCTGCGCCCTCGGCCTTGCGGCAGGGGGGCCGGCCCGGGCCGCCGAGCCCGAGCCGGTGCCCTTGTCGGTGACCTCGGTGGCCACCGGCGGCTACTGGACCGACCAGGGCCGTGGCGGCCCGGTGCGTGCCGTGGTGCGCACCCTGGGCTTCGAGTCGGTGGCCTCGCAGCTCACCGTGGAGTGGCTGGCCGAATCCACCTTGCCCAGCCAGCCCGGCAGCGTGGTGGCGGCCGTCCCGCTGGAACATCCGCTGGGCACGCCCGGTGTCTTCAGCGTATCGGTGCAGGCGCTGCGGCCGGGCTGCGTGCAGGTGCGCATCACCGGTCAGCCCGGCGCCGAAGGCGGGCCGCGGGCCCGGCCGATCAGCCGCCAGTGGTGGGCCCTGCAGCCGGGCCAGCTGCTGCCCCAGCGCGACGACAAGGGCCGGCTGCGGCCCACCCCGGCGGGATGCCGGACCGGGCCGCGTTGAGCCGCCCGGCCTGCGCGCGCTGCCTGCGCCCGCAGGCCACCTGCCTGTGCGCCCTGGCACAGCCGACCGCCCACCACACCGAAGTGCTGGTGCTGCAGCACCCGCAGGAACAGCGCCAGGCAAAGAACAGCGTGGCCCTGCTGCGCCTGTCCCTGGCGCGCTGCGAGGTGGTGGTGGGCGAGCGCTTCGCGCCCGCCACGCTGCGGGCCCTGCTGCAGCGCCCCGGCCGGCAGACGCGGCTGCTCTATCCGGACGTGCCGGTCGCGCCCGCGCCCGTGGCGGCGGCCGTGGCCGCCGACGCGCCGCTGCGCCTGGTGGTGATCGACGCCACCTGGCGCAAGAGCCTGCGCATGCTGCTGGAGCACCCGGCGCTGGCCGCGCTGCCGCGGCTGGTGCTGCACGCGCCGGCGCCGACCCGCTACCGCGCCATCCGCGCGGCACGGCGCGGCGACCAGGTCTCCACGCTGGAAGCCACCGTGCAGGCGCTGGCCCTGCTGGAAGGCCCGAAGTTCGAAGGCGCGCCGCTGCTCGAAGCCTTCGGCCGCTTCGTCGCCGGCGTGGCCGCGCGCCGGCGGCCGAAGGCGGCCCCCGTTCAGTCGTAGGTGGGAAAGCGCGCGGCCATCTCGGCGACGCGGGCGCGCACCCTCTGTTCGACGCCGCCGTTGTCGCCCGGGGACTGGCGCAGGCCTTCCAGCACTTCGGCGACCAGGTCGCCGAGGGACTCGAAGTCACCGACGCCGAGGCCGCGGGTCGTGGCGCCCGACACGCCGAAGCGCAGCCCCGACATGACCTTCAGGTCGGCCGCGTCCGAAGGGATCGGGTTCATGTTCGCGACGATGCCGGCGCGTTCCAGGCTCTGCGCCGCCGGCGCACCGGTCAGGCCCCTGGCGCGCAGGTCCAGCAGCATCAGCGGCGTGTCGGTGCCGCCGCCGACGAGGTCGAAGCCCTGGCGCTGCAGCCTGCGCGCCAGCGCCCGCGCGTTGGCCAGCACCGCGGCGGCGTAGCGCGAGAACTCGGGGCGCAGCGCCTCGCCCAGCGCCACCGCCTTGGCGGCCACGATCTGCAGCGAAGGCGTGCCCTGCAGGCCGGGGAAGACGGCGTTGTTGATGCGCTTCCTCAGCCCTTCGTCGTTCCACAGGATGAGGGCGCCGCGCGGCCCGCGCAGCGACTTGTAGGTGGTGGTGGTGACGATGTCGGCGTGCGGGAAGGGCGGCTCGTGCGCACCGCCCGCCACCAGGCCCGCGAAGTGCGCCATGTCGACCAGCAGCTTCGAACCGCCGGCGTCGGCGGCGCGCCGGAAGGCGGCGAAGTCCAGCGCGCGCGGGTAGGCCGAGCCGCCGGCAATGACGAGCCGGGGCCGATGGCGGCGCGCGAGGTCGACGACCTGGTCGTAGTCGATCAGGCCGTCTTCCGCCCGCACACCGTAGTTCACCACCTGGAACCACTTGCCGCTGAGGTTCACCGCCGCGCCATGGCTCAGGTGGCCGCCCGCGTTGAGGTCCATCGCCAGGATCGTCTCGCCCGGCTCGGCCACCGCGTGCAGCACCGCGTGGTTGGCCTGGCTGCCCGAATGCGGCTGCACGTTGGCAAAGCGGCAGCCGAAGAGCCGGCAGGCGCGTTCGATGGCGGTGCTCTCCACCACGTCCACGTTCACGGCGCCGGCGTGGTAACGCTTGCCGGGATAGCCCTCGACGGTCTTGTTGGTGAGGATCGAGCCCTGGACGTCGAGCACCGCGCGGCTCACGATGTTCTCCGACGCGATCAGTTCGATCACGCCGCGGGTGCGTGCCTTCTCGCGCGCGACCGCCTGGGCGATGACGGGGTCGGTCTGCTCGACGCCGGCGGTGAAATAGCCGGGCGGAAGGAAGTCGGCTTGGCGCATGCTCGAAAGGGTCCTGAAGGCGGGGGTGCGGGGATGCTATGCGATGCCTTCGGGCCGCGGTTGGATGCTGCCGCCACGCGGCTCGAGGTGGGAGAACTCGCCAGGCGAACGGGCGTGACCGTGCGTGCGCTGCACCACCACGACAGCACCGGCCCGCCGCGTCCTTCGGGACGTACCGAAGGCGGCTGCCGCCTCCACGCCCGCGAGGACGTGGCACGCCTGCACGGCATCCAGACGCTGCGGCGCATGGGTGTGCCGCTGGCCGAAGTGGCGCAACGGCCGGGCGTGGTGCAACGGGTGCTGGCGGGCGGTGACGGTCTGCGCACGGGGGGCAGCTTGCGGATCATGTGCGCCCGTACTGCGGGCGGCCCGTGAACAAGGGGCGGTCGGCACCGCCCGTCCCCTTCGCCGCGGCTTTCACGAGTTCGGGTGTCTGCGCCCTCGCCAGAGTCGCCAGGCGAGAAATGCCACCACGCCGATGTTCAGGACCATGACGGCGATGGCCACTGCCGACGGGCACCGGATCCAGTGCTCGAGCTCGAAGGGCACGTAGATCGATCCGGACAGGGCACCCAGCCACTCGCCCCAGCGACGTGCGTTCCACAGTCCGTACCCCTCCGCGAACCGCACGGCTGCGTAGCCGGTGGCCGCCAGCATCAACGACCTCAGCCTGGCATCGTGCAGAAGGTCGATGTCGTGCAGCAGCATCGCCGGATAGTGCGCACCGGGGTCAAGTCCGACGTGGCCTATGAACGACTCCGCGATGTGGTGCAGATCGCGGTGGACCAGGCTCAGCAGCCCCAGGCACGCGGCAATCGCCACGACGCCTTTCAAGGCCTCGATGGAGGCGATGGTGCGCAGGGCCCGACGCTGCAGTGCGCCCTTCACCCCGGCCGCCGGGCCGGCACTAGCTTGAAGGTGCCGACCCGCTTCGGACATGCCGCCACGCCGCCTGCACCGGGTCGGGAAGCTTGTTCATGTGCTTCAGGAACAAGGCAAGTGTCCAGATCTCGGGGTCGCTGAGTGTGGAGCCGAACGACGGCATGCCCGTGAGTCGAATGCCATGCTTGATCTTCCAGAAGGACTCGGATTCCGGATCATCCTCCACCCCGTCGGTCGCCAGTTGAGGCGGCTTCTGGTAAAGCCCCCTCGCGATCGGCGACGCCGCTTCGGCGCCGGCGGCGGAACCATGGCAAACCGCGCAATTCGACTCGAACAGGCGGACTCCCTCGAGAAGATGGGCGTTGTTCAGCTCAATCGGGTTGGGCACGGGCGGTGCCAGCCTCGAAAGCGTCGCATCGAGCGAGGTCCGCGCCGCCCAGGTCTCGAGCCCGGAAGGCGTCGCGTCGGCATTGGCAGGAATGAAGCCGCTGTAGACCAGCGCCACCAGCGCGAGGAGCTGGACGGCAATCGTCGATGCCACGCCTGCAATCCATGGTTTCACGGGCTCGCCTCCCAAGGGTTCCGGTCACGAAGACCTTGAATCGCGAAAGCGCGACACGGGACGCCGGCGGGGGTTGCGACCGACGCCGGCCCTGCCTTCATTGCATGAACCAACCATGGCTGACCACCAGCGACTGCCCCGTCAAGGCGTTGCTTGGAAAGGCGGCGAACATCAGCGCCACCTGGGCGACGTCTTCCACCGTCGTGAATTCCCCATCGACGGTCTCCTTCAGCATGACCTTCCTGATCACGTCGCTCTCGCTGAGGCCCAGCGCCTTCGCCTGCTGCGGAATCTGCCGGTCCACCAGCGGCGTGCGCACGAAGCCCGGGCAAATGAGATTGGCGCGGATCCCGTGCGCGGCCCCTTCCTTGGCGATGACCTTGGTCAGCCCCTCGAGGCCGTGCTTGGCCGTGACGTAAGGGGCCTTCAGGACGGAGGCTTCCTTCGAATGGACCGAGCCCATGAAGATCATCGAACCGCCACCCGGCCGGGACAGCATGTGCCGCATGGCCGCGCGCGCGGTGAGGAATGCGCCGTCCAGGTGCACGGCCAGCAGCTTCTTCCAGTCTGCGAAGCTGAATTCGTTCAACGGGGCCACGATCTGGATGCCTGCATTGCTCACCAGGATGTCCAGGCCGCCAAGCTCCGACACGGCGCGTGCCACGCCCGCGTCGACGGCGTGCTCGTCGGTCACGTCCACGGCCACGGCGATGGCGCGCGCGCCCCGGCGGCGCAGCTCGGCCGCGGCCGCCTCGGCCGCCTGAGGGTTGAGATCGGCCACCGCCACCGCCGCGCCTGCGGCAGCGAACACCTGCGCGATGTGCTTGCCGATGCCGCTGGCAGCACCCGTCACGAAAGCCACCTTGTTGTCGAGATTCATGATCGTGTTCCCTGCTTATCGACCGAGATAGTCGTGCACGACACGGCCGAGGCCGAGCGTCAGATCCGTGTCCAGGTGCAGACCGCCGAGCACCTGGAGCACCGGCAGTCGGGCCACCGGCGCCAGGGCGTGCTCGAACAGCTGCAGCGCTGCGGGCCCCTCCCAGGCGCCCTTGAGGGTCACGTCTTCGAGGCGGTACTCCACCAGCTCGCAGACCCGCGGGCTGCAGTCGACGTCGGGCATGATCTTGAGCAGGTAGTTCGGCTGGGCCAGGGACCGAAGCACGGCGGCAGCATCCGCGGCACGGTGCTTGTAGCCCATCGTCCCCATCGCCACCCGCACGTTGCCGTAGTCGAGCGTGCCCAGCAGCGTGTCCTTGTCCACCTGCAGGGCCGGGCTTCCGAGCTTCTTCGGGAAGCCCCAGATCTCGCGGCCGCCGGCGATGGGCGCGTCGTCGTCCAGGAACATGCTGTGGACATAGGTGCCCGGCTGCCCCTTGCAGGTCACGGGAATCACCTGCCCGGCCTCCGTGTAGGCGCCGAAGCCGGTCGAATCGGGCATGCGGATGAATTCGAAGCGCACGACGTCGCCTGCGGGCAGCAAGGGTTCCGGCACCACGCCGGCCAGGGCGGCGGGATCGGTGCGGTAGCTGATCACGAGGAATTCGCGGCCGACGAACCGATAGGGACCCCGGGGATAGGAAGGGCTGGACAGCGGCATGGCCCACGCCTCGCGCCGCACTTCATGGGCATTCATACAGAGGCTCCTTGGCCTGGATGGGGAACATAGTCGAAGACCCGGAACGAACCGGGAGCCGACGCGTGCCGCGCCGCATCGAGCTTGCGCAGCGAATGGGCCATGTCGCGCTGACCGACCTGCCAGTGCTCGAGCATCGAAGTGCGCGAGAACTCGTAGTCCTTGGTGTGCGTCTCATAGCCCTTGTGCCGATGGATGAGATGCACCAGGGTGACCGCCGCGTCGACGGTTCCGGCGACGAGGTCCTGCACCTGCTTCTGCCCGCGTCGCGCAGCGGGCAGCATGGCGGCGAGTGCGCGGATGCGTCGGTGCATTTCATGCCGTTCCCGCAGCCAGTCGGTCACGGCACGCGTACGGCTCGAGAAGCGGATGTCCTTCTCGCGCTCGGCGACTTCAGGCAAGGTGCGTGGCTTCGGGCCGCGGGCACTGAACAGATCGACCTGGAAGATGGTGGCGGCGTCGCCCTCCAGGTTGTCCAGCACCTGACGCAACGGCGTGTTCGAGACCACGCCGCCGTCCCAGTAGTCCCTTCCGTCCACCGTCACGGCCGGAAAGCCTGGCGGCAAGGCCCCGCTGGCCATGATGTGTTCCGGTCCCAGCCGCCTGTCGCGGTTGTCGAAATAGACGAAGTTGCCGCTCTCGATGTCGACGGCGCCCACGCTCAGGCGCATCGGCCCGTCGTTGAGCAGTTCGAAGTCCACCAGCTCTGCCAGCGTCTCGCGCAGCGGTCCGGTGGCGTACAGGCTCGGTTTGTCCCGGCTGCCAAGCCACGCGCCCGTGGCGGCAAGGGGCTCGAAGAATCCGGGCAGGCCGAATGCCATCGCCCACAGCGCAGCCCAGTCGTTGGCCCAGGCTCGAGTCGGCGCGTCGCGCGTCGACCAGGCCTGCGACGGCACGCCGGCCGTCACTCGATCCCAGAACGCGTGAAGGCGTTCGACGCGGCGCTCCGGCGGATTGCCCGCGATGATGGCCGAATTGATGGCGCCGATGGAGATGCCGGCCACCCAGTCCAGGGTGCGCCCACCCTTGGCGAAACCCTCGAAGGCTCCCGCCTGGTACGCCCCCAGGGCGCCACCGCCCTGCAACACCAGCGCGGTGACGCGGCGCGCGGGCCGCGCCGGGCGGGCGACCGGCCTTGGCCTGACGATCGTCGAGTTCGGGACGTCAGGACGGGGTGCGGATCTCATGCCTCCAGTGTCGGGAAGCGCAAGGCCCCCCGCCAGGGCCGGCCGTCACCAGTTGGTCACGTCCGCACATGCCCGTCGGCATGGCGCCCCCCCCGAGCCGTCACGGACCGCGCCGGATCAGGCGCGGCGGTCGACCGCACGCAGGGCCAGCTCGACGCGGCTGCGCGCGTGCAGCTTGTCCATGATGCGGCTGACGTAGTTCTTCACCGTGCCCTCCGCGAGGAACACGGTCGCGGCGATGCGCTTGTTGCTGAGGCCCTGGGCGATCAGGTCGAGGATGCGCTCTTCCTTCGCGGTCAGCGGCTCGTCGGCTTCGGCGCGGGCGGCGCCGACCGGCCGCGCATCGGCGGCCACGGCGTCCGATTCGGCGCCCGGCAGCGGTGCACCCGACGCAAACGCGCGAAACTGCCCCAGGACCTTGCGCGCGATGCTCGGCGACAGGTGCGACTCGCCGCGGTGGACCGCGCGGATGGTCTCCAGGACTTCCGCTTCCGGCGCGTCCTTCAGCAGGTAGGCCTGCGCCCCTGCACGGATGGCTTCGAAGACGAGTTCATCGTCGTCGTAGGTGGTGAGCACCACCACCCGGGTTGCCGGCCGCTGCGCGGTGATCTCGCGTGTCGCCACCACCCCGCTGGCGCGCGGCATCTGCAGGTCCATGACGACGACGTCCGGCGAGCTTGCGAGCGCCAATTCGACGGCCTCCACCCCGTCCGCGGCCTGACCGACGATCTCGATGCCCGGTTCGGAGGCCAGCATCATGGCCAGGCCGCGCCGGATCAAGGGCTGGTCGTCCGCGATCAGCAGGCGAATTTCAGCCCCGCGCGCAGGCACCGTCTCGCTGATCAAGGGGGTGTAGTGGTCATTCACCATCGACGCCGTCTAGCGCTGGCGCGGCGCGGCGCCCAGCCGCTCGGCCAGCTCGCCCACGGCCGTGGACGGCAGGCGCGAGGTGAAGAAGTCCAGCACCGCGCCGACGGCCAGCAGCGCCTGTTCCGTCGGCAGGTTCCCGGTCCGCGCGACCGCGTCGACCAGCTCGGACATCATGTCCGGCTCGCAACCTTCGGCACACAATGACCTCGAAGGGGTACCCATGTGCCCGAGCTTAGCGGATGACTCCCGGACTGCATCAGTGCCGATCGGCACCCCCAGGGCACGACTTGGCGCTACCGGGGCCGGGTGCGCGAAGCGCCCCCAGGTGAGCCCGTGACCCTGGGCCAGCGCCTCGACCCCCGGCGGCATCTGGCGGCGGCCATTGGGTGGGCGGCGTTCGTCCTGGTGACGCTGTCCGCGCTGCTGGCGGCGAATCTGGCGGCCAGGGAAGCGGAACAGCGGGCGCGAGCCGATGCCCAGGCCCTGCTGGTGGCGTTCTCGATGCAGATCCGGGGCACCCTCGCCGCGAACCTTGACGCCCATCGCGCAACGGTGCGCGCCACCGCCGCCCAGATCGTCGCCTCCACCGACCATGGCGGTGACGCGATCCGGCGCCATCTGGAGGCGGTGATGGCGCAGTTCCCTGAATTCATCTGGCTCGGGGCTGCCGACGGGCGCGGGCGAGTCGCCGCTGCGACGGCCGGAGCCTTTGAAGGCCAGGACGTCACTGCCATGGACTGGTTCAAGGCCGGGAAACAGCAGCCCTACCTGGGCATGGCCCGAAGTGCGACGTCGATCGAGGCGGCGCCGATGCGCCATCCCGCCGGATCGACTGAACGCTTCGTCGACCTTTCCGCGCCGCTCAGACAGGTCGACGGTCGCACGGTGGGTGTCGTGGGCGCCTACCTGTCATGGTCCTGGATCGAACGCCTTCTTGACGCGCTGGTCCCGGAACTGGCCCCGCGCGGAAAGCTTGAACTGCTGCTGGCCGACGGCAGCGACACCGTCATCGTCGGTCCCGTCACCTGGCTCGGGCGCAAGCTCGACGCGGCCAGCGACCTTTCCGAGCGGGGCCGCTACCTGGTCGACCGGTCGCGGCCGCTGGCGCTGGTGGACCCGGGCGGGCCCGCGTGGACCATCGTGCTGCGCCAGAGCGCCGAAGTTGCGCTGGCCCCTGCCCGCTCGACGCGCACATCGGTCTTTGCCACGGTCTTCCTGATCGGGCTCTTGGCGGCGGCCGCGTTCATCCTCGTCGCACGGGCCCTCACGCGGCGCCTGGCCGCCCTGGCCACCGAGGCTCAAGCCGTGCGCGACGGCCGCCGCGAGGAACTGGACGTTCCGGAGGGCATCGACGAGGTCAGCCGCATCGGCGCCACCCTGGCCGAGGTCTTTCGCCACCTGCAGCGGGAGAAGCAGGCCCTGCAGGCGCTCAACGCCGAACTCGATGCGCGCGTGGCCGAACGCACGGCGCGCGTGGAACAACTGGCGGAAGAGTCCAGCCACGCTGCGGTCACACGCGAACGCCTGCGGATGGCGCGCGATCTTCACGACACGCTGGCCCACTCCCTGATGGCCTTGCTGACCCAGATACGGTTGGCGCGCAAGTTGCACCACCGGCTGGATTTCGCCGAGATGGATGCCGAACTCGGCCGTGCCGAAGACGTGGCCGCCACCGGGCTTGTCGAAGCGCGGCGTGCCATCACGCAGATGCGCAGCAGCGGCGTGCGTGAATACGGGCTCGGGCCCAGCGTGCAGCAGGCGCTGGCGAAGCTGGAGGAGCGCTCGGGCGTGGCCGTCTCGTTCGTCGCCGATCCGGAACTCGCGGCCTGGGCTGCGCAGCGTGCGGAGACGGTCTTCCGCATCGTCGAAGAAGCGCTGCGCAACATCGAACGACACGCCCAGGCGCATGAGGTGCGCGTCACGCTGCAGTGGGTCCCGTCGCGGCACCCGGCCGGGGCCGGAAGCGAAGCGCCGCGACGCGCCCGGGTGACGATCGTCGACGACGGCGTCGGATTCGACCCCGCGCAGCCGCGGCCGGGTCACTTCGGCGTGCGCGGCATGGTCGAACAGGCGTCGCTGCTCCAGGCACAGCTCGATCTGCACAGCGCGCCGGGGGCCGGGACGCGCGTCGCGCTGACCTTCGACCTGTAGCGCGGCACCGCGCGCAAGGCCGGGTGCACGCGCTCGTGTCGTGACGATGGTCGTGCGCCGGGCGTGACGGCCGCCACTGTGCGCGTCGCGTCGCATTTCCTACAGTGGCCTTCATGGACTGCGAACACCGGCAACCGCCTGGCAGGCCGATGGATCGCGGCCCGCAAGGGACGGGTCGCTGCGCATCTCGAAGGGCAGGGACGACGAGCCTGACCGTGGCGTGTCGCGCAGGGCCACCGATCTGCGAGGCCGGCCTTCGCCGGCACCTCTGACCCATGACCCGCACAGCACACCGCTTTCGACATTCCCGATCATCCCGGTGCGGAATGAGCCCGAAGACCGGTGCCCGGCCCGCCGATGGCACCTGTCACCGGCCTGGGCCGCCTTCGCCGCCATGGGGATCCGTCGCATGAACTCCGTCAACGCACCGAATCACGAGCCCGACGAAGGCCCCGTGGCCGATGCCATTCGACGCAGGCGGTGGCTGCAGGCAACCGGCACGATGGGCGGCGTCGGCCTGTTGGCCGCGGCCTACCCGTTCGTGGCCAGCCTTGAACCCTCGGAACTGGCCAAGGCGCGAGGCGGCCCGGTGACGGTCGACTTCTCGACGCTGGCGGCGGGCCACCTGATGACCCTGGCCTGGCGCGGCAAACCGGTGTGGATCATGCGGCGCAGCCCGGAGATGGTGAGCGCGCTGCTGCGGCCGGACGCAGCCCTGGCCGACCCGCTTTCCAGACGTTCCGAACAGCCGGCGAACTGCCGCAATGCCACGCGGTCGGAGCGAGCGGACATCTTTGTCGCTGTCGGCGTGTGCACCCACCTGGGATGTTCTCCAACCCTTCGGCTGGACGACGCGGCGCTGAACGCGGAACTCCATGCGCCCGGCGGGTTCTTCTGCCCGTGCCACGGCTCGCGCTTCGATCTGGCGGGACGGGTCGTCAAGAACGTGCCGGCGCCGACCAATCTCGACATACCGGCCTACACGTTCCTGGGCCCGACGTCGGCGCGGATCGGCTGATCCCGGCGCCGCACGGTCGCAACGTTTCCAGGCGGACCCACAACCCGGCGAACGGACCCATTGCAGTCCCTCAGCAGGAGCGACCTCGATGTCCGATGAATTCGACGACGATTTCGAAACGGCGCCGCACCCGGCGCGGCCCGCTGACGGTACGCGTGACGCGAGCGCCCGGTTGGCGCCGGCCCCGCGCGTGGTCGCGCGACTGTACGCATCCGCGGACCCGTCCTTGCGCGTGAAACTGCTGGACTGTCTGGTGCGCCCGCTCGGGCTGCTGGGATTGTTCGGCATCGCCGCCGGCGTCTTCGGCAACTTCGCGGCCGTCCTGCGCGACTCGGGCGCCGAGGCCGGCGTCGAACAATTCGCCCGCTTCACCAGCGCTCAGGTGTTCGAGCTGGCGCGCTTTGTCGAGCAGGTCGACCCCGAGGCCTTGCAGCAATTCGCGAACACGCTGTCGGACAACGGTTTCGGCAGCACGGCGTTCGCAGCCGCGGCGGTGGCGCTGCTCGTTCGTCAGCTCGCCAGGTCCAGGCACAGGACCTAGCGGCCGACGCATCGGGAACCGGCGATCAGAGGATGGACCAGATCGCCAGAATGCAGCCGCTGATCAGGACGGCCAGCAAGGGCACCACTACCGGCAGCCACCGCAGCGATTCGTGGTCGATGCCAGCGCTCTCGATCCGATCCGCCTGTGGGTCGGGCACGGCCCGCCTCAAGGTGGGCCGGGACTTGTTCGCGTCACGCGGCGGTCCCGCTTCCGCGCCATGGCGCGCCGGCGAGGTGGACGGTCGCCGTTCGGTGTCGACGGCGACGGGGTTTCTTTCGAGGACGAGCATGGCAGCCTCCTGGCCGTTGCGGATCGATCGTGGCCGCTTCGGAGACCGGCGCGCACGACGCGACCCATGCCGGCAGTCTCCCGCCAGGGCAGCCAGACCGGTCAGTGCCGGAAGCGCCTTTTCAGTCACGACCCGCCCACGACCTTCGTCACGGCCGCGCCGCGCCGGAGGTCTCTCGAGTGTCGAAAGTGCGAGTCCGGGCCGCACGGAAGGGCTCAGGGGCCCCCTGGCCGCAGGGCTCCCGCCTCAGCCCACCGTGGCAAGCGCCCCGATCCTGCCGAAAGCCCAGTAGGCGGCGACGCCGCCGATCGCATAGAGCGCCGGTGCGCGTGCCCGTTCGAAGCCCGGGAAACGCGCCCATCCCTTGCAGAGCGCGAACGCGGCACCCACCACCAGCAGCTGACCCGCCTCGACGCCCAGGTTGAAGCTCAGTAGCGCCGCCGTCAGCTGGTGCTGCGGCAGGCCCACGTCCTTCAGCGCGCCGGCGAAGCCCAGCCCGTGCACCAGGCCGAACACGAAGGCCACCAGCGCGGGCCAGCGGCGCGTGAAGGTCGGTCGGTCGTGCAGCGCCTCGGCGGCCACCAGCAGGATGGACAGCGCGATCGCCGCTTCCACCGGCGGCGGCCGCAGCACCAGCCAGCCCAGCGCCGCCAGCACCAGCGTGAGGCTGTGCGCCAGCGTGAAGGCGGTGATGGTGGTCACCAGCCGGCGCTGGAAGCCGACCAGGAACAGCAGCCCCAGCACGAAGGCCAGGTGGTCCCAGCCGGACAGGATGTGCTCGACGCCCAGCAGCGCGTAGGCGCGCGCCACCTCGAAGGCGCCGCGCCGGTCCTCGGCGCTGCCGTACAGCTGCGCCGTCGGCTGCGCGCCGGTGAAGGTGTAGGCGCGCACGTTGCCGTCGCCCCAGAACACCTTCACGATGGCGGCCGAATAGGCGCGGCCCACGCCTTCCACCGCCAGCGTGCCGGCCAGCCCTTCGGGGCCGCAGCGCAGGCGGTTGCTGTCGGCGGCGCAGCCTTCGGGCCAGCGGGGGGTGAGTTCCTCGCCCGCGGGCCGGTTGCCGCTGGCCGTCCACATCCAGAGGAATTCGTTCGCGGACAGCTGGCGAACTTCCATCTCGGCGATGCTCAGCTCGTGCGCGCCGGCGGCGCCGCTCAGCGCCAGCAGCAGCAGGGCCAGCAGGCGGCGCAGCATCAGGAGGCCCCCGCCGTCTGCACCCGGTACTTCTTCGCCAGCGCCCGCACGGCCGCGGTGCGCCGCTCGGCCATCACCGCGTCGACCCAGTCGTGCGTGACCACGCCGCGCAGGCGTTCGAAGTCGGCCGGCAGCGGCGCGCTGGCCGCTTCCAGCCGCACGGCGCGCCAGCCGCCGTTCGAAGGCAGCGCGCGCCACTCGCCGGCCGGCGCCTGTGCCAGCGCCTGCGCGAAGGCTTCGCCGTAGCCTTGCGCCACGTTCGGCAGCGGGCGCGCCTTGAAGACACGCAGGCCGGCGTTCAGGTCGCCCGCGCTGCCGCGGTTGAGCATCTCGGCGAAGGCACGCACGGCGCCTTCGCTCTGGTCGCCCGCCAGCACCGCTTCCTGGAAGTCCAGCCGCGCCGGTTCCTCGTAGTTCGCGCGCCGCGCTTCGAACCAGTCGCGCAGCGTCTTCCCGTCGGCCGGTGGTGCCTTCAGGTCGGCTTCCAGCACCGAGAGCGCCTTGAAGATCACGCGGTCGCGGATGGCCTTGTCGCCGCGGTCCACCTGCAGCGCCAGGCCTTCGCGGTAGAGCACCTCGTTGTCCAGCCAGCCCTGGCGCAGCGCGGCCATCTCGGCGGCCGTGGGCGCGCGCCGGCGCTCGGCCTGGAACAGCTCGCGCAGCTCGGCGTCGACCGCCGGGCCGACGACGATGGTGCGCGGGTCCTCGCGCCCCGCCGCCAGCCAGTGGTCGGCGCCGAAGAGCACGGCACCGATCAGCATGAAGTGCAGCAGCGGCTCGCGGACCCAGCGCGGGGCCGTGAAGCCCCGCGCCAGCCTCAGCACCAGTCCGGTCACTTGACGCCGGCGACCTTCGTCGCGCCCGAGACCTCGACGTAGACCGGGTTGCTGTAGAACCACAGGTCCGACCAGGCCGCCACGTCGTAGGCGACGTAGGTGACGCCGTTCACCACCGGCAGGTGGCTGGGGCAGCCGTCGATCAGCGGCGAGCCCGCGGGCACCGGCGTGCCCACCGCCGGCACGTGGCCGCCGGTGGCGGTGCAGGCGATCTTCAGCGAACCGGGGTTGCCGGCGGCGGCGTTGGTGGTGGTCGCGTTGGTGTGCAGGTCGGGCAGCGGGTTGCCGTTGGCGTCGGTCTCGAAGGGCACGTTGGGCGGCAGGTTGCTGCCGCGCAGGCGCACGTACTGCGAAGCGCTCACCGCCGGCAGTCGGAAGCTCATCACCTTCACCTGCGGGTCGGCGGCGTCGCTGCGCCAGGTCGCGCTGCCGAAGGTGCGGATGAGCGCCGCGCTGGTGTTCTTCGCGCCCGCGGGCACGTTGGCCAGGCTGGGGTTGGCGATCCAGTCGCGCGGCCACTCGCCGCCGTAGTCGGCGGCGCCCGGCGTCCTGTAGCCGGTGACGAGGCCGCGGATCACGTCCACGTGGTCCAGCACCGGCTTGTTCAGCGGCTGCTTCACGCCGATCTGCGCCAGCGAAGGGTTGGGGAAGCTGTAGGGCGCGTAGTTCGCGCCTTCGGGGTCGCGCACCGCGATCGCCACGATCACGTCGCTGCCGGGGGCGACGACGAGCTTCTCGCCCATCGTCGCGCAGCCCTTCGCTTCCGGCGCGCGGCCTTCGCGCGCCGCCTCGGCCACGCGTTCGGCCACGCCGCGGTCGCTGCGGCCGTTCGCCGCGCAGGCCAGGAAGGCCAGGCGGTCGATCAGCTGGCCCGAAGCCGCCCAGGCGTTGCCGGTGCGCAGGCCGTCGACGATGTTCTGCGGCCGCACGTTCCGGCGGTCGTTGAACTTCTGGTCCTCGGTCGGCTTCACCATCACGAAGGTGCGCTGGTACTCGCCGGGGAAGAAGTCCTGCGTCGAACGGCGGTCGTCGGGGCCGAAGCTGCCGCGGTTGTGCCAGTCGCTGCTGGCGAAGAACCACCAGTTGCGGCCTTCGCCCAGCAGCGCGTCCCAGACGCCGCCGATCTGCGCGCCGTAGACGCCGGTGCCGCCCCAGGTGGTGCCGCCCACCGAATCCAGCAGCACGGTGGTGGTGGCCGACGTGGCGAAGCGGTTGCGCGCCGGGAAGTACTCGCCGCGCTCCGAACTCGCACCGTGGCCGGGCTGGGTCTCGAAGCCGAACGCGATGCGCGGCGCCGCGTTGTTGAAGTTGCGCAGGTGCTCGATGTTGAAGCCGTTGTTGCCGTCCGGGTTGAATGGACCGGCACGCTCCAGGTGGGCCGGCACGTAGTAGCTGGTGTCGGGGTGGAACTGCTTCATCCACTTCAGCGCTTCCACCGTCTTCGCGTGGCCCTTGGTGCCGACGTTGGAGGCGAAGCCGTTGGACGCCGCGCCGGGGTCGGCGGCGGGGACCAGCTTCCTGGCGATGTCGTTCCAGCTCGGGTCGCCGTTGTTCAGGCTGCCCGGCACCGAGCATTCCCAGTTGTTGCCGATGCCGCTGGTCTCGGTGGTGTTGCCGCGGCTGATGTCGGTGACGGCACGGTCGAAGCAGTACTGCCACTGGCCGAGCGCGTTCGCGTTGCCCAACGCGGCGTAGCCGGGGCCGGGCGGGATCGTCGACTTCGACAGGCCCTTCGGGATCTGGCCCGTGATGACCGACATCGAGCTGTGCTCGTGGCCGGGGACGACCGACTCGATGCCCAGGAACAGCGGGCGATCCAGCCAGGTGCTGAGGTACTCGATGAGCGGGTACTGGAACTCCTGCACCGACTGCCAGCGCCACATGGCCTGATTCGGCGCCGTGCCGGAGACCGTGCCCTTGGGCTGCACCGCCGGGCTGCTGTTCTGCCAGGTGGTCGTCGGCCCCATCACGGCGCCGGCCGGGTTCGTCACCACCGGGTAGGCCGGCGTGGCCAGGCTGGCGTCTTCCACCAGCGTGCAGTTGCGGTTGCCGCTGCCGCCGTGGCCGGCCTGCACGAACCAGTCGAGCCCGAAGGTGCCGTCACCCTGGTCGGTGGACTTCTTCACCAGCTTCTGCATCGAGA
Source organism: Rubrivivax sp. (assembly GCA_044224175.1). Lineage (GTDB taxonomy): Bacteria > Pseudomonadota > Gammaproteobacteria > Burkholderiales > Burkholderiaceae_C > Rubrivivax. Next base: position 129,157 of record JBGAKY010000002.1, on the reverse strand, counting down.
TCGAGCCGTCGGAGCAGGTGGTGTGGTTGTGGAAGTCGCCGCTGAGGTAGCGGCCGGTGGTGGCTTCGCCGGCCGCGGCAGGCACGGCGGCGGCCGCGATCGTGGCAACGACGGCCAGCGCGACGGGGTGGCGCTGGAAGCGGGGGGTTCGCATCGGTGAGGCTCCTCTGGGGGTCGTGGTGATGGGCGCGCTACAGGAAGCGCGCGTAGTCGACGTTGAGCTGGGTGCGCAGCGGGCCGCCGCGCTCGAAGTACAGGGTGAAGGGGTAGGCGCGCGCGATCTCCAGCGGTTGCGTCAGCTCTCGCAGCCGCAGGTGCGGGCCCGCGGCTGACAGCACGGTCTCGCGGCCCTGCGGCACCGGCAGGTCGACCGCAGGGCCAAGGCCCTGGCCGGCGAGCTCTACGACGCGCGCCACCGGCGTCATGGCGCCGACCAGACGGTCGTCCTCGCTCACCTCGTCGATGCGCAGCGAGACGATGGCGAAGGGCGCGTCCTGCGGCGTGGCGCGGGTGTTCGGGTGCAGCACACGCAGGTTGACGGCGAAGAACTCGCAGGCGCGGGCCGGTCGCAGGGGCAGCACCAGCAGCAGCGGCGCGGCCATGAACAGTCGTCGGGTGGGTGCTTGCATGGGGGCCGATGCTGGCCGTCGACGGTGTCGGTTCGATGACGCCCCTGTTGTCACGGTGTTGTCGTCACGCCTTCATAAAGTGCCTGCCGATGGACGACGTCTTCGCAATCTTCCCCACGCCGGTGGCGCGCGTGCGCGGCCTGCTGGAACCGGCCCTCGTGGACGGCCTGGTCGCGCACTTCAGCGTGCGCGCCGAGCGCGGCAACAACGCTTCGCCCCACCTGTCGCACACGTCGATGCTCAAGCCTTCGGACAGCGCGCTGCTGGTGGACGTGGCCGCCCGCGTGACGCCGCGCCTGGCGGCCTTCGGCGCCCTGCTGTTCGGCGAGACCCTGGGCTGGTCGATCAAGGAGATGTGGGTCAACGTGCTGGACCGCGGTGGCCAGCAGGCGATGCACAACCACGCCAACAGCTTCGTCTCCGGCGTGCTGTACCTGACGCCCACCGACCCCGCTTCGCGCACCGTCTTCATGAAGTCGCCCGGCGGCACCGACTTCGCGTTCCGGCACGACCACGCCGGCGTGGCCACCGGCCCCTACAACGCGCAGCAGTGGGTGAGCCCGGCTCCGGAGCCGGGCGACCTGCTGCTGTTTCCCAGCTACCTGATGCACGCGGTGCCGCCGAACCGCGGCGAGCGGCGCATCACGCTGGCGTTGAACGCCATTCCGGCGCGGCTGGATTCCTGGGGCTACGCGGTCTCGTTCAGCGGCTGAGTCCGGACTTCAGCTGCAGCCCGCCCATCAGCGGGTCGGTCGGGCGGAAAGCAGGCCGCCGTGCCGGGCAGCGCCGGCAGGCGCGCATCTCGACACTAGGCGGCAACCTTGACGTCGGCATGTCGACCGGGTGTCAGCACCGCGTCGGGTTCGCCGCAGGCCCGCAGCAGCTGGCGTTCGAAGCGCGCGACCACGCCGTCCCAGCCCAGGGCCAGCGCGCTGCCGCGTGCCTGCGGCGCGATGCGACGGCGCAGCAGTTCGTCGCTGGCCAGGCGCAGCACGGCGGACACGAAACCGGGCGCGTCGTCGCAGGGCACGAGCAGGCCGTTGTGGCCGGTTCTGACCAGCTGCCCCGCGGCCGCGTGCTCGAAGGCCACCAGCGGCAGGCCGCTGGCCAGCGCCTCGGTCGTCACGTTGCCGAAGGTCTCGGTCTGGCTGGGAAAGGCGAACAGGTCCATCGACGCGTAGTGCGACGCCAGGTCGTCGCCGTGGCGCAGGCCGGCGAACACCGCGCCGGGGCAGGCGGCCCGGAGTTCCGCGCGCATCGGCCCGTCGCCCACCAGCACCAGGCGGGCGCGCGGCTGTTGCGACTGCACGGCGCGGAAGGCCTCGAGCAGCAGGCCCAGGTTCTTCTCGGGCGCCAGCCGGCCGACGTAGCCCACCACCAGGTCCTGCTCCTGCACGCCCCAGGCGGCGCGCAAGGTCTGGCTGCGCCAGACCGGCGAATAGTGGTGCACGTCCACGCCACGCGGCACCACCACCACGCGCTCGAAGCCTTCGGCCTGCAGCTCCTGCCGCACCGCGTCGGTGGGCACCATCGTGCATGCGGCCGCGTTGTGGAAGCGGCGCAGCATCGCCACGATGGGCCGCCGCAGCCAGCCCAGCCGGTAGTGGCGGCTGTAGCTGTGGAAGTTGGTGCGGAAGTCGCTGGTCACCGGCAGCCCCAGCGCCAGCGCCGCGCGCAGCGCCGACCAGCCCAGCGGCCCTTCGGTGGCCACGTGCACCACGTCGGGCCGGCGTTCGGTCCACAGGGACTTCAGCTCGCGCCCGGCGGGTAGCCCCATGCGCAGGTGCGGGTAGTTGGGGATCGGCAGGCCGCGCATCAGCACGTCGCGCGGAATCAGCGGCCCTGCGTCGGCAGGCTGGCGCGGCCGCACCAGCTGCACCGCATGGCCGCGCCGGCGCAGACCGTCGACGAACTGCGCCGTCGTCGTCGCGACCCCGTTCACTTCCGGGGGATAGGTCTCGGTGACGAAGGCCACGCGCAGGGCACGGCGCGGGAACAGCGGCAGGTGGGTGTTCATGGCGCGCACTGTGGCCGCGCCGCGCAACAGTTCGATGACAGCGCCGTCACGCCGCTTTCATCGACACCCGCGACGATGCCGCCACCTTGACCCTTTGCCGAGGAACCCCATGGGCGAATTCATCGAGACCGTCAGGACGCAGCGCTTCGACGACCACCGCTTCTACCACCAGAGCCGCGTGAACCAGTCGCTGCACCTCGTCAGCGCGATCGGCTTCCTGGTCGCCTACGCGATGCTCTTCACCGACCCCGCCACGGCCGCCATCATCGGCTGGTGCTTCTCGATGGGCACGCGCCAGGCCGGCCACTTCTTCTTCGAGCCGCGAGGCTTCGACCCCGTGAACGGTGTCACCGACGAGTACAAGGAACAGGTGAAGGTGGGCTACAACATGGCGCGCAAGGTGGTGCTGCTGTCGGCCTGCGCCGGCGTGCCGCTGCTGCTGGGGCTTTCGCCTTCGTTGTTCGGGCTCATCACGCCGGCGGCCGACTGGCGCGGCACCGTGCACGACATCGGCATCGCCTGGCTGGCGCTGGCGGTCGCGGGCCTGGGCTTCCGCGTGATCCAGCTGTGGGTGCGCGACGATGCGGTGCAGGCGCTGGCGTGGCTGACGAAGATCCTGACCGACCCGGTGTGGGACATCGTGCAGTACTGGAAGTCGCCGCTGGCGCTGCTGCGGGGCGAGTGGATCGACCCGATGCCCGACATCCGCCGCCGCTGATCAGAACCGCTGGCGCAGCATCTCCCCCAGGATGCGGCGCCGGATCTTCCGGTTGCTGGAGTCCGCTTCGTGCCACCACCAGCCGTCGGCCTGCATCTGGCGCGCGGCGGCGACGAACTTCGCCAGCGCGGATTCGAATGCCGCGTCGCCGTGGTTCAGGCTCCAGACGATGCGCCCGCTGCCCACCCACGAAAGCGCCAGCCCGTGCGCGCGCAGGTAGAACTGCAGCATCCAGTTGTAGCGCGAAGGCGTGGTGTAGAGCACGGTCCAGATGCTCGACAGGTGCGCCACGCGCACCGGCACGCCGGCGTCGGCCAGCGCGGCATTGAAGCGCGCGGCGCGTGCGTTCCAGCGTTCGTCCAGGCCTTCGTAGACCGCGTTCACTTCCGGGCTGTGCAGCCGGTCGAGGAAGGCGCTCATCGCGGCCATCACCATGGGGTGCGCGTTGAAGGTGCCGCGCGCGAAGCAGATGTCGGCCGGGCGCTCTTCGCGGAAGCGCTTCATCAGCGCCGCGCGGCCGCACACCACGCCCACCGGCAGGCCGCCGCCCAGCGTCTTGCCGTAGGTGACCATGTCGGCCTGCACGCCGAAGTATTCCTGCGCACCGGCCCTGGCAAGCCGGAAGCCGACGAAGATTTCGTCGAGGATCAGCACGATGCCGCGTTCGCTGCACACCTGGCGCAGCTTCTGCAGCCATCCGGCGTAGGCGGCGCGGTCGGCGCCGGCGCGCCGGCTGCTGTCGACCAGCGCCGAATCACCCGGGGCGTTCGCATTCGGGTGCAGCGCCTGCAGCGGGTTGACCAGCACGCAGGCGATGTCGCGGCGCGTGCGCAGCACCTGCAGCGAACGTTCGTCCATGTCCTTGAGCGTGTAGGTCTCGCGCGGCGGCACCGGGTTGCCGGGACCCGGCTGCACGTCTTCCCACCAGCCGTGATAGGCGCCGGTGAATCGCACCAGGTAGCGGCGGCCGGTGTGGAAACGCGCCAGCCGCACCGCCTGCATCACCGCTTCGGTGCCGCTCATGTGGAACGAGACCTCGTCCAGGCCCGAGATCGCCTTCAGGCGCTGCACGTTGGCCGCCACGCAGGGCAGGTAGCTGCCCAGCACCGGCCCCAGTTCGCGCGCCACGCCATTCGCTTCGTCCAGGCAGCGCTTGTAGAAGTCGACCCCGAACACGTTCACCCCGTAGCTGCCGGTGAGGTCGTGGAACACGTTGCCGTCCATGTCCTCGACCGTCACGCCGGAGGCGCGCACGACGAAGCTGCCGGTCTTCAGGTGTTCACGCACCAGCGGGCTGAACTGGAAGGGCACCCGGTAGCGGCCGGTGAACTGCAGGTCCGACAGGCCTTCGCGTGCCTGCGCCGTGAGCGCGGCGCCCTTCGGGAAGCGTTCGGCGTACAGCGCGGCCAGGCGGAAGAAGCCGGCGCGCCGGCGTGCCGCCACCTCGGCCGGGGCACCGTCGACTTCGAAGAAGCGCTCTTCGTCGTAGGCATAGCCCGGGATGAGCGCGGCGATGCGCTTGGCGATGCGCGCGTGCCCGGCCAGCGAACGGTGCTTGGCGCGCGACAGCTGCAGCCGCCGGTGCGCCTTCGGCAGCCCCCAGGCCAGCAGGCCCAGCGCGGCGGCGGAGAGAGCGATTCCTTCGTCCATGAATGTCCTTGTGTCCTTCCAACCCCACGATGTACCGCCCATGCTTGACACCGCTGTGAAAGCCCCCGGCGCGCTGCGCCGCTTCTTCCAGCAGGAGGACCTGAACTTCCTGCTCACCAACCGCATCCCGCGCATCGCGCTCACGCGCGCGATGGGGCGCTTCAGCAGGATCCGCAGTCCGCTGCTGGCGCGGCTGTCGATCGCGGTGTGGCGCCTGTTCACCGACCTGGACCTGTCCGAAGCGAAGCAGCAGCGCTTCGACAGCCTGCACGCCTGCTTCACGCGCGAGCTGGTCGAAGGCGCGCGCCCGGTGGACGCCGACCCGGCCGTGCTGGCCAGCCCCTGCGACGGCATCGTCGGCGAATGCGGCACGGTGCGTGGCGACCGGCTGTACCAGGCCAAGGGCTTCCCGTATTCGATGCGCGAACTCTTCGGCCCCAGCCAGGACACCACGCCCTTCGAAGGCGGCACCTACGTCACGCTGCGCCTCACCAGCGCCATGTACCACCGCTTCCACGCACCGCACGACTGCACGGTCGAGCACGTGACCTACCTGAGCGGCGACACCTGGAACGTGAACCCGATCGCGCTCTCACGCGTGGAGCGCCTGTTCTGCCGCAACGAACGCGCCGTGATCCGCGTCCGCCTGCGCGAAGGCGGCCACCCGGTGGCGCTGGTGCCGGTGGCCGCGGTGCTGGTGGCCAGCCTGCGGCTGCACTTCCTGGACCTGCTGCTGCACCTGCGCTGGAAAGGCCCGAACGAGATCCCCTGCGCCGAGCGCCTGGCCAAGGGGCAGGAGATGGGCTGGTTCGAGCACGGCAGCACGATCATCGTCTTCGCGCCGCCGGGGTTCACGCTGGCCGAAGGGCTGGCAGCCGGATCCCGGCTGCGCATGGGCGAAGCCCTGCTGAGGCTGCCGCCGTCAAACATGCGTCACGCATCCGCTCCAGCATGAAGCGGTCATGAAGACCATCGACCTCGTCTACTTCGACGCCGGCGGCGGCCACCGCGCCGCCGCCACCGCGCTGCGCGACATGGCGCTGGAACAGCAGCGCCCCTGGCGTGTGCGCCTGGTCAACCTGGTGCGGCTGCTCGACCCCGAGAGCCGCTTCCGCCGCATCGCCGGATTCGAGCCCGAGGACTGCTACAACATGCGCCTGCGCCGCGGCTGGACGCTGGGCCTGGCGCAGGAACTGCGCCTGCTGCAGGCGATGATCCGCCTGGGGCACGCGCCCATGGTGCGCGCGCTGGCCCGCCACTGGAAGGCGGCGCGGCCCGACCTGGTGGTCTCGCTGGTGCCCAACTTCAACCGCGCGCTGGCGCAGTCGGTGCGCATCGCGCTGCCCGGCGTGCGCTTCGCCACCGTGCTCACCGACATGGCGGACTTCCCGCCTTCGTTCTGGATCGAACCGCAGGAAGCGCAGTGGCTGGTCTGCGGCAGCGCGCGCGCGGTGGCGCAGGCGCGGCAGGCGGGCGTGCCGCCGCAGCGCGTGGCGCAGGTGAGCGGCATGATCCTGCGGCCGGCCTTTCACCGCACACCGGCCTTCGACCGCGCGGCCGCGCGCCGCGCGCTGGGCCTGGACGACCAGGCGGCGGCCGGACTGGTGATGTTCGGCGGTCACGGCTCGGTGCAGATGCTGCGCATCGCCAAGGCGCTGCCCGAGGTGCCGCTGGTCTTCGCCTGCGGCCACAACGCCGCGCTGGTGGCCGAGCTGCGGGCCCTGCGGCGGCCGGCGCCGCACGTCGCGGTGGGCTTCACGCAGGACATCGCGGCGCTCATGCGCACGGCCGACTTCTTCATCGGCAAGCCCGGCCCCGGCAGCCTGTCGGAAGCGGTGCAGTCGGGGCTGCCGGTGGTCACCTTCGACAACGCCTGGACCATGCCGCAGGAGCGCTACAACACCCAGTGGGTGCGGGTGATGGGCCTGGGCCTCACCGTCGGCTCGCTGCGCGGCCTGCCGCGCGCCGTGGCGCGCCTGCTGGCGGACCTGCCGGCCTACCGCGCGCGTGTCGCCGCGCAGCACAACCGCGCCGCCTTCGAGGTGCTGGACCTGCTGGAAGCCTGGCTGCGCGAGACCGTGCCCGCGTCAGAAGCCCGGCACTAGAGCGACAGGTCCATCACCGGCGCCGGGGCCGGCACCGGCGCCGCGACGGCCGCGGGGCTGGCGCCGGCAGGCGCCTCGCCGCCGCCGGCGCCAGCCGCAGCGAACCACTGCGGTCGACGATCTCCAGCCGCCCGTCCGCGTGCTCGACCAGCGCGGAGAGGCTCTCGACCCAGTCGCCGTCGTTGCAGTAGAGCACGCCGTCGATGGTGCGCATCTCGGCGTGGTGGATGTGGCCGCAGACCACGCCGTCGGCGCCGCGCTTCTTCGCCTCGCGCGCGACGGCGGCTTCGAAGTCGCCCACGTAGCTGACGGCGCGCTTGACCTTGAGCTTCAGGTAGCGCGAAAGGCTCCAGTACGGCAGCCCCAGGCGGGCGCGCGCGCGGTTGAACCAGGCGTTCACTTTGAGCGTGAACTCGTAGGCCCAGTCGCCCACGTAGGCCAGCCACTTCGCGCACTGGATGACGCCGTCGAACAGGTCGCCATGGGTGATCCACAGGCGGCGGCCGTCGGCAGTGACGTGCATGCAGTCCTCCACCACGTCGACGCCGCCGAAGTTCAGCGCCGCGTAGCGGCGCGCGAACTCGTCGTGGTTGCCGGGCACGAAGACCACGCGCGTGCCCTTGCGCGCCTTGCGCAGGATCTTCTGCACCACGTCGTTGTGCGCCTGCGGCCAGTACCAGCTGCGGCGCAGCTGCCAGCCGTCGATGATGTCGCCCACCAGGTACAGGGTCTCGCACTCGGTGTCGCGCAGGAACTCCAGCAGCGCTGCGGCCTGGCAGCCGGGCGTGCCCAGGTGCAGGTCGGAGATCCACACGGTGCGCAAGCGCTGCGCGGGCGGTGCTTCGCGGTCGTCGGGGGCGGCCTGCATGTTGACCCGCATGGTGGCGCGCCTGCATGACGTCCGCGTGAAGGCGCCCGCCGTCATGCGCACGTCATGCGGCGGCGGCAGCATGCGCAGCCATCGAGGCGCCAAACCGGCCGCAGCACCGGGCGGCAGACGACGAACCCGTCACCCGGGCGTCGTGATCCTCAGCGCGGCCAGCCGGTCCAGCAGCGCCTGCGGCTTTTCGCGCACCGTCTGCACCGGCCCGCGCCAGACGCGGCCGCCCTGGCCGTCCAGCGTGAGCGTTTCGCCTTCTGCCAGCTCGGCGCCGCCCAGGTGCACGCGGCGGCGCGTCTCGTCGATCACCAGGCTCTCGCAGCCCACCAGGCACACCTTGCCCATCTGGCGCGCCACCACCGCCGCGTGCGACGTGCGCGCGCCGCGCGCCGTCAGCAGCCCGGCGGCCAGGTCCAGCGCCGCCAGGTCGCGCGTTTCGGCGTCGCGCCGCAGCAGCAGCACGGTGGCGCCGGCGGCATGGCGTGTGCGCGCCCGCGCCTCGTCGAGCGCGATCTCGCCGCAGGCCACGCCGTGGGCCGCGCTCACAGCCACGGCCAGCGGCTGCGCCGCGGCACCGTCGGCCGCCACCACGCGTTCGCTGGCCAGGGTGTCGGCGTCCAGGCCTTCGGTGCGACGGCGCGCCTCGGCAGCGTCGATCAAGCCTTCGTCCAGCAGATCGAGCGCGATGCGCGCACGCGCCTGCGCGCTGCGCTTGCCGGCGCGCGCCTGCAGCAGCCACAGGCGGCCGTCCTCGACCGTGAATTCCAGGTCCTGCATGTCGCCGAAGGCGCGTTCCAGCGTGCGCGCGGCGTCCAGCAGCTGCTGCCACAGCGCCGGCGCCACCGCCGCCAGTCCGGCAGGGCCGCGCGCGCTGCGGCGGCCGGAGACCACGTCCTCGCCCTGGGCGTTGAACAGGAAGTCCACCCACGGCTCGGGCTCGCCGGTGGACGGGTGGCGCGTGAAGCCGACGCCCGCGCCGGAGAGCCCGCCGCCGTTGCCGAAGACCATGCGCTGCACGGTGACGGCGGTGCCGGGGGCTTCGGGCAAGCCGTGCAGGCGGCGGTATTCGCGCGCCTGGTCCGACCCCCAGCTGGCGAAGACGGCGCGCACCGCCTGCGCCAGCTGGGCCTGGGCGTCCTGCGGAAAGGCACGCCCGCTGCGGCGCTCCACCGTGGCCAGGTGCAGCCGCGTCAGCGCGCGCAGTTCGGCGTAGTCCAGGTCGCGTTCGTCGCGGCCGGCGGCGACGGCGCCGAGGTCGGCTTCGAAGGCGGCGGCGTCCACGCCCATCACCACTTCGCCGAAGCCGGCCACCAGGCGGCGGTAGGCGTCCCACACCAGGCGCGGGTTGCCGGTGGCGCGCAGCAGGCCGGAGACGGTGCCGTCGGCCAGGCCCACGTTGAGCAGCGTCTCCATCATGCCGGGCATCGACACCGGCGCGCCGGAACGCACCGACACCAGCAGCGGCCGCCGCGCGTCGCCCAGGCGTGCGCCGCTGGCCGCTTCCAGCGCCTGCAGCGCGCCCTGCCACTGCGCCGGCTGCAGCGCGGCGGCGGCGTCACACCAGTCGGTGGGCAGCACGAAGGCCGGCGGCACCGGCAGGCCGAGCGCGGCCATGCGCGCCAGGTTGTGCGCCTTGAAGCCGATTGCCTCCGGCGGCGCGATCCCGTCCCCGGCGCCGCAGCCGACGAGCACCGGCGTCCTCAAGACGGCGCCCCTTCGATGCGGCGGAAGGCGCGCTCGCGCACGCCGTACACCAGCGCCAGCAGGGCGTCGCTGGCCTGCTCGATGGCGACGGCCAGGTCGTTGCCCAGCGCCAGCGCCACCGCGTCGCCGTCGGCACGCGCCTGCTGCGCGAGCGCGCGCCGCGCGTTGCGCAGCAGTTCGTCGCAGCGGCGTTCGGCCTGCACCACGCGCCACAGCGCGTCCAGGTACTCGTCCTGGTCGGCAGCCGCGCTGCCTTCGCCCAGCGTGCGCGCGATGACGAGCGCGCGCAGGTGGTCCTGCGACGCCACCAGCGCGGCGTCGGCCAGCGCCTGCAGCGCTTCGCGCGTGGCCGGCCGCCAGCCCGGGCCTTCGACCGCGGCGCCGAAGTGCTCGGCCAGCAGGCTGACGCCGAAGGCGGCCTCGTCCAGCGCATCGGCCACGTCGTCGCTGCGCTCCAGCAGGCGCGCCATCGGCAGCCATTGCGGCTGGCGTTCGGCGAGGGCGCGGCCCCGCATCACCAGGTGGTCGGCCTGGCGCTCCCAGCGCTTGGCGCGCGCGGCCAGCCTGGACGCGGCCGAGAGGTCGCGCTCGGCGCCATGGGCGAGCGCGTCGCGCAGCTCGAGCGCGATGGTCTGCACCAGGCAGCCATGCTCTTCCAGCAGGTCGTAGTCGCCACGGCGCCCGGCCAGGCGGCGTGCCAGCAGCGCGCGCACCTCGTCGGCCAGTTGCGCCGGCGGCCTTCCGCCGGCCTGCGCCGCCTGCGCCAGGACCAGCAGTTCGGCCAGAAACTCGCGTGCCGCGGCGTCGCCCAGCACCTCGTCGAGCCGGTCGCCGAGCCGGAAGGCCCCCGCGCCCTGCGCCGCCATCGCACCCCAGACCAGGCGTTCGCCGCCGGCCTGCAGCCAGGCGCGGTGGCCGGCACGCCGCGCGGCCGCCTGTTCCAGCACGGCCACCGCGCCGGCCTTGTCGACGAACGCGAGCAGCCGCTTGCGGGCGCGGTTCCAGTCGATCAGGAAGACGATGCGCTCGCCGATGCCTTCCAGCTGCGTGGCCAGTGCCGCTTCGTCGGCGGCCTCGAAACGGGCCGTGCCCACGTGGTAGGCCTGGCCGGCGTTCAGGCCCGCGCTCTGGCGGGTGGCCTGCGCCGTCCACTGCGCCCCCAGCGCGGCCAGCTGGCGGCAGAAGAAGTCGAAGCGCTGGCGGTGCAGGTCCGAGTAGGTGAGCGTGGTCGTGCACGGCCGCGCCCCGGTGTCCACCTGCAGCACCAGCACATGGGCGTCGTTGGTGCCGATGTCGTTCTGGATCATCAGCCGCGGCCCGTCGCGCGTGGCCGCGGTGTCCAGGCCCGGGTGGTCGCCCTTGAGGTCACGCGTGCGGTTGACGCCGCGCATGAAGGCGGCGACCCGCGGCACGTCGCTGCCGTCGGCTGCCAGCTGCCAGACGCTGGCGCCTTCCACCTGCGCGCTGGCCAGGTGCGCCGCCTCGCGGTTCAGGGCCTTGTGCAGGTCCATCACCGTCAGGTGCAGGCTGTCGCCGCTGCCGCGCCGGCCATGGGTGAGCAGGTCCAGGCCGGCCGTGTCCAGCGCCGGGCCGGCCAGCGCCCGCAGATGGGCCTGCCAGTGCCGCACGCGTTCGCCCAATGCGGGGTCGGCGTCGGCAGCGTCGGCCAGCGGCAGGGCCATCGCGCCCAGGTCGTCGTGCAGGCGGCCGGCCAGGCGCGGCAGGTCGGGCAGCGACAGCAGCCCGCCTTCGGCGCCGGCGCTGGCCGGCAGTTCGCGCAGCCATTCGGCATCTTCGCGGTCGGTGACGCCGGCGGCGGCGATCTCGGTGCGCAGGTCCGGCGCCGGGCGCGCCGGCGACCGGCCATGGTCGGCGGCGGCCTGCAGCAGGCTCAGGTACAGCTTCAGGCGGTCGTTGGCCTTCAGCGCGGCGCGCAGGCGGGCCGGCTTCAGCAGGCTGGCGGCGCCGGGGTCTCCGGCGGCGATGTTGGCGACGGCGTCGATCTTTTCCATGGCACTCGTCAGGCGGGTGAGCCCCACTTTCGGCAGCGTAGGTGACGCTCCCGTGACGGTGAAGTCCGGGCCCGCAGAAGGCTTGCGTCACGTCAAGGCGGCCATGGGCAGGCGGTCGCGGCGCCGCCGCCGGGCGGGAGCGGGCCCGGACACCGGCCCGGCCCCGGGTGCGGGTCCTGTTGCGCGCCGCTCCCATCAATCGTATAAACGATTTACACCGTTCCAACCGACCCGCCACACCCGCCCCATGGACGCCGATACCCGCACCTGGTGGACGCTGCTCGGCACCGTGGCCGCCTTCAACCTGGCCGCCTGGGCCGCTTCGGCCTGGTGGCTGCGGCGTCGCCACGCCGGCAGCGCGGGGCAGGGCTTCCGGCGTGCGCAGCTGCTGCTGTCGGCCGTCTACGTGGCCGGCTGCGCCTGGCGGTCTGCGATGCCGGTGTTCGACGTGCCGCGCCTGGTGCTGGTGGACTCGTGGTGGTCCAGCGTGGTGGTCGGCCGCACGGTGGCCACGCTGGCCGAGATGGCCTTCGCGGCGCAATGGGCGTTGCTGCTGCGTGCCGCTTCCGAAGGCGCCGGTTGCCGCGTCGGCGCGGCGCTGTCGCGCCTGCTGCTGCCGATGATCGCCACCGCCGAAGTCTTCAGCTGGTATTCGGTGCTCACCACCGCCAACATCGGCCACGTGGTGGAGGAAACGCTCTGGGGCTGCGGCGCGCTGGTGCTGGTGGCCGGCCTGGGCTGGATGGCGCCGGCGCTGGACCGTGCGCAGCGCCGTCTGGCGGCGGTGTTGGCCGTCGCCGGACTGGGCTACGCGGCCTACATGTTCGGCGTCGACGTGCCGATGTACTGGTCGCGCTGGCAGGCCGACCAGGTGCAGGGCCGGGCCTACCTGGACCTGGCGCAGGGCCTGGCCGACGCCTCGGGGCGCTGGGTGGTCTCGCACCGCTGGAGCGATTGGCGCGGCGAAGTGGTCTGGATGACGCTGTACTTCAGCGTCGCGGTGTGGGTCAGCATCGGCCTCGCGCACGCACCGCTGGCGCGCACCGCACGCGTGCGCTGAGTCGCCGCCGATTCGTCACGCCACCGTCACGGCACGGTGGAATCGTCCGCTCGTTGCCGGCACGCCGTGCCGGCCCCGCCACCGAACGGATTCCACCCATGCACCACCGCCTTGCCCAGGCCACGGCCCTTGCACTGGTCTTCGCGCTGCCCACCGCCCATGCCGAGCCGGCGCGCCGCGCGCCCGCGCCGGTGAGCGTCAAGATCCTCGGATTCAACGACTTCCACGGCAACCTGCTGTCGCCCGGCACCTTCGGCCAGAACACCGGCGTGCCCGCCGCACAACGCCCGCCGGTGGGCGGTGCCGACTTCCTGGCCGGCTACGTGGCGGCGCTGAAGGCGCAGCAGCCCCACACCGTGGTCGTGGGCGCGGGCGACGCGGTGGGGGCGACGCCGCTCATCTCCGCCCTCTTCCACGACGAACCCGCGATCGAGACGCTCAACCGCATCGGCGTCGACTTCATGGCGGTGGGCAACCACGAGTTCGACAAGGGTTCGGCCGAACTGCTGCGCCTGCAGCGTGGCGGCTGCAAGCTCACCGACAGCGGCCAGGTCGACCCCGACAGCTGCCGCGGCGCCGAGGTGGGCACGCCGGTGCCCTTCGAGGGCGCGAAGTTCCAGTACCTGGCGGCCAACGTCGTCGACGAGAAGACCGGCAAGCCGCTGCTGCCGCCCTTCGGCGTGCGCCACTTCGGGCCGGTGCGCGTGGCCTTCATCGGCATGACGCTGCGCGGCACGCCGGCCATCGTCACGCCCACCGGCGTGGCGGGCCTGAAATTCCTCGACGAGGCCGACACCGTGAATGCGCTCGTGCCCAGGCTGCGCCAAGCCGGCATCGAAGCCATCGTGGTGCTGCTGCACCAGGGCGGATTCCAGGGGGGCAGCGGCAACAACAGCGACATCAACGGCTGCGTCGGCGACCTGGCGGGCAGCGACGTGGCGGAAGTGGTCTCGCGCCTGGACGATGCGGTCGACCTGGTGTTCAGCGGCCACACGCACGCGGCCTACAACTGCTCGGCCAGCACGGTGGACAACGGCACCACGCCGCGCCCCACCGGGCTGCCGAACAAGGCGGGCCGCAGGATCCCGGTGACCAGCGCCAGCGCCTTCGGACGCGTGCTGACCGAAGTCGACCTGCAGATCGACCCGCGCTCGCATGCCGTGCTGTCGATCCAGGTGAACAACCGCCTGGTCGACCGCAGCAGCACCACCGTGGCGGCCAGCGCCGAGGTGGCGGCCATCGTGAACGGCTACAACACGCTGGCGGCGCCGCTCGCCAACCAGGTGATCGGTGCCATCACGGCCGACCTGCCGAACGCGGCCAACAGCGCCGGCGAGATGCCGGCCGGTGACCTGATCGCCGACGCGCAGCTGGCCGCCACGCAGCCGGCCGTCCTGGGCGGCGCGGTGATGGCCTTCATGAACGCGGGCGGCGTGCGCAACCCGGGCTTCACCTTCGCCGGCAGTGCCGCCGGCGAAGGCGACGGCAAAGTCACCTACGGCGAGGCATTCACGGTGCAGCCCTTCGGCAACAGCCTGGTGACGATGACGCTCACCACGCGCCAGATCAAGGACCTCCTGGAGCAGCAGTTCCCGGGCTGCGGCGGCCAGACCACGCAGCGCGTGCTGCAGATCAGCAATGGCCTGGCCTATTCGTGGAGCGCGGCGGCCGCGCCCTGCCAGAAGATCGTCGACGTCAGCTTCACGCCGACCGACGTGACCGTGGTGCCACCGGCGTCCACGGGCGGCACCGAGGTGCTGGTCTCCGGCGGCCTGGTGATCGACCCCGCGAAGACCTACCGCGTCACGGTGAACAACTTCATGGCCACCGGCGGCGACGGCTTCACCACGCTGCTGGGCGGCACCCAGGCGCTGGGCGGCGCGCAGGACATCGACGCGCTGGTGGCGTACCTCGCCGGCTACAAGGCGCCGGCCGCGCCCTACGACCCCGCCGCGGCGGTGCTGCGCAAGCCGCGCATCCTGCGTCTGCCCTGACCTTGGCCGGACCGACCCGGCGGGCGATGCTCGCCGCACTCTTCACCGGCGTCGCCGCGCGCCCGGCGGCGGCGCAGCACCTGGCCCTGGCCGAGCTGGCGCAACTGCAGGCCGACCTGCAGGCCGGCGACTACCGGCGCGCGCTCGTCTCGGCCTCGCACATCGCCGGCGGCCACCCGGAGGTGGCGCATGGAAGCGCCCTCTACGCCTGGTTGTTGCACGTGGGCGGCCAGGCACGCTTCGCCCAGCGGGTGCTGGCACAGGCCCTGGACCGGCGCCCCGGCGACCCCTTGCTGCAGGCGGTGCGCGAACAGCTGCGCTCGCCCTGGCCGCGCACCACGGCCCCCTGGCGAGAGCTGGGGCTGGCGCCGCGGACGACGGGCATCGATCCCGATGGCGGGGCCCGTGCCGTCGGCAGCGCCCTGCTGGCGCCGGCGGGCGACAGCGCGTTCGCACCCGCCGCGCTGCTGGACGGCGCGAGCGCGCTCTGGTTGCGCGACGGGCTCGGCCGCACGGTGCGTGCCACGCCGAAGCAGGCGGCGGACAGCGGCGTGGCCGAACTCGCCCTGTCCCCCGCACTGCCGAAGGTGCCCGGCTACGAGACCGCGCTGCACCCGCCTTTCGCCGGCAGCCCGGGCGTCACGGTCGAACATGCGGCGGCCCCCGACGCCGCGCCGGCCTGGCCGCTTCTTCGTGCGGGCTTCTTCGGCCGCGGCGGACAGCTGGGGCTGGAGACGCCGCCCGGGCCGCGTGGCGGGCCTGCCTTCGACCTGGCCGGCCGCGTGGTCGGGATCGCGCTGCCCGGCGCCGGCGGGCCCGACCGGCTGCTGCCCTGCGCCCGCTTCCTGCCGCCCGGCAGCGCCGGGGAGACCGCCCTGCGGCCGGCGCGCCTGGCACAGGACGCGCTTTACGAGTTCGCGTTGCGCGTGGCGCTGCAGGTGGTGGTTCCGGCATGAGGCCGCGGCCGTCGTGGCGGGCGCCGGCGCTGATGGCGGTCTCCGGCTTTGCTTCGCTGGGCTACCAGATCGTCTGGACCCAGCAGGCCGGCCGATGGCTGGGCCACGAAGCGGCCGCGGTGCTGGCGGTGGTGGCCGCCTTCTTCGGCGGGCTGGCGGTGGGTGCCTGGGGCCTGGGTGGGCGCATCGAACGCAGTGCGCGGCCGGCGCGGTGGTACGCGGCATGCGAGGCGCTCATCGCCGCATGGAGCCTGGTGCTGGCCCTGCTGATGGCGCCCGCGGGCCAGGCGTTGCTGGCACTGACCGGTGCGGACCCCACGCCGGCGCGCCAGTGGACGGTGGCCTTCGGCGGCATGTTCGTGCTGCTGCTGCCGGCCACCGCGGCGATGGGCGCCACGCTGCCGGCCCTGGCCAGGGTCACGTCCGGCTGGCAGGCGGGCGGCCATTCGGTGGCGCTGCTGTACGCCAGCAACACGCTGGGCGCCGTGGCGGGCGTGCTGGCCACGGCCTTCTCCCTGATGCCGGTGCTGGGCCTGCTCCGGACGGCGCTGCTGTGCGCGGCGCTGAACGGGGTCTGCGCCGTCGTCGCCTGGCGACTTCCGGAATCCCCGCCGGCGGCGCCACGGTCCGGCGCCGCGCCGCCTGCAGGACTGCTGCCGCTGCTGGCCCTGACCGGCTTCCTGGGCGTCGGCTACGAAGTGCTGGTGGTGCGCGTGGTCAGCCAGGTCGCCGAGAACACCGTCTACACCTTCGCCCAGCTGCTGGCCGTGTACCTGGTGGGCAGCGCGCTCGGCGCCGCCGCGCTGCCCTGGCTGCAGCGCCGCGAGCCCGACAGGGCGGTGCTGCGTTCGCGCCTGCTGCAGGTGCTGGGGCTGACCTGCGCGCTGGGCACGGCCAGCCTCTGGGGGGCGCCGAACACGCAGGCCGCCGTGGCGCAGGCGCTGGGTCCGGGCATGGCCGCTGCGCTGGCCGCCGAGGCCGCGGTCGCCTTCGCCGCCTTCGGCCCGCCGACGCTGGTGATGGGCGCGCTCTTCGCCCACCTGGCCGAAGACGCCGCCGCGGCTGGCGTCGGCGTCGGCCGCGCGCTGGGGGCCAACACGCTGGGCGCGGCACTGGCACCGGCCCTGCTGGGCGTGCTGGTGCTGCCGGCGCAGGGGCCGAAGGTGGCCTTGCTGGCGCTGGCCCTGGCCTACCTGCTCGCGGCCGCGCCCGGTGCCTGGCGCGCTTCGCTGCCCGGCCTGGCCGCGGTCGCGGCGCTGGCCTGGGCGACGCCGGCACTTCGTTTCGTCGACGTGCCCGCCGAGGGCCATCTGATCGACTACCGCGAAGGCGCGCTCGGCACCGTCAGCGTCGTCGAAGACGGCCAGGGCGTGCGGCGCCTGTTCATCGACAACCGCCAGCAGGAAGGCAGCAATGCCACCCGCGTGGCCGACGAGCGCCAGGCCCGGCTGCCGCTGCTGCTGCACGCCGGACCGAAACGCGTGCTGTTCCTCGGCCTGGGCACCGGCGTCACGGCGAGCAGCGCGGCGCGCGATCCCGCGCTCGAGGTCGAGGCGGTCGAACTGCTGCCGGAAGTGGCGGCGTCGGCACGCCACTTCGGAGAGATCCCCAGCCGCCTGAACGTGCACATCGCGGACGCAGGCCGCTACCTGCGGCTCGGCGGCGCGGCCTACGACGTGATCGTGGCCGACAACTTCCATCCGGCGCGGCGCGGCTCGGCGTCGCTCTACACCGTGGAGCACTTTGCCGCGGTGCGCAGCCGGCTGGCCCCCGGCGGCCTGTTCTGCCAATGGCTGCCCCTGCACCAGATGGACCTGGCGACACTGCGGACCATCGTGGCCAGCTTCATGGCGGCGAATCCGTCCGGGCTTGCGCTGCTGGCCACCAACAGCCTGCAGACCCCCGTGCTGGGACTCGTGGCCGGCCGCGACGGGACGGGCTTCGACGCCCTTCGGGTGCGCGACCGGCTGCGGGCCGCCCCCGCCGACGCCGCGCTGCCGATGCTCGGCCTGCGCGACGAGATGGCCGTGCTCGGCAGCTTCGTCGCCGGCCCGGCGGCCCTGCGTCGGTTCGCGGCCGGCATTCCGCCGGGGACCGATGACCGGCCGCTGGTGGCCTGGCTCGCGCCGCGCCTGACCTATGCGCCGGACTCGCTGCCGCGCGACCGCCTGATGGCGCTGCTGGAGCACCTGTCCGTCGAGCCGCGGGAAGTGCTGGCGCAAGGCGACGCGCTGGGACCGCGGCTGTCGGCGTACTGGCAGGCGCGCAACCGCTTCCTGGCGCTGGGCCGCGACATCCGGCCGACGCCGGACCCGCGCCGGATGCTGGCGCAACTGGAAGCACCCTTGCTGGCGCTGCTGCAGACCAGTCCGGACTTCCGGCCGGCGCGCGAACCGTTGCTGAACATGGCCCAAGCGCTGGAGCCGTCGGATCCGCGGGCGGCGCACGAACTGAGAAGGCGACTGGGGGTTCGATGACGGATCGTGCGGCCAGGTCGCGGCACGCACCGGACCCACCGCACGGCCGGCGGTCGCGGCTCCCGTGGGCGGTGCGCCGACGAAGCGATGACCCGCCGGCAGGGCCGGAAAAGGCAGACGCGTCAGCCCCTCGAGAGAGCCGACCCGTCGTCGCTACCGGCACGGTTGGCAGGAACTGCACCCACACCCCTTGGTTCGTGGTCGCGCAAGCGTCGCGCAGGCGTTCCCAGCGGCCAGGCAGAAGCCCTGTCGACGGCAACCCGTGGAAGCGTCCGGAACCGCACCGACGACTCGCGAGCTTCGTCGCAAGGCCAAGCGCCTTGAACTCAACGTGCCATCTGAAAGCTGCTGGCCTCACGTGAAGCCTGACGAGCTGCGGCTTCGCGACATGCCGGCTTGCGCTTCGCGAATGGTTCAGCCGCAGTCGAACGCTGCCGAAGGCGGCTGGCAGTCGTTTCACCCCAGTGCAGTGACAGACTGCAATCGACCGTCAGCTGCCCTTCGAGACTCCCGAAAGCAGCCCGACGATCCAGCCTAGGCGTCTGCGTGTGCAGCGTCGCGGCTGAGCAGCCAGCGCAGTTCGGCTTCGAGCGTCCGCCATTCCACGCCCGACGCAATGTGTCCGTACGGGCTTTCGATCTCGACATAGCGCACGGGGCCCTGGGCTGTCCTCACCCTCTCGGTGACCTCGGCGTTGGGTGGAAAGACAGCGTCGGTGGTGCAGATCACGAACAGCATCTTCGCCCGGATCGCGCTGACCCGATCGCGCACGTCGAAGTGCTCGGCGGCGCCGGCAAGCGCGATCATGCTGTTCGGGTCGAAGCGTCCGGCCCACTCGCGCGCGCTCTTCTCCAAAGCCGCCTGTCGTTCGGCCGGATCGGGATATCGATCCACGTAAAGACGCTCGAGGCCGTAGGAACGCAAGGTCTGCACACGCATGTTGAACAGCGTGAGCGGCATGCCGCCGTGGTCGTAGTACCGTCCTCCGTGCCACTCGGCGCTGCCCGCGAACTTCGCCAGCGTCGACGCCCTGCCGAGACCGGGAGGATGGGTCAGACCCGACATCAAGACACCGATGGCGTCCACCGTGTCGGGGTGGTCCAGCGCCCATTGCAGTGCCTGCCAGCCACCGTACGAGGGGCCCACCACGGCGCGCAGGTGCGTCACGCCGAGCTGCATCAGCAGCCGATGCTGCACGCCGACGATGTCCTGCAGCGTGATCGCCGGGAAGTCGGGTCCGTAGGGCTGGCCCGTCTGCGGGTTCAGCGTCTTCGGTCCGGTGGTGCCGAACGACGAGCCCAGCATGTTCGAGCAGACGATGAAGTCGCGCTCGGTGTCGAGCGGACGGCCGGGTCCGAGCAGCGGCGCCCAGGACCCTTCGGCCGTGTGATGGCCGGGCGACAGCATCGAAGGACCACTGGTGTAGCCGTGCGTCACCAGCACGGCATTGCGTCCATCAGGCGCCAGCTGGCCATGCTGGACGTACGCAACCTCCACCGCGGGCAACACCTGACCCGACGCGAGACGGTAGTCGCCGATGCAGATCGTCTCGACCATCTCAGTCGGCCTTGATGCCGGAGGTCTTGATCACGGCGGCCCACTTGTCGGTCTCCTCGCGCACGAAGGCGCTGAACTGGGCCGGGGTCGAGCCGACGACCTGGGCACCGATGGCCTCCTGCCTGGCCTTCATCGGACCTTGAATCGCCTTCATCGCCGCCGCGTGGATCGTCTCCACGACGGCGGCCGGCGTGCCGCGTGGCGCCGACAACCCGGTCCAGGCGCGCGCCTCGAAG
The DNA here is from genome assembly GCA_044224175.1 of Rubrivivax sp. Classification (GTDB taxonomy): domain Bacteria; phylum Pseudomonadota; class Gammaproteobacteria; order Burkholderiales; family Burkholderiaceae_C; genus Rubrivivax. The sequence goes on along the minus strand of JBGAKY010000002.1, from coordinate 109,162 downwards.
CCCGGGAATCCGGACTCTGCCACCGTTGGCACGTCGGGGTAGAGCGGGTTGCGCGTGGCGCTCGTGATCGCCAGCGCCACCAGCTGGCCGGAGCGAACGTACGGGATGACCGCGTCCTGGTTGAGGAACATCAGATCCACCTGGCCGGCCAGCAGGTCGGTCAAGGCCGGCGCGCCGCCGCGGTAGGGCACGTGGAGGATGAACGCACCGGCGCGCTGCTTGAGCATCTCCATCGCCAGGTGGCCGGACGAGCCGTTGCCGGAGCTCGCGTAGCTCAACTTGCCGGGGTTCGCCTTCGCGAAGGCGAGCAGATCGCGCAGGGTCTTGAAGCCGGTTCGCGGGTGGACGACGAGCACGTTCGAGCCGGCCACCACCTGCACGATGTGCACGAAGTCCCGGTTGATGTCGTGGCTGCTCCTCGGCAGCATCGTGTGGCTGGTCGCGTTGCCGATCCAGGACATCATCAGCGTGTGGCCGTCCGGCGCGGCCCGTGCAACGGCTTCGGCGGCGATCGTGCCGCCAGCGCCCGGCTTGTTGTCGATGATCACCGGCTTGCCGAGCGTCTTGGCCATGTCCTCGGCGAGCATGCGCGCGATGGCGTCGGACGGGCCACCCGGCGGGGCGGCCACGACGAGCTGGATGGCCTTGGTCGGAAAGGCGGCCGGCTGCGCAGCGAGGGGTGCATGCCAGGCGACCAGCAGCAAGGCGCCCGCCGCAGCCAGCCAGCGGCGCGCGGCCGATCGAGGGATGTTCATGCCAGGTCTCCTGCGGCGACGCCCACGGCGACGCGACGGCGGATGAAGTCGAGCACGCGGTGATTGAACTCGGCCGGCTTCTCGAAGTAGGCGGAGTGGGCCGCCTGATCCACGACAGCCACCTCGCTTCCGGCCACCAGTGCCGACAGTTCGTGCATCACGGCGGCCGGAACGATCGGGTCCTCGGCGCCGACGATGAACAGGGTCGGACACGAAAGGCTGCCCAGCTCCGCGGTCGGCGTCAGGTGGGCCGGCTCGTTCAGCGAAAGCATCGCCGCGCGCCACTCGTCGGCAGCGATGCTGTGCGCACTCGGATTGAAGTGGTTGATCTGCGCGTACAGCGCCGCGAGGGCCGGATGGTGGGCGAGAAACCACGCGCCCAGCGACCGCTGCTCGACACTGACGGCCGGTGCCGTCCTGAACCGGCGTTCCACGCTCTCGACGAGTGTCGGATGATCGATCGCGAGCGACGAGTCGCAGGCCACGAAGCCTGACACGCGGTCCGGATGGCGCAACGCGACGCGCAGGCCGATCATGCCCCCCAGGGACTGACCGACGAGCACCGCCCTGTCGATGCGCGCTGCATCGAGCACCGCCAGCACATCGGCCGTGAACAACGGCAGCGAGAATTCCGCGGTCGGCGCAACCGAGCGTCCGAAGCAGCGGATGTCCATCGTCAGGCAGTTGTGCGCTGGTGCGAACGCGGGCAGCTGCTGCCACCACGTCGCCGCGTTCGAGCCGGCGCCGTGAAGGAAGAGCAGCGCCGGTCCCGAACCCTGGCGCTCGTAGTAGATGCGGCGACCGCGCGACTCGACGAAGGCCATGGACCGATCTCGTGGTTGAAGCGCGGGACCGCTCAGTTGGCCTTCAGATTCAGGCCGCGGGTCAGCTGGCCCCAGCGCTCGGTGTCGCTGCGGACCAGCTGCGTGAACTGATCCGGCGACAGGATCATGGGCACCAGGCCAACGGCCTCCACCTTGGCCAGCACCTCAGGCTTGGTCAGGCTGGCCCGCATGGCCTGGCTCAGCTTGGCGACCACCTCCGGCGGCGTGCCCTTGGGGGCCGACAACCCGACCCAGGACAGCACCGTCAACTGCTTGTAGCCCAGTTCTTCGAAGGTGGGCACGTCCGGCAGGTCGCCGCTGCGCTTGCTGCTGGAAACGGCGAGGGCCTTGAGCTTGCCGGCCTTGATGTGCGGCAGCGCGCCGCTGATGGGAATGACGGTCACGGGCACCACGCCGGCCAGCACATCCTGCAGGGCCGGTGCACCGCCCTTGTAGGGCACGTGCATGAAGCTCGTACCCGTCGCCTTCTGCAGCAGTTCCATCACCAGGTGGCCCGTGCTGCCTTGACCCGAAGTCGCATACGCCAGTGTCCCGGGCTCGCGCTTCGCCTTGGCCAGCAGATCGGCGAACGACCCGATGCCCGACTGCGTGTTCACCACCAGCCACTGCGCGCCCCCGCCGATCGAGCCGACGTGGGTGAAGTCGGCCACGATGTCGAAAGGCACCTTCTCGTACATGCCCTGGGCGATCGTGTTGAGCATCCCGGTCATCGTCAAGGTGTAGCCGTCGGGCGTCGCCGTCGCGCCGGCCTGCGTGCCGATGATGTTGCCCGCGCCCGGCTTGTTCTCGACGACGAACGCCTGCTTCAGCTGGGCCGACAGGTCCTGCGCCAGCGGGCGGATCGTCATGTCGAAGGCGCCGCCGGGCGGTGCCGGCACGATGATCCGCACCGGTTTGGCAGGCCAGTCGTTCGTCGTCTGCGCGAGCAGCGACGTGTGGACTGCGATGCAGGCGAGTGCCGCCGAGGCGGCCAGAAGAAGTCGGCTCATGGGTGTCTCCAGTCGTTGCAGGTCTGCGTCGCACACCGCCTGCATCTCGGCCATGTTCGCAGGCCGACCTATTCGTGACCAGTTGGTTTCTGGCGGGAGACATTAGACTTCCCAATACCGTGACCCTGACCGCCTCCGTCCTGCTCAACCGCCTCATGGCGCGTGGCAAGTTTCGGCATGTCCAGGTTCTGCTGAAGCTGGCCGAACTCGGCAGCGTTCAGCGCACCGCCGAGTCGATCGGCATGTCGCAGCCCTCGGTGACCCAGACCCTGGCCTACCTCGAGCGGCTGCTGGACGTTCCACTCTTCGAGCGGCATGCACGCGGTGTGCGTCCAACCCCGGCCTGTGCCGATCTGCTGCCTGTCGCGCGGCAGGTGGTGCAAGGCATCGCCGAGGGTGCGGAAGCGCTGGTCGCACGCCAGCAGCGCGGCCAGAGTCTGATCCGGCTCGGTGCATCGGCCGCGGCGATCCATGGTTTCCTGTTGCATGAACTGCCGCGCTTCGGCGCTCGCCACCCGGCGGTTCAGGTCCTCCTGACGGAGACCGAAGGCGATGACCAGCTGCTGGCGATCGCGCGAGGACAGGTCGACCTGGTGGCCTGCCGCAAGCCGCCGGTGATTCCGGAAGGATGGCAGTTCGCACCGCTGGTCGAGGACCGCCTTGCCGTGGTGTGCCGAGCCGACCACCCGGCGGCGCGGCGACGGCAACTGCGCTGGAAGGATCTCGCGGACCACACCTGGCTGACATTGCCCGCAGGGACTGCGGCCCGTGAGCGCTTCGAGGAACTTGCGTCTGCATTCCCGCACCCGCCGCGCGCACACGCCGTGGTCACGCGTTCCCAGACCGCACTATGGTGGTTGTTGCGCCATGAAGACGTGATGGCCTACGTGTCGCTGAACCTTGTCCGCGCATTGATCGATGCGGGCGAAATCAAGGAGGTCGACGTGAGGCCCACGAGTCGCCTCGAGCCGCTCGGTCTGCTGCAGCCGTCCGCGGCCGTTGCCGAGGCCACAGAGTTGTTCTGCGCGCATCTGCGGGCACATTGCACCGCCTCGCCGTCAGTGGTGCGGCGAAACGCGGGCGACGCGCCTGCGCCGGTGCGTCAGCGGCGTCCGCGTTCATCTGCCGGTTGAGTTGCCGTGGTGGGCGGCTTTGGCGGCCCCAGATGGAGACCCCGCAGAGGTTCGCGTTGAAGGCGCCACTTCCTCGGTCCCGCTGGAGGCACTCAGGCGCCGGAACCAGGAAAGTCACCTTTTGGTGCAGAAGCCCGGTCGGCTCAGACCGGTCTCTGCTCGTCGCAGGCAGCAGGAAGCATGCAGACAGATCACTGGGTCAATTCCTGCGGCGGCAGCGAAGGAGCATGTTCCATGACGGTCGGGTTGCCTGCGAGGACGTCGGCGCCGTGACGGAAGTGCGGCGCGACCTGGTGCAAGTGGTGCTCACACTGGAGCAGGTGGTCTGCGTGAAGGGTTGATGCACGAGCCGGGCGCCGCGTTCAACATGGCCTGACCACCGCGTGGGCCTGCCGTTGACCGGATCAACGGCCGATTTGCCGTCCTGTTCCAGGCATGAAGAACCCGTGCCCACCGGCCCCGTGAGGCATTCGACACACGGGGCCGGGAGTCTTGACGACCTGCAGCACCCGGATTGACGTCCGTCATGCCGACCCGCGGCGGGCTTGCGAACAATGCACCCAGGCAGCCCATCTGGCCCCGCCGCCTGCCGCCCTTCAAGGGCGGCCTGCGGAGGTCGATAGAAAACGCCGGGGGCCTTGGACGTGGACGAGCGCAGGGTGTGCATCCTGCCGCGAACGCAGCGCCGAAGCCCGCAGAGGCTGCCTTCCGAGAACCATGGAGACCCGCCTCGGCGCCTGCGCCGGGACCGGGTGGAACTTTGTCCAACGAATCCGAATGAGCACCTGCGACATCACACCCCTGGCCACCGCGCTGCGAACCGTGGCTGAACGACTGGCCGGCGGGGCCACGCAAGGCCGCCGGCCCGTGTGCTACCTGCCCGGCAACGCCGGCCGCATCGACGCCGTCGAGCGCTGGATCTTCGAGCAGCCGCAGGCGCTGGCCGGCGTCGACGTCTTCCAGGTGCTGGCGCTGGGCCCGGCCGAAGGCTGGAGCCGTGCGGTGATGGGCGGCGTGGGCATCGTCACGCCCTTCATCGGCCCCGGCGTGCGCGCGCTGGTGAACGCCGGGCTGGCGCGCAACATCCGCTGCAACCTTTCCCAGGTGCCGCGCCTGTTCGAAGAGCGCTGGCGTCCCGACGTGGCGTTCGCGCACACCTCGCCGCCCGACGCCCAGGGCCGCGTGACGCTGGGCCTGAACGCCGGCATCGACTTCGCGCCCGTGCGCGAAGCCGTCTTCAAGGTGGCGATGGTGAACGCGCGCATGCCGCGCTGGCACGTGGCGACGCTCGACGACCCGGCCAGCGGCCAGCGCGTCGAGACCGGCTGCGCCATGCGCCTGGCCGACTTCGACCTCGTGGTGGAGATCGACGAGCCGCTGCTCGAACACCGCATGGAGCCCGCCGCGGGCGACGAGCAGGCGCAGACCGAGGTCATCGCGCGGCAGATCGTCGGCCTGCTGCGCCGCGAGGGCGGCAGCGAGACCGCACTGCCGCACACGGTGCAGCTGGGCATCGGCAAGCTGCCCAACGCCGTGGCCAACGAACTGGTGAAGCACGGCACCTCGGTGCGTTGCGTGTGGTCGGAGCTCTTTTCCGACGGCGTGATGGCCCTGTACCGCGCAGGCCTGGTGCGCGAGATGAACGGCCCGGGCCTGCGCCAGCGCATCGCCGTGGGCTTCGTGCTGGGCAGCCGCGAGCTTTACCAGACGCTGCACGACAACCCCCACTTCGCCGTGCTGCCGCAGGAGACCATCAACGACCCGGCGATGATCAAGCACAACCCGGCGATGGCCAGCATCAACAGCGCGCTGGCCGTCAGCCTGAGCGGCGAGGTCTGCGCCTCGATGATCGAGCGCCGCTACTACTCCGACGTCGGCGGGCAGTTCGACTTCGCGCTCGGCGCATCGTGGTCGCGCGGCGGCATCGCGATGATCGCGCTGCCCAGCGTGGTGAAGCGCCGCGGCGGGCTGCTGCAGAGCAAGATCGTCGCCCTGCACGGCGAAGGCGCGCACCACACCATCAGCGCCGACCTGCCGGTGGTCGTTGTCACCGAGCACGGCGTGGCCGACCTGCGCCACCTGCACGACCCCGAGCGCGTGGACGCGATGCTCGGCGTGGCCCACCCCGGCTGGCGCACCCAGCTCGCGAAGGAGGCGCGTGCGCTGCCTTCCATGCAGGGCGTGGACGCCGTCGGGGCCCAGCTCATCGAGCTGGCGGACGGCCGCCACGCGCTGCTGCGGCCGGCCACGCGCGAGGACATCGCGCCCATAGGCGAGTACATCGGCCGCCTGAGCCAGGACGACCGTCACACGCGCTACATGGGCACGGTGACGCTGGACTGCCTCACGTCACCCGAACGCCTGGGCCGCCTGTACGACGAATCGCTGGACTACCGGCAGCACGCCGCCTTCATCGTCGAGCTGGAAGGCGAGATCATCGGCGTGGCGCACGCCTTCCGCATCGACGACCAGGGCACCTACGAAGTCTCGTTCTCGCGCCGCAGCGACCTGCGCGGCCAGGGCATCGGGCGGCACCTGATGCAGATGCTGATCGACTGGGGCGCCCGCATCGCTCGCACCTACTACGCCACCACCTACAAGCACGAGAACCCGCGCATGCGCGCGCTGTTCGACCGCTTCGGCTTCGCCGCCCAGGCCGATCCGCACGACCCGCAGGTGGTGATCTACACCGCCACGATGGCCGACCTCGTGCAGGCCGGCGAGCGGGTGCGCGCGCTGCAGCCCGACCAGCCGGCGGCCGCGAACGCCGGCCACGAAGCCGCGCCGGCGGCGGCCTGACGCGGGCGGGCGCCCTCCAGCGGGGTGCGCTCGACGGGCGCTCGTCCGGGCCACTCGAAGGCTCTCCTTTGTGAGAGAGGCGGACTCGCGAGGCGTGTTTTTCCGCGCGACCGGTCCTGAGCGACCCCACCACCGGTGGATCCCTGCGTAGGCCCCCGAGCCCTGAAAAGGCAAACGGGTCAGCCCCTTGAGAGAGCTGACCCGTCGTCTTTACTGGCGCGGCTGGCAGGATTCGAACCCACGACCCCTTGGTTCGTAGCCAAGTACTCTATCCAACTGAGCTACAGCCGCGAAGCCCGGGAGTTTAGCACAGGGCTTCGGGCGTTCAGTCGATGGCCGCGGCCTCGTGTTCGCAGCGCTGGCACTCGGCCTCGTCGCCTTCGCTGCGCGCCAGTTCGGCCAGGGTTCGCCAGGCGCGGCGGCGCGCCGGGCCGGGCAGGCCGGGGGCGGCGCCGGCCTGCTGCAGCAGGCGGCGCGCCTTGCCCCACAGCTGGCGCTCGGCGAAGGCGGTGCCGGCGGCGGCCACCACCGCGGGTTCGTGGCCGAAGGCGTTGAGCGCGCTCTCGATGCGCGGCAGCCAGTCGGTGCCCAGGCCTGCGCACGACTGCATCAGCGCCAGCGAGATGTGCTCGCGCTCCTCGCGTGAAAGCTCCTGCAGCCGCTCCCAGTAGGGCCGCAGCCAGCCGCGCGCCTCGGCCGGTGCGCCCAGTGCCACCGCGCGCAGCGCGGCGCGCGCGGCCACCAGGGGGTCGCGGCGGTCGGCGGCGTCGAACTGTTCCCACAGGCGGCGCAGCTGCTGCAGGTCGTGCGCGCCCTCCAGCGCGTCCACCGCCAGCGAACGCAGCAGCCCCGCCGCCGCGGTGGGCGAGAAGGCCTGGTGGTTGGCCAGCAGGCGCGCCGTGTGCAGCGCGTCCAGCGGCTGGCGCGCCATCCGGTTGGCCTGCAGCTTCAGCCGCAGCGCCTGCGCGCGGCGCGCCACGCCGGGCGGCAGCTCGCCGATGAGTTCCAGCGCGCGCGGCGCGTCGCGGTCGTCCAGCGCCCATTCGGCCGCCATCAGTCGCGCGCCGTCTTCGGCGCTCCTGCCGGCGCTGCCGCGCTTGATGGTCCTGGCCAGCGAAGCGAGCAGGTCGTCGCGTTTCGTGCGGTCCTGCAGGCGGTGCAGGCTGCCGGCGGCCAGCAGGTGGCCGAGCACGGTGAATTCGGTGTCGCCGCGCAGCGCCGGCGTGTCGGCCTGGATGGCCAGCGCGCGGCTGGCCGCCTTGTGGGCACGGCTGTAGCGGGCGCCGAAGTATTCGGCCAGTGCCTCGCGCAGCGCGCTCTGGGCGGCGCGTTCGCGCTTGAGCGCGCGCCACTCGCCGGCGCGCCGCGGCAGGCTGAGCAGCGAGTTCAGCGCCTGCGCCGCCGACATGAGCGCGAAGCACGCGCCCACCACCAGCAGCACGAACAGGTTGAGCGACATGTCGGTGCGCCAGCCGCCCCAGAAGATGGAGACGATGCCGTCGTTGGGCCCCAGCGTGGTGGCCGCCACCACCGCCACCACGAACAGCAGCACCAGCCAGATGACGCCGCGCATCGCGCTCCTACTTCCCGGCCGAAGCGGTGGCGATGGCGGCCAGCGTGGCGTCGGGGCGCGGCACCGTGACCAGGCGGGCCTGCGCAGCGACCTGGCGCACCAGTTCCACCGCGCTGGCCACGCGGCGCGAACTGCGGTCGAAGTAGCGGTCCAGCGCGGCTTGCGCGTCGCGCAGGTCCGACTGCGCGGCGTCGAACTGGCGCGACAGCAGCGCCAGGCGCGCGTTCAGCAGGCGCAGCTTGAGGTTCTCGCGCAGGAACCAGGTCTGCTCGGGCGCCACCAGCATGGCTTCGGGCTGGTCGATGCGGGTCACGCGCACGAGCGACTTCACTTCGCCCCACAGGTGGCCGGCCACGTCGCGCCAGCGTTCGCTCCAGGCGCGCGCGGCGGCGGCGCTGGCGGCCGAAGCGGCCGGTGCCGCGCGCGCCGCCGCGGCGCGGCGTGATTCGGGGCTGGACAGCAGCGGCAGTTCATCGACCAGGCGGATCACCTCGTCCAGGCGGATCGAGAGCACCGAGACGTCGGTCACGCCGGCGGCCTTGGTGCGGTCCAGGTCATGTGCCACCGCGCGCCGCACCCGTTCCAGCCGCGGCTGGTTGTAGCGCGAGAGCCGTTCGTCGGCCTGCTTCAAGGTGATGACCAGCGGCTCGGCGCTGCCGGTGATCGCGGTCTGCTGCATCGCCACCCGCACCGCCGCTTCCAGGTCGGCGAGCACGTTCTCGTCGCGCGAACGGGCCAGCGAGCCGATCAGTTCCTCGAACTGGCTGCGCTGCAGGGTCGTTTCGGACAGGCGCGCGTCCAGCAGCGCCAGCTTGGCGGCCGACTCGCGGGCCAGTTCCTGCGCCTCGCGCGCGGCCACGCGCGCTTCGGTGGACTGCACGCCGGCGTCCTGCTGGCGCTTCACGAGTTCGGCTTCCAGGCCCTTCACCCGCTGCTGGGTATTCCAGGCGAACACCATCGCGGCAGCCGTGAAGGCGGCCAGCAGCACCGCGCCGGCGGCGATCCAGCGCCCCGGCAGCGCGGCCGGCGCCGCCACGGCCGGCGCCACGGCCGGCGCCAAGACCGGTGCCGATGCGGAAGGTTCGCTGGAGGATTCGTTCACAGGGGGCGGCATTCTATCGGCGCGCCTTCAGCGCACCGGTGACGGGGCGTTCGCCAGCGCGGCCAGGTCGGCCGGCGCCGGCCGCACCTCGTCCACGCGGCCGAAGCCGGCGGCGCGCGCCGCGGCGGCAATGCGCGGGTGGGAGGCGGCTGCGCGCGCGCCCGACCAGTCGGCGTCCGGCGCCAGCGCCTGCAGGTGGCGCACCGCCTCGCTGCTGCTGAACACCCACAGGTGCCGCTGCGGCTGCGCGCGCGCGGCGTCCAGCAGCGCCCGTGTCGGCGCGTCGGCCACCGGCGGCAGGCGGCGGTAGGCGGCGACGAAATCGACCTCGGCGCCGCGTTCGGCCAGCGTGGACGCCAGCCAGTCGCGCCCGTCCTCGCCGCGCACCACCAGCACCCGCCGGCCCTGCCAGGAGCGCTGGGCGATGCGCGCCCACAGCGCTTCGGAATCGAAGCTGGGCGCGTCGGCGGCCGGCTCCACGATCTGCGCGTCGGCCAGCCCGGCGGCGCGCAGCGCGGCCGAGGTGCCGGGCCCGGTGGACCCGGCCTGGGTGCCGGCCGGCCACGCCGGCCCCGGCGGCCGCTCGGCGAAGAATCGCTGCACCGCGTTCGGGCTGACGAACACCGCCAGCACGTGGCGCGACAGGCCCTGCCAGGCCGCCCGCACCGCGGCGGGGTCGGCCGGCGGGCCGATCGCGATGAGCGGCAGCGCCACCGCGTCCACGCCCAGGGCGTGCAGCGCGTCCACCCAGCCGGCCGCCTGGTCCTGCGGGCGCGTGACGATCACGCGCAGGCCGGCCACTCAGTTCACCAGGTAGGCTGCGGCGCCGGCGGCGCGCAGCGCGGCCGCAGCCTGTTCGCCCAGGGCGCGTGCCGAAGCCTCGTCCGAAGGGCGGCCCTGCGCTTCGGTCTGCAGCAGCGGGCGCGTCAGCTCGGTGGCGTGGCCCAGCGCGGCGCGCAGGTGGAGCGTGTCGCCCTGCCACACCGCATGCGCGGCCAGCGGCATGCTGCAGCTGCCGCCGAGGGCGCGCGAGACGGCGCGTTCGGCGTGGGCGGCCAGGAAGGTGGGGCTGTGCACCGTTTGCGCCAGCAGTGCACGCAACGCGTGCGCGTCCTCGCGCACCTCGATGCCCAGGGCGCCCTGCCCGGCGGCCGGGATCATGGCGTCGACATCGAAGGTGGCGCGGATGCGCTGCGACAGACCCAGCCGCTTCAGGCCGGCGGCAGCCAGCACGATGGCGTCGTAGCCGCCTTCGTCCAGCTTGCGCAGGCGGGTGTCCAGGTTGCCGCGCAGCGGCTCGATCTTCAGGTCGGGCCGTCGCCCCAGCAGCTGCACCACGCGGCGCAGGCTGGAGGTGCCGACCACCGCGCCCTGCGGCAGCGCGTCCAGGTTCGCGTGGCGGTTGGAGACGAAGGCGTCGCGCGGGTCTTCGCGCTCCAGCACCGCCGCCAGCACGAAGCCTTCCGGCAGGTCCATCGGCACGTCCTTCAGCGAATGCACGGCCAGGTGGGCGCGCCCTTCCTCGAGCGCGGTTTCCAGTTCCTTCACGAACAGGCCCTTGCCGCCCACCTTGGACAGCGCGCGGTCGAGGATCTGGTCGCCCTTGGTGGTCATGCCCAGCAGGTCGACCTTCAGGCCGAAGCGCCCCTGCAGCAGGTCGCGCACATGTTCGGCCTGCCACAGCGCGAGCCGGCTCTCGCGGGTGACGATGATGGTGGGGGCGTTCATGGCCCGATTATCGACAGCCCGGCGCGGACCCGGCCGGCACGTTGTTTGCGTGCACAATTGGTAATTCGGTTACACCTTCTGGAACTGCGATGAAACGTTCGTCCGATGCCGCTGCCAAGAACAAGCCGCTGGTGGAAGACATCCGGTTACTCGGCCGCATCCTGGGCGACGTGATCCGCGAACAGGAAGGGCAGGACGCCTTCGAACTCATCGAGCGGGTGCGCCAGCTCTCGGTGGCCTACCGGCTGAAGGCCGATGCCAGCGCCGGCCGCGTGCTCGACCGGCTGCTGAAGAACCTCTCGGCCGACCAGACGGTGAGCGTGATCCGCGCCTTCAGCTACTTCAGCCACCTGGCCAACATCGCCGAGGACCGCCACCACCTGCGCCGGCGCGAGGTGCACGAGGCCGAAGGCCACCACCAGGAAGGCTCGCTGGCCGTGGCGCTGGAGCGTCTGCACCGCGCCGACCACCGCGCCGCCGACATCGCGCGCACGCTGTAGCACGCCTACCTGTCGCCGGTGCTCACCGCCCACCCCACCGAGGTGCAGCGCAAGAGCATCCTGGACGCCGAACGCGCCATCGCGGCGCTGATCGCCGAGCGCGACGAGCTCGCGATCGACGAGCGCCGGCGCGACAACGAGGCGCTGATCCGCGCCCGCGTCACCCAGCTGTGGCAGACGCGCATGATCCGCACCGCCCGGCTGACGGTGGCCGACGAGATCGAGAACGCGCTCAGCTACTACCAGGCCACCTTCCTGCGCGAGATCCCGCGCCTGTACCGCGAACTGGAACGCGCGCTCAACGGCCACGCGGTGGCGCCCTTCCTGCGCATGGGCCACTGGATCGGCGGCGACCGCGACGGCAACCCGAACGTGAACGCCGAGACCCTGCGCCACGCGCTGTCGCGCCAGTGCGAGGTGGCGTTGCGCTTCTACCTGACCGAGGTGCACGAACTGGGCACCGAGCTTTCGATGAGCGGCACGCTGGCCCCGGTGACGCCGGAGATGGCGGCGCTGGCCGAGCGGTCGCCCGACCGCAACGTGCACCGCGAGGACGAACCCTACCGGCGCGCGCTGATCGGCATGTATTCGCGACTGGCGGCTACGCTGCACGCGCTCACCGGCACCGAGGCGCTGCGCCACGCGGTGGCGCCGCAGGACGCCTATGCCAGCGCCGCCGAATTCCGCGCCGACCTGGAGGTGATCGCGCGGTCGCTCAGGCACCATCACGCACAGGCGCTCATCGGCCCGCGACTGGCGCCGCTGATGCGCGCGGTGGAAGTGTTCGGCTTCCACCTCGCCACCCTGGACCTGCGCCAGAGCAGCGACCAGCACGAGCTGGTGGTCGCCGAGCTGCTGCGCACCGCGCGCGTCGAGCCCGACTACGCCGCGCTGGGCGAGGAGGCGCGCCGCGCGCTGCTGCTGCGCCAGCTGAACGACGCACGCGGCCTGCGCGTGCGCGGCGCCGAGTATTCGGCGCTGGCGCAGTCGGAACTGGCGGTGTTCGAGGCGGCGGCCGAGGCGCGCGCGCGCTACGGGCGCGAGGCGCTGCGCCACTACGTCATCAGCCACACCGAAGACGTGAGCGACCTGCTGGAAGCCCTGCTGCTGCAGAAGGAAGCCGGCCTGCTGCGCGGCACGCTGGACGACGACGCCAGGGCCGACCTCATCGTGGTGCCGCTGTTCGAGACCATCGGCGACCTGCGCAACGCCGAGCCCATCATGCGCGCCTACTACGCGCTGCCGGGCATCACGGCCCTGGTGGTGAGGAGCGGTGCCGAGCAGGACGTGATGCTGGGCTACAGCGACAGCAACAAGGACGGCGGCACCTTCACCAGCAACTGGGAGCTCTACCGCGCCGAGGTGGCGCTGGCGGAGATGTTCGCCGCCCTGAAGCACGGACATGGCATCACGCTGCGCCTGTTCCACGGCCGCGGCGGCACGGTGGGCCGCGGCGGCGGGCCCAGCTACCAGGCCATCCTGGCGCAGCCGCCGGGCACGGTGAACGGCCAGATCCGCCTCACCGAACAGGGCGAGGTGATCGGCTCCAAGTACGCCAACCCCGAGATCGGGCGCCGCAACCTGGAGACGCTGGTGGCGGCCACGCTGGAAGCGACGCTGCTGCACCCCACGAAGAGCGCGCCCAAGGCCTTCCTGGAGGCGGCGGCCGAACTCAGCGCCGCCAGCTTCGCGGCCTACCGCAGGATGGTCTACGAGACCCCGGGCTTCACCGACTACTTCTTTGCCGCCACGCCGATCCGCGAGATCGCCGAGCTCAACATCGGCTCGCGCCCCGCGTCGCGCAAGGCGACGCGGCGCATCGAGGACCTGCGCGCCATCCCCTGGAGCTTCAGCTGGGGCCAGTGCCGCATGGCGCTGCCGGGCTGGTGCGGCTTCGGCTCGGCGGTGCAGGACTTCCTGGCCGCCGGCGACCCGAAGGCGCGGCTGGACCTGCTGCAGCGCATGTACCGGCAGTGGCCCTTCTTCCGCACCCTGCTGTCCAACCTGGACATGGTGCTGGCCAAGAGCGACCTGCGCATCGCCAGCCGCTACGTGGAACTGGTGGAAGACAGGCGCGTGGCCAGACGCATCTTCGGCGCGCTGAAGGCCGAATGGGAGGGCGCGAGCCAGGCGCTGTCGAAGATCACCGGCGAAGGCGAGCGCCTGCAGTCCAACCCGGCGCTGGCGCGCTCCATCGCCCACCGCTTCCCCTACCTGGACCCGCTGAACCACCTGCAGGTGGAACTGCTGCGCCGCTACCGCAACCGGCGCGAGGGCGAACCGGGCGTCGAGCGCATCCAGCGCGGCATCCACCTGTCCATCAACGGCATCGCCGCCGGGCTGCGCAACACGGGCTGAACGGCAGCAGGGCCATGCATCCGGCGCCACCGCCGCCGCGTAGGCAGGTGATGGACGCACAAGATTCCGAACCGCCCTCGCCTGCCGGCACGCCGGCGCAGGCGCGGGCGATCCGACGCCGGCTGCTGGAGCGGGTGGCCGACGCGGACCTGTCGCACCTCACCGTTCAGCCGGCCGAAGCCGGCTGGCAGCCCTTCGGCGAAGGCGTGGCGATCAAGGTGCTGCACGAACGCGCCGGCGTCATGTCGTACCTGCTGCAACTGGCGCCGGGCGCCACGCTGGCGCCGCACCGCCACCCGCTGGACGAGGAATGCATCGTGCTGGAGGGCCGGCTTCGCGTGGGCTCGCGGCTCGAGATCGGGCCCGGCGGCTACCACCTGGCGCACCAGGGGGCGCTGCACGCCACCATCAGCACCCGCACCGGCGCCACCGTCTTCCTGCGCGGTGCCGTGCCAGATGCCGCGCAGCTGCTGGGTTGACGCGCCGACCCCGCTACCATGCATCCAGTGCCGGCCCGGCCGCGTAGAGCCTCCACGGGCGTGCCGGAGCCAGGCGGCGCGCCCCGGCTTCACGCGGTGGGGAGGGCAATCCAGTGAGTGCATGCACGACGGCACCCGGCGGCTTCGGCGAAACGGGTGGCAGCCCGGAATCGCTGCCGGGCGCGCCATGGCTGGAAGACGCGTTGGCGGACGACGCCGAGCCCACGCCACCGGCCGGCGGCGTCCGCAGCGCCACGCCGGCGGCCAGCGAAGCCCTGCTCGCCCAGTGGATGCTGGCCGTCGCCGAACAGGACGAACGCGCGCTCGCCGCGCTCTACGACGCCACCTTCAACCGCGTCTTCGGGCTGGTGCGGCGCATCGTGCGCGACGCGGCGCTGGCCGAGGAAGTGGTGGAAGACGCCTACTTCCAGGTCTGGCGGCAGGCCTTGCGCTTCGACCCTGCACGCGGCAAGGCGCTGACCTGGCTGCTGGCCATCGCGCGTTCGCGGGCCCTGGACGCGCTGCGCCGCGAAGGGCGCTTCCGCCACGAAAGCCAGGGCGACGACGCGGCGGCCGAGACCACGGACGAATCGCCGCCGGCCGACGAACTGCTGGACCTGGCGCGCCACCAGGCCGCACTGCAGCAGGCGCTGCAGGGGCTGGGCGCGCAGCCGCGCCAGCTGGTAGCACTGGCCTTCTTCCGCGGCCTCAGCCACGAAGAGATCGCACAGCACACCAGGCTGCCGGCATTCCGCCATGCCCCCGCAAGACGAGCACTCGCCGGCCGTGAAGCCGGCGCCCGACCCGGTCGACCGCGAACTGGCCCCGCTGCTGCAGGAGCCCCTGGCCAGCGCCTGGGCTGCGGCGGACGGCGGCGCCGCCGCCCGCCTGCGTTCGAAGCTGGCGAACCGGGTCGCCGCCGCGCAGACCGCCGCCGCCGCCATGCACACCGTGAGGCAGCGCAGGCTTGCCGGCGTCGAACTGGCGGCGGGCGTGCACGCCCGCACGCTCTACGCCGCGGCGCCCGGCCGCGCGTTGCGCACGGGCGAGCCGCTGCGGGCGCGGCTGGTGGAACTGCAGCCCGGCGCTTCCTGGGCCGGCCCGCCGGCCGAACACCACCGCGAATGGCTGGTGCTGCGCGGCAGCGTCCAGCTGGGCGCGCGCACGCTGGGCCCGCGCGACTACCACGCCGCCCCGGCCGGCTGGCCCGCGTCACCGGTTGCCAGCCGGGACGGCGCATGGGTCTTCGTGCGCGAATCGGCACTGCCGGCGCGGCCCGACGAAGGACCGCACACCGTGCTGGACGCCCAGGCCGGCTGGCCCGACTACGCGCCCGGCATCCGGCGCCGCGTGCTCTGGCAGCACGAGGGCCAGGCTGCGATGCTCTACCACGCCGAACCCGGTGCCTCGGTGCCCATGCACCGCCACGGCCACGATGAAGAGTGCCTGATGGTGCAAGGCGAGCTGTTCCTGGACGACCTGCTGCTGCAGGAAGGCGACTACCAGCTGGCGCCTGCCGGCACGGGTCACCGCATCACCGAGACCGATACCGGCGTGGTGATCTACGCGCACGGCGACCTGGACCTGCAGTTCACGGGCTGAGCCGCCCGCGCGGTTCTCAGTCCGACAGGGCTTCGCGCACCGCGCCCAGCTGCCGGCGCGAGACGGCGATCCACTCGTCGGCCGGCGCCACGCGCACGGCCCAGCCTTCTTCGGCGCCGTCGCCGCGTTTCTCGAGCGCACGCACCGCATGGCGGGCGACGAGCGCGTTGCGGTGCACGCGGATGAAGCCTTCGCCCAGGCGCTGCTCCAGGTCGGCCAGCGCATCGTCCAGCACGTAGCTGTGGCCGGCGGTGCGCAGCGTCACGTACTTCAGCTCGGCCTTCAGGTACAGCACTTCCGACAAGGGCAGCCGCAGCACGCGGCCGCGGTCGTGCACCACGATCACCGGCTCGCTGGTGGACGGCACCGGCGGCGCGCTGCCGAGCCGCTGCGCCACCCGCTGCAGCGCCGCCTGCAGCCTTTCCTGGCGCACCGGCTTGGTCAGGTAGTCCACCGCTTCCAGGTCGAAGGCTTCCACCGCGTGTTCGGCATGTGCGGTGACGAACACCACCGCCGGCGCCGCCGCCATCGCCTTCAGCGCGCCGGCCAGCGCCAGCCCGCTGCGGCCGGGCATGCGGACGTCCAGCAGCAGCAGGTCGGCGGCGTGCTCGCGCAGCCAGGCCAGCGCCTCGGTGGCGTCGCCCACCTCGCCGGCCACCTGGGTGGCCGGGGTGGCGGTCGATTCGATCAGCGAACGCAGGCGCATCCGGGCCAGCGGTTCGTCGTCGACGATCAGCACGCGCAGGGCATCCATGGCCATCACTCCAGCGGCAGCACGATGCGGGCGTGGAAGACGTCCGTACCGTCGACGGTTTCGCGCCAGGTCTCGAACTCGGCCCCCAGGTCGTGCAGCAGGCGCAGCCGTTCGCGCACGTTGTGCAGCGCCATGCCATGGCCGGGCGCCGAAGGCTCGCCGCCCACCGTGTTGCTCACCGTCACCACCGCCTGGCCCCGGCGCGCCTGCGCGCGCACCCAGACCCGGGCGCCGGTGGCGGAAGGCTCCACGCCGTGGCGCACCGCGTTTTCCACCAGCGGCTGCAGCACCAGCGGCGGCACGCGGGCGCGGCCGGCAGCAGGGTCCAGTTCCCACTGCACCGCCAGGCGCGCGCCGAAGCGCACCTGCTCGATGTCCAGGTAGGCCTTGGCCAGCGCCACCTCGGCTTCCAGCGGCACCGAAGTGCCGCTGTCGGCCAGTGCGGTGCGGAACAGGTCGCTCAGGTCTTCCAGCACGCGCTCGGCGCGGGCGGGGTCGTGGCGCACCAGCGCGAGCGCGGTGTTGAGCGCGTTGAACAGGAAGTGCGGACGGATGCGCGACTGCAGTTCGGCCAGCCGCGCCTGCGCCTCGGCCGGCTGCCAGATGCGCGCCCGCAGCGCCAGCCAGGACCACAGCAGCGCCGCGATGCCGGCGCCTGCCGCTGCGGCGCCGGCCCAGCGCAGGCCGCCGGCGCTGTCGGCCAGGCCCAGCGCCCACAGCGGCGCCCCGGCCGCCAGCGCGGCGGCGGCGCCCAGCACCATCACCAGCGCCGCACGCGGCAGCGGCCCCGCACGGCGCAGCGGCCGCCTGGCGGCACACACCGCCACCAGCCAGAGCAGGGCGCCGGCGGCACCGGCGAAGGCCAGCGCCGACTTTGCCGGTGCAGCCAGTCGACCATGTTGTGGCCGTGGCCAGCGCGGCCACCGCCAGCACCGCCTGCACCAGCAGCACGGCGCGCAGCGCCAGCGCCGGGTGGCAGACGTCGAAGGCAGCGGCGGCCTGTGCGGCGCTGCGCGCCTTCTCGTCGGCGGCGGGGTCGAAACGCGTCATCGCGAAGCTGGACGAGAGCGCCGCCCGCGCGCTGTCCGGCCACAGGCTGGCGGGCCGCGTGCTGGCTTCTGGGGTACTCACCGAGTCCGGGGCGTCGCTCATCGCGGCCGGATAATACGAAGTCCTGCTCCTGCCAACCGCGGCCCACGATGTCTTCCGATCCCCTTGCCAACAAGTCCCAGGCCTGGTCGGCCCTGTTCAGCGAGCCGATGAGCGAACTGGTGCAGCGCTACACCGCCAGCGTGGGCTTCGACAAGCGCCTCTGGCGCGCCGACATCGACGGCAGCCTGGCGCACGCCGAGATGCTGGCCGCGCAGGGCATCATCGGCGCGCACGACCTGGCCGAGATCCGGCGCGGCATGGCGCTCATCGCCGCCGAGATCGAGGAAGGCCGCTTCGAGTGGAAGCTCGAGCTGGAGGACGTGCACCTCAACATCGAGGCGCGCCTCACCGCGCTGGTGGGCGACGCCGGCAAGCGGCTGCACACCGGCCGCAGCCGCAACGACCAGGTCGCCACCGACGTGCGGCTGTGGCTGCGCGGCGAGATCGACCGCCTGGCCGCGCTGCTGCGTGGCATGCAGGCTTCGCTGGTGGAACTGGCGGCTCAGCACAGCGAAACGGTGATGCCCGGCTTCACCCACATGCAGGTGGCGCAGCCGGTGAGCTTCGCCCACCACCTGCTGGCCTACGTGGAGATGTTCGCGCGCGACGAGGAACGCCTGGCCGAGGTGCGCGCGCGCACCAACCGCCTGCCGCTGGGCGCCGCCGCGCTGGCCGGCACCAGCTACCCGCTGGATCGCGAGCGCGTGGCGCGCACGCTGGGCTTCGAAGGCGTGTGCCAGAACAGCCTGGACGCGGTCAGCGACCGCGACTTCGCGCTCGAGTTCAGCGCCTGCGCTTCGATCTGCATGATGCACGTCTCCCGGCTGGCCGAGGAGATCGTGCTCTGGATGAGCCAGAACTTCGGCTTCATCGACCTCGCCGACCGCTACTGCACCGGCTCTTCCATCATGCCGCAGAAGCGCAACCCCGACGTGGCCGAACTGGCGCGCGGCAAGAGCGGCCGCGTCATCGGCCACCTGATGGGCCTGCTGACGCTGATGAAGGGCCAGCCGCTCACCTACAACAAGGACAACCAGGAAGACAAGGAGCCGCTGTTCGACACCGTCGACACGCTGGCCGACACGCTGCGCATCATGGCCGAGATGGTGAGCGGCATCCGCGTGAAGGCCGCCGCCATGGAAGCGGCGGCGCAGCGCGGCTACGCCACGGCCACCGACCTGGCCGACTACCTGGCGAAGAAGGGCGTGCCCTTCCGCGACGCGCACGAGACCGTGGCGCACGCGGTGAAGGTGGCCATCGGGCGGGGCGTCGAACTCGCTTCGCTGACGCTGGCCGAACTGCAGGCCTTCCACCCGAAGGTCGAGGCCGACGTGTTCGCGGTGCTGGCGCCGCGCGGCAGCATGGCGGTGCGGCAGGTCACGGGCGGTACCGCGCCGGCCCAGGTGCTGGCGCAGGTGGAACGCCACCGCGCGCGGCTGGCGGGCTAGCCTTCAGGGCTTGGCGGCAGCCGCCTTCTTGTCGGCTTCGGTCAGCGGCTGGCGCTTGTCGAAGAGGATGAGACAGACGCCCGGCGCCTCCTGCAGCATCACCGTGTTGAAGCGGAGGATCAGCTGAAAGTTATCGTCGAGCCGAGTTGAAGCGCAGGATCAGCTGACCGTTCTCGTCGCGTACCGGCCCGCTGCTGTGGGCCAGCGTGCCGTCGGCCAGCACCTCCACGCGGTCGGGTTCCCACGAGAAGGGCGCCTTCGGGCCTTCGAAGAAGCCCTTCCAGCCGGCGGCCACCGCGGCCTTGCCGCGCAGCACTTCCGGCCCCATAAAGACCGCCTGCTCCGACAGGTGGCGCACGAAGGCGGCATGGTCGCGGTCGGCCATGCTCTTCGCGAAGGCGCGTTCGGTGGCTTCCACCTGGCGCTGCAGTGCCGGCAGGTCGGGTTGCGCCATCGCGTTCAGGGCCAGGGAGCCGAGCAGGACCGCGAATGAGCGCTTCATGCGGCGTGCGGCGGCGGGGCGGAGGCTTCGGCTTCTTCGCGGAACCAGGCCAGCAGGATCAGCGCTGCCGCGCTGCCCACCGGGAACAGCAGCACCGACAGGCCCAGCCAACCCGGCACCGAACGGCCAAGCCGGCGCGCCGCGATGGCGACGAACACCCAGTGCAGCAGCAGCGCCGCCGCCAACGCCACGCCGAAGAAGACGCTTCGCAGCACCGATGCGGTGGTCGCCGCCACCATGGGCGGCAGGAACATCGCGATGCAGCCGAGCGCCACCACCAGCGAAGCGGTGGAGGCGCCGATCGCGCGTTGGGCAGGGGTTTCGGCCATGGCGTTCCCTCGACTCGGGGCGGCGGATGGCCTTCAGTCTAGGCCATCGCCGGCCCCGCACAAGCGCGGCCGGCGGCCCGAAGCTCAGTCCTTGAAGGTGATGCGCGAGGCGTCCAGCCGCGTGCCGTCGGAAGACAGCGCGCCCCGAACCTCGACGTTGCGGCCGCTCTTCAGGTCGGCCAGCGTGCCGTTGTCCACCCGCGGGCTGCCGGCGTAGCTGACGGTCACGCCGCGCAGCAGGAAGGTCTGGTTGGCCGTGTCCACGCTGGTGATGCTGCCGATGAGCTGGAATTCCTCGTGTTCGTCCTCGCTCTCGGTGCGGATCTGGACCTTCGTCGCCTGCACCACGCCGCCCCGCACCGGGCCTTCCACCTCCACCTTCGTGCCCAGCGTGATGGCGTTGCCATCGGGGAAGCTGGCGTTGCGGGCGTCCACCGGCTGGCCGTTGACGCTGAAGCTGTCGACCGAGGTGAACGCGGTGATGAAGCCGCGCAGGTTGGACTCGTCGCTGTCGGGCAGCGGGCGCGTGCCGGCGGCGAACGCGGTCACGGTCCAGCGCGTGGTGCCGGCCGCCGCCTTGGCGATGGTCAGGCGCACGTAGCTGCCGTCGGCCAGCCCCGTGGGCACGCCGCTGGCGCCGGCGTAGTCGAACTGGGCGGCACCGATCGTGAAGCGCTGGTTGCCCTTGTCCAGGCCGCTCACGATGCCGCGCAGCCGGAACGCCGAAGGCTCGCTGCTCTTGAGCTCGACGCGCGTCGCGCGGTAGCCGGCCGTGGTGGGGTCGTAGCTGGCATAGACCTCGACGAACTGGCCCGCCGCCAATGCGGACAGGCCGGCCAGGCCGTCGTCGAATACCGTGTTCGCGGCCACCTTCACGGTCTGGCCGAGCAGGGTGAAGGCGCTGTTGGCGGTGTCCACCGCGGCCACCGGGCCCAGCAGTTCGCTGCCGAAGCGGATGCGCGCCGCGGTGGCGCTGGCGCTCGCGCTGTCGATGCTGCCGCTCTCCACTTCGACCGTCATGCCCAGCTTCAGGTCGTCGCGGCTGCGGCCGCCGCCATCGGCGTCCTGCACACTGGCGCCGCTGTCGTCGAAGCGCACGTCGTTGACGAAGATCGAGCCGAAGCCGCTGATCGTGCCCTGCGTATAGCCGTTGCCGGTGCCGCCTTCGCCGACGCCGCCGCCGCAGCCGGCCACGATGGCCGCCACGCCGAGCACGGCCACCAGCGCGCGGGCGCCCAGGTCCCACCATGAAATCTTCATTCCTTGCTACCCCCTGGCGGTTCGGCCGGCGCCTGCTGGGCGTCGCCGAAGGTGTACATGCCGATGCGCAGGCGGCCGGCCGCGGGCTTCGCGGCTTCGCCGTCGGCCTGCAGCCGGCGTTCGAGTTCGGGCACCACGTTCTGACGCAGTGCGCGCCACTGGTCGCGCGCCACCTGGCGCGCCCAGTCCAAGGTCTCGGCCGAGACGCCTTCGGCGAACAGGGCCTGTTCGAAGTGCGGGTGTTCCGGGCCGATCACGTTGTCCACCGCGGCGCGGAAATGGTCGCCCACGTTGTCACCCAGGAAGCCGAGCATGGGCACGATGTCGCCCAGCGGCGCGGCGCCGCGTGCCGCGTGCACGGTGTCGGTGGCCGCGTCCTGGGTGGCCAGCTTCAGGCGCAGCATCTCGTCGAGCAGGCTGCGCGGATGCACGTCGCGCGTGATTTCCTGCGCCAGCGTCTCGAAGCTGGGCTCGGGGCCCTGGCGCGGCAGCGGCAGCGGGTCGCCGGCGGCGTCGCGGTAGCGGCGGTCGCTAAGCCAGTGCGCGAACACCTCGCCCGGCAGCGAGCGGCCGCGCGGGCGCGCCGGCTCGGCTTCCTGCACCAGGCGCGTCACCTCGCGCCGGTTGATGCCGGTCACGGTGCTGATGCGGCTCACGCGGCGATGCGGCAGCAGGTTGGGGTGGGCGTCGCTGGCGGCCTTCACGAAGGCTTCCTTCATCATCTCTTCGACGGCAGAGAACGGGAGCCCGCGGGCGACGGCCAGCCGTGCCATCGGCTCCAGCAGGGCGCGCAGCGCTTCGCGCAGCGCCTGCTGCTGCTGTTCGTGTACGTCGGGGGCGTCCGAGGTCATCCGGGGGAAAGCCGTTGGCGGCGGGTCGGGCGTGTCTCGATTGTCGTCGAGATGTCCCGGCCCGCCGCCTGTTCTTCGCTCAGGCTGCGGATCGCCTCGTCACTTGCCGAACTCGATGCGCGTGGCGTCGAGCATGGTGCCGTCGGCGGAGAGCGTGCCCTTCACTTCCAGCTGCACGCCGTCCTTCAGGCTGGCTTCGGTGCCGTCCTTGTACTCGACGGTGCCGGCGAAGCTGACCGTGATGCCGCGCAGCGAGAAGGTCTTGGCCGTCGCGTCCAGCGTGCCGGCGGCGATGGTGCCGTGCAGTTCGAATTCGCGCGGGGTGCCGCCGTGGTCGTCGCCGCCACCGCCATGGTGGCCTTCATCTTCGAGCTTCACGCTGGTGGCCACCAGCACGCCGTCGACCACCGCACCCTTCACCTCGACGTGGGCGCCGAGCCCCATGCCGCTGGTGTCGGCCGGCAGCGTGGCCTTGGAGGCGTCGACCTTCATGCCGTTGACTTCGAACTCCGTCGCCGAGGTGAACGCGGTGATCGAGCCTTCGACCTCGGCTTCGGAGCGGTCTTCCACCGAAGTGCCGATCGGGCGCAGCTTGGTGGCGACCCAGTTGCCGGCGCTGTCGGGCGTGGTGCTCAGCACCGCCTTCGCCTGCACGCCTTCGGCCACCCAGCTGGGCAGTGCGGCGAGCGCGGCGAACGAGACCTTCTGCGTGCCCAGCAGGAAGGTCTTGGCCGTCAGGTCGATGGCGGTGATGGTGCCGCGCATCTTGTAGTTGCTGGTGCTGTCTTCCCGCTCCACGCGGGTGGCGGTGATCCTGTTGTTGGCGGCGTCGAAGATGCCGTGCACTTCCACCACCTGGGCGGCGTCCAGGCCGGCGACGCCACCGGAGATGGAGGCGTCGAACACGGTGTTGACGTCCACCACCACCGTGATGCCCAGCACCACGAAGCTGGAGTTGGCGAGGTCGACGCTGTCGATCGGGCCCTTGGTCTCGCTGCCGAAACGGATCGACATGGCCTTGCCGCTGGACGAGGAGTGGTCCACGCTGCCGCCGTCGACGCTGACCATCATGCCCAGCTTCAGGTCACGGGAATCGTGGGCGACGCCGTCCTCGTCCTCCACCCGGGCCGCGCTGTCGTCCCAGCGCACGCCATTGACGATGATGGAGCCGAAGCCCGAGATCGGACCCTGCGAGAACGCGGTGGCCTGCGAGGTGCCGCCGCTGCTGGTGGTCGGGCTGGAAGAGCCGCCGCCGCCGCAGGCGGCCAGAACGGCCAGGGCTGCCGTGCACAGCACGGCCGCACCCTGGCGCAGGGGGGAGGAAGTCCAGAGATTCATGTGATGCGCTCCTGGTCGGGTTGGGGGCCCACCGAAGTCCGGTGCTGCCGTGGGAACGAACTATAACTGTGCTGATTGCACATTTTTCGGGGAAGTGTGTCAAGAGGTTTCCGGGAAGACCCCCCGGTAGCATCCCGACATGACACCGCCCCCCCGGCGCCGCTGGATCGCCCACCTGGACATGGACGCGTTCTATGCCTCGGTGGAACTGCTGCGCTACCCGGAACTGAAGGGGCTGCCGGTGGTCATCGGCGGCGGCCGCCGCCACCAGCCGGAAGTCCTGGCCGACGGCACGCGCCGCTTCGCCACGCTGGCGAACTACGCCGGCCGCGGCGTCATCACCACCGCCACCTACGCCGCGCGCGACTACGGCGTGCATTCGGGCATGGGCCTGATGAAGGCCGCGCTGCGCTGCCCGCAGGCGGTGCTGCTGCCGACCGACTTCGACCAGTACCGCGCCTATTCGCGCCGTTTCAAGGCCGCGGTGGCCGAGGTGGCGCCGGTCATCGAGGACCGCGGCATCGACGAGATCTACATCGACCTGACCGACGTGCCCGGCGCGCAGGACGCGGTCGGCCACGACCCCACGGGCGGCGTGCGTGCGCTGGCGCAGGACATCCGCAACAACGTGCGCCGGCTCACGGGCCTTTCCTGCTCGATCGGCGTCACGCCCAACAAGCTGCTGGCCAAGATCGCGTCCGAACTGGACAAGCCCGACGGCCTGACGGTGCTGACCGAAGCCGACCTGCCCGGGCGCGTGTGGCCGCTGCCGGTGCGGCGCATCAACGGCATCGGCCCGAAGGCGGGCGCGAAGCTGGAAACGCTGGGCGTGCGCACCATCGGCGACCTGGCGGCGCGGCCGCGCGCCTGGCTGGTGGAGCACTTCGGTCGCAGCTACGGCGGCTGGCTGCACGACGCCGCGAACGGCGTCGACGACCGGCCGGTGGTGACGCACAGCGAGCCGGTCTCGATGAGCCGCGAGACCACCTTCGACCGCGACCTGCACGCGGTGCGCGACCGCGCCGAGCTGACGCGCATCTTCACCCGCCTGTCCGAGCAGGTGGCGGCCGACCTGCAGCGCAAGGGCTACGCCGGCCGCACCATCGGCATCAAGCTGCGCTTCGAGGACTTCAAGACCGTCACGCGCGACCAGACGCTGGCGCAGCCGACGGCCGACTTCGCCGTCATCCGCCGCGCCGCTGGCGAATGCCTCAAGCGGGTGGACCTGACGCGCCGGCTGCGCCTGCTGGGCGTGCGCGCCGGCTCGCTGGTGCGGCTGCAGGCGGCCCCTGCGGCGCGGCGCGAGACCGCACCGGACGCTTGAGGTGGCGCAAGCGGGGCGTGCCGCCACAGCCGGTAGCATCGCGCGCGATGAGCACCCTGAACTGGACCGACGAGTACGCGCTGCAGCAGCCGCGCATGGACGGCACGCACCGCGAGTTCGTCGCCCTGCTGGGCGACCTGGAAGACGCCGTGGCGCAAGGCCCGGCCGCGGCCCTGGTCGCGCTGCGCGCGCTGGCCGAGCACACCGAAGCCCACTTCGCCCAGGAAGAACGCTGGATGGCCGCGCTCGGTTTCGCGCCGGAGAACTGCCACAGCCTGCAGCACGGCCAGGTGCTGGAACTGGTGCGCGAAGTCGGCCGCCGCCAGGCCGAGGCCACCGACAACGAGCTGGCCGGCCGCCTGGTGGCCGCGCTGGCCGAGTGGTTCCCCATCCACGCCCAGATGATGGACGCCGCCCTGGCCATGACCATGGCCGAACGCGGCTACGACCCCGAGACCGGCAGCGCCGCCGTCGCGCTGGCGGTCGACGCCGCGCCCATCACCGGCTGCGGCGGCAGCTGCGGCAGCTGAACCCGGCGCCCCGTAGACTGCGCGTCGCATGGCGGCGCCGGGCGATCTGCGTTTTCCCTCCATCGAAGGCCTGCGCGCCTTCGAGGCGGCGGCACGCCTGGGCACCTTCGAACGCGCGGCCGAGGAACTGGCCGTCACCGCCAGCGCGGTGAGCAAGCGCGTCGCCACGGTCGAGGACCTGCTGGGCGGCGCGCTCTTCGTGCGCAGCGGCAAGGCGCTGCAGCTCACCGCCACCGGGCGCGAATACCTGCAGCAGGTGAGCACCGCGCTCGGCCTGCTGGCGGCGATGCCGCAGCACCGACGCGCGGCGCAACGCGTGCGCCGGCTGCGCGTGGCCACGCCGCCCACCTTCGCGCGCCAGGTGCTGGTGCCGCGGCTGGAAGGCTTCACCACCGCGCACCCGGAAATCGAGCTCGAGATCGTGCTGTCGATCCCGTTCCTGGACATGCAGCCCGGCGACGCCGACGTGGAAGTGCGCCAGGGTGACCCCGCCGAAGGCGGCCGCGTGCTGCTGCGCGACCGCGTGCAGCCGATGGCCGCGCCAACGCTGCTGGCGCGCCAGCCGCTGGAGCGTCCGGCCGACCTGGCGCGCGTGCCGCTGCTGCGCACGCCGATCGAACCCTGGGTCCCCTGGTTCCGCGCTGCCGGGCTGGACTGGCCCGAGCCTTCGGCCGGCCCGCGCTTCGTCGACCTGGGGCTCACGCTGGAAGCCGCGGTCGCCGGCCAGGGCGTGGCGCTGGGCCGGCCCAGCCTGGCCCTGCCCTGGCTGGAAAGCGGCAGCCTGCGGCCGCTGTTCGGCCTGGCGGCAGAGGCTTCGGGCTGCTACTGGCTGCCGCCGGCGCCGGACGACGCGGCCGCCGTCTTCGCGGACTGGCTGGCCACCCTCTGCGCCGGCATCGCCCAGCGGGCGCAGGAAGCGATTTCCGGCGCCGCCTGAAGAATCCTCCGGGCGGGGCCGGCGGCGCTGCGTAGCATCGCGGGTTCGCCAGAGGAGACAAGCCCCATGACCGTCATCACCACCGTCGAAGACCTGCGCCGGCTCGCCCAGCGCCGCGTGCCGCGCATGTTCTACGACTACGCCGACTCCGGCAGCTGGACCGAGAGCACCTACCGCGCCAACGAGAGCGACTTCCAGAAGATCAGGCTGCGCCAGCGGGTGGCGGTGAACATGGAGAACCGCAGCACCGCGACCACGATGGTCGGCGTGCCGGTGAAGATGCCGGTGGCGATCGCGCCCACCGGCCTGACCGGCATGCAGCACGCCGACGGCGAGATCCTGGCCGCGAAGGCGGCCGAGAAGTTCGGCATCCCGTTCACGCTGTCCACCATGAGCATCTGCTCGATCGAGGACGTGGCCGCGAACACTTCCAGTCCGTTCTGGTTCCAGCTCTACGTGATGCGCGACCGCGCCTTCATCGAAAGCCTGATCGACCGCGCCAAGGCCGCGAAGTGCGGCGCCCTGGTGCTGACGCTGGACCTGCAGATCATCGGCCAGCGCCACAAGGACCTGAAGAACGGCCTCTCGGCGCCGCCCAAGCTGACGCTGCCCAACATCGTGAACATGATGACCAAGCCGCGCTGGTGCCTGGGCATGCTGGGCACGTCGCGCCGGCAGTTCGGCAACATCGTCGGCCACGTGAAGGGCGTCGAGAACATGGGCAGCCTGTCGGCCTGGACCGCGCAGCAGTTCGACCCGCGCCTGAACTGGGGCGACGTCGAGTGGATCAAGAAGCGCTGGGGCGGCAAGCTCATCCTGAAGGGCATCCAGGACGTGGAGGACGCGCGCCTGGCGGTGGACTCGGGGGCCGACGCGCTGATCGTCAGCAACCACGGTGGCCGCCAGCTCGACGGGGCCGAGTCCAGCATCAACGCGCTGCCGGCCATCGTGGCCGAAGTGGGCTCGAGGATCGAGGTGCACATGGACGGCGGCGTGCGCAGCGGCCAGGACGTGCTCAAGGCCTGGTCGCTGGGCGCGCGCGGCACCTACATCGGCCGTGCCATGCTCTACGGCCTGGGCGCGCTGGGTGAGGCAGGCGTCACGAAGGCGCTGGAAATCATCCACAAGGAGCTCGATCTCACGATGGCTTTCTGCGGCCATACCGATATCCGGAACGTGGGCAAGAGCATCCTGTTGCCGGGGACCTTCCCGACCTGACCCTTTCCGGGCCGGTGTCGGCCGACAATGACCTTGATGCCCTCGGCCGAAAGGCGTCAGAATGGCTCAGGGATGAGAACAATCATTTGTCACCAATGCAGGTTCGCCAACCTGCAGGGAGCGCAGCATTGCGTTTCTTGCGGTTCGCCACTCGGCGACGCGAACGTGCACGCGTCAGGCGCCATCTGGCTGGATACCACGCCGTCCACTTTCGACGTTCGCCCGGAACAAGTGACGGTCCCGATGCCGGTGGAGCTCTCTTTCCGCGAGCTGCCCGAAGACGCCCCCGTGGTGGACGCCTCCACCTGCGACATTCCCCTCTTGCACGACGCGCTGGAACCGGCATTGCCACCGCAAGCTGGCGCAAGGCCGGCGAAGGCGCCCGCGCCGGCCGCGCCGCCGCGGACGCCGCCTGCGCACGTGGACGACGACGCCTGGCTGGCCGCCGAGCGCGCCGCCAAGCGCGCCTTCGTGCGCCGTGCGCGGCGCCGCAACGGCCACGAGGCCCACGCCGCGCAGCCGCCGATGTCGGAAGTGCTGGTCTTCGACCGTGACCCCGCCACGCGGGACCGCCTGTTCGGCCTGCTCACCGGCTTCGGCTTCGGGGTGCTGGCCGCCGACACGCTGGCCGAGGCCGCCGCCATGGCGCATGAACGCCACTTCGTGGCCGCCTTCGTCGACGTGCCGCTGGGCACCGCCGGCGACGACCCTGGCGTGGCGCTGTGCCGCCAGGTGAAGGACGTGGCGCCGCCGCCTGGCGGCAGCGGCACGCTGCTGGTGTGGGTGGGCACCAGGCTGCGCCCGGTGGAACGCGTGCGTGCCGAACTGGCCGGCTGCGACGCGCTGCTGGTCAAGCCGCTGTCGCGCAGCGACGTGGCGCGCGTGCTCGACCAGCACAACGTGGCCATGCCCGCCGACCCCCGACAGGGCTGAGTCCGGACGTAGCGACCCGGAAGGGTCGCTACGCCGGACGAAGGCCCGAGCGCGATTTCACGCGCGAGGGCTGAACCTCAATCCCCCAGCACGCGGCGCTGTGCCTCCTCGGCGCTGGCATACACCTGCGGCCGCACGCCGCGCGCCGCCAGCGCAGGGCCCAGCTTGGCGCGCAGGAAGCCCGAAGTCGTGTAGCGCGTGACGTTGACGTAGAAGCGGTCGACCAGTTCGCGCACCATGGCCGCCCAGTCGTCCTCCACGGCGGGGTCGAGCACGAAGTGGTCGTAGTTGACGACCGCCCACACCTTCTCGCCCAGCGGCGCAAGGTGGCGTTCGACTTCCTCGCGCACGGCGTCCACGTCGGCCCGCGACCGCACGCTCAGGTGTTCGAAGTTGATGAACATGGTGCGGCGCGGCGCGTCGTAGGTGAAGCGTTCGGCCATCGGCAGCAGCAGCAGGCGCGCACGCAGGCCCATCGGTGCTTCGGCGAAGAGGGCGGCTTCCATCGGCCGCGGCGGGCGTTCCATCACGGGCATGAAGCTCATCTGCGCGAGCACGTCGCGCTCGAGGTCGAACCCGGGTGCCAGCTCCAGCAGTTCGATGCCGCGCTCGTGCAGTCCGAACACGCAGCGTTCGGTGACGTAAAGAACCTGCTGGCCGCGCCGCCAGGCCTCGCGGCCCGAGAAGGTGCGCTGTTCCACCTGGCCCACGAACTTGGGCTCGCCGTTGGCGGTGAAGCTGCCGACGAAGACCACCTTCTTCGCGTTCTGGCTGATGTTGATGAAGCCGCCCGCCCCGGCCAGCCGGCTGCCGAAGCGGCTGACGTTGAGGTTGCCCTCCGCGTCGGCCTGCGCCAGGCCCAGGAAGGCGATGTCCAGCCCGCCGCCGTCGTAGAAGTCGAACTGGTAGGGCTGGTCGATCACGGCCTGGGTGTTCACCGCGGCGCCGAAGTTCAGGCCGCCGGCCGGGATGCCGCCGATCACGCCGGGCTCGGCGGTCAGCGTGATGAGGTCGATGACGTTCTCTTCGGCCGCCACCGCGGCCACGCCTTCCGGCATGCCGATGCCCAGGTTCACCACGCTGTTCGCACGCAGTTCCAGCGCGGCGCGGCGGGCGATGACCTTGCGTTCGCTCATCGGGACCGGCGCGTGCTGCTCCGGCGGCACGCGGATCTCGCCCGCGAAGGCGGCGCTGTAGGGCTCCACGAAGGTCTGCATGTGGTATTCGGGCTTCTCGGCCAGCACCACGCAGTCCACCAGCACGCCCGGCACCTTCACCTGGCGCGGCGGCAGCGAATGCGCCTCGGCCAGGCGTTCCACCTGGGCGATGACGATGCCGCCCGAGTTGCGCACCGCCATCGCGATGGCCAGCGATTCGAGCGTGAGCGCCTCGCGTTCCATCGTCAGGTTGCCGTCGGCGTCGGCGGTGGTGGCGCGGATGAAGCCCACGTGGATGGGAAAGGCCTTGTAGAAGAGGTATTCCTCTCCGTCCAGTTCCATCAGGCGCACGCGCTCTTCGGTGCTGCGTTCGTTGATGCGGCCGCCGCCGTGGCGCGGGTCGACAAAGGTGCCCAGCCCGACCTTCGACAGGTGCCCCGGCTTGCCGGCGGCGATGTCACGGAACAGGTGCGAGATCACGCCCTGCGGCAGGTTCCAGGCCTCGATGCGGCCGCTCACCGCCAGTTTCTGCAGCGCCGGCACCAGCCCCCAGTGGCCGCCGATGACGCGCGCCACCAGCCCTTCGTGCCCCAGGTGGTTGAGCCCTCGCGTCTTGCCGTCGCCCTGACCGGCCGCGTACACCAGCGTCAGCCCGCGCGGCGCGCCGGTGGCCAGGAAACGCGCTTCCAGCGCCACCGCCAGGTTCTCCGGGAAGCCGATGCCGACGAAGCCGCCGGTGGCCACGGTGTCGCCGTCGTGCACCAGGCGCACCGCCTCGTCGGCGCTGACGCGTTTGCCCTTGCCGGCCGCGCGCAGGCCGGCAATGCGTTCCAGGCGGGGGGGCTGCAGGCTCATCGCGCCCGATGGTGCACCCGCCGCGGCCGGCCGTGCATCGGGGCGCGCCCGGCAAGGAACTGCTCTTGTTTCAGGGCGCAATGACAGCTGACGCCAAACTTACGCAGGCGTACATTGCGGCCCATCCGCCGCCACCGGAGCCCGCCATGACCCTGCACGAACTCTCCAACGTCAAGCGCTGGCAGGTGGCTCACCGCGAGGATTCGCCGCTGGAATACCACGCCTGGGACGCCGTGCTCACGCTGTGGCTGCTGGGCTGGGTGGGCGTGCCGCCGGCCCTGCTGCTGCACTGGACATGGCTGGTGGTGCTGTGCGTGCCGCTGGCCTTCACGCCGCCGTTCTACGTGCGGCTGCGGCGCCGCCTGCACGAACGCGGGCACCTGCGCTGCGACTGGCTGGCGGCGTTGCGCGCGCCGCAGTCCTAGCGCTCCAGCAGCCCGCCGGCCAGCCAGCGCGCGCCGCGCCGGTAGAGTTCCTCGACCACCGGGCCCTTGAGCATGGGCATGTCCAGCTTCACCGAGTAGCCGATGCGCTGCTGGATGTAGGCCAGGTGACGGTAGCCTTCCGGCAACGCCGCCAGCGCGGTGGCGTCCAGCTTCAGCGTGGCCGCCGGGTCCACCGGATCGATGCGGTCCTTCTCGTAGATGGGCTGGCGGTGCAGCAGCTTCCAGCGCCCTTCGTGGCGCACGATGAAGTCGTGGAAGCGGCCGGTGCAGACCACGTCGCACAGCACCCCTTCGACCGGCCCGCGCTGCGAGATCGTCATCTTGGTCTGCGCGATGGCGCGGTCGCCCGCCACTTCCACCGTGCTGCCGCCCAGGAAGTGCAGGATGCTGACGCCCTTGGCCCAGCCTTCCTTCGTCACGCGGATGAACTCCGCGTACGGGCCCTGGAACCAGGTGGCCATCATCACGCCTTCGGGGTGCCAGCAGGTGGCGAAGCGCTCCCAGTCGCCGGCGTCGCGCCAGACCGCCCAGCGTTCCACCAGTTCGCGGATCTCCAGCCTGTCCTGCAGTTCGGGCGTCATACCGCACCCTTGTCGAAGGTGTTGCACTCCTTGACGCTGCCGTTCTGCAGACCGCGCTTGAACCAGGTCACGCGCTGCGCGCTGGAGCCGTGGGTGAAGGTCTCGGGCCGCACCGCGCCGCGCGCCTGGCGCTGCAGGGTGTCGTCGCCGATCTGCGAGGCGGCGTTCAGCGCCTCTTCCACGTCGCCCTGCTCCAGCCAGCCCTTGCTCTTCTGCGAATGGAAGGCCCACACGCCGGAAAGGCAGTCGGCCTGCAGTTCCAGCCGCACCGACAGCGCGTTCTGCTGCACTTCGGAGACCTTGCCGCGCATGCCGTCGACCTTGTCGGTCACGCCCAGCAGGTTCTGCACGTGGTGGCCCACCTCGTGCGCGATGACGTAGGCCTGCGCGAAGTCGCCCGGGGCGCCCAGGCGGTTCTTCAGCACGTCGTAGAAGCCGAGGTCGATGTAGACCTTGCGGTCGCCCGGGCAGTAGAACGGGCCCATCGCGGCTTCGCCGCGGCCGCAGGCGGTGGGCGTGGTGCCGCGGAAGAGCACCAGCTTCGGCTTCTGGTACTGGCTGCCGCCGGCGCGGAAGACCTGGTCCCAGACGTCTTCGGTGTCGGCCAGCACGGTGGAGACGAAGGCCGCGCTGCGGTCGTCGGCCGGCGGCCTGTGGGCCGGGGCCTGGTGCTGCGTCTGCTGCTGCACCGGCGCGCCGCCGCCGCTGAGCAGCCCCAGCAC
Source organism: Rubrivivax sp. (assembly GCA_044224175.1). Lineage (GTDB taxonomy): Bacteria > Pseudomonadota > Gammaproteobacteria > Burkholderiales > Burkholderiaceae_C > Rubrivivax. The sequence goes on along the minus strand of JBGAKY010000002.1, from coordinate 76,962 downwards.
GGTGAGCGGGTTGATGCCGAAGATCCAGCCGGCCACGAGCGCGATCGCCACCGTGCCCAGGCCAACGCCACGGCCGCCGATGGGCAGGCCGAAGCCGCCGCCGCCACCGCCGGGTTCGTCGCGCCGGTCCTCGACGTTGTCGCTCTGGCGTTCGCCTTCCCACTTCATGGCCGCATCCTCGGTTCAGGTCAGGTCTTGGGCAGGGTCACGCCGCGCTGGCCCTGGTACTTGCCGCCGCGGTCCTTGTAGCTGGTCTCGCAGACCTCGTCGCTTTCGAAGAACAGCACCTGGGCGCAGCCTTCGCCGGCGTAGATCTTGGCCGGCAGCGGCGTGGTGTTGCTGAACTCCAGCGTCACGTAGCCTTCCCATTCGGGCTCGAACGGCGTGACGTTGACGATGATTCCGCAGCGCGCGTAGGTGCTCTTGCCCAGGCAGATGGTGAGCACGTTGCGCGGGATGCGGAAGTACTCCACCGTGCGCGCCAGCGCGAAGCTGTTGGGCGGGATGATGCAGACGTCGCCTTCGATGTCGACGAAGCTCTTCTCGTCGAAGTTCTTCGGGTCCACCACCGTGCTGTGGATGTTGGTGAAGACCTTGAACTCGCGGGCGCAGCGGATGTCGTACCCGTAACTGCTGGTGCCGTAGCTGACGATGCGGTGGCCGTCGGGCGCATGGCGCACCTGCCCGGGCTCGAACGGCTCGATCATGGCGTATTGCTCGGCCATGCGGCGTATCCAGCGGTCGCTCTTGATGCTCATCCACCCATTCTAGGAGCGCGCAGTAACATGCCGTCCCAGGAGACTACTGCCATGGCCAGCCTCGCTTCCAGCCTTTCGCGCCCCGCCTTCGACCTGCTGGTGCAGTACGCGCGCTACCACCGCGACCAGCGCAACATCGTCACCCACTTCTTCGGCGTGCCGATGATCGTGTTCGCGGTCGGCGTGCTGCTGGCGCGCGCCGGGGTGGTGGTGGGCGGCGTCTGGGTCAGCGGGGCCTGGCTGGCCTACGTGCTGGCCGCCGCCTGGTACCTGACGCGCGGCGAGTTCACGCTCGGGCTGTCCACCGCCGCCGGCATCGGCGTGCTCATGACCCTGGCGCACCCGGTGGCGTCGGGCCCCGCCACGCCCTGGCTGGCCTGGGGCGTGGGCTGCTTCGCGGCCGGCTGGGTGATCCAGTTCGTCGGCCATTACTACGAAGGGCGCAAGCCCGCCTTCGCCGACGACCTGGTCGGCCTGCTGGTCGGGCCCATGTTCGTGGCGATGGAACTGCTGGCGCTGGCGGGCGGCTTCAAGGACCTGATCGCGCGCATCGAGCAGCGCACCGGCCCCACCTTCCTGCGCGACCTGGCGCACCCGGTCACCTGAGCATGAAGCTCCCCGGGCCGGTCACCGTGATGGGGGCCGGCTCGATCGGCTGCTTCGTCGGCGGTGCCCTGCAGGCCGCGGGCGCGGAAGTCCGCTTCGTCGGCCGGCCGCGCGTTCTGGCCGACCTGCGGGTGAACGGCCTGCACCTCACCGACCTGGCGGGTCGCGACACCCGCCTCCCTGCCGCCGCGCTGCAGCTGCACGAGACGCCGCCCGCCGGCAGCGCGCTGGTGCTGTTGTGCGTCAAGAGCGGCGCCACCGCCGAGGCGGCGCGCGCGCTGCCCGCCGGCGGCCCGGTGGTGTCGCTGCAGAACGGCATCGCCAACGCCGGCGTGGCGGCAGGCGCCAACCCTGCGCTCACCGTGCTGCCCGGCATGGTGGGCTTCAACGTCGCCGAACTCGCACCCGGCCACTTCCACCGCGGCACCGAAGGCGAGATCGCGGTGCAGGACCACCCGGCGCTGGCGCCCTGGGGGCCCCTGTTCGCCGCCGCCGGTCTGCCGCTGGCGCGCCACGCCGACCTGCGCGCCGTGCAGTGGGGCAAGCTGCTGCTGAACCTGAACAACCCGGTGAACGCCCTCTCCGGCCTGCCGCTGCGCGCCCAGCTGCTGGACCGCGACTGCCGCTGCGTGCTGGCCGCGTTGCAGGGCGAGGCGCTGGCCGCGCTGCGCGCCGCCGGCATCCGGCCGGCGCGCCTGACCCCGCTTCCGCCCAGGTGGTTGCCAGTGCTGCTGCGCCTGCCCACCGCCGCCTTCCAGCGCGTCGCCGCGCGCATGCTGCGCATCGACGCCCGCGCGCGCAGCAGCATGGCCGACGACCTGGCGCGCGGGCGCCCGACCGAAGTGGACGCGCTGTGCGGCGAGGTGGTACGACTGGCGAGGGCCCATGGGCTGGACGCACCACTGAATGCACGCCTCCAGCAACTGGTGGAGGCCGACCCGCGGCCGCGCAGCGGACGTGCGCTGCGGGCCGAACTGGGTCTCTGAAGTCGGCTACTGCGACAGGCCCAGCGTGTAGCTGCCGCTGCCGCCCGACCAGTAGCGCACGCGCACGTAGACCGTGGCCGCCGCGGTGCCGGTGTTGCGCACCGTCACGGTGTCCACCTGACCAGTGCCGAGCACGCTGCTGGCGATCTGCGTGCCGGCGCTGTTGTAGGCGTAGAGGTCGTAGTCGCGCGTGGCCGGCGGCGTGAGCACCGCGGTGAGCGTCTTGCCGGCGCCGAGCGAGACGCGGTAGTAGTCGGTGTCCGAGCTGCTGCTCAGGCTGCCGTTCACCGTGGCCGGGTTCACGCTCACGACCTGCGCGGTGGACAGCGAGTTGTTGCTCTCCACCTCGGCCACCGTGCCGCCGCCACCACCGCCACCACCGCCACCACCGCCACCACCACCGGCCGCCGCGGTGACCGCCGCGCTGGCGTTGACGATGCCGGTGCCGCACTGCGAGCAGGTGGCCGGGAAGGCGCGCGTGCTGCCCTTCAGCAGCGTCTCCACCTGGTCGGGCGTCAGCGCCGGGTTCCTGGCCAGCATCAGCGCCACCGTGGCCGAGACATGCGGCGTCGCCATCGAGGTGCCCTGGTAGTAGGCGTAGACGTCGGCCCCCGGCGTGGTGGCGCCGTTGTTCAGCGTGGAGAGGATGCCGTCGGCGCTGCTGGTGCGCATGTCGCCGCCGGGCGCCGCCACGTCGACCACGGCGCCGAAGTTGGAGTAGTAGGCCTTGCCGCCCAGCCGGTTCACCGCCGCCACCGTGATGACGCCGCTGCAGCTGGCGGGCGAGAAGTTGGCCGCATTGGCATTGCTGTTGCCGGCCGCCACGACGACGGTGGTGCCGCGCGAACGGGCGCCGTTGATCGCGTTCTGCGTCGTCGTGCCGCAGGCGCCGCTGCCGCCCAGCGACATGCTGATCACGCGCGCCGGCGTCGGGTTGGCGGGCAGTCCCGCCACCGTGCCGCCCGAAGCCCAGGTGATGCCGTCGGCGATGTCGCTGGTGTAGCCGCCGCACTTGCCCAGCACGCGCACCGGCTGCACCTTGGCGCCGAAGGCGACGCCGGCCACGCCGGCGGCGTTGTTGGTGACGGCGGCGATGGTGCCCGCCACGTGGGTGCCGTGCCAGCTGCTGTTGGACGCCGGCGTGCCGGTGCCGCACTCGCCCGCCGCGACCCAGTCGCCGGGGTCGGAAGCGTCGCTGTCGCGGCCGTTGCCGTCGTTGCTGACCGCGGTGTCGATGATCATGTCGTAGCCGGGCACGATGTTGGCGGCCAGGTCGGCATGCGGGCGGTAGCCGGTGTCGAGCACCGCGACGACCACGCCGCTGCCGGTGGCCTGGTCCCAGGCCGCCGGCGCGTTCAGGCCGCCGGTGGCTTCGAAGTAGTGCCACTGGCTGCCGTAGAGCGAGTCGTTGGGCACCAGTTGCACCTGCATCAGGCGGTCGGGCTCGACGTACTCGATGTCGGGGTCGGCGATGGCCATCGCCCGCGCCAGCACCGCCAGCTGGTCGACGCCCAGCCGGTGGTCCAGCTTCATCACGTGCGCTTCCTGCGCGTTGCGACGCAGCGGGCGCATCTGCACCCCGGCCTGGTTGAGCACCGCGTGCGCGTGCGCCATGGTCTGCAGGCTGGCGCGCTGATGTCCCGCCGTGCCCTTGTGGTACTTGATGATGAGCTGGTCGGTCCACTCGGCACCGATTCCGGCGGCGGCGCCGGCCTGGCGCTGCTCGGTGGTCTGGGTCTGCGGCCCGGGGCCGCCGGCGGCGGCGGGCAGCGAAGCGGCCAGCACGGCCGCGGCGATGGGGGCGAGCCAGTGCGCCCGCTTGAACGACAAGGACATGGAAACTCCTGCGAACCCCTCACTTCGGATGTTTGCGCCGCTCTTCGGGCACCGGGATTCGGCCGGCACGCCGCGGTCTGCTCGCCTCCGGTCGGAAGGCGCGGGCGCGATGGTCCGGGCCCGCGCGCCGGCGGGCAATGGGGTTTCTGGGGGGATGACGCCGCTCTTTCGCGGCGTTACCAGATGCCCGTCAGCGCAGCAGGGCCTGCAGCACCTGCGCCGCGTGTTGCGCCTGGGCGGTGCTCACGTCCAGGTGCGTCACCGCGCGCACCGTGCGCGCGGCGAAGGCGCTCACCAGCACGCCCTGTTCGCGCGCGCGCGCCACCAGGGTGGCGGCGTCCATCGTCTCCGGGCCCAGGTGCAGGATGACGATGTTGGTCTGCACCGTGGCCAGGTCCAGGGTGACGCCGCGGCTGTCGGCGATGGCCTCGGCCAGCAGGCGGGCGTGGCGGTGGTCTTCGGCCAGCCTTTCGCGGTGATGGTCCAGCGCGTGGCTGGCGGCGGCGGCGAAGATGCCGTTCTGCCGCATCGCGCCGCCCAGCATGCGGCGGTGCCGGTTCGCGGCCGCGATGAGCGCCTTCGTGCCCGCCAGCAGCGAGCCGCCCGGCGCGCCCAGGCCCTTGCTGAAGGACACGCCCACCATGTCGAAGGGTGCCGCCAGTTCAGCTTCCGGGCGGCCGCTGGCGATGGCCGCATTCCACAGGCGCGCGCCGTCCAGGTAGCTGGCGATGCCGCGTTCGCGCGCCAGCGCGCAGATGCGTTGCACCTCGGCCTGCGGGAACACCACGCCGCCGCCGCGGTTGTGCGTGTTCTCGATCTCCACCAGCGTGGTGGGCGGGAACACCGGCAGGCCCTTGGGCTTGATGGCGGCTTCGAAGTCCTCGGCGGTGAAGAGGCCGCCGCGGCCGATCTCCACCAGTTGCACGCCCGCGTTCGCCGCCGACGCGCCGGCTTCGTGCCAGCCGGCGTGCGCCTCGCGTGCGGTGACGGCCTCGTCGCCGGGGCGGGTGAGCACGCGCAGCGCCACCTGGTTGGCCATGGTGCCCGAAGGCAGCCAGATCGCCGCCTCCTTGCCCAGCAGCGCGGCACAGCGTTCCTGCAACGCGTTGGTCGTCGGGTCCTCGCCGTACTGGTCGTCGCCCACCGGGGCGGCGGCCATCGCGGCGCGCATCGCGGCGGTGGGCCGGGTCACGGTGTCGGAACGCAGGTCGATCGGGGTCATGTCCATTCCTTGCAGATGTCGGCGGCCTGCGCCTTCGGTGCCCGGCTCTTCGGGGGCCGGCCGGCGCGGCCGAGCGCGATCCAGCCCACCAGGGTCTCGCCGGCTTCGCAGAACGCGGCCTGCAAGCCCGGGTGGCGCACCTTGGCGCCGGAGAGCATCTTGCCCGCATAGCCCAGCGCGTGCGCGGCGTTCATGAAGTTGGCCAGTGCGCCGCCCAGCGCGACCCACTGCTCGTGCGCCGGCACCACCGGGTGGCCCATGTCGATGCGTGCCAGCACCGCCACCGTCACCGGCGCCTGGCGCGCGCGCTCGGCGTCCAGCGTGGCCCCGGCCTCGTCCTTGCCGGCGTCGCGCGCGGCCTGGGCGAACAGCGCGGCCAGGCGGTCGCGCGCGGCCTCGGTCTTCACCACCTTGAAGCGGAAGGGCACCAGTTCGTCGTGGTCGGGCGCATGCAGCGCGGCTTCGGCCATGCACGCCAGCGCGGCGTCGTCGGGGCCGGGGCCGACGAGATGGCGCGCGCCGAGCGAATGGCGCGAGCAGAGCGTTTCGACGAAGGGGTTCATGGCGGGCCGCGTATTGTGCGCGGCCGTGGCGCCGTTCAGCCCGAGACCAGTCGCACCGGCGGCCGCTCGGGTTCGGGTTCGGAATCGAAGCGCTCGAAGCCGCAGTAGCATATGAAGTGGCGGTTCGCGGCACGGCCGAACAGCGCCATGCCCAGCCGGCTGGCCATCTCGAAGCCCATCGCGGTGACGCCGTTGCGCGAGACCACGATGGGCACGCCCATCTGCGCCGCCTTCATCACCATCTCGCTGGTCAGGCGTCCGGTGGTGTAGAACGACTTGTCGGCGCCTTCCACGCCGTGCAGCAGCATCCAGCCGGCGATGGTGTCGATCGCGTTGTGGCGGCCCACGTCCTCGACGAAGGTCAGCAACTCGGCGCCGCGGAAGAGCGCGCAGCCGTGCACCGAGCCCGCCTTGCGGTGCACGCTGTTGCGCTGGCGCATGACCTCGAGCATGCCGTTGAGCGTGCCCTGGCGGATGCGCGCGGTGGTGGCGTCGGGCAGGCGCAGCGACTCCATGCCCGCCATCACGTCGCCGAACACGGTGCCCTGGCCGCAGCCGGTGGTGACCACGCGGCGCGCGGTGCGCGCCTCGAGGTCGGCCACGCCCTGGCGCGTGCGCACCGCGGCGGCGCCGACGTCCCAGTCGACGGTGATGGCCTCCACGTCGGGCAGCCCCGCGATCAGGCGCTGGTTGCGCAGGTAGCCCAGCACCAGCAGTTCGGGGTAGGCGCCCAGCGTCATCAGCGTGACCAGTTCACGCTTGTCGACGAACACGGTGAGCGGCCGCTCCGACGGGATGTGGATCAGCCGCCGGGCGCCGTATTCGTCGACGACCGTGATCTCGCGCAGCAGCGTGCCGGCGGCCCGCGTCATCGCGGGCGCGCCGGCCAGCGGCGACAGGGTGCTCAGTGCGTCGAAGGCGAGCGGAGGATCGACCGGCTCGGGAACCATGGACCCATTGTGCTCCGGCGCCTATTTCTTCGGTGCCGGTGCGGGCGCGGCCGCCGTGGTGGCACCCGTGGCGGCCGCCGGCGGCGGGTACACGAAGGCGCCCGGGTCGGCGCAGGGCGGCGTGGCCGTGGGCTTCAGGTCCTTGCCGGCCTTCTTGGCCGAGGCGAGGTAGCCCGCGGCGACCTTGTCCATCGACTTGCACAGCAGGAAGGCGGCGACCTTGTCGTTCCAGGCGTTCTTGGCCGCGGTCTCGGCGGCCTTGGCCTTGGCCTCGTCCGACAGCGGCGGCAGCTTGGCCACGGCGGCGGCCGAGGCCAGCAGCAGGATGGGGGTCAGGGCGAACTTGTTGAGCTTCATCGCGCAGCGCCTCATGCGGTCTGGCCGCCTGCCGGCAGCGTGGGCGCTGTCGCCGAACGCTGCGCGGGGATCTTGCCGGCCTTGATGTCTTCGTACCAGAGCTGGTGGTGTTCCTGGGCCCAGCCTTCGGTGGTGTAGCCCGTACGCATGCCTTCGTAGGCACCGCGCGTGCCGATGGTGCCCATGTAGATGTGGCCCGACAGCGCCACCATCATGAGCACGGCGCCGGTGGTGTGGATCATGTGCGCCACCTGCATGTCGCCGCGCAGGGCGCCCAGGCCGGGCATCAGCCCGTCCAGCACCAGACCGGCGCCCACGACCACCAGGCCCGGCACCGTCATGCCCCACCAGAACAGGCCCTTCTCCGCCGGATTGAAGCGGTGCGAAGGCACCTGCTGTCCGGAAAGGAGGCCACCGCCGCTCTTGAGCCACCTGAAGTCCTGCGCGCTCGCGATGTTGTCCTTCACGAAGGTGATCACGATGATCACCAGCGAGACGCCGAACAGCGGGCCGACGAAGTTGTGCAGGTTCTTCAGCGCATAGGCGAGCCAGCCGAAGAGGGTGCCGCCCAGCACCGGCAGCAGGAAGAACTTGCCCCAGGCCATCACGATGCCCGACACCGCCAGGCAGACGAAGGCGATCGCGTTCGACCAGTGGGCGGCACGCTCCAGCGGCGTGAAGCGTTCGATTCGCAGCCCGGTGTGCGGGTGCTCGCCGCCGAGCGGCCCCTTGCGCCAGTGGAAGATGCCCAGCGCCAGCGCCACGATCAGCAGCAGCGAGCCGCCATAGGGCAGGATCCAGCGGTTGCGCACCTCGCGCCAGGCCTCGCCGGCGTTGGTGACGCGGCTGCCCGGGTACTGCACGAAGCGCTGCACCAGCACGCCTTTCTCGGCGCCTGGCAGGTTCACCACGCCTTCGGTGTTGCCCGAATCGCGCACGGCGCGCCAGAACGGCGCGTTGTTGCCCGGCTGCGACTTCGAGCGCTGTGCGTTGGTCTCGTCGGGCTTGGGGTCGGCCGGTACGGAAGCCGCGGCGGCCGGCGCGGCCGGCGCGGCCTGCGCCCAGGCGCCTGCGGCAGCGAGCGCCAGCGCCACGCCGGCCAGGCCGCGCGCGAGCCGGTTCCAGGGTTGTGCAGCCATCGCCTTCACCTCGCGGACTAGGGGCGCTTTGCAGGCGCGCGGTTGTATTCGTTCTGGGTCTGCGCGCGGGCGTGGATCTGCGACTCCCAGCTGGCCTGGTCGCCGGCCTTCCAGCCCGGCTGCGTGTACGCCGCGGCGCCCCCGGTCCAGGGTTCGGCGTCGGACTTGCGCGTACCGTGGGTCTGCGGCTTCTCGCCGCAGGCCGCCGCGGCCAGGGCCACCAGCAACAGGCTTGCGAACGTGGTCCCCCGGCTCATGACTTGCTGCCTTCCGCCTTCGGCTTCGTGCCCGTGCCGGTGGCCGGGCGGCCGTAGGCCGTGCCCCAGCCCCAGACTTCGCTGCCCTTGCCGCGCACCAGCACCCGGTTGCGGAAGATGTCGGCCACGACGTCGCCGTCGCCACCGAGCAGCGCCTTCGTGCTGCACATCTCGGCGCAGGCCGGCAGCTTGCCTTCGGACAGGCGGTTGCGGCCGTACTTCTCGAACTCGGCCTCGCTGCCGTTGGCTTCCGGGCCGCCGGCGCAGAAGGTGCACTTGTCCATCTTGCCGCGCAGGCCGAAGGTGCCGTTGCTCGGGAACTGCGGGGCGCCGAAGGGGCAGGCATAGCTGCAGTAGCCGCAGCCGATGCAGACGTCCTTGTCGTGCAGCACCACGCCTTCGTCGGTGCGGTAGAAGCAGTCGACCGGGCACACCGCCATGCAGGGCGCGTCGGAGCAGTGCATGCACGCCACCGAGATGCTCTTCTCGCCCGCCACGCCGTCGTCGAGCGTGACGACGCGGCGCCGGTTCACGCCCCAGGGCACGTCGTTCTCGGCCTTGCAGGCGGTGGTGCAGCCGTTGCACTCGATGCAACGCTCGGCGTCGCAGATGAATTTCATTCTTGCCATGGGGGCTCCTCAGGCGGCCTTTTCGATCTGGCAGAGCGTCGTCTTCGTTTCCTGCATCATCGTGACGCTGTCGTAGCCATAGGTGGTGGCGGTGTTGACGGCTTCGCCGCGCACCACCGGCGCCGCCCCTTCGGGGTAGTAGGGCAACAGGTCCACCCCGCCCCAGCGGCCGGAGAAGTGGAACGGCAGGAACACGGTCTCGCTGTCGACGCGCTCGGTCACCTGGGCGCGCACGCGCAGGCCCTTGAACTCGGGCACCGCAGCCATCGGCGGGGTCTTCACCCAGACCCAGTCGCCGTTGCGGATGCCGCGGTCGTTGGCCGCCTTCGGGTTGATCTCGACGAACATCTCCTGCTGCAGTTCGGCCAGCCAGGGGTTGGAGCGCGTCTCCTCGCCGCCGCCTTCGAATTCGACCAGGCGACCGCTGGTCATGATGAGCGGGAAGGTCTTGCCGATGTCCTTGTTCTTCTCCTGCACCGACTTGTAGAGCGTGGGCAGGCGCCAGAAGGCCTTCTTGTCGTCGTGCGTGGGGTACTTGGCGACCAGCTCGGGCCGGTTGCTGTACAGCGGCTCGCGGTGCTGCGGCACGGGGTCGGGGAAGTTCCACACCACGGCGCGCGCTCGCGCGTTGCCGAACACGTAGCAGCCGTGGTTCTTCATCGTCACGCGGATGATCCCGCCCGACGAGTCGGTCTTCCAGTTCTTGCCTTCGGCCGCCTTCTTCTCGTCGTCGCTCAGCTCGTCCCACCAGCCCAGCTTCTTCAGCAGCAGGTGGTCGAATTCCGGGTAGCCGGTGGTGAGGTCGGCGCCCTTGCTGTGCGAGCCGTCGGCCGCCAGCAGCGACTGGCCGTCGCGCTCGACGCCGAAGTTGGCGCGGAAGTTGCCGCCGCCGTCCATCACGTGCTTGCTGGTGTCGTACAGGTTCGGGCTGCCCGGGTGCTTGAGCGCGGGCGTGCCCCAGCAGGGCCACGGCAGGCCGAAGTAGTCGCCGTCGAGCGAGTAGCCGGTCTCCTTGTCGATGCCGCCCTTGGCCTTGAGCGTCTTGACGTCGAAGACGTTCATGTTGCGCATGTGCGCCTTCAGCCGCTCGGGGCTCTGGCCCGTGTAGCCGATGGTCCAGACGCACTTGTTGATCTCGCGCAGGATGTCCTCGGGCAAGGGCTCGTCCAGGCCCTTGACCTTCTGCATCTTGTAGTTCTTGGTCAGCTCCTTGTCGAAGCCCAGCTTCTGCGCCAGCTGGTACATGATCATGTGGTCGCTGCGGCTCTCGAACAGCGGGTCGATGACCTTCTCGCGCCACTGGATCGAGCGGTTCGAGGCCGTGCACGAGCCGCTGGTCTCGAACTGCGTGCAGGCCGGCAGCAGGTAGACGGCGCGGTTGGCGTTGCGCTCGCCGGCATTGCCGGGCATCGCGGCCATCGCGGCGGTGGCGCTGGGGAACGGGTCGATGACGACCAGCAGGTCCAGCTTGTCCATCGCCTTCTTCATCTCGAGGCCGCGGCTCTGCGAGTTGGGCGCATGGCCCCAGAAGACCAGCCCGCGCAGGTTGCTGTCCTGGTCGATGAGCTCGTTCTTCTCCAGCACGCCGTCGATCCAGCGCGAGACGGTCATGCCGGGCTTGGTCAGCATGCCCGGCGCGTACTGCTTCTTGATCCACTCGAAGTCGACGTCCCAGGTCTTCGCGAAGTGCTTGAACGCCCCTTCGGCCAGGCCGTAGTAGCCGGGCAGCGAATCGGGGTTGGGGCCGACGTCGGTGGCGCCCTGCACGTTGTCGTGGCCGCGGAAGATGTTGGCGCCACCGCCGGAGACGCCGATGTTGCCCAGCGCCAGCTGCAGGATGCACGAGGCGCGCACGATCGCGTTGCCGATGGTGTGCTGCGTCTGGCCCATGCACCAGACGATGGTGCTGGGCCGGTTCTCGGCCATGATCTTGGCCACCTTGTAGCAGGTGGCCTCGTCGACGCCGCAGACTTCCTGCACCTTGTCGGGCGTCCACTTGGTCATGACCTCTTCGCGGACCTTGTCCATGCCCCAGACACGGTCCTCGATGTACTTCTTGTCCTCCCAGCCGTTCTTGAACACGTGGTGCAGCACGCCGAAGAGGAACGCGATGTCGGAGCCCGAGCGGATGCGCACGTATTCGTCGGCCTTCGCCGCCGTGCGCGTGAAGCGCGGGTCGACGACGATCATCTTGGTGCCGCTCTCCTTCGCGTGCAGCATGTGCAGCATCGACACCGGGTGCGCCTCGGCGGCGTTGCTGCCGATGTACAGCGCCGCCTTCGAGTTCTGCATGTCGTTGTAGGAGTTCGTCATCGCCCCGTAGCCCCACGTGTTCGCCACGCCGGCGACGGTGGTGCTGTGGCAGATGCGCGCCTGGTGGTCGCAGTTGTTGCTGCCCCACAGCGACATCCACTTGCGCAGCAGGTACGACTGCTCGTTGTTGTGCTTGGACGAGCCGACGACGAAGATCGAATCAGGACCGCTGGCCTTGCGCAGCTCCAGCATCTTGGCGCTGACCTCGTTGAGCGCCTGGTCCCAGGAGATGCGCTGGTACTTGCCGTCGACCAGCTTCATCGGGTACTTGAGCCGGTAGTCGCCATGCCCGTGCTCGCGCAGCGCCGCGCCCTTGGCGCAATGCGCGCCCAGGTTGATGGGGCTGTCGAACACCGGCTCCTGGCGCACCCAGACGCCGTTGTCGACCACGGCGTCGACCGCGCAGCCCACCGAGCAGTGGCCACAGACGGTCCGCTTGACCTCGACCTTGCCGCCGCCGGCGGCGGGCGCGCCTTCGGCGGCGTCGGCCTTGCGCACCAGCGTCAGCTGCGAAGCGGCGATGCCGGCGCCGACCCCGAGGCCGGAGCGGCGCAGGAAGGCACGGCGGTCCATCGTGGGCACCGCGCGCGCGACGCCGCGCGCGAGGCTGGCAACCAAGCCGGACGCCGAGGGTCCGGCCTGCGTGGACTTGCGGGTGAGCAGCATGTCAGTTCGTCCTTGCGGTTCTTGCGGGCCTCAGACGCGGGTGGTGCGGTAGTAGCGCAGCACGTGATCGGTGAGCTGGTAGCCGCCATCCGATTCGGGGGCGGCGGCCTGCGGGGCCGGCACGGCGGGCCGCTTCGCCTTGAACCCGGGAAGCAGCGCTGCCGTGGCGGCCAGAGCCCCCACGGTGCCGGCGCCGGCAAGCAGAGTGCGGCGCTTCCAGGGTGGCGAGCTCGGTGGCCCTGGCGTTCGGTTCCTTGGGCGTGCCTGCTCGGCGGTCTCCATCAGGCACGGCCGACTTCCGTTCACGGGATATGCAGCCCCAGGCATATCATCCCGGCCAGCCGCGGCGGCATCGTGGGTGCCACCCTGCCGCGGCCGACGCTGGCGCGGCAATGGCCAGCCTGTCGCACAGGCTCCCGGGTTTGCCCTGCGTGCCCGCCGCATGGCCGAATCGCGCCGATAGCGGGTGGCCCGCGCCTAGAATCCGCCGCCCCTGCCCGCCACCGATGGAACCCGCCCCGACGATCCGCGTGGCCGTGCTGATGGAGCGGCTGCACCGCCCCACGCAGTGGGAGACGTGGCGCCATGGCGTGCGCGAGGTGCTGCCCGACGACGGCCGCTTCGGCGACGCGCCGCGCGTGCTGCGCGACGACGGTCGCGGCGCTGATCGCACACCCGGGACTGGCGGTGACGCTGCACCGCGACGAAGGCGAGGGCTACTACCTGAACCTCAGTTCGGGTGGTCCGGTCTGGTTCGTCATGTGGCGCAGCGACGACGAAGACCCCGCACGCGCCTGGCCAGAACTGGTGACGCTGTCCTACAACGAGGCCGGCCGCCTGCTCGACGCGCAGGAGCATGTCGACAACACGCCGCTTCAGGCCGACGTGCGCGAATGGCTGCAGGCCTGGACCGACACCCATTACCGGCCCGAGCCGAAGGAACGCCGCCGTCCGGCGTCATTCCGCTCGCCGGACCGGCGCTGAGCACCATGCCCACGCGCAGGCCCGAAGACGACGGCTTCGTCAGCCGCTGGGCACGCCGCAAGGCGCTGGCGCGGCAAGGCGTGGTGCCGCCGCCGCCCGCGCCCGCCTCTCGCACAACCACCCGCACCCGCGCCGGCAGTCGTGGCCGCACCCCTGCCCGTGCCGCCCGACGAACCCGCGCCGGCACCGCCGCCCGACCCGCCGCCCACGCTGGAAGATGCGCGCCGCCTCACGCCTTCGGCCGACTTCACGCGCTTCGTGCGCCCCGACGTCGAACCGGCGGTGAAGAACACCGCGTTGAAGACGCTCTTCAGCGACCCCCAGTTCAACGTGATGGACGGGCTGGACACCTACATCGACGACTACGGCAAACCCGACCCGCTGCCCGCTTCGTGGCTGCAGAAGATGGCGCAGTCACAGTTCCTTCGCCTGCTCGAGACCGAGCCCGAAACTCCCGCTGTCGCAGCAGCGGCCCCCGAGATCACCGAACCGCCCGCCGCGACGGCTGCCGAAGATGAAGACCCTGATCTGCGACTGCAACCGGACGATGCCGCTGGACACCCGGGCCCTGAGCCAGGCCCTGGCGCTTACGCCGGGCGCGAGCCCTGAAGGGCTGGAGTCCGCGCACAGCCTGCTGTGCCGGCGCGAGGCCGCGTCATTCCAGCGCGCGGCCAAGGCCACCGCGGCCAGCGGCGACATGCTGCTCGTCGCCTGCACGCAGGAACAGCGGCTGTTCCTGGAACTGAACCAGGAGACCGAAGGCGCGGCCGACACCTCGGTGCGGCCGATCCGCTTCGTCAACCTGCGCGAGACCGGCGGCTGGTCGCGCGACGCGCGTGCCGCGACGCCGAAGATGGCGGCGCTCATCGCTGCCGCCCAGCTGCCCGCGCCCGCGCCGGTGGGCACCGTGGCCTACCGCTCGGCCGGCCGCTGCCTGGTGCTTGGCGGTGCCGACGCCGGCAGCCGCGCCGCCGCGCTGCTGGCCGACAAGCTGGACGTGACCCTGCTCGTCGACCGCCCGGGCGGCGCGCTCGCGCAGGCGCACGAGCTCGGCGTGCAGCATGGCCGGCTGAGCCGGCTCGCGGGCTGGCTGGGCGCCTTCGAGGCCGAATGGGTGCAGGACCAGCCGATCGACCTGGACGTCTGCACGCGCTGCAACGCCTGCATCGAGGCCTGCCCCGAAGGCGCGATCGGCTTCGACTACCGGGTCGACCTTGCGGCCTGCCGCAGCCACCGTGACTGCGTGCGCGTGTGCGACGCCGCCGGCGCGATCGACTTCGCGCGCACCGCGGAGACCGTGCGCGAACGCTTCGATCTCGTGCTCGACCTGCGCGAGCAGCCGGCCTTCACGATGCACCAGCCGCCACAGGGCTATCGCCACGCCGGCGGCGACGAGCGCGCGCTCGTCGAGGCGGTGCTCGCGCTGCGCGAGCTGACGGGGAATTCGAGAAGCCGCGCTTCTTCCGCTACGACGAGAAGCTGTGCGCGCACAGCCGCAACGAGAAGATCGGCTGCAACGCCTGCGTCGAGGTCTGCTCGGCGCGCGCGATCCGCAGCGACGCCTCGCTCAAGGGCAAGGCGCCGGGCGCGCTGGGCGGCGTCGTCGTCGAGCCGCACCTGTGCGTGGGCTGCGGCGCCTGCGGCACGGTGTGCCCGAGCGGCGCGATGTCCTTCGCCTACCCCGGCGGCGCCGACCAGGGCCGCCGCCTGCGCACCATGCTGACGGCCTACGCCGCCGCCGGCGGCCGCGAGCCGGCACTGCTGGTGCACAGCGAAGGCGCCGGCGCGCGCCTCGTCGACGACCTGGGCCGCGCCGCGCGCACCGACCGCGCGCGCCACGGCGTGCCGGCACGCGTGCTGCCGTTCGGCGTGTGGCACACCGCCAGCGTGGGGCTGGACCTGTGGCTGTCCGCCTTCGCCTACGGCGCGCGCCAGGTCTGGGTCCTGCTCACGGCCGAGGAGGCGCCCGAATACCGGGCCGCGCTGGCGGACCAGATGGCGGTGGCCGAAGCCATCGTGCAAGGGCTGGGCTTCGCGGGCGAACACTTCCGCCTGATCGAATCGCGCGACGCGCGCGACCTGGCGGCGCTGGACCAGGCCCTGCAGTCGCCGCCGGCCGCCGGCGTCGGCGTGCCTGCCACCTTCGCGGTGGCGGCCGACAAGCGCGGCACCCTGGAGATGGCGCTGGCGCATCTGCTGGCCCAGTCCCGCGCGCCGGCCGACAGCATTGCACTGCCGGCGGCCGGCGCACCCTACGGCAGCCTGGTGGTCGACAGCGCCAAGTGCACGCTGTGCCTGGCCTGCGTGGGCGCCTGCCCCGAACGCGCGCTGGCCGACAACCCCGAGCGGCCGCAGATCCGCTTCATCGAGAAGAACTGCGTCCAGTGCGGCCTGTGCGCCAAGACCTGCCCGGAAGGCGCGATCGCGCTCGAGCCGCGCCTGTGGCTGGCCGAGGGCGGCCGCGCGCGCAAGGCCACGCGCGTGCTGCACGAGGCCGAACCCTTCGCCTGCGTGCGCTGCGGCAAGCCCTTCGGCACCCTGCGCGCGGTGGAGGCGATGGCCGCGAAACTGGTGGGCCACGCCGCGTTCCAGGGCGCCGCCGCGGCGCGCCTGCGCATGTGCGGCGACTGCCGCGTGATCGATCTGCACAGCCGCAGCGACGAACTCCGCATCACCGACCTGCCGCCATGAACGCCCCTCTGAACTTCAGCCCCGCCGCCGGCGACGACAGCGAGGAACTCGCGCGCGCCGAGCTCTACGGCCTGCTCGCCCGTCTCTGGCTGGCACCGCCCGACGCCGATCTGCTGCGCCAGTTCGCGGTCGCCGTCACGCAGGCGCCCGAGCGCGGCGCGCACCTGGAAGCGCCCTGGGAGGCGCTGGTGGCGGCGATGCGTGCCACCCGCGTGGACGCCGCGGCCGACGAGTACGACGCACTGTTCCAGGGCGTCGGCAAGCCCGAGGTGATGCTCTACGCGTCGTTCCACCTCTCGGGCTTCCTGAACGAGCGGCCGCTCGCCGCGCTGCGCGAGGACCTGCGCCGCCTGGGCCTGGCGCACGACGAGACGCGCGCCGAGACCGAGGACCACGTGGCGGGCGTGTTCGAGGTGATGCGCTACCTCATCGCCGGCGACGACCTCGCGGTCTGCAACCTGGAGCAGCAGCGCCGCTTCTTCCGCGCCCATGTCCAGAGCTGGGTCGAACGCCTTTGCGACGCGGTCGAGGCGCATCCGCGCGCGCAGGTCTGGCGCGCGCTGGCGGGGTTCACGCGCGAGTTCGTGCGCGTCGAGTCCCAGGCCTTCGACCTGCTGGAATCATGACGATCACGCGCGAACAGATCACCGGGCTCGTGCTGGCCGGCGGCCGCGGCAGCCGCATGGGCGGCGTCGACAAGGGCCTGCAGAACCACCGGGGGGTGCCGCTGGCGCTGCATGCGCTGCTGCGCCTGTCGCCCCAGGTGGGCGAGGTGATGATCAACGCCAATCGCAACCTGGCGGCCTACGAGTCGATGGGCGCGCCCGTCTGGCCCGACCCGTTGCCCGACTTTCCCGGTCCGCTGGCCGGCCTGCTCGCCGGACTGGAGCACTGCGAGACGCCGTATCTGGTGACCGTGCCCTGCGACACGCCGGACTTCCCCGAAGACCTGGTGTCCAGGATGGCGCACGCGCTGGCGTCGGCCGACGCCGAAATTGCGATGGCCGCCACGCTGGAGGAAGGCCAGCTGCGCACCCAGCCGGTGTTCTGCCTGCTCAAGGCCTCGCTGTCCGAAAGCCTGGTGCGCTTCCTGCACGAAGGCGAACGCAAGGTCAACCGCTGGACGGCGCGCCACCGAACGGTGGCGGTCCCCTTCGACGATGCGGCCGCGTTCTTCAACGCGAACACGCCCGAGGAACTGGCGCGCCTGCAGCCGCCCGGCGGTCGCGGCTGAAACGCTTCAGCCGCCGCGGCGCGCCGCTTTCGGCGTGGCGATGGCCGCCTTCTTCTTCGCCGCCTTGGCCGGCGCCTTGCGGTGCAGGCATTCGCGCACGTGCTGCAGGTGCCGGTGCGCCGCCTCGCCGGCCGCGCCCGCGTCGCCCGCCAGCACGGCACGGAGCAGCGCCCGGTGCTGCTCGTTCAGGGTGCGCACCTGGTCGGCGTCGGCGTACAGCAGGCTCCATACGTGACGCATCGAGGTCCGCAGCAGGTTGTGCAGGCCGTGCATCACGTGGATCAGCGCCACGTTGTGCGAGGCCTCGGCGATGGCGAGGTGGAACTCGGCGTCGGCCTGGGCCACCTCCAGCGGGTCGCGGCGCGCGCGCGACGACTCCAGCTGGTCGAAGCGTCGCTTCAGCGCGGCGCGGTCGGTGCGCGTGGCACGCTCGGCCGCGTGCTGGGCCGCCAGCACCTCCAGGCCGTGGCGCAGTTCGATCACGTCTTCCTCGGCGGCAGGATGGCGCTGCAGCAGGTGCACCAGCGGGTCGGTGATGGTGGGGGCGGTGACGTCGGTCACCGCGAAGCCGCCGCCCCGTGCCACCTTCAGCAGGCCGCGCGCCTCCAGCCGCAGCAGCGCTTCGCGCAGCGAAGGCCGCGAGACGCCGAACTTGAGCGCCAGCACGCGTTCGCCCGGCAGCGCGTGGCCAGGGGCCAAGGTGCCGTCGACGATCAGCTGCTCCAGCTGTTCGGCGATGGAATCCGACAGCCGGGTCTTCTGCGGTGCGGCAACGGTTCGGTAGGGCAAATCGTCTTCCTTCTCATCGCTGGTCGTCAGGCCTGAGTTCTTCCCGCCCCGCCTTGCAGCGACCTCAGACCGACCACCCGGGACGTAGCGAGTTGACACGACCTTGTCCAAGGTTTCCACTGACGAAGACTGGTCAGACCACTCTGACCGGTCCGGTCGCACAGACATCAACCGATCACAACCGAGGGAAAACGCGAGTGAACTCGCCCGAAAACCGCCGGCTGCGCGATGCCCGCGGGCGGACATCGTTGCTAAAAGAGATTCGGCACGAGGGCTTTCCGAAGGCGCTTGATCTTTGTCAAGCAGTGACGCCCCCCCCGGGGAACGACCATGACGGCGTTGTGTTCGCTGACCGTCCGGCACACCGAAGAGACCCACCAGGAGAACCCATGAAAAGCGTATTCGGCGCCAGCCTCGTTGCAGTCTTCCTTGCACTTGCCGCCGGTCAACCCGCACGCGCCGCCGACTTCGACGCAGAAGCCGCCCAGGCCCTGATCAAGAAGAACGAGTGCACCAAGTGCCACTCGGTGGACAAGGACAAGAAGGGTCCGTCCTACAAGAAGGTCGCCGCCAACCTGAAGGGCAAGCCCGACGCGGTGGACAAGATCATCAAGAACGTCACCACCGGCCCGAAGGTCAAGCTCGACGACGGCACCGAGGAAGAACACAAGATCATCAACACGAAGGACCCGGCCGTCCTGAAGAACCTGGCCGCCTGGATCCTCGCGCAATAACAACAACCTCCCGGTCCGCCCCCCGGACCGGCCTCCTCATGAAGCGCGTCCTGAAACTGCTGCGCCTGGCGCTTGGCACAGCCTTGTTCGCCCTGGCCTCGGCCCCGGTGGCGGCAGCACCGCTGGACAACGCCGGCTGCCTGCAGTGCCACGACACCAAGGCCGCCAAGGTGGAAGTCAGCACCGGCGGCAAGAAGCACGCGCTGAAGGCCGTGCCCCCCGAAGGCTTCGGCCAGGGCGTGCACGGCAAGCTGGCCTGCACCGCCTGCCACACCGGCGCCACCGACAGCCCGAAGGCCGGCGAAGGCCACAAGCTCGACGCCGGCCGCACGCTGGCCAGCGCTTCCTGCAACGACTGCCACAACGACCTGTGGGCCAAGGCCCAGGCCGACGGCAGCGCCGCGCAGAAGCCGCGACTGGGCGTGGTGGTGCAGAACGCCCAGGCCTACGCCAAGTCGTTCCACGCCCTGCCCGCCAAGGCCGACAAGTCGCGCCCGAACGCGGTCTGCGACGACTGCCACGACACGCACACCTTCGCGATCCCGCCCAAGGACAGCCCCGAGCACGCGAAGTGGAAGCTCACCAGCGCCGCCGGCTGCGCCGAGAAGTGCCACAGCGACGAACTGGAGGAGTTCAGCAATTCCGTGCACGGCAAGGAGACGCTCGAGCTGAAGAACACCAAGTCGGCCGTCTGCGCCGACTGCCACAGCGCGCACGCCATCGGCAACACCTCGGCCAGCCCCGTGAAGCTGGCCATCACCGCCAGCTGCGGCAGCTGCCACCAGGCCAACTACGAGTCTTACAAGGCCACCTACCACGGCCAGATCAGCACCCTGGGCTATGCGCACACCGCCAAGTGCTTCGACTGCCACGGCAGCCACGGCATCCTGCGCGTGGCCGACAAGGAGTCCAAGGTCCACCCGGACAACCGGCTCGAGACCTGCCGCTCCTGCCACGGCAAGAAGGGCGTGGGCCCGGCACCGGACGGCTTCGCCTCGTTCCAGCCGCACGGCCGCACCGACGACTTCAAGCGCTACCCGCAGATGTGGCTGGGCTACCGCATGATGGTCGGCCTGCTGGTGGGCACCTTCGCCTTCTTCTGGCTGCACACCGCGCTGTGGTTCTTCCGCGAGTGGCAGGAACGCAAGCAGCAGCGCACGATCTCCGTCGTCAGCCTGGACAAGCTGGGCCTCAAGCCCGAACAGCACGTGCAACGCTTCAGCGCGCTCTGGCGCCTGGGCCACCTGCTGTTCGCCGTCTCGCTGATGGTGCTCACGCTGACCGGCGGGCCGCTGTTCTACCCCGAAGCGGCCTGGGCGCCGAAGCTGATGCAGCTGCTGGGCGGCCCGAAGGTGGCCGGCATGATCCACCGGGTGAGCGCGGTGATCTTCGCCGCCGTCTTCTTCTGGCACCTGGGCTACATGGCGCTGAACCTCTGGCGCAAGCGCAAGACCTTCCGCTGGTTCGGCCCCGACTCGATGATCCCGAACCTGCAGGACGGCTGGGACATGCTCGCCATGTTCAAGTGGTTCTTCGGCATGGGCCCGCGGCCGGTGTTCGACCGCTGGACCTACTGGGAGAAGTTCGACTACTGGGCGCCCTTCTGGGGGGTCACCATCATCGGCGTCAGCGGCCTGATGATGTGGCTGCCCAACCTGACCGGCAGCTTCCTGCCCGGCTGGGTGTTCAACGTGGCGGCCATCTTCCATGGCGAGGAAGCCTTCCTCGCGGTGGTGTTCCTGTTCACGGTGCACTTCTTCAACAACCACTTCCGGCCGGACAAGTTCCCGCTCGAAGTCGTCATGTTCACCGGCTCGATGACGCTGGACCACTTCCGGCGCGAGCACCCGCTGCACTTCCAGCGGCTGGTGGACTCGGGCGAGTTGAAGGACCACCTGGTCGACGCACCCTCGCCGCCGATGGCCTTCGGCGCCAAGGTGCTGGGTTTCGCTCTGATCGCCGCCGGCCTGACCTTGCTGGCGGGTGTGGCGATCGGTTTCTTCACGGCCGGGTGACCCCCGGACCGCATCTGGACAACGAAGTACGGTGACAGCGGAGAATGCAATGAAGCGCTCGACAAACTGGCGAACTGGCTTCCTGGCATGCGCCGTGGCCCTTCTGGCGGCCTGCGGCGGAGGGGACACGGGCCCCGCGGGCCCGCAGGGCCCGAAGGGGGACACCGGCGATACGGGGGGCACGGGGCCCACGGGGCCGCAAGGCCCCGCCGGCACGGCCACCGTCACCATCCCCAGCAACGCCACGCCGGCGACGGACTCGTTCGTCGCCACCTGGGCCGCGCTGGCACCCAAGGTCACGGTCAGCAGCGTCACCATCGCCAGCCCGCCGGTGGTGACGTTCAGCGTCGTCGACGGCAGCGGCAACCCGGTGGTCGGCCTGGGCAACAAGTCCAAGAGCAGCACCGCCACGGTCGCCGGCCTGACCAACCTGTCGTTCGCGCTCGCCAAGCTGGTGCCCGGCACCAACGGCAGCCCCAGCCGCTGGGTGAGCTACATCGTCACCACGGTGCCCACCACCACCGCCGCGTCGGCGCCCACGCGTCCTTCGACCGACAACACCGGCACCCTGGTGGACAACGGCGACGGCAGCTACAGCTACACCTTCTACCGCGACATCACGACCATCAAGGCCACTGTCGAAGGGATGACCGTCACCGGCACCAACGACAAGGCCGACCTCGACGACCTCACCTACGACCCGACGCTGGTGCACCGGCTGACCATCCAGCTGGCCGGCAACGCGCCGGGCACCGGCAGCAACACGCCCACCGCCGTGCAGGTGGCCGGCTACCCGGGCGTGCCCATCACCAAGCCCTATGACGCCATCTACGACTTCGTGCCCGCCACGGGCGCGACGGTGGCCTCCGGGCGCGAGATCGTCGCCACCGCCAACTGCGAGCAGTGCCACCGCAAGCTGGGCGGCATCGCCGGCGACGACGCCGAGAGTTCCGCGGCCGGCTTCCACGGCGGCGGGCGCAACAACACCCAGTACTGCGTGGTGTGCCACACGGCGCAGCGCAAGTACGGCCAGACCGAAGCGACGATCAACCCGACCACGCTGACCTTCACCAGCACCAAGGTCGACGTGGTCGACGGCCGCTCGGTCTACAACCTGCCGAACTTCGTCCACAAGATCCACATGGGCGAACACCTGGCGAAGAAGAACTACAACTCCGACATCCTGCTCAACGAGGTGAAGTACCCGCAGGACCTGCGCAACTGCACCAAGTGCCACGACAGCACCTCCCCGAGCACCACCTCGACGAAGACCGCGCAGGGCGACAACTGGAAGAACGCCCCCAGCCGGCTGGCCTGCGGCGGCTGCCATGACGGCATCAACTTCGCCACCGGCACCGGCGTCACCATCGCCGACGCGGCGAAGGGCCTGGTCTCCAGCCCGTTCGGTCACCCGGCCGGCCCGCAGCCCGACGATTCGCTGTGCGCGCTGTGCCACAAGCCCGACGTCATCGACGTCGAGCACCTGCCCGTGACGCCGCCGAACCCGGCCAATTCTCTGCTGGCCGGCGGGACGAACAGCAACACCAACGCGGCGTGGATCGCCTCCAACACCAGCCGCCTGCCGGCCGGTGCGGTGAAGGTGAGCTACGACCTCAAGAGCGTCTCGCTCAACGGCAGCCGCCAGCCGGTGATGGTGTTCCGCATCCTGCAGAACGGCGCCCGCGCCGACCTCAACACCTTCGACCCCGCCACCGCGGTCGGCAGCCAGGAGATCTGGTCCGGCTTCATGGGCAGCCCGAGCGTGTACTTCGTGTTCTCGGTCCCGCAGGACGGCATCGCCGCGCCGGCGGACTTCAACGCGACCGCCAGCGGCTACCTGCGCAGCCTGTGGAATGGCACCGCCTCCGGTGCCGGCAAGGGCACGCTCACGGGCCCGGACGCCGACGGCTACTACACGGCCACCCTGACCGGCGTGACGATCCCCACCAGCGCGAAGATGCTGACGGGCGGCCTGGGCTATTCGTACAGCGTGATCAACACGCTGCCGCTGACCCAGACCAACCTGACCGACTACCCGGTGACCGACGCCACCGCGACCAGCGGCCTGACGACCGGCATGCCCAACAAGACCGGCGGTCTGATCGTCATCGCGCCCAACGCGCAGAAGGTGGCCACCGGCTTCACCGGCCGGCGCGCCATCGTCGATGACGCGCGCTGCAACAACTGCCACCAGGAGCTGGGCACCTTCACCGAGGACGCCTTCCACGCCGGGCAGCGCAACGACGGCACTACGTGCTCGTGGTGCCACCGCCCGAACCAGACCAGCAGCGGCTGGTCGGCCGACTCGACCAGCTTCGTCCACGGCATCCACGCCGGAGCCATGCGCAGCAACGCGTTCACCTGGCACGCTTCTTCGACCAGCGAGTCCTTCGCCAACGTCGAATACCCGGGCGTGCTGAAGGACTGCGAGACCTGCCACCTGCCGGGCAGCTACTACTTCTACCAGCAGAACAACACGCCGCTGTCGGACGCCACCATGGCCAGCCGCCTGTACCGCACCGTCGGCCAGGGCATCTACCCGGCCAGCGGCGAGACGATCCCCGGCTGGAAGGTGAGCGGCACCACCTGCGTGGCCGGCACGGCCTCCACCGGCACCGCGCTCTCGGCGTACAGCCTGTCGCCCTACGTGACGAAGTCCACCGCGGCCGCGATCACCAGCTACGGCATCGGCTACAGCTTCAACCTCGGAGCCACGGCCACCAATGCCTGCGACCCGCTGGGCAACTTCTACACCGTGGCCCCGGGCACGAGCGTGGAAGCCTCGGGCACGACGCTGGTGAACTCGCCGGTCGCGACCGCCTGCTTCGCCTGCCACGACAGCCGTGACGCGAAGGCCCACATGGAAGCGAACGGCGGCTCGATCTACCTGGCGCGCACCACGGCGCTGGCGACGACCGAGACCTGCATGATCTGCCACGCCAGCGGCCGCATCGCCGACATCAAGGTGATGCACGCGAAGTAAGGCAGACCCCGTGGCCGGCACCGAAGCGGTGGACATGAGAAGACTCCTTGCCACGCTGCTCCTCGTGCCGGCCCTCGCGGCCGGCGCGCAGGCGGCAAGCCCGGCGCCGGCCGCGCCCCTGACCGCCTCGGCGCCGAGGCCGAAGCTGGTGGACATCAACCACGCCAGCCGCGCCCAGTTGAAGACGCTGCCCGGCATCGGCGACGCCGAAGCCGAGCGCATCGTGGCCGGGCGCCCCTACCTCACCAAGGCCGAACTGGTGACCAAGCAGGTGCTGCCGGCCGGCGTGTACCAGGCGCTGCGCCACCGCATGGTGGCACTGCAGGACAAGAAGAACCTGCCGGGAGCGAAGAAATGAACCTATTCCACCGCGCCCACCGCGCGGCCGCGGCGCTGGCGCTGCTGGCCGGGCTGTGGGCCGCCCCCTGGGCCGCGGCCCAGGACAAGGCGACCGCGCCCGCCGCCCCGGCGTCGGCGGCCGCTCCCGGACCGGGCACCGAATACAGCGCCAAGGGCGCCGACTCCTGCTACGAGTGCCACGACGCCGAAGCCGACACCGCCACCTTCGTCACCAACGGCATCTTCAAGAGTCGCCACGGCACGCGGCGTGGCGCCCATTCGCCCTTCGGCCCCGGCGGGCTGCAGTGCGAAGCCTGCCATGGCCCGGGGGCACGCCACGGGGCCAAGGGCAGCAAGACCAAGCTCACGATCAACAGCCAGAAGGCCGACTCCTTCATGAGCGCGGCCGAGCGCAATGCGCCCTGCATGGAATGCCACGCGGACGGCCCGCGCAACGGCTGGCATGCCGGCGCCCATGCAAGTGCGCAGCTCGGCTGCTCCGACTGCCACCAGCTGCACAGCGAACGCGACGCCGTGCGCACCAAGACCGGCCAGGCCGAGGTCTGCCTGCGCTGCCACAAGGAACAGCGCGCCGACTTCATGAAGACCTCTTCGCACCCGGTGCGCCAGGGCCGCATGACCTGCACCGACTGCCACAACGTGCACGGCTCTTCCGGGCCCTCCACGCTGATCAAGCCGACGATCAACCAGACCTGCTACACCTGCCACGCCGAAAAGCGCGGCCCGGTGCTGTGGGAACACGCGCCGGTGACCGAAGACTGCTCGCTCTGCCACGACGCCCACGGCTCGGTGCGCAATGCGATGCTCACGAAGAGCACGCCGCTGCTGTGCCAGCAATGCCACAGCCCGGCCGGACACCCCGCGGTCGCGCGCACGCCGGGCGGCCTGCCGGTCAACGGCGGCACCGGCGCCCTCTTCCTGGTCGCCGGCAGCTGCACCAACTGCCACTCTCAGGTGCACGGGTCGAACCACCCGGCCGGCGCCAAGCTGATGCGCTGAGGGGCCCACCATGAACACCTACAGCTCCATCTTCGTGCTGGCCGCGCTCGGTGCGCTGGCCGGCGCCGCCGCCGGCGCGCCGGTGGTCGACACCTCCCAGTGGAAGTGCGAGGCCTGCCCCTTCGAGAAGGGCACCACCGGCACGGTCGAGGCCGGCGCCGGCTATGCCAGCACCGCTTCGGCCCGCTATGGCGACTACACCGGCCTGGACCGCTCCGGCGGCCATGTCATCGCCGGCGGCACCCTGCGCTGGCGCGACGGCGAAGGCGCCTGGGGCGACGTCGCCGCCACCGACCTGGGCCTGGACACGCGCACCCTGGCCGCCCAAGGCGGGCTGGACGGCCTGGTCAAGCTGCAGCTGGGTTATGGCGAGACACCGCACCTGCTGTCCGACAGCGGACGCACCCCCTTCCTGGGCGTCGGCGGCAACCGCCTCACCCTGCCCTTCGCCCCCGCAGCCAGCACCGGCGCCATGCCGCTGGCCGACAGCCTGCAATCGGTGGAGCTGGGCTTCACTCGCAAGCGCTACGACGCCGGCGCCACCCTGCAGGCGGTGCCCGACCTGAACCTGAGCGTCAGCGTGCGGCGCGACACGCGCGAAGGCCTGCAGCGCCTGGGCGGGTCCTTCTACTCCACCGCGACGGCGCTGCTGCTGCCCATCGACCAGGTGACCGACCAGCTGGAAGTCTCGGCCGCCTATGCAAGGGGCCCGCTGCGCGGCAGCGTGGCCTGGCAGCTTTCGCGCTTCCGCAACCACGAGACCTCGCTCACCTGGGACAACCCGTTTACCCCCGTGGTGGCCGGCGCCGGCACGGGCCAGATGGCGCAGGCGCCCGACAACCAGTTCCACCAGCTCTACGCCAACGCGGGCTGGGACCCGATGCCCGAGGTGCAGGTCAGCGGCGAGATCGCCGCAGGCACCATGACGCAGGACGCCGCCTTCCTGGCGCCCACGCTCAACACCGGCCTCGGCGTGACGGCGGCCGACCTGCCGCAGTCGTCGCTGCAGGGGCGCGTGAAGACCTTCAACGGCAGCCTGCGCGTGAGCGCCACGCCGATGCAAGGCCTGCGCCTGCACGCCAGCGTGGCGCGCGACCTGCGCGACAACCGCACGCCTTCGAACGCCTACCCGGCGGTCTCCACCGACATGTTCGTCGGCGCTACCGAGCGCACCAACCTGCCCTACGACTTCAAGCAGGACCGCCTGAAGCTGCACGCCGACTGGCGCGGCCCGGCCAGGCTGCAGCTGTCGGGCGGGGTCGAATACGACCGCCGCGAACGTTCCTACCAGGAGGTGGTGAACACGCACGAGACCACGGTCTGGACGCGCGGCAGCATGCCGCTGGGCGGCGAAGCCACGGTGGCGCTGAAGCTGGCGCATGCCGACCGCCAGCGCGGCGACTACGGCACCGTCGTCACCATCGACCCGCCGGAAAACCCGCTGCTGCGCAAGTACAACATGGCCGACCGTCTGCGCGACAGCGTGGGCCTGCGGGTGGACACGCGGCCGGCCGAGAACGCCACCGTCACGCTGCACGCCGACTGGTCCAACGACGACTACACGCGTTCGCCCATCGGCCTGACCGACGGCCAGACCCTGGACATGGGCGCCGACTTCGCGGTCGCCGTGACCGACGACCTGCAGATCCGCGGCTTCGGCCAGTTCGAGCGCGTGCGCTCGCGCCAGGCCGGCAGCTCGGTCTTCGCCGGGCCCGACTGGCGCGCCAACAGCCGCGACGGCACCGAGGTGCTGGGTCTGGGCGTGAGGCAGATGCTGCTGAAGGGCAAGCTGCAGCTGGACGGCGATGCCACCGTCGCCCGTTCGCGCAGCCGCACGGTGGTGGCCACGGGCGGCGACGCGCCGCTGTTCCCGAACATCGGCAGCGCGCAGGACACGCTGCGCCTGCAGGCCACCTGGCAGGTGCGGCCCGCGCTGGCGCTGGTGGGCAGCTGGTGGTTCGAACGCTATTCGGCCGCCGACTGGCACTACGATGGTGTCGGCCCGTCCACGGTCTCCAACTTGCTTGCCCTGGGCGAACAGCCGGCGCAATATCATGTGAACGTGGTGCGCCTGGCCTTGCGTTATCGGTTCTGAAACCACCAACGACAAGAAGGAACGAGGATGAACATCTCCGGGCCCGCCGTCGCCGGCGCACCCTCTGCCGCCCCCAGCCCTTCGCAGGCCTTGCAGGTGCCGAAGTACCTGGACGAGACCTACTGGTGGGCCTACGTCCACCCCAAGGCGGTGCAGGTGTTCGAACGCGAATGGCTCGTCGACACCATCCTGTTCGGCAACTACGGCCGCCTGCGCGACAGCGCGCTCGACGAGATGGGCCAGCCCGTGCGCGGCCGCAACCTGCAGCTGGCCTGCGTGTACGGCAACCTCACCGTGAAGCTGCGCCGCCGCCTGGTGCCGGAAGCGACGCTGGACGTGCTGGACATCCTGCCCGTGCAGCTGGACAACCTGCGCCGCAAACTGCCGGCCGACGAACGCGTGACGCTGGTGCAGGGCGATTCGTCCGCCCTCGCGCTGCCCGACGCCAGCTACGACCAGGTGCTGATGTTCTTCCTGTTGCACGAGCAACCCGCCAGCGTGCGCAGGGCCACCCTGGCCGAGGCCATGCGCGTGGTCAAGCCGGGCGGCAAGGTGGTGGTGGTCGACTACCACCAGCCCGTTCGCTGGCACCCGGTGCGGCCGCTGATGCGGTTGATCTTCCGGCGCCTGGAACCCTTCGCCATGGACCTGTGGCACAACGAAGTGGCCGACTTCATGGCGCCCGGCGCCGCGAAGCTGGTTTCCAAACGCACCTTCTTCGGCGGGCTGTACCAGAAGCTGGTGTTCACCCGGTAGGGGCACACACACACCATGCAGACAATCCGAACCGATGTGGCCATCATCGGCGGCGGTGGCGCGGGCCTGCGCGCCGCCATCGCGGTGGCCGAAGCCGACCCCAAGCTGTCGGTCGCCCTCATCTCCAAGGTCTACCCGATGCGCAGCCACACGGTGGCGGCCGAAGGCGGTGCCGCCGCGGTGACGCAGGCGCACGACAGCCTGGAAGCGCATTTCCACGACACCGTGGCCGGTGGCGACTGGCTGTGCGAGCAGGACGTGGTCGACTTCTTCGTGCAGCGCGCGCACGACGAGCTGGTGCAGATGGAGCACTGGGGCTGCCCCTGGAGCCGCAAACCGGACGGGCACGTGAACGTGCGCGCCTTCGGCGGCATGAAGATCGAACGCACTTGGTTCGCCGCCGACCGCACCGGCTTCCACATGCTGCACACGCTGTTCCAGACCTCGATCCAGTACCCCTCGATCAAGCGCCTGGACGAGCACTTCTGCGTCGACCTGATGGTCGAAGACGGCCGCGTGCAGGGCGTGCTGGCGATCGACATCGAAAGCGGCGAATTCCGCCTGATCCAGGCGCGTGCCGTGATCATCGCCACCGGCGGCGCCGGCCGCGTGTTCCGCGAGAACACCAACGGCGGCATCGTCACCGGCGACGGCATGGCGCTGGCCTACCGCCACGGCGTGCCGCTGCGCGACATGGAGTTCGTGCAGTACCACCCCACCTGCATGCCCGGCACCGGCTTGCTGTTCACCGAAGCCTGCCGTGGTGAAGGCGGCTTCCTGCTCAACAAGGACGGCTACCGCTACCTGCAGGACTACGGCCTGGGCCCGGCCACCCCCGAGCCACGCAACAAGGCGATGGAACTGGGCCCGCGCGACCGCCTGAGCCAGGCCTACTGGCACGAGAAGCAGAAGGGCCGCACCGTCACCAGCCGCCACGGTCCCGTGGTGCACCTGGACCTGCGCCACCTGGGCGAAGCCAAGCTGCGCGAACGGCTGCCACAGATCTACGAGCTGGCGGTCGAATACCTGGGCGTGGACCCGGCGAAGGAGCCCATCCCCGTGCTGCCTGCGGTGCACTACACCATGGGCGGCATCCTGGCCGACGGCCGCACCGCCGCCAACCTGGGCGGGCTGTACTCGGCCGGCGAATGCTCCAGCGTGGGCATCCACGGCGCGAACCGGCTGGGGTCGAACTCGCTCACCGAACTGCTGGTGTTCGGCAAGGTGGCGGGCGACGAGGCCGCGGCCTGGGTGCGCACCGTGCCCGACGGCAGCACCACCAAGCTGACCGCCATGGCCGAGCAGCGCGCCGCCGAGATCGAGCGCCAGGTCGCGGCCGGCGCCGGCAGCGAGCGCATCGCGACCCTGCGGCGCGAGATGGCGCAGACCATGGAAGACGGCTGCGGCATCTACCGCAGCGCCGACACCCTGCAGGCCACCTGCGACAAGCTGGACGAACTGAAGGCACGCTTCCGCCGCGTGCGCGTGGACGACGGCTCGCGCGGCTGGAACACCGAGAAGCTGCTGGCGCTGGAACTGGGCTACCAGCTCGAGGTGGCGGAGGCGATGGCGCATTCGGCGCTGCAGCGGCGCGAATCGCGCGGCTCGCACCAGCGGCTGGACGGTTACACCGAGCGCGACGACGTCAACTTCCTCAAGCATTCGCTGGCCTGGTACGTGCCGGGCGGGCCGCCGCGCATCGACTACGGGCCGGTGAAGATCACCAGCAGCGCGCCGGGCAAGCGCGCCTACGGCGCCGCCGGCGAAGCGGCGGAAGCCGAACGCAAGGCCAGCGAGGCACGTCATGGCTGAAGTCACCACCCCCACCTCCACCGCCACGGTCACCAGCGTCGAGATCGAAGTCCTGCGCTACCGCCCCGAGCAGGACGCCGAACCCGTGTGGCAGCGCTACACGGTGCCCTTCACGCCCGACATGTCGGTGCTGCAGGCGCTGCAGCACATCAAGTACGAACTCGACGGCACGCTCAGCTTCCGCTGGTCGTGCCGCATGGCCATCTGCGGCAGCTGCGGCGTCATGGTCAACGGCAAGCCGCGCCTGGGCTGCCAGACCTTCGTGCGCGACCTGCTGCCCGGGCCCATCAAGGTGGAAGCGCTGCAGCACCTGCCGATCGAGCGCGACCTGATCGCCAGCGCCAAGCCCTTCGTCAGCAAGCTCGAGCAGATCAAGCCCTACCTCATTCCGAAAGAGAAGAAGAAGGTCAGCGAAGGCGAATACCTGCAGACGCCGGCGCAGCTGGAGCAGTTCGCTTCCTTCAGCCACTGCATCAACTGCATGCTGTGCTACGCCGCCTGTCCGCAGTTCGGCATCAACCCCGAATTCACCGGGCCCGGCGTGCTGGCGCTGCTGCACCGCTACAACGCCGATTCGCGCGACGGCGGGCGCGAGCAGCGCATGGAGATCCTGAACGCCGAGGAAGGCGTCTGGAGCTGCACCGCGGTGGCCTACTGCAGCGAGGTCTGCCCCAAGCACGTGGACCCGGCCAATGCGGTGAACCAGAACAAGATCAACAGCGCAAAGGACTACTTCCTGCGCTTCCTGCCGAAGGGAGGTTCCAAGTGACGCCCGCCCGCAGACCCTACGTGCGCCCGATGAAGGGCTGGTGGAACCGCGATCCCTTCTTCATGCGCTACATGGTGCGCGAGGTCACCGCCCTGGGCGTGCTGGTCTACGCGGTGATCCTGGCCTGGGGCCTGGTGCGCCTGTCGCAAGGGGAAGCGGCGTGGAACGGCTATGTCGCCGCGCTGCGCAGCCCGCTGGCGCTGCTGCTGCACGTGGTGCTGCTGGTGAGCTTCGTGGTCCACGCGCAGAGCTGGTTCGAGATCATGCCCAAGACGATGGCGCCCATCATGAGCGGCGGCAAGCGCGTGCCGGGCGAGACCATCACGCGCGCTGGTATCGCCGCCGCGGTGGTGTCCACGGTCGTGGTGCTGGCGCTGTGCTGGTGAGGAGAAGGCCATGAGAAGACGTTCGCACGCTCCCATCTTCTGGCTGATGTTCGGTGCCGGCGGCATGCTGGCGGCGCTGTTCGGCACCGCGCTCACCTGGGTCACCGGCATCGCCGGGCCGCTGGGGTGGAAGGGTGGCCTGAACGGGCTGAACTACGGCACGGTGCTGGCCATCGCGAAAAACCCAGCCGGTAAGCTGGTGCTGTTCGGGCTGGTGATGATGTTCGCGTGGCACGCGGCACACCGGCTGCTGCACAGCCTGCACGACGTGGGCATCCACCTTTCGGCGGGGTCGAAGGGGCTGTGCTACGGGACGGCCGGCGTCATCACGCTGGTCGCCTTGTTCTCGCTGCTGACGATCGGGTTCTGAGCCTCGCGCCCCGCTGCTAGCGATGGGCTAGCGGTCGAAGAGGACATTGCGTTCCGTTGCCAACCGCGCGGAGCGCCCGATGTCCAAGTCCTTCCTTTCCCAGTTCACTGCGGCCGTGCTGGCACTGCAGCTCGCCGCCTGCGGCGGCGGCGGCGGTGACGGCGGCGGCGCCGGTGGCGGCGGCGCCCCGCAGACCATCGGCCTGGCCAGCACCAACGCGCCCAACAACGGCATGCGCTGCGTCGACGGCCCGCCGGCGCAGGACGGCATCAACCAGTTCCCCAACCTGGCCTTCCCCTGGGCCGGGCTGGCAGGCAGCTGCACCATCATCACGTTCTCGGCGCAGGACCCCGGCGTGCCCGTGCCCGGCACCGTGACCACCGCCAGCGTGCGCGTGGGCCCGGTCACCGGCCGCATGCGCTTCGTGCGGCTGCGCAACCTGTACCAGAACAAGGCCGGCACCAACGGCACTCGCGTGTGCTGCGCGATCCAGGAATACGGCCCGGTTTTCACGCCGGTGGCCAACAGCGTGACCACGGTGACGCTGAACTTCCGCATGACGATGGAACCGCCGCCGCCGGCGACCGACTTCACCACCGTCATCGGCCAGGACCACGTGGGCCTGGAGGTGCTGGACCCCGGCACGCCGCTGCCCGGCGTGTGGACGCGCAACGGCTTGCCCGACACCGGCGTCAACGCCACCTTCATCTGGCTGCCTTCCATTTCCGACCAGGGCTTCCCGGCCGGCGCGCTGCAGCCCCCCAACTACACCACCAGCTTCAGCGGCTTCGTGCCCACCTTCAACTACACCTTCGTGCCGGACCGCTGAGATGAAACACGCCCTCGCCCTGCTGGCCATGCTGGCCGCCCTGCCCGCCGCCCAGGCGCAGCAGCCTTCGTTCGACCTGCCCATCGGCCAGACCGCCTACTTCGCCTACGCCATGCCGCCGGGCTGGCGCGTCGGCGAAGACGGCCCCTTCGCGCTCACGCTGGTGGCGCCCGACCAGCAGGCGCTGACGGTGATGGTGGGCAACTCCGGCCTGCCGGTGCAGTACCCGGCGATGCGCTTCGCGCAGGAGAAGCTGATGGCGATGCGCCCGCAGAACCTGCAGATGGGCGCGCCGCAGCAGGCGGCGCCCGCGCAGGGCTTTTCGCAGGCCTTGGCCTTCGAGGTGGCCTTCGTGCTCAACGGCCAGCCCTGGCAGGGCGTGGCGCGCGTCTCGGTGGCGCCGGCCTACGACAGCGCGACGATGGCGCTCAACGGCGCCTTCGCCCACGCCGCGCAGTGGCCGCGCTACGCGCCCTGGCTGCCGCAGGTGGCGGCGCAGGTGGCGGCCACCAACGGCGGCGCCTTCGGCCAGCGCGGCATCATGCAGCAGAACCTGCGCAATTCCACCGCCTATGCCGAAGCGGCGCGCCAGTACCGCCAATGGTCGCAGGCCAACTGGCAAGGCGTGGTCGATCAGCGCAACGCCAGCAACGACCGGCGAAACTTCGCGGTGCGAGAGAACCTGGGCAACGTGCAGACCTTCGCCGACCCCTACGGCAACCGGCCGCCGCAGGAACTGCCCACCACGCACCGCTACTACTGGACCGACCGCCAGGGCCGCCTGTTCGGCACCGACGACCCCGGCGTCAACCCGAACCAGGGGTCCACCGCCGAGTGGCGGCGCATGGAACGCGTGCAGCGCTGAAGCGCCGCAGCGCCTACCAGCGCGGCGCGATGTAGGCGCCCGGCATCACGTCGTAGGGCGAGCCCCAGCCCGGCAGCGCGCGCAGCCGCAGCGTCCACGCGTGCAGGTTCGGGAACTGCGCCGCGAGGTCGATGCCGCTCTCGTCGACCGGATAGAACAGGTAGCCGCTGAGCGAGAAGTCGGCGATGGTCGGCGCGTCGCCCACCATGAAGGGCTGCTTCGCCAGGTGGCGGTCGACGATGCCGAAGGCGCTTTCCACGCGCGGCCGCAGCCAGGCCATCACCACCGGGTCCGGCGCCGTGGGGCCGAACGACTTCATGAAGCGCCAGGTGGCGAAGTAGC
This sequence comes from Rubrivivax sp., assembly GCA_044224175.1. Classification (GTDB taxonomy): domain Bacteria; phylum Pseudomonadota; class Gammaproteobacteria; order Burkholderiales; family Burkholderiaceae_C; genus Rubrivivax. The sequence goes on along the minus strand of JBGAKY010000002.1, from coordinate 43,667 downwards.
TGGTGAACTTGTGGTTGTCGAACAGGATCCAGCGCTGCGCTTCCCAGCGCTCTTCCTGCGTGCGGCCGCCGAAGGCGCCATGGCGTTCGGCCAGCACCGACAGGATCAGGCCCGACTGCGTGAAGCGGTGCGTGCCGTCTTCCAGCACCGGCGCTTCGCCCATTTCGTTGGTGCTCTCGCGCCAGGCCGGCGTGCGCGTCACGCCGTTCATGAAGTCGACCGGCACCGCTTCCCAGGGCTGGCCCAGGGCGCGCAGCATGAAGGCGGCCTTGAAGCAGTTGCCGGACTGGGCGAAGCAATGCAGGCGGTACATGGCACGGGCCTTGGGCGGAGTGGAAGGCGCGGTGATGATGCCATTGCCGCGGCGCCCGCGTCGCAAGGCCGGCAAGCCAAGGAACGGCCGTCCCGGGCCGCTACCCGCCTTCCACGCGCTCGAACCGCGGGCGCAGAACGCCCGCGACCGCGACCTGCTCGAAGAACATGGAATGCGGACGCGCCCACCAGCCGCTGTCGTCGTACAGCGGCCGGTAGACCACCATCGGCTCCTGCGTCTCGCTGTGGCGGGCGACGCCGAGCACCTCGTACTCGCCGCCCTTGTAGTGGCGGTAGCGGCCCAATGGGGTGGGCGGCAGCGGCTTCAGCTCATGCATGGCGCAGCGGGGCGAGTCGGGACTCCGGCTTCTGCTTCAGCGGAACGCGGGCCGCAGCCGGTGCCAGTCGGTCACGCGCTGGAAGGCCATGCCCGCCCGCACCAGCTTCGCTTCCTGCAGGCGGCCCGCCACCAGCTGCACCGCCACCGGGGTGCCCTGGCGCGTGAAGCCGGCGGGCAGCGTGATGGTCGGGTGCCCCCCCATGTCGAAAGGCGCGGTGAAGCGCACCAGCCTGGCGAAGCCTTCGGGGTCGGTGCCCAGGGTCTCCATCTGCGCCATGGTGGGTGACGCGATGGGCTGCGCCGGGATCAGCAGCAGGTCGATGGTCTCGAAGAGCGCATTCACGCGGCCGGAGAAGGCGCGTCGGCGCAACCAGATCTTCTGCAGGTCCTGACCGCGCAGGGTGCGCCCCATCTCGATCAGGCCGGCCAGGCCTTCGCAGTATTCGGACTTGCGTGCCGGGTAGGTGTCCTGGTGGGCGACGGCCGTCTCCACCGCGCAGGCGGCGGGCCAGTCGTTGACGGCGTCGGTCACGTCCGGGAAGCGCACGTGGCGGAAATCGGCGCCCAGCGCGCGCAGCGCGGCGGCGGCTTCGTCCACGGCGCGCTGCATGGTCGCGTCCAGCCCACTGGCGTATTCGGGGTCGAAGCCGATGCGCAGGTTGGACAGCTGCGTGGGGTCGCCGGCCAGGAAGTCGGGCACCGGGTCCTGCAGCGCGGTGGGGTCGTCGGGGTCGGCGCCGGCGATGAGGCCCAGCATCGCCCCGCAGTCGGCCGCGCTGCGCGCCATGGGCCCGATGTGGTCCAGCGACTTGGCCAGCTCGAAGGCGCCATGCACCGGCACCCGGCCCCAGGTGGGCTTCAGTCCGGTGCAGCCGTTGGCCGCCGAGGGAAAGCGGATCGAACCGCCGGTGTCGGTGCCCAGCGCGGCGAAGCACAGGCCGGCGGCCACCGCGACGCCGCTGCCGCTGCTGGACGCGCCCGACCAGTGGTCGCGGTGCCAGGGGTTGACCGGCACGCGGATGTCGTCGTGGTGGTCGGCGAAGGCGCCTTCGGTCATCTGCAGCTTGCCCAGCAGCACGGTGCCGGCCTCGCGCAGGCGCTTCACCACCGTGCCGTCGTAAGCGGGCACGAAGTCCTTGTGGATCGGCATGCCCGCCATCGTGCGGATGCCCTTGGTGTAGCACAGGTCCTTCAGCCCGATGGGCACGCCGTGCAGCGGGCCCAGCACGCGGCGCTGCAGGAGCAGCTTCTCGGCTTCACGCGCCTGCGCCATCGCCACTTCGGGCGTGACCAGCGCGAATGCGCCCAGTTGCGGCTCCAGGCGCTGGATGCGGTTGAGCATCTGGTGCGCCAGCTCCACCGGCGACAGCTGGCGCGTGTGCAGCAGCTTCGCCACCGAGGTGGCGTCCAGGAAGGCCAGGTCGTCTTCGGTCACGCCGTCTTCGCTTCCTTCAGGCTCAGTTCGCGCATCATCGCTTCGCGCATCATGAACTTCTGCGCCTTGCCGGTGGCGGTGAGCGGGAAGCCGGGCACGAAGCGGACGTGCCGCGGCACCTTGTAGTGCGCGATGCGGCCCTGGCAGTACGCGCCGATCTCCTCGGCGGTGGCGCTGGCGCCCGGCTTCAGCACGATCCAGGCGCAGACCTCCTCGCCGTACTTCGCGTCGGGCACGCCGAACACCTGCACGTCCTGCACCTTCTCGTGCTGGTGCAGGAAGGCTTCCACCTCGCGCGGAAAGACGTTCTCGCCACCGCGGATGAGCATGTCCTTCACGCGGCCGACGATGTTGCAGTAGCCGTCGGCGTCGATGGTGGCCAGGTCGCCGGTGTGCATCCAGCCCGCGTCGTCCAGCACTTCGCGCGTGCGTTCGGGGTCTTCGTAGTAGCCGCGCATGACCGAATAGCCGCGCGTGCACAGCTCGCCCGGCTGGCCCACCGGCACCATGCGGCCCGCGGCATCCACGATCTTCACCTCCAGGTGCGGGTGCACGCGGCCGACGGTGGACACGCGCCGCTCCAGCGGGTCGCCTGGGGCCGACTGGAAGCTCACCGGGCTGGTCTCGGTCATGCCGTAGGCGATGGTCACCTCGGGCATGTGAAGTTCGCCCACCACGCGGCGCATCACCTCGATCGGACAGGGCGCGCCGGCCATGATGCCGGTGCGCAGGCTGGAGACGTCGCGCTCGCGCAGCGAGGGCTCGGCCAGCAGCGCCACGAACATGGTGGGCACGCCGTGCAGCGCGGTGCAGCGGTGGCGTTCCACCGCGTCCAGCGTGGCCCGGGCGTCGAAGCCCTCGCCCGGGAACACCATCGTGGCACCGGTGGCCGCGCAGGCCAGCACGCCCAGCACCATGCCGAAGCAGTGGTACAGCGGCACCGGGATGCACAGCCGGTCTTCGGGCGTCAGTCCCATCGCCTTGGCCGTGAAGCGGGCGTTGTTGACGATGTTGAAGTGGCTCAGCATCGCGCCCTTGGGCGACCCCGTGGTGCCGCTGGTGAACTGGATGTTGATGGGGTCGTCGGGCTCCAGCGCCGCCGACAGGCCGGCCAGCCGCGCGCGCTGCGCCGGCCCGGCCTGGCGCACGAAGTCGGCGAAGCGCTGCGCCTTCGGCGGCAGCGGCGCCTTGGGGTGGGCCGCGTCGTCCAGCACCACCACGTGCTTCAGGTGCGGCAGGCGGAACGACTCCAGCACCGGCTCGCCGCCCGGGCGGTCCAGCTCGGGCGCCAGGCTGCGCAGCGTGGCCAGGTAGTCGCTCGCCTTGTGGCCGCGCGCGGTGATGAGCACGCGGCAGCGCACCTTGTTGAGCGCGTATTCCAGCTCGCTGCTCTGGTAGGCCGGGTTGATGTTGACCAGCACGGCGCCGATGCGCGCGGTACCGAACTGCGCCAGCAGCCATTCGCTGCGGTTCGGCGCCCAGATGCCCACCCGGTTGCCGCGCCGGATGCCCAGCGCCAGCAGGGCCGCAGCCACGTCGTCGGCCTGGCGCTGCAGGTCGTACCAGCTGAGGGTCTTGCGCTCGGCGTGGAAGATGGCCGCCGGCCGCGCACCATGGCGGCCCACGGTCTTGTCCAGCTGCTGCGGCACGGTCAGGTAGCGCAAGGGCTCGGTCGTGGCGCCGGCCACGTAGCTCTGGCTGCCGGGCGGCTTCAGGCGGTCGTCGGCGCCGCCGCGCAGCCATTCGGAGCTGAAGGCGTTGCTCTGCATGTCAGGAGCGCAAGGTCGGTTGTCGGCCCAGCAGGTTCGACCGCTCCCCCCAGCCCCCCTCCGGGAGGGGGGCTCCAGCATGACGGACGGGACCGCGCCGCGACCGGTGCGTCACATGCAACGCTTGCTCGGGCCACAGGCCGCTCCGGGCCGAATGCAGACACTGCTTCCACCTTCAGAACGTCCGCCAGTCCCCGGACTGCTCGTACGCGTGCGCCGCGCGGTAGATGGTGGATTCGGCCCAGTGCCGCCCCACCAGCTGCAGGCCCACCGGCAGCCCGTTGGAAAGCCCGCAGGGAATGCTCATCGCCGGGTGGCCGGTCACGTCGAAGGGGCAGGTGTTGTTCACCATCTCCAGCGCGCGCTGCACCCACAGCTTGATGGGGGCGTTGGCGGGCGGGATGGGCGTGGCCTTCATCGGCTGGGTGGGCAGCAGCAGCAGGTCGTACTTCTGCAGCGCGTCGTCGTATTGCTTGCTCAGCAGACGGCTCAGGTTCTGCGCCTTGGCGTAGAAGTGGCCGCGGTAGTCGCGCATGAAGTACTCGCCCGCCATCATGCACAGCTTCAGCGACGGCGACAGCTCGTTGGCGCGCGCGCGCCAGGCGGCGTGGGCGTCCAGCAGGCTGGTGGTGTACAGGCCGCGCCAGTTGAAGCCCATGCCGTTGCCGTTCATCATCTGCGCCTGCAGGCCTTCGATGGCGATCGAGGTCCAGATCGCCGGGCCGTCCAGGTGCATGGGCACCGAGACGTCTTCCACCGTGGCGCCGAGCGAGCGGAAGCGGTCGGCGGCCTGGCGCACGTAGCGGTCGACGTCGGGTTCGCTCTCGGGCCGGCTGAAGCCTTCCAGCAGCACACCGATGCGCAGGCCCGCCACGCCGCGGCCCAGCGCGGCGGTGTAGCGGTCCACGCGCGGGTTGTACTGGCGCGGGTCCAGGCCGTCGGCACCGGCGATCACCTCCAGCAGCAGCGCGTTGTCGGCCACCGTGGCCGTCATCGGGCCGGTGTGGTCGATGGTGGCTTCGATCGGCATCACGCCGGTGTAGGGCACCAGGCCGTGCGTGCCCTTCATGCCGTAGATGCCGCACCAGCTGGCGGGCATGCGGATGGAGCCGCCCTGGTCGCCGCCGATCGCCATTTCCACTTCGCCCGCGCCCACCAGCGCGGCCGAACCGGAAGACGAGCCGCCGGCCGAGTAGCCGTAGCGGTACGGGTTGTGCACCGGCCCCGCAGCGCAGGTGTGGCTGCCGCCGGACAGGCAGAAGTACTCGCAATGCGCCTTGCCGACGATGGTGCCGCCGGCGTCCAGGATGCGCGTGACCACGGTGGCGTCGATGTCGGGCACGTAGCCTTCGAGTGACGAGGCGCCGTTCATCATCGGCACGCCGGCCAGGCACACGTTGTCCTTCAGCACCACGCGCTTGCCGGCCAGCGGACCGTGCGCGGCGCCGTGCACCTCGGTCTTCACGGCCCAGGCGTTGAGCGGGTTGTCGGCCGCGCCGGGCCTGACGCCCGGGGTGCGCGGGTAGCGCACCGGCGGCAGGTGGTCAGGCAACTGGGCCAGGCGGTCGTAGGCCTGGAAGGTGCCTTCCAGGATTTGCAGATAGTCCGCGACCTCGCGCGTGGACATGCTCATGTGCAGCGAGTCCACGATCTGGTGCAGCTGCTCGACGGTCGGTCGCTTGACGGTCGACATGGTTCCCCCCGGCCCGTAGGCTTCACTGGCGGCCGCGCGCGGCGCGGCGGTCTCTCGCTTGGGTTTCGGTCCGCTGGCGCGGGCGGGCGCCGAAGGCGGCGGTGCGGCGGGCGCGCTGGCCACGGCAGAACGCGGGGCCGATGGCGGCGGCGCCGCCGGTGCGCCATGGACCCGCGTCGTGCGCGCCGAGCCCATGCCCAGCAGCTCGGCGAAGGCGCCGCCGCGCAGGTCCACCGCGGCCATCTCGCGCACCACGCGGCCGCGTTCGACCACCAGCACGCGGTCGGCCACGTCGAGCACCAGGTCCAGGTTCTGCTCGACGATGACGAGCGAGAGCTTGTGCTCGGTGCGCAGCTGGGCCAGCGTGCTGCCGATCTCCTGCACGATGGAAGGCTGGATGCCTTCGCTCGGCTCGTCCAGCAGCAGCAGCCAGGGGTTGGGCACCAGCGCGCGCGCCAGGGCCAGGATCTGCTGCTCGCCGCCGGAGAGCGTGCCGCCGCGCCGGTCCAGCATCTCGCGCAGGCGGGGGAACTGGTCGACCACGCGTTCGACCGCCTGCACCTCGGTCTCGCCGCTGTCGGCGCGCCAGGCCAGGCGCAGGTTCTCCAGCGCGCTCAGGCCCGGCAGAATGCCGCGGCCCTGCGGCACGTAGCCGATGCCCATCAAGGCCCGCTGGTGCGCAGCGGACCGCGTGACGTCCACGCCGTCCAGGCTGATGCGTCCGCCAGCGGCGGGCAGCAGACCCATCAGCGTCTTGAGCAAGGTGGTCTTGCCCATGCCGTTGTGGCCGACGATGCCGATCGCCTCGCCTTCGTGCACCTGCAGCGAGACGCCGTGCAGAACGGGCACATGGCCGTAGCCGGCGCGCAATTCGGCGACGTCGAGCACGAGGTCCGAACGCTGCTCGGCGCTGCTCTCTTCGATGTCTTCGGTGTCGGCGCTGTCCATGCTCGTCACCTGGCCTTGTTGCCGATGTAGACCTCGCGCACGCGGGCATCCGACAGCACCTGGTCGCTGCTGCCTTCCATCAGGATCGAACCCTGGTGCAGCACGGTCACGCGGCCGCCCAGCATGCGCACGAAGTGCATGTCGTGGTCCACCACCACGACGGCGGCGTCCCGGTTGATGGTGCGGATCAGCTCCACCAGGCGTTCGGTCTCGGCGCCGGTGATGCCAGCGGCCGGTTCGTCCAGCAGCACCAGCTTCGGGTGTTGCGCCAGCACCAGGCCCAGTTCCACCACCTGGCGCTGGCCATGCGCCAGTTCGCCCACCTGGCGGCGCTGGAGGGCACCCAGGCCGAGCACGTCGATCACCCGTTCGACCTCGGCGCGGGTGTTGTCGGCCCCGTGGATGCGGCGCGCCGCCAGCCACAGGTTCTCCCACACCGTGAGCCCGTTCATCACCGAAGGCACCTGGGTCTTGATGCCCACGCCCAGGCGCACGATCTCGTAGGGCCGCCAGCCCGTCACGTCGTGGCCGCGGATGTAGACGCGGCCGTCGGCATGGGTCACGCGGTGCTGCCCGGTCAGGCACTTGAAGAGCGTGCTCTTGCCGGCACCGTTGGGGCCGATCAGGCAGCGAAGCTCCTTCTCGTGCAGCGTGAAGTTGACGTTGTTGACCGCCAGCACGCCGCCGAATCGCATCGACAGTTCCCGGGTCTCGACGATCGCTTCGCTCATCGGCTCTCGGGCGTCGGTTGCGGGCGGCGGCGGCGGGTGGCGGTCGCGCTGCGTGCGCGGCCGGCCGAGCTGAGCTCGCGCCGCGTCTGCCACTTCATCAGCGAAGGCACCAGCCCGCGCGGCAGCAGCAGCACGACCAGGATCAGGATGGCGCCCAGCACCAGCGAGTTGTCGATCAGCGTCTGCTGGCCCAGCAGCAGCTTCAGGGCACCCAGCAGCAATGCGCCCACCATCGGGCCCACCAGCGTGCCCAGCCCGCCGGCGACGACCCAGATGATCACCTCCACCGACTGCCCCAGCCCGAACAGCGAAGGCGTCACGATCTCGGCCCAGCAGGCGAACAGGCAGCCGGCCAGCCCGGCCATCGCCGCGGTCAGCGCGAAGATGGCGGTCTTGGCAGCCGGCGCGTTGTAGCCCAGCAGTTCGGCACGCACCTCGTTCTCGCGGATGCCGATGAGCAGGCGCCCGAAGGCGCTGCCCAGCACCGCGCGCGAGACGAGGTAGCAGGCCAGCAGGCAGAAGATGACGACGTAGTAGAGCGCCGCGCCGTAGATCTGGAGGCTGGTGTCGCCCGGCACGTTGAGCACCGGGAACGCGGGTATGCCGTTGAAGCCGCCCAGCCGCGCGGCGCCGATGCGGTAGGCGTCGCCCGCGGTGGCGCCCATGAACTTGTTGAGGATGAGCGCGAACACCAGCGTGATGACGCCCATGTAGACGTCGCTGATGCGGCCGTAGAACATCATCGCGCCGATCACCGCCGCCACGAAGGCCGGCAGCAGGATGGCCAGGATCACCCCGGCCGTGCTCTCGCCGGTGTTCATCGCCGTGATGGCGTAGGTGTAGGCGCCGAGCCCGAAGTAGGCCGCGTGGCCGAAGCTCAGGATGCCGGCGTAGCCCCACATCAGCCCGAGCGACAGCGCGAACAGCGCCCAGATCGCCAGCAGCGTGGGGGTGTTGGTCTCCCACGCCAGCGGCAGCAGCAGCATGACCAGCGCACAGACGATGAACCAGCCCCAGCGCATGCGGCCGGCGCTTGCGAAATCCGACCTCATGCCGAGTTCCGGAAGAAGCGGCCCGTGATGCCTTGCGGCATCAGCCGCAGCAGCACGACGGCCAGCGCCAGCATCGCGATCTCGCCGATGACCGGCGTCGAACCGAAGGAGACGATCTGGTTGATGGTGCCGAAGATCACCGAGCTCGACAGCGTGCCGGCGATCACCGCCGCGCCGCCGGTGATGACGGTGATGAAGGCCTTGGCGATGTAGGCGCCGCCGGAAGACGGCAGCAGACCCGTCAGCGGCGCCAGCACCCCGCCGGCCAGGCCGGAGAGCGCGGCGCCGGCGGTGAAGGTCCACATGTACACGGCCTTCGGGTCGTAGCCCAGCGAAGCGGCCACGTCGGCACTCTGCATGGCGCCGCGCGCCACCAGGCCCACACGCGTGAAGCGCAGCACCAGCCACAGCGCCAGCACCAGCAATGTCGCCACCGCGATGATGAAGAGGTTGTAGCCACCCATCTGGAAGGCTCCCAGCTGGTAGCCCGGGATCGGTGCCGGCACGCTGACCGCGGTGTTGCCGAAGATCAGCGTCACCAGCCCCACCAGCAGCAGCGAAAGCCCCCAGGTGGCGAGCATGGTGTCGATCATGCGGCCGTAGAGGTGGCGCACGATCAGCCGCTCCACCACCAGGCCGATGAGGGCCACCGCCAGCGGCGCCACCACCAGCATCGCGAAGTAGATGTTCACCCCCGCTTTCGCGCAGGCGATGGTGGTGTAGCCGCCGAGCATCACGAACTCGCCGTGGGCGAGGTTGATGACCCGCATCATCCCGAACACCACCGCCAGCCCCGCGCTGGTGAGCGCGAGGAAGGCGATCATGTACAGGATCTCGAGCGCGACGACGGCGGCGTAGTCCACGGCGGTGCGGCCTTCGTCAGTTCAGACCTTCACCTCGTACTGCTTGTTGTCGTCGGGGTTCTTGGCCAGGTCGCAGCTCTGCGCGGTGTCGGCGGGCGGGCGGGCCTTGAACTGCTGCTTGATGGTGAGCTTCTGGCCCTTCACCTCCATCACGTTGATGTCCAGGACGGCGTGGTGGGTCTTGGGGTCCAGCGTCACGGTCCCGGCCGGGCCCTGGATGCTGACGCCGCTCTCGATGGCGGCCAGCATCTTCGCGCGGTCCAGCGAGCCGGCCTTCTTCACGCAGGCGGCCCACAGCATGATGCCCTGGTACTGCGAGACGGCGATCTCGTGCACGTTCTTCGAGTCGCCGAAGCGTTTCGCCCACTTGGCCAGGAACTCCTTGTTGGCCGGGATGTCGGCCTCCTGGCTGTAGTTGCCGGCGATGAGGATGCCGTCGCCTTCGGCAGCACTCAGCGCCAGGTGCTCGTTGCCGACGCCGAAGGTGGTGCTGCACAGCGGGATCTTCTTGTTCATGCCGCTGGCCGCCCACTGGCGGAAGAAGCTCATGTGCGCGCCGCCCACCAGCGCCGCCGACACGTAGGCCGGCTTGGCCTGCTGGATCTTGGCGATGGTGCTGGCGAAGTCGGCCACGTCGAGCGGGAAGAAGTCGGTCGCCAGCACGCTGCCGCCGCGCTGCTTGATGTAGTGCTGCAGCCACTTGGCGGTGATCTGGCCGTAGTTGTAGTCGGCGGCCAGGATGTAGGCGCTCTTGCCCCACTGCTTGGTGGCGATCTCGACGATCGGCTCCACCGCCTGCGCCGGCGTGGTGCCGGTGCACACGCAGTTGCGGTCGCAGACGCCGCCTTCGTACAGCACGTTGTAGAAGTACAGCGTGTTGGCGCGGCGGAAGGTCTGGCGGATGGCCTCGCGGCTGGCGCTGGTGATGCCGCCGTGCACGACGTCGACCTTGTCCTCGCGCGTGAGCTGCTGCGCGTACTTGGTGTACAGCGCGATGTCCGACTGCGAGTCGTACTGCTTGACCTCGATCTTGCGGCCCAGCAGGCCGCCGGCGGCGTTGATCTCCTCGGCCGCGAGCTGGGTGGCCTGCACCATCGGCTTGCCGTAGGCGTCCAGGTTGCCCGAATTGTCGAGGATAGAACCCAGCTTGATGGGCGCGCCCTGCGCCAGCACCAGCTCGAACGGAATGGTGGCGCCGATGGTGGCGGCGCTGCCGGTGGCCAGGAAGTGGCGGCGGGAAAGGCTCATCGTCTTCTCCTCACTAGGAAGGCTGGGTGGTTCAGGTCTTGGAAGGGGGCTCTGAAGCGGGCTTGCGCGCCGCGCTCGCATTCACGGCACCCGACAGGTCCACGCCGATCTGGTCGCCGATGCTCTTCAGGGCCGGCAGCTGCAGCGCCATGCCCAGGATGCTGTCCATCACCTGCGTCACCGGCGCCTTGCCGCCGGCCGCGGGGTCGATCACCGCGCCGCCACCGGCGCCGCCATTCGTCTGGCCGAAGCCGGTGACCTGGTGGATGCGGATGCTGTCGATCTTCTCGACCGGCTTCATCATCTGCGAGACGATCTCGGGCAGACGGTCGAGCCGGTACTGCTCCAGCTTCATCTGCAGCAGCGGCGGCGAAAGCGAGTTCTCGGCGTCGATCAGCGCGCGCGAGCCTTCCGATTCGGCCACCATGCGCGCGCGCTCGGCTTCGGCCTTCGTGAAGGTGGCCTCGGCCTCGGCCTTGGCGCGCTTCAGCAGCACGGTGGCCTCGGTGGCGGCGTTGGCTTCGGCCACCTCGCCGGCTTCGGTGACGCGTTTCATCGCGATCTCGTGCGAGCGGTCGGCCACCGCGCGTTCGCGTTCGGTCTGCACCGCTTCCTGCGCCAGGATGACCTCGGCGCGCGCGCGTTCGGCGGCGGCCTGGGCACGCGCTTCCTCGGCGTGCTTGGCCGACAGCGTGATCGCGCTGTCGAGCTTGCGGGTCTCGGAATTGAGCTGGGCCTCGATCTCCAGCCGCCGCAGTTCGCGCTGCTTCTCGATCTCGCGCACGCGGGTCTCCTGCTCGCGCGCGATGCGGGCGCGTTCGCTCGCGGCCATGCTCTCTTCGCGCGCGCGCGCCGTCTCGGCGTCGCTCTGCGTCTTGACCTTCTCGATCTCCAGCCGCTGGTTGATCTGCGCCGATTCCTGTTCCTGCGTGAGCAAGAGGCGTCGCTTGGTGGCTTCCAGCTGGGTCTGGCGCACCGAGATGTCGGCATCGGCTTCCACTTCGGCGCGCTTCTTCCGGTTGACGGCGATGATCTCGGCCAGCCGCCGCATCCCCACCGCGTTGAAGGCGTTGTTCTCGTCCAGCGCGGCGAAGGCGGTCTGGTCCATGCGCGTCATCGAAACCGAGTCGAGCAGGATGCCGTTTTGCGCCAGGTTGTCGCGCAGCAGCGAGGAGACCGCGGCCACGAACTCGGCGCGCTTCTCGTGCAGGGTGTCCATGGTGCGGCTGGCGGCGATGGCCTGCACCGCGTCGATGAAGCGGCCTTCCAGCAGGTTGCGCATGCCGTCGGGCGTGAAGGCCTTGGAGCCCAGCGACTGCGCCGCCGTGGCCACGCCTTCCACCGTGGGCTGCACGCGCACGTAGAACTCCAGCTCGGCGTCCACGCGCATGCGGTCTTCGGTGATGAGCGACTTCTCGCCCGAGCGCTTCACCTCCACCCGGATGGTGCGCATGCTCACCTCGTCCACCTTGTGCAGGAAGGGCAGCGCGAGGCAGCCGCCGGAGATGAGCGTCTTCTGGCCGCCGAAGCCGGTGCGGATCAAGGCGACGTCGCGGCTGGACTTGCGGTAAAAGCGGTTGAGGAAGATGACCACCACCGCGACGACGACGATCGCGACGATGATCCCGAACAGTCAGGCGAGCACGAGCATGGGCGCCCCACGAGAGGTTGGCAGTGCTGACGCCTTCGATGCTGGCGGCAGTACTTTCCAAGGCAAATAAGTGTTTTCCTGAGCAAGTAACGGGCCCGAACCCGCGCCGGCCGGAAAGGCCTGCCTTGCACCTGTGACGGGAAATCACGCCCCGTGGCGGGGCGACCTGCTCACTCGTCGCGCGACGATTCGGCGATGAAGCTCTCGAGCAGCTTCTTCAGCTGGAGCGTGCGCCGGGGTCCCAGTGCTTCCTCGATGCTGCTGTGGTGCGCGTCCACCCGTTCGCGCAGGCGCGCGACCACGTCCAGGCCCAGGTCGCTGATGAAGACCAGCACCTTGCGGCTGTCGGCGGCGTCGGCGGCGCGCTGCACCACGCCACGGCTGACCAGCTTGTCGATGTTCTTGGTGAGCGCGGGGCCGTTCAGCAGCACCGCTTCGGCCAGGTCGCCCATCGAACGGCCCTGTTCGTCGGACAGCACGTGCAGGATGCGCCAGTGCTCTTCGGTGAACTCGTCGTCGCCGATGGACTGGCTCATGCCCTGGCGCATCCGGCGGTGCGCCTGCGCCAGCAGGAAGGCCAGGTACTCGGAGAGATCGCGTTCGGGCATGGCTCGTGCAGGGTATGGCACCATGGGCAACTTGCGCTTCGGATTCTAGAGTCGCCCCTTCCGGGAAGGAAACCATGCAAGTGCAGGCCTCCACGTGTCATGCGCCCGTCGTCGGCCTTCTGGGCCCGCACGCGCCCGGCGGCGGCCGTTGGGCCGGGCGCGAGTCCCGCCTGCTGTCGCCGCGACGGCCGGGCGACGAGTTCCGCGTCGCGCTGTGCGCGCCGCTTCGCGGGCCTGAAGGCATCTGGGGCCCCTCGTGCCTGGCTTCGGCACGGCTGGCGCAGGCCGAACTGAACCGGTGGTCGGGCATCGCCGGCCGGCCCTGCGAGCTGCAGGTGGTGGACGCCTCGTCCGAAGCCGGCGACGTGGGCGCGCGGCTGGCGGCCATGGTCGAAGGCGGCGAGATCGAGGCCATCGTGGGCATGTGCATCAGTTCGGTGCGGCAGCGCATCGTGCGGGCCACCGGCGGCCTTGTGCCCTTCGTCTACACCTGCCTCTATGAAGGTGGCGACCATTCGCCGGGGCTCTACGCCATCGGCGAGACGGCGGCGCGCCAGCTCAAGCCTTCGATCGCGTGGCTCACGCAGCACCGCCGCGCGCGGCGCTGGATGCTGGCGGGCAACGACTACGTGTGGCCGCGCGTGTCGCATGGCATCGCGCGCCGCAGCATCGTGGCCTGCGGCGGCGAGGTGGTGGCCGAGACCTTCGTGCCGCTGGGCAGCGGCGACCATGGCGCGGTGCTGGAACAGCTGCGCGCGTCGCGTGCCGACGCGCTGCTGCTGTCGATGGTGGGCCAGGACGCGATCGACTTCAACCGCGCCTTCGGCCGCCTGGGCCTGCAGCGCAGCGTGCTGCGGCTGTCGTGCGCGATCGAAGAGAACCAGCTGCTGGCCATCGGCGCCGAGAACACCGAAGACCTGTACGTCGCGCTGGGTTACTTCGGTTCGCTGCAGACCGAGGCCAACCTGGGTTTCCGCGAACGCTACTTCGGCCGCTTCGGGCAGCGCGCGCCGGCGCTCAACAGCATCGGCCAGTCGCTCTACGAAGGGCTGCACTTCCTGGGTGCGCTGTGCGCCGACCGCGCCCCCGCCAGCCTTCTGGGCCACGCCAGCGCACGCGAAGCCGACGGCGCGGGCGGCCACGCGCCCATCTACCTGGCCGCCGCCGACGGCCACGCCTTCCGCGTGCTGGCGCGGCTGTAGCCCGCGGGCGGCCGATGTCGGCGCGGTGCTTCGCGGCCGCCGTCGCCTGCGCGCTGTTGGCCGGCTGCGCGGTGGTCGACTTCGAACAGCGGCGCTGGATCTTCATGCCGGTGGACGACGCCTGGCCGCCGGCGCTGCAGGCGGCCGTTGGCATGCAGGACGTGTGGATCCAGCATGTCTCGTCGCACCCCGAGACGCCGGGCCAGGCGGTGCGCCTGCACGGCCTGTGGCTGCCGCAGCCCGACCCGGCGGCGCCGGTGCTGCTGTTCCTGCACGGCGTGCGCTGGGACGTGCGCGCCAGCGCGCCGCGCATGCGGCGATGGCACGGCCATGGCTTCGCGGTGCTGGGCATCGACTATCGCGGATTCGGCCGCAGCACCGAGGCGATGCCTTCCGAGACCCTGGTCGCCGAGGACGCGCGCGCCGCCTGGGACTGGCTGGCGCGCACGCACCCCCAATCGCGCCGCTATATCGCCGGCCATTCGCTGGGCGGCGCCGTCGCGGTGCGGCTGGCGCAGGAGGTGGGCGACGAGTCGGGACTCATCGTCGAGGGCGGTTTCCCTTCGGTGGAGTCGGTGCTGCGCAGCACGCGCTGGGGCTGGCTGCCGATCGGCCGGCTCATCACGCAGCACTTCGACGCCGGCTCGCGCATCGCGGCCGTCGGCTCGCCGGTGCTGGTGGTGCACGGCGCGAACGACAGCATGGTGGCGCCGCCGCTCGGCCGGGCGCTGTACGACCGGGCACTGCCGCCGAAGCGCTTCCTGCTCGTCGAAGGAGCGGTTCACGAGGACACCGACGTCGTCGGCCAGGCACAGGTGGCGCAGGCGCTCGCCGTGCTGTTCGGCATCGGCCCCGCCCCTTGAAGCATGGCGGGCTATGCTCGCCGCCATGGACCTGCCGCCCGCCCGGAACCTGCTGGCCACGTTGCGCGAACGGCTGCGTGGTTTCCAGGTGCAGTCGCTGCCCGCCGAAGGCCGCCGCCATGCCGCGGTGGTGGTGGCGGTGACGGAAGCCGGCTTCGGGCCCGACCTGCCAGGACTGCCGCAGCACGCCGGGTGGAGCGAAGCGCCGGCGCTGCTGCTCACCAAGCGTGCCGAGACCCTGTCCAGCCACGCGGGCCAATGGGCCATGCCCGGCGGCAGCATCGACGAAGGCGAGAGCCCCGAAGAAGGCGCTCTGCGCGAACTGCACGAAGAGGTGGGGCTGGTGCTGGACGTCTCGGCGGTGCTGGGCCGGCTGGACGACTACGTCACGCGGTCGGGCTACCTCATCACGCCGGTGGTGGTGTGGGCCGGCGCGGCGCGCGACGTGGTGCCCAACGCGGCCGAGGTGGCCGCCATCCACCGCATCCCGGCGGCCGAACTGCTGCGCGAAGACGCGCCGCTGCTCAACAACGTGCCGGGTTCCGAACACCCGGTGCTGCGCATGCCCATCGGCGAACGCTGGATCGCGGCGCCGACCGCCGCCTTCCTGTACCAGTTCCGCGAGCTGTGCCTGCTGGGCCGCCCGACACGGGTGGCCCACTTCGACCAGCCCATGTTCGCGCGGAAGTAGGCCTCAGGCCGGCACCGCCTCTTCGCGCACCACGCGCACGGCGCAGTACTTGAATTCCGGAATCTTGGCCACCGGGTCCAGCGCCGGGTTGGTGAGCTTGTTGATCGCCGCCTCGTACCAGCAGAAGGCGACGAACACGCTGCCCGCCGGCGAGCCTTCGTCGGCGCGCGCGTAGAGCGTCACGCGGCCGCGGCGCGATTCGAGCGTGACGCGCTCGCCGGCGCGCAGTCCCAGGCGCGCCATGTCGGTGGGGTGGAACATCGCCACCGGGTCGGGCTCGATCGCGTCCAGCACCTGCGAACGGCGCGTCATGCTGCCGGTGTGCCAGTGCTCGAGCTGGCGGCCGGTGATCAGCACCAGCGGGTACTCGTCGTCGGGCCGCTCGGCCGCGGGAATGATGTCGGCCGGCACGAAGCGCGCCTTGCCGCCCGGGCGCGGGAAGTGGTCGGTGAAGACGACCACCTCGCCCGGGTCTTCCTCGTGTTCGCAGGGGTAGGTGACGGCACCGTCGCGCAGCATGCGCTGCCAGGAGATGCCGGCGATGCTGGGCATGGTGTGACGCATCTCCTCGAACACCGCGCCCACCGCTGCTTCGCCGAGGCCGTAGTGCGACCAGTCCAGGCCCAGGCGCTTCGCCATCTCGATGATGAGCTCCAGGTCCTGGCGCGCCCGCCCCGGCAGCGGCAGCACCGGCCGCGCCAGCTGCACGATGCGGTCGGTGTTGGTGAAGGTGCCCAGTTTCTCGGCGAAGGCCGAAGCCGGCAGCACCACGTCGGCCAGCGCCGCCGTCTCGGTGACGAAGAGGTCCTGCACCACCAGCATCTCGAGCGAGGCCATCGCGTGGCGCGCGTGGTTGGCGTCGGGGTCGCTCATCGCCGGGTTCTCGCCCTGCACGTACATGCCCTTGACGACACCGGCATCGGCGGCGCGCATCACCTCCACCACGGTGAGGCCGGGCTTGGTGTCCAGCTGCGATTCGGGCACGCCCCAGGCCGCCGCCATGCGGGCGCGCGCGCCGGCGTCGTCGACGCGCTGGTAGTCCGGGTACATCATCGGGATGAGCCCGGCGTCGCTTGCGCCCTGCACGTTGTTCTGGCCGCGCAGCGGGTGCAGCCCGGTGCCGGGACGGCCGATCTGCCCCGTCATCAGCGCCAGCGCGATCAGGCAGCGCGCGTTGTCGGTGCCGTGCACGTGCTGGCTGACGCCCATGCCCCAGAGGATCATCGAGCCCTTGCTCCTGGCGTAGGCGCGCGCCACCTCGCGGATGGTCTCGGCCGGCACGCCGCAGATGGCGGCCATGCGCTCGGGCTCGTAGCCCCTCACGTTCTGCGCCAGCGCTTCGTAGTTCTCGGTGCGCTCGGCGATGAACTTCGCGTCGACCAGGCCTTCGGTGACGATGACGTTCATCATCGCGTTGAGCAGCGCGACGTCGGTGTCGGGCTTGAATCGCACGTGGCGCCAGGCCAGGCGCGACAGGTCGCCGCGGCGCGGGTCCATCATCACCAGCTTCGCGCCGGCGTGCACCGCGTTCTTGATCCAGCTCGCGGCCACCGGGTGGTTCACGCTGGGATTGGCGCCGATGACGACGATCACCTCGGCCTGCAACACGTCCATCACCGGGTTGCTGACCGCGCCGGAGCCTATGCCTTCCAGCAGCGCGGCCACGCTGCTGGCATGGCACAGCCGCGTGCAGTGGTCGACGTTGTTGCTGCCGAAACCCAGCCGCACCAGCTTCTGGAAGAGATACGCCTCTTCGTTGCTGCCCTTGGCCGAGCCGAAGCCGGCCAGCGCCTGCGGGCCATGGGTGTCGCGGATCTTCCTGAGCGTGCCGCCGGCCAGGTCCAGCGCTTCTTGCCAGCTGGCCTCGCGGAACACGGCGAAGGGGTTGGCGGGGTCGACCGGCGTGTCCTTGGGCACGCCGGCGCGGCGGATCAGCGGCACCGTCAGGCGGTGCGGGTGGCGCACGTAGTCGAAGCCGTAGCGGCCCTTCACGCACAGGCGGCCGTGGTTGGCCGGGCCGTCGCGACCTTCCACGTGCACGACCTGCTCGTCCTTCACGTGGTAGGTGACCTGGCAGCCCACGCCGCAGTAGGGGCACAGCGAATCGACGCTGCGGTCGGGCACCACGGTGGCCGCGCCCTGCGCCGGCGCCAGCGCGCCGGTGGGGCAGGCCTGCACGCACTCGCCGCAGGCCACGCAGGACGAAGCGCCCATCGGGTCGTCCATGTCGAACACGATCTTCGCGTGCGGGCCGCGCAGGGCGAGGCCGATGACGTCGTTGCCCTGCACGTCGCGGCAGGCGCGCAGGCAGCGCGTGCACTGGATGCAGGCGTCCAGCGTGACCGTCATCGCCGCGTGGCTGTGGTCCACCGGCACCACGGCACGGGCGGCGAAGCGCGGCTTGCCGACGCCCAGCCGGTCGGCCCAGTGGTCGACTTCGTCGCCCCGCTTCAGGGGTGCGGCCGGCAGGTCGGCCTGCAGCAGTTCCAGCACCAGCTTCTGCGACTTGCGCGCGCGCTCGCTGGCGGTCAGCACGTCCATGTTCGGCGCCACCGCGCGGCAGCAGGAAGCGGCAAGCGTGCGTTCGCCTTTCACTTCCACCACACAGGCGCGGCAGTTGCCTGCCGGCTCCAGGCCGGGCTTGTAGCAGAGGCGAGGGATCTCCACGCCCACGCGGTCGGCCACCTCGATGAGGGTTTCGCCGGGGCGGGCGCTGACTTCGCGGCCGTCGAGCTTGAACTTGATGTCAGGCGCCAGCATGGGGGCCCTCCAGCTCGTGGGGGAAGTACCTGACCACGCAGTCCACCGGGTTCGGCGCCGCCTGGCCCAGGCCGCAGATGGAGGCGTCGCGCATCACCTGCGACAGGTCGGCCAGCAGCGCGGTGTCCCAGCGCTCTTCCTCGATCAGCGCGCGCGCCTTCGCGGTGCCGTTGCGGCAGGGCGTGCACTGGCCGCAGCTTTCGTGTTCGAAGAAACGCATCAGGTTGCGCGCCGCGTCGACCGCGCGGTCGTGCTGCGACAGCACCATCACCGCGGCCGAGCCGATGAAGCAGCCGTGCGGCTGCAGGGTGTCGAAGTCCAGCGGGATGTCGGCCATGGCCGCCGGCAGGATGCCGCCCGAGGCGCCGCCCGGCAGGTAGGCGTACAGCTGGTGGCCTTCGGCCATGCCGCCGCAGAACTCGTCGACCAGTTCGCGCAGCGTGATGCCCGCGGGCGCCAGCTTCACGCCGGGGTCGCGCACGCGGCCGGACACTGAATACCGGCGCAGGCCCTTGCGGCCATGGCGGCCGTGCGAAGCGAACCAGGCGCCGCCCTTCTCCAGCAGTTCGCGCACCCAGTACAGGGTCTCGAAGTTGTGCTCCAGCGTCGGGCGGCCGAACAGGCCCACCTGCGCCACGTAGGGCGGCCGCAGGCGCGGCATGCCGCGCTTGCCTTCGATCGATTCGATCATGGCCGACTCTTCGCCGCAGATGTAGGCGCCGGCACCGCGCCGCAGCTCGATGGGCGGCAGCGCGGGGAATTCGCGCTTCACGCGCGCCAGCTCGGCTTCCAGCAGCGCGCGGCAGCCGTGGTATTCGTCGCGCAGGTACACGTAGACGGCGGCGATGCCCACCGCCCAGGCCGCGACGCCCAGGCCTTCGATGAACCGGTGCGGGTCGCGTTCGAGCAGCCAGCGGTCCTTGAAGGTGCCGGGCTCGCCTTCGTCGATGTTCACCGCCATCAGGCGTGGCGCGGGCTCGTTCTTCACGATGCGCCATTTGCGCCCGGCGGGGAACCCTGCACCGCCCAGGCCGCGCAGGCCGGCGTCGTCCAGCGCCTGGATCACGCCTTCGACGCTGCGCTTGCCGGCCAGGCATTCGCGCAGCAGCGCATAGCCGCCCTGCGCCACGTAGGCCTCGTAGCCGATGTAGCCTTCGACGCGGTCTTCCTTCTCGCCGGCCGTGACAGCAGCCTGCACCTCCTGCGGCGTGGCCTTCGCAATCGGCTTCTGGTGCACCACCGCCACCGGCGCCTGTTCGCAGCGCCCCACGCAAGGCGCCGGGATCACGCGCACCTCGCGCCCCAGGATCGCCGGCAGGCGCTGCAGCAGCGCAGCGGCGCCCGCCATCTCGCAGGACAGGCCGTCGCACACGCGCACCGTCAGCGCGGCGGGCGCGGCCTCGCCTTCCTTCACGATGTCGAAGTGGTGGTAGAAGCTCGCCACCTCGTAGACCTCGGTCTGCGCCAGCTTCATCAGCTGCGCCAGTGCCGCCAGATGCGCCGAGCCCAGGTGGCCGAAGCGGTCGTTGACGAGATGCAGGTACTCGATCAGCAGGTCGCGCCGGTAGGGGCCTTCGCCCAGCAGCGCGCGCACTTCGTCCCGCGCCGCGGGGTCGACCTGGCGGCCCTTGGGGGCCTGGCGCTTGCGTTCGCGGCTGGCGCCTTCGGGGCGGATGGGGATGACAGTGGCGTTCATATGAACGGCGGATCATGGCCACCGCCGCCACCCCCGTCCAATGGGTTCTTCAAACGGGGCGATTCGACTTGCTGATCGAAGGCGGCGGCGCGGGCCCGGACCGCACGGTCTACACCGGCACCGCGGTCACGCTCTTCGGCGAGGCATCGAAGCCGAACGGCCTGTCGATCGACTCCTGGGTCTGGAGCGTGGAGGGTGCGCCCGCCGGCGCCCCCCGGGTCCTGCAGGGCTTCGACAGCCCGACCGCGGACTTCTCGGCCAGCCTGGCAGGCGACTACGCGCTCGCCTTCTTCGCCTGCGATGCCCTCGCCTGTTCCGACATCGACTTCGCCACCCTGCACGTGCGCGACAACCTGCCGCCGCAGGCCGAGGCGTTCGCCAGCGCCAGCGCGATCGCCGCCGGCCAGAACATCTGCTTCGACGGCGGTGCCAGTTCGGACCCCGAAGGCGGGCCCCTCACCTGGACCTGGGACTTCGGTGATGGCTTCCAGGTGGCGGGCGCGCGGGCCTGCCACCAGTTCGACCTCGTCGGCACCTTCGACGTGACGCTGGTCGTCACGGACGAACGCAACGCGCGCGACGCCGATCACCTGACGGTTGCGGTCGCGGCACCCGCCACCGTGCCCGAACCGGCCACCGCGGCGCTGGCGCTGCTGGGCCTGGCCGCCCTGCCGATGCGAGGCCGCCAGGCGATTCGCTAGTCGCGCGCGCCCAGCGGCCCGGTGTGCGCCGCCGCGTCGGCCAGCCAGGCCGGGTCCTGCGCCATCTGCAGCGCCGCTTCCAGCGCGCGCGAAGGCCGCACCGCGCTGGCCGTCATGAAGCCGATCGGCGTGCGCAGCGAAGGCGCGCTGAGCGGCCGCGCTTCCAGCCCCGGCTGGCCGATCAGCGTGGCCACCAGCGCGCCCGGCAGCACCGCCGCCACCGCGCCGGTCTGCACCGCCACCAGCATGGCCAGCACGGCGTTGGTCTCCAGCGCCGGCTGCACGTCCAGCGCCAGGCCCTTGAACACCTGGTCCAGGATGACGCGGTTGTGCATCTCGGGCGACAGCAGCGCCAGCGGCCGCTTCGCCGCTTCGGCCCAGCCGATGGCCGGACCGAAGCGCAGCGGGGCATGGTCCTTGCGCGCACGCTCCAGCAGGTGGTAGTGCTCCACGTACTGTGGCCAGGGCTTCAGGCGGCCGCCACGCAGCGAGCCCAGGCGGTCGGTGTAGCCCAGGCCCAGGTCGATGGCCAGCGTGTCCAGGCCCTGCTCGATCTCGGGCGAGGAAAGCGACCGCACCTGCGGCTGCAGCCGCGGGTGCTGGCCGATCAGCCGCGCCGCGAAACGCGCCGCGATGGGCAGCGCCGTCGGCACCGTGCCGATGACCAGCCGCCCGCTGGGCCCGCCGGCGCCGGAGGCCAGCGCCTGCTGCAGAAGCTCCTGCTCATGCAGCACGCGGTGTGCGGTGGCCAGCACCTGCTCGCCTTCGGGCGTGAGCCCTTCGTACTGGCGGCCGCGGCGCACGATGGCGACGCTGAAGTGCTCCTCCATCGCGCGCAGCGCGTTCGACAGCGCCGGCTGCGTGATGTGGCACGCTGCCGCGGCACGGCCGAAGTGGCGGTGCTGCTCCAGTGCGGCCAGGTAGCGGTAGGCGTCGATCAGGTTCACCGGTGCCTAGCTTAGTGCACGCACCGGGCGGCGTACGCTTGGCGCCCTTGCCGGAGGAGACGCGACCATGAAGAAGATCCTCGCCCTGCTTCTGCTGGCGCTGGCGGCCTACCTGGCGTTGTGGCCGGTGCCGGTGCAGCCGGTGGCCTGGCAGGCGCCCGCGCCGCCGGGTTACGCCGGCCCGCATGCCCAGAACACGAAGCTGGCCGGCCTGACGCTGGTGGACCTGGGCGGCGAGGAAGGTCCGGAGCACGTGGCCTTCGGCCCCGACGGCAGGCTCTATGCGGCGGTCGCCAGCGGCCGGATCCTGCGCTTTGCGGCCGACGGCAGCGGGCGAGAGGTCTTCGCGCAGACCGGCGGCCGCGTGCTCGGCTTCGCCTTCGACGCCGGCGGCCGCATGATCGCCGCCGACGCCGTGAAGGGCCTGCTGGCCATCACCTCCGAAGGCCGCGTCTCGACGCTGGTCGACCGCTTCGAAGGCCAGCCGCTGCGCTTTGCCGACGCGGTGGTGGTGGCGCGCGACGGCAAGGTCTACTTCAGCGACGCTTCCACCCGCTTCGGGCCGGCCGACTGGGGCGGCACCTTCGAAGCCAGCGTGCTGGACATCATCGAGCAGTCGGCCAGCGGCCGCATCCTGGTGTTCGACCCCGCCAGTGGCCGCACGCAGGTGCTGGCGCGCGGCCTGTCGTTCGCCAACGGCGTGGCCTTCACGGCCGACGAAAGTGCGCTGCTGGTGGTGGAGACCGGCCGCTACCGCATCTGGAAGATAGCCCTCGACGCGCGCGACCTGGACCTTTCGAAGCCCTCGATGCAGGCCCGCGTGCTGCTCGACAACCTGCCCGGCTACCCCGACAACCTGATGCGCGGCGAGGCGGGCCGCGTCTGGGTGGGCCTGACGAAGCCGCGCAGCCCGCTGGTGGACCTGATGGCCGACAAGCCTTTCTGGCGCGCCGTCACGCTGCGCCTGCCGCGCGCGCTGTGGCCGGTGCCCAAGGCCTACGGCCACGTGATCGCCTTCACCGACGAAGGCCGCGTCGTCGCCGACCTGCAGGACCCTTCGGGCGCGTACCCCGAGACCACCGCCGTCACCGAAGGCGGCGGCCGCCTGTGGGTGCAGAGCCTGCACGCGAAGGCTCTGGGCTGGCGACCCCGCATAGACTAGCCGCCCGATGCCCGAGCCCTCTTCCGCCGCCCCCGAAGAAAGCTGGCCGCATGCCGCCGTGCTGGTCGTCGACGACGAACCCGGCATGCGCAACTTCCTGCAGAAGGCGCTGGCGCCACGCGCCGGCCAGGTGCTGGCCGCCGCCTCGGCCGAGGAGGCCGAGACCCTGCTCGCGCGACAGCGCTTCGACCTGTTGATCCTGGACATCGCGCTGCCGGGCAAGAGCGGCATCGACCTGCTGAAGGACCTGCGCGCGCAGGGCAACGGCTGCGAGGTCGTGCTGATCACCGCCTTCGCCGACCTGGACACCGCGATCGAGGCGCTGCGCGCCGGTGCCGGCGACCTGCTGCTCAAGCCCTTCCGCATGACGCAGGTGCTGGCCAGCTTCAAGCAGGGGCTGGAACGGGCGCGCCTGAAGCGCGAGAACTGGGTCCTGAAGCGCGCGCTCGAACAGCGCACGCCGCCGGCCGACGGCCTGGTGGGCAGCTCGATCGCCATCAAGGGCCTGCAGGCGGCGCTGCGCCGCGTGGCCGGGGTGGACAGCACGGTGCTGCTGACCGGCGAGTCGGGCACCGGCAAGGAACTCGCGGCGCAGGCGCTGCACGCCTTGTCGCCGCACGCGGCGGCGCCCTTCGTGCCGGTGAACTGCGCCAGCGTCTCGCACGCGCTCATCGAATCCGAGCTCTTCGGCAGCGGCAGCCCGGCGCCGCACGACGGCCTGCTGGTCTACGCGCAGGGGGGGACCCTGTTCCTGGACAACATTGCCGAACTGCCGCTGCCGGTGCAGGGCACGCTGCTGCGCGCGCTGGAGAGCCGCCGCATCCGCCCGGTGGGCACCGAGCAGGAGATGACGCTCAACGTGCGCATCGTCGCCGCCACCAGCCGGCCGCTGCTGGCCGAGGTGGAAGCCGGCCGCTTCCGGCAGGAGCTGTACTACCGGCTGCAGGTGGTGGAACTCACGCTGCCGCCGCTGCGTGCGCACAAGGAGGACATCCCCGAA
This sequence comes from Rubrivivax sp., assembly GCA_044224175.1. Taxonomy (GTDB): domain Bacteria; phylum Pseudomonadota; class Gammaproteobacteria; order Burkholderiales; family Burkholderiaceae_C; genus Rubrivivax. The sequence goes on along the minus strand of JBGAKY010000002.1, from coordinate 19,995 downwards.
CTGGTGGCCCACTTCGTCGAGACGCTGGCACCCCGCCTGGGCGTGCCGCCGATCGAGGTGACGCCCGACGAGATGGCCTTCCTCCGCCAGTACGACTGGCCAGGCAACGTGCGCGAGCTGCGCAACCTGATCGAGCGTTCGCTCATCGTCGGCGCGCTGAACGTCAGTGCGCTGTACCAGGGCCTGGCACGCAGCCGCCCGGTGCTGGCGCCGAGCGCGCCGACCGACCTGCACACGCTGGAGAAGCGCCACATCCTGGCGGTGCTGGACTCGGTGCAGGGCGACAAGACGCGCGCGGCGCAGCTGCTGGGCATTTCGCGGCGGACGCTGGAGCGGCGCTTCGCGGAGTGGGCCGACACCCTGTGAACCTGCGCCAGCGCCTCCTGACCATGGCCCTGCTGCCGCTGGGCGTGGTGTTGCCGCTGCTGGTGGTGGTGCTGCTGGTGTGGGGCAGCGACGCCTTCGACCGCCTGCTCGTCACCAAGGTGCGGTCGGACCTGGCGGTGGCGCAGGGCTACTTCGAACGCGTGCTGGGCGAGGTGGGGGCCGGCACCTCGGCCATCGCCGAATCGCACGCACTGCACCTGGCGCTGGGCACCCCGCGCGGCGACGCGGTGGCGCTGCTGAGGGCATTCAAGTCGCGCGCGAAGCTGGACTTCGTGAACCTGCGCGACCCCGACGGCACGCTGCGCTTCACCGACAGCGGCCCCGCCACCGCCACCGACCTCCGTTCACCCGCCTTCACCGCCGCGGTGGAGGCGGTGGACCGCACCGGTGTCGAGCTGCTGCAGCCGGCGCAGCTGGACCTGCTGGGCCCCGAGCTGCGCCGCCGCGTGCGCGTGCCGCTGGTGGCCACGCTCAACGCCAGCCCCACCGAACGCACGCACGAGGAGCGCGCGCTCGTGCTGCTGGCCACGCGCACCGTGCGAGACGCCGCCGGCCGCGTGCTCGGCCAGGTGCAGGGCGGCGTGCTGCTCAACCGCAACCTGCCCTTCATCGACCACATCAACGAGATCGTCTACCCCGAAGGCAGCCTGCCCTTCGGCAGCCGCGGGACCGCGACGCTGTTCCTGGGCGACGTGCGGGTGTCCACCAACGTGCGGCTGTTCGGCGCCGAGAAGGACGAACGCGCCATCGGCACCCGGGTCTCGCAGCAGGTGCACGACGCGGTGATGGGCCAGGGTGCCACCTGGCTGGGACGCGCCTTCGTCGTCAGCGACTGGTACGTCTCGGCCTACCAGCCGCTGGCCGACAGCCACGGCGAACGCGTCGGCATGCTCTACGTGGGCATCCTGGAGCGGCCCTTCACGCTGCTGAAGTGGGGCACGCTGGCCGGCATCGGCGCCCTCTTCCTGGCCGTGATGGCGGGCGCGGCCTTCTTCTCGCTGCAGAGCGCGCGCGCCATCTTCGACCCCGTGGAACGCATGGAAGCGACCATGAAGCGGGTGGAGGACGGCGCGCTCGACGCCCGCGTCGGCCCGGTGGCCCCGGGCGACGAACTGAGCCGCCTGGCCGACCACTTCGACCGCCTGCTGGCCACCCAGCAGCGCTGGCACGCCGAGCTGGACGCCAAGGTGGCCGAACGCACGCGCCAGCTGGAAGATGCGCAGGCGCAGCTGGTGCGCAGCGAGAAGCTGGCCACGGTGGGCCAGCTCACCGCCAGCATCGCGCACGAGGTGAACAACCCGATCGCCGTCATCCAGGGGAACCTGGACCTGGTGCGCGAACTGCTGGATGCGCGAGCCGCCGCCCGCGTGGCGCCCGAGCTGAAGCTGGTGGACGAGCAGATCAGCCGCATGCGGCTCATCGTCACCCAGCTGCTGCAGTTCGCCAAGCCATCGGAATTCGCCGGCTACGTGGAAAGCGTGGACCCGGCGCGCGCGCTCGAAGACTGCCTGGTGCTGGTGGCGCACCTGCTGGCGAAGACGCGCATCGTCGTGGAGCGCGACTTCGCCGCCGGCCCGCGCGTCAGCGTGAACCGGCAGGAACTGCAGCAGGTGCTGGTGAACCTGCTGGTGAACGCGATCCACGCCATGGAAGGCGGCGGCACGCTTCGGCTTTCCACCCGCGACGCCGCAGGCGGCTGGGTCGAGATCTCGGTCGCCGACAGCGGCCACGGGCTGGCGCCCGAGGTGCTGGCGCACCTGTTCCAGCCCTTCGTCACGCGCAAGAAGGACGGTACCGGGCTCGGGCTGTGGATCAGCCGTGGCATCGTCGAACGTTACGGCGGCGATATCGTGGCCGGCACCCCCGCAGGCGGGGGAGCGCTGTTCACGGTGCGGCTGAAGGGCGAGGCCCGTACACTCGTGGCGTCAGCATGAACCGCCGCTCCCGCACCGCCGCCGCCTGGATCGCGCTCGTCGCGATGCTGCTGGCCGTGCTGCTGCCCACGGTGGCGCGCGCCGCCGCCGATGGCGTCGTCGGGCTGGAAATCTGCAGCACCGGCCCCGCGGCGCCCGAAGGCGCGCCGGCCGCCGCCGCACTGGACCACTGCCCGTATTGCACGTTGCAGGGTGCCGGCTGGGCGCCACCGCCGGCGGCCCCGCAAGGCGTGGCGCCGGTGCCCGCCAGCGCCCGGTCGCCCCGGTCGCCCGAGGCGACCGCACCCGCCCTCCGTCCCCATTCGACCGCCGCCCCGCGCGGCCCGCCGGCGCGCGCCTGACATTGCCGCCGCCGGCGTGGCCCATGGAAGGCCGCGCCCGTTCCATCCGTCGAATCCTGGCCGCGCCGCCGGCCCAGGGAGGGAATCCGCCATGCAACACCCGACTTCGCGCGCGGCGCTCGCCGCCGTCTTCGCCTTCGCCCTGCCCGCCGCCCACGCTTCCTGCGGCTCGGCCTTCTGCACCCTGATGACCGACCGCTACGCCAGCGGCAGCGCCGAGGCGCACGCCGGCTGGAGCACCGACCTGCGCTTCGAGAGCGTGAACCAGTCGCGCCTGTGGCGCGGCACCAGGTCGATCGACGCCAGCCAGGTGGAAGGCGAAGAGGCGATCGAGCGCCACACGCGCAACCGCAACCTGCAAGCCACCCTGGCCTACGGCTTCAACCAGCAGTGGTCGCTGTCGCTGCACCTGCCGCTGGTCAGGCGCGACCACCTGCACGACCTGCTGGACGAGACCACGGGCGACGTCGCCGGCAGCGAGCGCTGGCGCTTCACGAAGCCGGGCGACCTGCAGGTGCAGCTGCGGCGCCAGTTCGGCGACGGCGCCGAACCGTTCTCGTGGGCGGTCACCGGTGGCCTGAAGCTGCCCACGGGCTCCACCACGGTGGCCAACGGCGACGGCAGCCGCGCCGAACGCGCGCTGCAGCCCGGCACCGGCACCACCGACGGGGTGCTGGGCGCCGCGCTGCGCAGGCCGATGGGCCTGCACGACGCCCTGGTCTTCCAGGCCCAGGCCACGCAGGCGCTGAACTCGCACCGCGACTTCAAGCCCGGCAGCCGCTTCGAGGCCGGCGCCGGCTGGTCGCACGCGTTCACGCACCAGGTGGGCAGCGTGATGCAGCTGAACGTGCGCCAGCGCGGGCGCGACCGGGGCGCGGAAGCCGAACCCGACAACTCGGGTTCGACCGCCGTGGACCTGAGCCCCGGCCTCACGCTGGGCACCGGGGCCGCCTCCACGGTCTATGCCTACCTGCAGGTGCCGCTGTACCGCAAGGTCAACGGCATCCAGCTGGTGCCGCGGCAGGCCTTCGCGCTGGGCTGGACGGCGGACTTCTAGCGCGCGGGGCGCTGGCGGCCGATCCAGTCGCCGATGCGCTGCTCCAGCACTTCCAGCGGCACCGACCCGGTGGCCAGCACCTCGTCGTTGAAGTCGCGCAGGTCGAAGCGCGGGCCCAGCTCGCGCGTGGCGCGCGCGCGCAGTTCGCTGATCTTGAGCTGGCCGATCTTGTAGGCCAGCGCCTGCGCCGGCCAGTCGATGTAGCGGTCGATCTCGTTGACGATGTCCTGGTCGGTCTTGGCGCTGTTGTCCTGGAAGTACCGGATCGCCTGCTCGCGCGTCCAGCCCTTCACGTGCATGCCGGTGTCCACCACCAGGCGCACCGCGCGCCACATCTCGTAGGTGAGCTGGCCGAAGCGGTCGTAGGGGTCGTCGTACAGGCCCATGTCGTAGCCCAGCTGCTCGGCATAGAGCGCCCAGCCTTCGCCATAGGCCACGAAGTAGGCGGTGCGGCGGAAGTTGGAGACGTTCTCGAACTCGAGCGCGCGCGCGAACTGCGAGTGGTGGCCCGGCACCGCCTCGTGCAGCGACAGCGGCACCATCTCCCAGGTCGGCCGCGACTCGGGCTTGTAGAGGTTCACGTAGTAGTAGCCCGGGCGCGAGCCGTCCTCGGCCCCGTTCTGGTAGTAGGCGGCGGTGCTGTTGGGCGCCACGTTGTCGGGGATGGGGCGCACGCCGTAGGGCAGGCGCGGGTTGCGGCGGAACACCTTCACCAGTTCGGGGTCGATGCGCTTGGCCACCGCGGCATAGGTCTTGAGCAGGTCTTCCGGCGTCTTGCAGAAGAAGCGCGGGTCGTGGCGCAGGAAGGTGAAGAACTCCGCCATGGTGCCCTTGAAGCCGGACTCGGACTTCACCTGCTCCATCGCCGCGCGCAGGCGCGCCACCTCGGAAAGGCCCAGCAGGTGGATCTGCTCGGCCGTCATCGGCGTGGTGGTGTAGTAGCGCACCAGGAAGTCGTACCAGGCGGCGCCGTCGGGGCGTTCCGACGCGGCGATGCCGGCGCGCGCCCGCGGCAGGTACTCGCCTTCGAAGAAGGTGCGGAAGCGGCGGTAGGCCGGCACCACCTTGTCGCGGATGGCGGCCTCGCCTTCGTGCCGGAAGGCGGCGCGCTCGGCTTCGGACAGCGTCGCCGGCAGGTTGCGGAACGGGCGCCAGAAGGGGCTCGCCTGGGGGTCTTCGACCACCTGCAGCGCCAGCTGCGGCGGAATGCGCTGCATCAGCACGCGCGGCGGCACCACGCCGGCGGCAACGCCTTGCCTCATCAGGCCTTCGGTCTGCTCGGCCAGCCGCGGCAGCGCATTCAGGCGCGCGACGTAGCGGCGCACGTCGTCGGCACGGTCCCAGCGCATCACCTCGGCGATGCTGTCCAGGGTCTGGATGCCGTACTGGTGACCCACCGGCGTCAGGTATTCCCGGAAGCGCTGGCGTTCCACGTTGCGCTGCAGCTGCCAGCCGAAGGTGTCGTACTCCAGCTGCTCGGAACCGGCCAGCGCGGCGCGGTCGATGGCCTGCCAGCGCGCCAGCGCGGCGCGTTCGGCCGCCAGCCGCCGTTCCACCGCCTGCGGCGAGAGGTCGCTCCAGCGGTCGTCGAAGCGGTGGTCGCCCTGGCTGGTGGCGCACTCGGGGCATTCGGACAGGCTGCGCTCCCACTCGTCTTCGAGCAGTCGCTTGAGGTCGGCGGAAGCGGTCTGGGCGGTGGCAGACATGGTGATGAAAGCCGACAGCAGGGCCGGCCACGGGAAGTTGAAGTGCATGACCGATTCTGTTGCCGGCCGGCCCTGACCCTTCCACTGGCAAACTCGGGATTTCCAAATGCGCCGGCCCGACCCCGCCCTCGTCGTCATCCTCGCCGGCATCGGCGCCGCCCTGCACGTGGGCAAGCTGCCGCCCGCCATCACCACGCTGCAGGCGGCGCTGTCGTTGTCGCTGGTGCAGGCGGGTTTCCTGCTGTCGATGGTGCAGCTGGCCGGCATGGCCGCCGGCGTGGCCTTCGGGCTGGTGGCCGACACGCTGGGGCCGCGGCGCAGCCAGATCACCGGCCTGCTGGTGCTGGCCGGCGCCAGCGCCGCTGGCGGCGCCGCCACCAGCGCCGCGCCGTTGATGCTGCTGCGCGCGCTGGAAGGCTTCGGCTTTCTGCTCGTGGTGCTGCCGGCGCCGGGCCTGGTGCGGCGCCTGGTGGCCCCGGAGAAGCTGGCCGGCATGCTGGGCGTCTGGGGTGCCTACATGCCCACCGCCACCGCCTTCGCGCTGCTGATGGGGCCGATCGCCATCGGCGCCGTCGGCTGGCGTGCCTGGTGGTGGGGGCTGGGCGCGGTGTCGCTGCTGCTCGCGCTGGCCGTGGTGTTCGGCGTGCCGAAGCTGCCTGCGCCGGCGGCCACCGCCAGCGGCTGGACGAACCGGCTGCGCCGCACGCTGGGCGCGCGCGCGCCCTGGCTGATGGCGCTGACCTTCGCGATGTATTCGGGCCAGTGGCTGGCGGTGGTGGGTTTCCTGCCGACCATCTACCAGCAGGCCGGCCTGGCCGGCGCCACGGTGGGCGTGCTCACCGCGCTGGCGGCGGCGGTGAACGCGCTTGGCAACCTGGCCGGCGGCGCGCTGCTGCAGCGCGGCGTGACGGCACGGCGCCTGATGACCGCCGGCTTCGTGACCATGGCCGGCGCGGCGCTGCTGGCCTACGCCTTCCCGGCGCTGCCGGCGGCGCTGCGCTTCGTCGCCGTGCTGGCCTTCTCGATGGTGGGCGGCATGATTCCCGCCACCCTGTTCTCGCTGGCGGTGCACGCGGCGCCGGACGAGGACACCATCGCCACCACCGTGGGCTGGATGCAGCAGTGGTCGGCCTTCGGCCAGTTCGCCGGCCCGCCGCTGGTGGCCTGGGTCGCCAGCCGGGTGGGCGGCTGGCAGTGGACCTGGGCCGTCACCGGCGCCTGCTCGGCCGCCGGCCTGCTGCTGGCGCGCACGCTGGCCACCCAGGTCGAAAAGAAACGATACGCGGCGATACGCCGCTGAGAAGACGCCGCGCGACCGCGCCGCGACGATGAAGTCCCCTGCAACACGAAAGAAAGGACTTCCATCATGCGACCCTGGATCCGCCGCACCCTCATCGGCGTCTTCGGTGCTTCCCTGCTCTTCGGCGCCTTCGCCGCCGGCGCCTGCCACCGCCATGGCTGGCATGCCATGACCGAGGAGGACGCCACGCGCATGAAGGCACGCGTGGTCGACAAGGTGGCGAAGAAGCTGGAACTGGACGAGGCGCAGAAGGCGAAGTTCGCCACCCTGGCCGACCGCCTGCAGGAACAGCGCAAGGCCGTCGCCGGCCCGAACGGCGAGGCGCGCGCCGAACTGCGCTCGCTCGTCGCCGGACCGGCCTTCGACCGCGCGAAGGCGCAGTCGCTGGTCGAGCAGAAGACGCAGGCGCTGGCCGGCGGCAGCCCGCTGCTGATCGCCGCGCTGGGCGACTTCTGGGACAGCCTGAAGCCCGAGCAGCAGGCCCGGCTGCGCGAGTTCATGGACCGCCGCCATGGCTGGCGCGGCTGAGGCCACGGGGCTGGCGCTCACGGGCGCCGGCCTGTTGTGGCGCCTGTGGGCGGCGTGGGCGCTGTGGCGCGCGCCGGCCCTGCAGGTGGCGGGCGGCCGCACCCGCGTGCTGGTCGAGGAAGGGCCGTTCCGCTACGGCCGCAACCCGATGGCGCTGGGCACCGTGGCTTCGCTGCTGGGCCTGGCGCTGACGCTGCAGTCGCCCTGGCCGGCGCTCGCAGCCGCGGCCTTCGCGCTGGGCGCGCAGCAGCTGCTGATCCCGCGCGAGGAAAAGCGCCTCGCCGCGCTGTTCGGTGGTTGGTACAGTGACTACGCGGCGCAGGTGCGCCGCTGGATCTGAACCCGCCGCATGCACCGCGTCCTGCTGATCGATGACGACGAGGCCCTGGCCGCGCCGCTGGCCGAATACCTGCGCCGCTTCGACCTGGAACTGGTCGCCGCGGCCCGGCCCGGCGCCGGCCTGGCGCGCCTGGCCGAAGGTGGCATCGACGCCGTCATCCTGGACGTGATGCTGCCCGAGATGGACGGCTTCGAGGTCTGCCGCCGCATCCGCGCCGACAGCGAAGTGCCGGTGCTGATGCTCACCGCGCGTGGCGAACTGTCGGACAAGGTGGTGGGCCTGGAGATCGGCGCCGACGACTACCTGCCCAAGCCCTTCGAGCCGCGCGAACTGGCGGCGCGGCTGGCCACCATCCTGCGCCGTGCGCGGCCGGCCGCTGCGCCCGTGCTGCGCTTCGAAGGCCTGGTGATCGACACCGTGCGGCGCGAGGTGCGGCGCGAAGGTGAGCCCGTCGAGCTGACCGGCACCGAATACGAGCTGCTGCTGCTGCTGGCACGCGAGCCGAACCGCGTGTGGACACGCGACGAGATCCTGTCGCGCCTGCGCGGCAAGGAAGCGGAAGAGCTGTTCACGCGCGCGGTCGACATCCTGGTCAGCCGGCTGCGCAGGAAGCTGGAGCCGCTGCACGTGATCAAGACCCTGCGCAACGCCGGCTACACCTTCGCGGGGGCGCGCGCTTGAAGCCGGGCCGCCACCAGCGCTGGCACGCGGCGCACGCGCGCTGGCACCAGGCCACTCACCGCTGGCGCTATTCGATCCGCTGGCGCCTGGTCACGCTGTTCCTGCTGCTGGCGCTGGCCACCTCGGCAGTGTTCCTGTTCGGCAGCCAGCGCCTGGTGAAAGGCGGCTGGCAGGGCTGGGCCAAGCCGCTGGTGGCCGACTATGTCGACCGGCTGGCGGCCGAGATCGGCGACCCGCCGAGCAAGGACCGCGCGATCGCGATCGCGGCGCGGCTGCCGGTGACGATCCGCATCGAAGGGCCGCGCCTGGTCTTCGACACCCACCCCGAGAGCCGGCGCGACTACGGCCGCGACCCGCAGATGACGGCCGAAGGCTGGGGCCTGGTGCGCACCACGGCCGACGGCCACCGCATCACCTTCGGCCTGAGCCAGCTGCCGGCCAGCGGCCGCGCTCGCCTGGTGGGGCTGGCCACGCTGGCGGCGCTGCTGCTGCTGACCGGGGTGGCCTATGCGGTGGTGCACCGGCTGCTGGCGCCGCTGGGGGCCATCGGCGCCGGCGTGGCGCGCTTCGGCCAGGGCCGCTTCGACGAACCCATTCCCGTGAGGCGGCGCGACGAGCTCGGCCGCCTGGCCGAAAGAGTGAACGGCATGGCGAGCAGCCTGCAGGGCATGCTGGAAGCCAAGCGCGGGCTGCTGCTGGCCATCAGCCACGAGCTGCGCAGCCCGCTCACGCGCGCGCGGCTGAACGCCGAGCTGGTGCCCGAAGGCGAGGCGCGCACGGCGCTGCTGCGCGACCTGGCCGAAATGCGCGATCTCATCGCCGACCTGCTGGAGAGCGAACGCATCGCCGCCGGCCACGCCGCGCTGCACCTGGAGGACTGCGACCTCGCCGCGCTGGTGCGCGAAGTGGCCGCGTCCCACCCGCAAGGCGCGGCACTGCACCTGCAGCTGGCCGAAGACCTGGGCACCCAGCGGGCCGACCCGGTGCGCGTGAAGCTGCTGGTGCGCAACCTGGCGGACAACGCCCTGCGCCACAACGCCGGCGCCGCCAATCCGCCGGTGCTGAGCCTGGCGCGCACGGCCGAAGGCGGCGTGCGCATTGCCGTGCGCGACTTCGGCGCCGGCCTCGGCGACGAGCAGATCGCGCGCCTGGCCGAACCCTTCTACCGCCCCGACAGCGCGCGCACGCGCCAGAGCGGCGGCGTGGGCCTGGGCCTGTACCTGTGCCGGCTGGTCGCCGAAGCGCATGGCGGCCGGCTGGAGATCCGGCGCGCCGCGCCGGGGCTGGAAGTGGCAGCCGCCTGGCCGGCCCGCGCGCCGGGCGCCTGAACCGGCGGCGGCCGGGAAACGGCAAGGAAACGCCCCCCCGCGCAATCTCGCGCTCCGAGAGCCACTGCGGCGCCGCCGCAGGCCGATCCTCGATGGGAGCGACGATGAACCCGATCCACCGCCGGTCCGACTGCCGGCATTCCTGGCACCCGATGTCCTGGTGCTGGCTGGCCGCGCTGCTGCTGGCGCTGCTGGCCGCCTGCGGCGGCGGCGGCGGCCGCAGCGCCGACCCGCAGGCGCCCGCGCCGGCGCCCGCCATCAGCGTGCAACCGACCGACCAGAGCGTGACCGCCGGCGCCAGCGTGACCTTCTCCGTCAGCGTGACCGGCAACACCAGCCCCGCCTTCCAGTGGCAGTTGCTGCAGGGCGGCAGCTGGGTCGACATCGCCGGCGCCACCACGGCTTCGTACACCGTGGGTGGCGCCACGCTGGCGCAGCACGGCAACCAGTACCGGGTCGTCGTCAGCAACGGCGGCGGCAGCACGATCAGCGTGCCGGTCACGCTGAGCGTGACGCCGGCGCCGCAGGCACCGGCGATCAGCGTGCAGCCCGCCGCCCGCAGCGTCACCGAACCGGCGGCCGCCACCTTCGACGTCACCGCCGGCGGCACGGCGCCGCTGGCCTACCAGTGGCAGCGTCTCGCGGCCGGCGGCTGGGTCGACATCGGCGGCGCCAACGGGCCGAGCTACCAGCTCGCCCCCACCAGCCGTGCTGCGGACGACGGAGCGCGCTTCCGCGTCGTGGTCGGCAACGCCGTCGGCTCGCTGACCAGCGACGAGGCCCTGCTCACGGTCGACCCGGCGCCGGTGGCCCCCGGCTTCACCAGCCAGCCGCAGGACCAGGCCGTCACCGAACCTGCAACGGCCACCTTCACCGCCGCCGCCACCGGCACGCCGGCACCGCTTCTGCAATGGCAGCGCAGCAGCGACGGCGGCGCCAGCTGGGCCGACCTGGCGGGAGCGAACGCCGCCAGCTACACCACGCCGGCCACCTCGGTGGCCATGAACGGCTGGCGCTACCGCGTGCAGGCCGGCAGCAGCGCCGGCACGGCGGTCTCGGCGCCGGCGCTGCTCACGGTCGAGGCGGCCGCGGCCGCCCCCGCCTTCGTGCGCCAGCCCGCGGCGGTCAGCGTCGCCAGCGGCATTGGCGCCAGCTTCAGCGTCGAGGTCTCGGGCACTCCCACGCCCACCCTCCAGTGGCAACGCCAGCCTGCCGCCGGCGGCGGCTTCGCCAACGTCACCGGCGCCACCGGCAGCACCTACACGACGCCGCCGGTGCTCTTCCTGGACGACGGCGGCCTCACCGACCAGGGCGCGCAGTACCGGGTGGTGGCCACCAACAGCCAGGGCTCGGTCACCAGCTCCGCAGCCACGCTCGGCGTCACGCCGACGGCGCTGACCGGATTCACGCAACTGTCGGCCGGCAACTCGCACGTGCTCGGCCTCACCGCCGACGGCAGCGTCTGGGCCTGGGGCTCGAACGGCTACGGCCAGCTCGGCCGCGTTGGCTGCGCCGACGCCTGCACGCCGCGCCCGGTGACCGGCCTGAGCGGCCGCTTCAGCGCCGTGGTGGCGCGCGCCGACACCTCGTTCGCGATCCGCGACGACGGGACCCTGTGGTCCTGGGGCTTCAACGGCGACGGCCAGCTCGGCCGCAACGTCGCCGCCGGCACGGCATCGTCGACGCCGGGGCCGGTGCTGGCGGCCGCCAGCGGCCTGCCGCTTGCCGGCGTGGTGGGGGTCGCGATGACCGAAGGCAGCGCGGCCGGCGGCACCGCGTCGGGGCTGGCGTGGACGGCGGCCGGCGCGGCGTGGAAATGGGGCAACGCGACGATCGAGCCCGGCATGGGCGGCTTCAGCAACACGCTGCTGCTGGCCGCCGTGCCGCACGTCCACTTCGACGGCAGCACACGCGCGCGGTCGATCCGGCGCGCGGTCGCCGGCGGTCTGGGCACCGTGATGGTGGTCGACTTCGACGACCGGCCGCTGTTCTGGTCCTACAACCTGGGCGGCAGTTCCTTCGGCACCAGTGCGCTGACCCCGTTCTCGAGCCTGGGCTTCAGCGGCAGCGCCATCGACATGGCGATCGGCGGCACCCGCGTGCTGCTGGTTCGCAGCGACGGCACGCTGTGGGGACAGGCCTACGGCTTCGACCTCGCCGGCAAGGTCAACTGGAACAGCCTGAACCAGCCGCTGGTGGCCCTGGCGCTGCCCGAAGCCGTGCAGCAGGTGGCGGTGGGTGCCAACGGCAGCGTCTCGGCCGCGATGGGCGGCAGCGGCGCCGTCTACATGGCGGGCGACAACGCCGGCGGGCAGCTGGGCAGCGGCAGCATGGGCGCTTCGCGCTCCGGCTTCGCCGCCGCGCTGACCGTCGGCGACGCGAGCCAGGCCGCGGTCGGCGCCCTCACGCCACTGGTCCTGCGCGCCGGAGGCGCCCCCTGGGGCTGGGGCGACAACACGTACTTCACCGCCGGCACCAGCGACGGCGCCGGCCGCGCCGCCGGTTCGGCGACCTGGCAGGCCCGGGAAGCCACGCCGCATCCGGTGACCGGGCGCTGAGGCGCCCTGGCGGCGCAGGGCGAGGCGGGCGCCGGCGGAGGGGACGGACAGGCGCGCCCGATCCGCGCCGCCGCCGATGCCACCGCCTGAGCGGCGCCTCAGAACCCGGCCAGTGCGGCGTCGAGCCCGGTCACTTGCGCCTGCAACGCCGGCAGCGCGAGCGGCGTGCCGGCCAGGTCGAAGGCGCGCAGGCCCTGGGCGTCGCGCACCACCAGCGCGTGCGGTTCCTGGCTCGCGGTGCAGTGCCAGACGGCGCCGGCCCGACGCACCCGCAGCACCACCGCCACCAGCGGCAGCAGGCGGGCCGGGCCCGCGACAACCGGCGTGCCCAGGTGGACACTGCGGCGCTCGACCAGGGTCTCAGCCATGGCCGCTGCGCAGGATGCGCCAGGTGCGGATCGAGGCGGGCGAGAGCACGAAGAACAGCACCAGCCCGACCCACTGCAGCGGCACGAACAGGAGACGACCCTGGACGTCCCAGTCGAGCACGGCCTGCTCGAAGTCGGGCCGGATCTGCAGGTCCGCGCCGCGCCAGGGCAGCATCAGCGCCAGCGGGCCGGCCACGGCCCACAGGCGGCCGGTGTCGGCCGGGTCGTCGAGCCCCCAGCGCAGGCGCAGGCGCAGCTGGCGCACGCGCACGCTGCCGATCAGGTCGCGCACGAAGCGCCACACGCGGCGCCGGAACGCCTTCTGGCGCCAGAGGTCCCGCAGCGGCAGGCGTCGGCCGGCCGGGGACCGGGGTTTCGATGGCCGCTTGCCCCGTGCCGGCGCACCGGCGCCCGGGCCGACGCTCACAGGTACCCGCACCAGCCCGAACAGCCAGCCGATCGTGACCTGGCCCACGGGTGCCGGATGGCCGGCGAACTGGAAGGCCAGTTCCACCGGCACGGCCAACAGCAGCAGCGCCAGCGCGGCCAACACCGCGAGGGCGATCAGGGTCGCCGCCAGCACCGCCGCTCAGGCCGCCGGACCGGCCTTTGCCGAAGCCACCTTGCCCGCGATCTCGGCCACCTTCTCGACGAGCGAGGCGGCGCTGCCCTTCACGGTCTCGACGCGCACGCCGTCCTTGCCGACGATGACCAGCGCCACCGGCTTGACGCCACCGCCGCCGGCCGCGCCACCGCCGTTGCCGGCGCCCTTCTGCGCGTCGCTGCCTTCGCCGGCCCCGAAACCGAAGCCGAAGCCCACGCTGATGAGCGGGATCAGCGTGTGCCCGTCCACCGTGATCGGCTCGCCGACCACGGTCTTGGTGTTGAGCATGCGCTCGATCTCGCCGATCGCCTTGCCGAACAGGCCTTCGATGTCCTTCATGGAGGAACCTCCCCACGTGTCGTGGCGGATGCCTCCATTGGACCGGGGCCGCGGCGCGGCGCGTTGCGTGCCGTCAACGGCCCCGCGCGAACCGGGTCAGGTCGTCTTCGACACCGTGATGGTCGGGAACTTGGCGCTGAAGTCCTTCGCCTTCTGCGCGATCTTCACCGCCACCTGGCGCGCCACCGTCTTGTAGATGGTGGCGATCTCGCCATCGGGGTCGGCCACCACGGTGGGCTGGCCGCTGTCGGCCTGCTGGCGGATGCTCATCGACAGCGGCAGCGCGCCCAGGTAGTCGACGCCGTACTCGGTGGCCATGCGCTGGCCGCCGCCTTCGCCGAAGATGTGCTCGGCATGGCCGCACTTCGAGCACACGTGTACCGCCATGTTCTCGACGATGCCGAGGATGGGCACGCCCACCTTCTCGAACATCTTCAGGCCCTTCTTGGCGTCCAGCAGGGCGATGTCCTGCGGCGTGGTGACGATCACCGCGCCGGTCAGCGGCACGCGCTGGCTGAGCGTGAGCGCGATGTCGCCGGTGCCGGGCGGCATGTCGACGATCAGGTAGTCCAGCTCGCGCCAGTTGGTCTGGCGCAGCAGCTGTTCCAGCGCCTGGGTGGCCATCGGGCCGCGCCAGATCATGGCCTGGTCGGGCTCGACCAGGAAGCCGATCGACATGACCTGCACGCCGTGGTTTTCCAGCGGCTCCATGGTCTGGCCGTCGTGGCTGTCGGGGCGGCCCTCGATGCCCATCATCATGGGCTGGCTGGGGCCGTAGATGTCGGCGTCGAGCAGGCCCACGCTGGCGCCTTCGGCGGCCAGCGCCAGCGCGAGGTTGACGCTGGTGGTGCTCTTGCCGACGCCGCCCTTGCCGGAGGCCACGGCGACGATGTTCTTGACTTTCGGCAGCAGCTGCACGCCGCGCTGCACCGCGTGCGAGACGATGCGCGACGTGATGTTGGCGCTGACGTTCTCCACCCCCGGCAGGCTGCGCGCGGCGGCCACCAGTGCCTTGCGCAGCGCCGGCACCTGGCTCTTGCCGGGGTAGCCCAGTTCGACGTCGAACGAGACGTCGCCGCCGTCGACACGCAGGTTCTTCAACTGCTTGGTGCCGACGAAATCGCGGCCGGTGTTGGGGTCGACGACGGTCTTCAGCGCTTCCAGCAGCGCGGCTTCGGTGACGGCAGGCATGGGGTCCTCGGACAAGAGACCGGACAGTCTAGCCTCCCCCCATGCCCGGGTCGCAGGAATGGGCGCCGAAAGCCACCCTTTTCGCGCCGCCGGCCGCGTGCGGCCGGCCGATCATGGGCGGTCGCCCCTCCGCCGCCTGCCTGGCCCGCCCGCGCATGACCGCCACCGATCTCGACCACCCCGTCGCCCATGCCATCGGCCTGCTGTTCCCCGAGCAGCGCATGCAGTCCCTGCAGACCCTGAAGGCGCGCGGGCTGGTCGACGACGGCACGCTCGCGGCCTGGAACGCCGAACTGGCCCATGCCGACTACGGCCCGCGCCTGGTGCACCAGCGCGTGGCGGCGGCGAAGATCGAACTCGACCGCCAGGTGGAAGCGGCGCGCGGCGAACTGTCCAGCGCGAAGACGCTGGCCATCATCGACCGCCTGGTCAGGATCCTGCGGGCCACCGGGCATGAGGGCGTTCTGAAGGCCGAGGCCGCCGCCGGCCGCACGGCGCTGGACTTCGGGGCCGGCCTGTGGTCGCCGCTGTCGAGCTCGATCGTGATGTTCGCCAACGGCTTCGGGCGCGCGATCGCCCACGAACCGTTCGCGCTGGAACCCGAGTACGCCACCGCCAGCGTGCTGCAGACGCTGAAGTGGCTGGCGCTGGAGCCGGCGCGGTTCGACTTCTCCGGCATCGGCCGTGTTGCCATGCGCAACCGCCTGGCCTGCCTGGACTTCGAAGGCCTGCCCGAGCGGCTGGCCGCGTTCGGCCAGGGCAGCGAGCCGCGTCTGGACTTCGGCGGCGTGGTGCTGTCGCGCTCGCTGGAAGGGCTGGCGCCGGGCTCGGTCGACCTGGTGTTCAGCAATTCGGTGCTAGAACACGTGGCCGACCTGCCGACCGAACTGGCCCGCCAGCACCGCCTGCTGTCGGCGGCCGGGCTGGCGGTGCACACGGTCGACTTCAGCGACCACCGCTCCATCGGCACCGGGCGCCACGTGTTCCAGATGTACCACGACGGCGTGCTGGAGAACATCAACGGCCTGCGCCCGTCGCAGGTGGAACGCCTGTTCGCGGCCGCCGGCTTCCACGGCGACGCGCTCGACGGCGCCGCCACGCCGCCCGGCTATGTGGGCGAACCGGCAGCGCTGCGGCCGCCGTTCAACGGCTTTGGCGAGCGCGAGCTCTCGGTCTGGGTGCGCAGCTACGTGCTGCGCAAGGCCGGCACGCACTGAGCGTGCGGCGCCGGCGTCACTGGACGCCCGCGATGTCCTTGCGGATGAACAGGGCGTTGCCCGAGTGGTCGGGCCAGCCGAAGTAAACGTCGTTGAGCGTGAAGCCCATCGCGTCCAGGAAGTGGCAGTAGGTGAGGAAGGGCGTCTGGCCTTCGTAGAGGTTGGCGCGCATCACTTCGGTGTGGATGTACTTGAACTGCGACAGCGACTTCACCGCGCCGTTGAGGATGCGGAATTCGGCCCCCTGGCAGTCCATGTACAGCAGGTCCAGCCCGCGCGTCACCTCGTCGTGGCCGTGCTGGCGCAGGAAGTCCATCACGTCGTCGACGGTGGACGACACCAGCGTCACCTTGTCCGGAAAGCTGACCTGGCGGTGCACTTCCAGGTGGTGCGCCGGCTTGAGGATGCTGCTGCTCATGCCGCCGTTGCTGGCGACGTGGAACTCGTGCGGCTGGCCCGACCGGTCGCTGCACAGCGTGTTGACGGCGATGAAGTTCGGGATCCGGCGGCAGATGCCGGCCAGGTGCTGGTACGGCGCGGGCAGCGGCTCGACGAAGACACCGGCGCGGATGCCGTTGTCCAGGAACTCCTGCATCTCCTGGCCGTAGCTGGCGCCCACCTGCAGCACGCCCGAAGGCGGCGGCAGCCCGAGCGACTTCATGTGCGGGAAGAGTTCGAAGGACATCGGCGGGTCGCTTTCCACGGGGGCCTGGAGACCGATTGTTCGGCCGCCGGTCCCGGCGAGAAGGCCCGAAGAGACCCCGGTTTCCCGCCTACTCGAGCCGCCGCACGCGCGGTGCCTGGCGCCGGCCCTCGATTTCCAGGAAGAAGGTGCCCATGGCGGCGCGCGTGACGCGCACCTTGGGGTCGCGCGCCGCGACCACGCCGCGGCTGCCGTCGATGACCTGCCAGACCTGGCCGTTCTCGAGCCGGATCTTCTGGCCCGGCTCCCAGCCGTCGAAGCGGCCGGGGATGCGGCTCTCGACGGCGTCGGGCGCACTGGCGGGCAGGCGCGATTCGAAGCCGAACTCGGGCGCGGCAGGCACGGCGGCGACCGGGGCAGGCGGGGCCGCAGGGGCGGGCATCGGCGCCACCGGCGCCGGCGCCGCCGCCGCCGAGGCGGGTGCGCCGGCGAGCGCGTCGTAGCAGGCCAGCCGTGGCGCGTCGGCCCCGATGGCGCGGCAGCGGACCAGGTCGGCGTCGATGGCGGCGCCGGCGGCGAGGGGGGCGATGGCGGCCAGCAGGGCCGGCCACAGCGGAACGGACTTCATCACGGCGGGATCGTACCCGCCGGCGCTGGCGTTCAGGCCGCCTCGGCCAGCATCACGCGGTTCTTGCCGCAGCGCTTGGCGCGGTACATCGCGCGGTCGGCGCGCACGAAGAGCTCGTCGAAACCACCGTCGTGCAGCGTGGCGACGCCGATCGACGCGGTGCAGCCGACCTCGACCCCGTCGACGCTCAGCCTCAGCGCGGCCACGCCGGCGCGCACGCGCTGCATCACCATCGCGGCGACGTCGGCGTCGGCGCCGGGCAGCAGCACCGCGAACTCCTCGCCACCCCAGCGCGCCACGCAGTCGCCTTCGCGCACGCAGTCCGCCACGGCCTGCGCCACCGCGCGCAGCAAGGCGTCGCCGCCGGCATGGCCATGCCGGTCGTTGATGCGCTTGAAGTCGTCCAGGTCCAGCAGCACCGCCGACAGCGGGCGACCGTCGCCGCGCGCGGCGCCGATCGCCGCTTCCACCACCTCGGTGAAGCGGCGCCGGTTCATGAGCCCGGTGAGCGCGTCGTTCCAGGCCAGGTGCTGCGCCGCCTGGCGTGCCGCCTCCACTTCGCGCAGCAGGCGCACGATGAGGCCGCCGATCGGCCCCGAGACCAGGATCGGCGCCACGATGGCGATGGTGAGCGACCGCCTGAAGGTCGGCCCGATGCCGATGCCCATGATCGCGTTCAGCGCGAACAGCAGGCCCACCGACGCGGCCACGCTGGAGAGCACCACCACCAGCATCGTCACCCCGTAGGGCGCGCGCAGCAGCAGTCGGCGCAGGGAAGTCGGCATGACGGGGTTTCGGCCGCACGCCACCGAACTTGAGCGGCGCGCTTCCCTAGAATCGGCCCCATGACCCGCAAGCTCTTCGTGACCACCGCGCTGCCCTATGCCAACGGCGCGTTCCACATCGGCCACATCATGGAATACATCCAGGCCGACACCTGGGTGCGCTTCCAGCGCATGGTGGGCAGCGAGGTCCACTTCGTCTGTGCCGACGACGCCCACGGGGCACCGATGATGATCGCGGCCGAAAAGGCCGGCCTCACGCCGCAGGCCTTCGTGGCGCAGATCGCCGCCGGCCGCAAGCCCTACCTGGACGGCTTCCACGTCGCCTTCGACAACTGGCACAGCACCGACGGCCCGGAGAACCACGAGCTCACGCGCAGCATCTACCTGGCGCTGCGCAAGAACGAACTCATCGAGACGCGCACGATCGAGCAGTTCTTCGACCCCCAGAAGGGCATGTTCCTGCCCGACCGCTTCATCAAGGGCGAATGCCCGCGCTGCGGCTCGAAGGACCAGTACGGCGACAACTGCGAGGTCTGCGGTGCCGTCTACGCGCCCACCGAGCTGAAGAACCCGTACTCGGCGATCTCCGGCGCCACCCCGGTGCTGAAGACCAGCGAGCACTTCTTCTTCAAGCTCAGCGACCCGCGCTGCGTGGAATTCCTGGAAGCCTGGACGCAGGACGGCCGCCTGCAGCCCGAGGTGGCCAACAAGGTGCGCGAATGGTTCGTGCGCGACGAAGGCGGCGCGGTGAGCCTGGGCGACTGGGACATCAGCCGCGACGCGCCCTACTTCGGCATCGAGATCCCCGACGCGCCGGGCAAGTACTTCTACGTCTGGCTGGACGCGCCGGTGGGCTACCTGGCCAGCCTGAAGAACTGGCTCGGCAAGATCGGCGTCGACTTCGACGCCTACCTGGCCGACCCGGCGGTCGAGCAGATCCACTTCATCGGCAAGGACATCGTCACCTTCCACACCCTGTTCTGGCCCGCCACGCTGAAGTTCAGCGGCCGCAAGGTGCCCGACCGCGTCTACGTGCACGGCCACCTGACGGTGCACAACGAGAAGATGAGCAAGAGCCGCGGCACCGGCATCAACCCGCTGCGCTACCTGGAACTGGGCCTGGACGCCGAGTGGCTGCGCTACTACATCGCCGCCAAGCTGAACGCGCGCGTCGAGGACCTGGACTTCAATCCCGAGGACTTCGTCGCCCGCGTCAACAGCGACCTGGTCGGCAAGTACATCAACATCGCCAGCCGTGCCGCCGGCTTCCTGAGCAAGCGCTTCGGCGGCCGCCTGTCGGCCGACGTGGGCGTGGAAGGCCGCGTGCTGCTGGACGGGCTGCGCGCGCAGTCGGCCGCGATCCGCGAGCTCTACGAGACGCGCGAATTCGGCAAGGCCCTGCGCGAGGTGATGCTGCTGGCCGACCGCGTGAACGAGTATGTCGACCTGCACAAGCCTTGGGAACTGGCGAAGAAGGCCGGCGCGGAAGCCCCGCTGCAGGACGTGTGCACGGTCTGCATCGAGGCCTTCCGCCTGCTCACGCTGTACCTGAAGCCGGTGCTGCCGGCGCTCGCCGCCAAGGTGGAGGCGTTCCTGAACATCGAGCCGCTGCGCTGGGCCGACGCCGCGCGCGGCATCTGCCACGGCGGCGGCCATGTGATCGGCGAATACAGGCACCTGATGCAGCGCGTGGACCCGAAGCAGGTGGAAGCCCTGTTCGAGCCGCCGCCCGCGGCCGCCGCGCCGCCGCCGGGTGGCGAGGCGCTGGCGCCGGAGATCGGCATCGACGACTTCGTGAAGGTGGACCTGCGCATCGCGAAGATCGTGGCCGCCGAACGCGTGGAAGGCAGCACCAAGCTGCTGCGCCTGACGCTGGACGCGGGTGAAGGCCGCACGCGCAACGTCTTCAGCGGCATCGCCAGCGCCTACCAGCCGGAAGACCTGGCCGGCAAGCTGACGGTGCTGGTGGCCAACCTGGCGCCGCGCAAGATGAAGTTCGGCGTCTCCGAAGGCATGGTGCTGGCGGCCAGCCATGCCGACGAGAAGGCGCACCCCGGCAT
>JBGAKY010000057.1:0-40083 GCA_044224175.1 Rubrivivax sp. | reverse complement strand
AGGCCAGCGCCCCGCAGGCGAACGCCCACATCGGCGGAAACCAGGTGATGGGCTTGAACAACTCGGCGATCGCCGACGGTGCAGGCAGGGCCATGCGGACGATTCTGTTCCCGACGACAGCGAGTGTCAATCGAGATTTACATATCAAACCGTCTCGCTAGGTTGTCACTGCCGCGCGGTGGCGGCCGGCCCGGCGGCCTCAGGCGTCGGCGTCGTTGCCGAACTCGGCCAGGCCGTAGCGACGCAGCTTCACGTACAGGCTCTGCCGCGACAGGCCGAGCATCTGGGCGGCCGAGGCGCGGTTGTCGCTGGTCATCTGCAGCGCGGTCTCGATGCACAGCTGCTCGATCAGGTCGGTGGTCTCGCCGACGATGTCCTTCAGCGGCACCCGGCCCACCAGTTCGGTGAGCTGGCCCACCGAGCGCGGCAGTTCGCGCGCGGCGCGCGCGTCGTGGCCGTCGAGCCGGCGGCCGACGTCGCGGATGGTGAAGCCCAGGAAGGGCCGCTCGCCATGCGGCACCATGGTGGCCGAGATCTCGACTTCGGTGACGGCGCCGTATTCGCCACGCAGCGTGGTGGCGAACAGGCGCACCGCGCCGCGCTGGCGCAGGTTGGAGATCATCACGCTCAGGTCGACGCCGCTGCGGCCCAGCCAGCGGTCCAGCGTCTCGCCGCGCACCTGCTCTTCGGTGGTGAGCTGGGCCAGTTCGATGAAGGCCATGTTGGCCGAGATGACGCGGCCTTCCAGGTCGGTGATCACCAGGCAGTCGGGCGCGCTCTGCACCAGCTTCAGCAGCATCGAGCTGGTGCTGGGCGCCTGGTCCGAAGGCGCTTCGGTGACGGCGCGCGACAGCCGCACCAGGAAATGCGTGGCCTGGTCCTGGCGGTAGCTGGAGACGGCCACGGTGACTTCGCCGCGCGCTTCCAGCAGTTCGGCGCGGCTCTCGTCGGCGCGGCCGGTGGCGCGCACGCCGGCCATCAGCGTGTTCAGCAGTTCGGCGCTGCGCGCGTCGACGCCGCAGGGGAAGGACAGGCCCACCAGGCTGGTGGTGCCGCCGTCACCCATCAGACGCGCGGCGGCGGGGTTGGCTTCCAGGATCTTCTGCGTCGCCGCGTCGACCACCAGCACCGCTTCCGACGCCACCTGGAACAGCTGGCGGTAGCGCGTCTCGGCATGGCGGAAGCGCCAGTAGTCGCGTTCCAGCGCGGTCTGCGCCTCCACCAGGCGCTGCTGCAACGCGGCGGTGGAACGCAGGTCGCGCCCGAAGGCCAGGGACAGGCGCGAAGGGTCGGCACTGACCAGCGAGAACATCAACGGCCATTCGGCGCCGTCGGGCAAGATGAGGTTGAGCTGCCGCCAGCGCTGCGGCACGCCACTGCCGGCCGGTTCGCGCAGCAGCTGTTCCACCTTGGGCCGCGCCTCCGGCGAGACGATCTCCACCCAGGGACGCCCCACCCAGGCGGTGAAGTCCTCGCGCGCCAGTTCTTCCACCGAGCAGGCGACGTCGCACACCAGGCCGCCGGCGTCGATGGCCAGCGTCAGGTCGTTCGCCACCGAGAGCAGCGCGCCCGCCGACTCGGCGCTCAAGGCGCCTATCGACGAACCCGGTGCTGCAAAAGGTCTCATCGGAGACCCGCCTTTCAACAGGACGGTACTGCGTGGATCGGACCCGCCGTCCGCACAGCGGCCACCCGTTCCACGAGGCGGGTGTACCGAGTCACAGACGTCGAGCTCTCTCGTCGAGGAGCTGTTCGGCCACCACCGGTGCGCGACGGCCGTCGGGGGCCGTGGCATCGGCGCCGACCTCGACCGCCCGCGCAGGGCTGGCGATGAAGATCGGCCCGCCGACCATCACGCCGACGGCCCGGTTGCGCGAAGCGCGCCGGACCGCGGCGATGCCGGATTTTAGCCAGTCGATGCGGGCGTCCACGCCGGCGGAGAAGCCGACGACGTCGAACCACTCGGCACGCACCACGGCCACCGGGTCGTAGGCGCGCGAATCGAGGTCGCACACCACGTCCCAGCCGGCGCGGCGGAAGAACTCGGCCACCATCGACAGGCCGAAGGTGTGCTGTTCGCCGGGCGCCGGCAGCAGCAGCGCGCGGCGGCCGTCGGCCGGGTGGTCCACCTCGTTGCCGAAGGCGCGGCTCAGGCCGCGCATCACGCGCTGCAGGCGGCCCACGGCCACGGTGACATCACTGAACAGCACTTCGTCGTCTTCCCACATGCCACCCAGCTGGCGCGCGGTGGGCGCCAGCAGGTCGAGGTAGATCATCTCGATGGACGCGCCGCGGTTGCGCAGTTCATTGACGGTCTGGGACCACTCGGTGTCGCTGTCGGCCAGCACTTCGGAAACGAAGCGGGCGATCAGCGCGCCGTCGACCACCACCGGCGCGGGCCCGGCCGGCGCCGCCAGCGGCGCACGGTGGGCGCGCACCAGGCGCGGGATGATGTCGGCCTCGATCGTCTGCACGATGCGCGACACGCGGTCGCGCGAAGGGCTTTCGTCGTTCAGATCCGCAGGCTGGGTGTCCGGCGGGATGCCCGGGGGCATCTCGCATTCGGGCGCGCCTGCCGGTCCGGCCGAGCCTGGATTCAGACGATCCATCCGCCACCTCCTGGCGTTGGGCCATGTCCGGCCTGCCCGTGCGGCCAGGGTGAGGTCGTTTCGAGTACGGAGATGTCAACCCGACCTGTCACCCCGATGCGGATGATGCGCCCGATGCGCACCTTCCGAAGCGGATCTTGATATCGAGTTTCGCTGACTGTCATCCCCGACCCCACCCTGGCAAACCCGGCGGAAACCCCACGGTCGACTTGAGATTAGTGTCAGTTGAGGCTGACGTCAATCCCTGTTGACACATGCAGGTCCGCGGAATAGATTGGGCCCATGGGTCCATTCCGGCAGGACGAAGTGAACGGCGCACGAAGCGCAGCGAGTGCCCCGGTCCTGTACACGGCCGAGCAGCGCCGACGGCGCGACGCCTCCGGCTGGACGCTGGTGCAGGGGCTGCTGGCGCCATTGCAGTTCGCAGTGTTTCTGGCCAGCCTGTGGCTGGTCTTGCGCTGCCTCATGACCGGCGAAGGTCAGAACATCGCGACCGCCTCCGTGATCGTGAAGACGCTCGTGCTCTACACGATCATGGTCACCGGCAGCATCTGGGAGAAGCAGGTCTTCGGTGTCTGGCTGTTCGCAGCGCCCTTCTACTGGGAAGACGTCTTCAGCATGCTGGTGCTGGCGCTGCACACGGCCTACCTCGTGGCGCTGGCCACCGATTCGCTGGGCCTGCGCGGCCAGCTCTTCCTGGCCCTGGCCGCCTACGCGGCCTACATCATCAACGCCACCCAGTTCGTGCTGAAGCTGCGCGCTGCACGGCTGGCGGGAGCGGGCGCATGAACGCTGTGATCGACATCCTCCCGCTCTCCGAAGGTGGTTGTGCGGACGCCACGGTCCGGCAGGAGCGCGGCCAGCGCGAAGTGTTCTGCGGCCTCACCGGGATCGTCTGGCTGCACCGCAAGATCCAGGACGCGTTCTTCCTGGTCGTCGGCTCGCGCACCTGCGCCCATCTCCTGCAATCCGCGGCGGGCGTGATGATCTTCGCCGAGCCTCGCTTCGCGACCGCCATCATCGACGAGCGCGACCTCGCCGGCCTGGCCGACGCGAATGCCGAGCTCGACCGCGTGGTGACCCGGCTGCTGGAGCGCCGGCCCGACATCAAGCTGCTGTTCCTGGTGGGTTCCTGCCCATCGGAAGTCATCAAGCTCGACCTCTCGCGCGCCGCTCAGCGCCTGGGCAAGGCCTTCGCGCCGCACGTGCGCATCCTGAACTATTCCGGCAGCGGCATCGAGACCACCTTCACCCAGGGTGAAGACGCCTGCCTGGCGGCGCTGGTGCCCGAGATGCCCGCCGCCGGCGCGGAACGCAGCCTGGTGGTGGTGGGCGCGCTGGCCGACATCGTGGAAGACCAGTTCGCGCGCCTGTTCGCCGAACTGGGAATCGGCCCGGTGCACTTCTTCCCGCCGCGCCGCGCCGGGCTGATGCCGCCGGTCGGTCCCGGCACCCGCTTCCTGCTGGCGCAGCCCTTCCTGGCCGACACCGCGCGGGCGCTTGAAGGCCGCGGCGCGCACAGGCTGACGGCCCACTACCCGCTCGGTGCCGAAGGCACCATGCTCTGGTTGCGCGCCGCGGCGCGCGAGTTCGGCGTCGAGGCCACGCGCTTCGCCTCGGTCGTCGGCCCGCGCCGCGAGCGCGCAGCCCGCGCGCTGGCGCGCCACCGCCTGCAGCTCGAACTGCCGCTGGCCCGCTTCGCGGCGCGCGAACTGGGCATGAAGCTGGCCGAGGTCGGCACGCCCTTCCTGCACCGCGCCCACCTGTTGCCCGAACTGGAACTGCTGCCCGCCGGCACGCCGCTGGTGGAAGGCCAGGACGTGGAAGCGCAGCTGGACCGCTGCCGCGCGGCCAGGCCCGACATCACGGTCTGCGGCCTGGGGCTGGCGAACCCGCTCGAGGCCGAGGGCCTGACCACCAAGTGGTCGATCGAACTCGTCTTCACCCCCATCCAGGGCTTCGACCAGGCCGCCGACCTGGCCGAGCTCTTCACGCGCCCGCTGACGCGGCGCCTCAAGCTGGTGGCCTGACCATGCAGCTCACCCTCTGGACCTACGAAGGCCCGCCGCACGTGGGCGCCATGCGCATCGCCACCGCGATGCGCGGCCTGCACTACGTGCTGCATGCGCCGCAAGGCGACACCTACGCCGACCTGCTGTTCACCATGATCGAGCGGCGCGACCGGCGCCCGCCCGTCACCTACACCACCTTCCAGGCGCGCGACCTCGGCGGCGACACCGCCGAGCTGTTCCAGCGTGCGGCCCGGGGCGCATTCGAACGCTTCCAGCCGCAGGCCATGCTCGTCGGCTCGTCATGCACCGCCGAGCTCATCCAGGACGACCCCGGCGGCCTGGCGCGCGCTCTCGCGCTGCCGGTGCCGGTGATCCCGCTCGAGCTGCCTTCGTACCAGCGCAAGGAAAACTGGGGCGCCGCCGAGACCTTCTACCAGCTGGTGCGCGTGCTGGCCGGGCCTTCGGTGCCGCCCCCGGGCACGAAGCGCGCGGCACCCGAAGGCCGCCAGCCGCGCTGCAACCTGCTGGGCCCCACCGCGCTGGGCTTCCGCCATCGCGACGACGTGCGCGAGATCGGCGCTCTCGTCGAAGCGCTGGGCGTCGAGATCAACGTGGTCGCGCCGCTGGACGCCACGCCGGCCGACATCGCGCGCCTGGGCGACGCCGACTTCAACGTCGTGCTCTACCCGGAAGTGGCCGGCAGCGCCGCCGGCTGGCTGCAACGCAGCTTCGGCCAGCCTGCCACGAAGACGGTGCCGATCGGTGTCAAGGCCACGCACGCGTTCATCGCCGAAGTGCGCCGCCTGGCCGGCCTGCCGGAAGACGCACCGCTGCCCGAAGCCGTCTCGCGCTCCACCTGGTACGCGCGTTCGGTGGACTCCACCTACCTCACCGGCAAGCGCGTCTTCGTGTTCGGCGACGCCACCCACGCCATCGCGGCCGCGCGTGTGGCGCAGCACGAGTTCGGCTTCACCGTCGTCGGCCTGGGTACCTACAGCCGCGAGTTCGCGCGCGACGTGCGTGAAGCGGCGAAGGAATTCGGCATCGAGGCGCTGATCACCGACGACTACCTGGAAGTGGAAGCCAGGGTGGCCGAACTGCAGGTGGAACTGGTGCTGGGCACGCAGATGGAACGCCACATCGCCAAGCGCCTGGGCGTGCCCTGCGCGGTGATCTCGGCGCCGGTGCACGTGCAGGACTTCCCCGCCCGGCATTCGCCGCAGATGGGCTTCGAAGGCGCCAACGTGCTCTTCGACACCTGGGTCCACCCGCTGATGATGGGCCTGGAAGAGCACCTGCTCACCATGTTCCGTGGCGACTTCGAGTTCCACGACGACGCCCCCGCCTCGCACCTGGGCCATGGCGTCGCCGCGCAGCCCGCTGCCGAAGCGGCGCCGGCACCGGTCGCGACGCCGGAACCAGAG
Source organism: Rubrivivax sp. (assembly GCA_044224175.1). Lineage (GTDB taxonomy): Bacteria > Pseudomonadota > Gammaproteobacteria > Burkholderiales > Burkholderiaceae_C > Rubrivivax. The sequence continues at coordinate 34,038 of JBGAKY010000057.1, read as the reverse complement.
ACCGCAACCGCCCGCGCGACCGAGCCCATCACGCTGGCCGCCTGGGCGCCGGAAGCCCAGAAGGAACTGCAGAAGATCCCGTTCTTCGTCCGCGGCAAGGCACGCCGCAACACCGAGCGCTTCGCCGCCGAACGCGGCGTGGCCACCATCACGCTGGAAACGCTGTATGACGCGAAAGCGCACTTCGGGCGCTGAAGCGGCAGTGCCGCTGTCCGTCGTGATCGTCACGATGGACACCCATCTCGCGAGCGCGACCGAACGTGCCCGTGCGGCCCTGGCGCGCGACCTGCCGGGCCTGCGCCTTTCCATGCATGCCGCCAGCGACTGGGCTTCGAACCCGGCTGCTCTGCAGAGCTGCCGCGAGGCCATCGCCGGCGGCGACATCGTCATCGTGACCATGCTCTTCATGGAAGAGCATTTCCTGCCGCTGCTGGACGACCTGCAGGCGCGGCGCGACCGGTGCGACGCCATGGTCTGCGCCATGTCGGCGAGCGAAGTGGTCAAGCTCACGCGGCTGGGCCACTTCGACATGAGCAAGCCGGCCAGCGGCCCGCTCGCCCTGTTGAAGCGCCTGCGCGGCCAGAAGGGCAAGGCGCAGACCGGCGGCGCGCAGCAGATGAAGATGCTGCGCCGCGTGCCGCAGCTGCTGCGCTTCATTCCCGGCACCGCGCAGGACGTGCGCGCCTATTTCCTGACCCTGCAGTACTGGCTGGGCGGATCGGAAGAGAACGTCGGCAACCTGGTGCGCTTCCTGGTGGACCGCTACGCCGCCGGCCCGCGCGCCGCGCTGCGCGGTTCGCTGAAGGTGGCGCCGCCGGTGGACTACCCCGAGGTCGGCGTCTACCACCCGCGCCTGAAGGGCCGCATGGCCGACGACGCCGCGCGCCTGCCCACCATGGTGTCCGACGCCAAGGCACAGGGCCGCGTCGGCCTGCTGCTGCTGCGTTCGTACCTGCTGGCGGGCAACACCGGCCACTACGACGGCGTGATCGCCGCGCTCGAGGTGCAGGGCCTGCAGGTGGTGCCCGCCTTCGCCGCCGGCCTGGACGCGCGCCCGGCGATCGAACGCTTCTTCATGAAGGACGGCCGCGCCACGGTGGACGCGGTGGTCTCGCTCACCGGCTTCTCGCTCGTCGGCGGTCCGGCCTACAACGACGCCCGTGCCGCCGAGGCCATCCTCGAGCAGCTGGACGTGCCCTACACCGCGGCGCATCCGGTCGAGTTCCAGACCCTCGACGAGTGGGGCGCCTCCGAACGCGGCCTGCTGCCGGTGGAAAGCACCATCATGGTGGCGATCCCCGAACTCGATGGCGCCACCGGCCCCATGGTCTTCGGCGGCCGCTCGGGCGGCGGCGCCGACATGCAGGTGTGCACCGAACGCACCGCGATGCTGGCCGCGCGCGTGGCCCGACAGGTGGCGCTGCGCCGCTCGGCGCGCGCCGAACGGCGGGTGGCGCTGGTCATCTTCAACTTCCCGCCCAACGCCGGCAACCTGGGCACCGCGGCCTACCTGTCGGTGTTCGAGAGCCTGTTCGAGACGCTGAAGGCGATGAAGGCCGGCGGCTACACGGTCGACCTGCCGGCCAGCGTGGACGCGCTGCGCGTCGCGGTGCTCGAAGGCAACGCCAAGACCCTGGGCGCCGACGCCAACGTGTGCGCCCAGATCCCGGTCGACGACCATGTGCGGCGCGAACGCTGGCTGAGGGAGATCGAAGCGCAATGGGGCCCCGCCCCGGGCCGCCAGCTCACCGACGGCCGATCGCTGTTCGTGCTGGGCGCGCGCTTCGGCAACGCACTCGTCTCGGTGCAGCCGGGCATGGGCTACGAAGGCGACCCGATGCGGCTGCTGTTCGAACGCGGCTTCGCACCCACCCACGCCTTCTCGGCCTTCTACCGCTGGCTGCGCGAAGACTTCAAGGCACACGCGGTGCTGCACTTCGGCACCCACGGATCGCTCGAATTCATGCCCGGCAAGCAGACCGGCCTGTCGGGCGACTGCTGGCCCGACCGCCTGATCGGCGAGCTGCCGAACTTCTACCTCTACGCCTCGAACAACCCGAGCGAAGGCGCGATCGCCAAGCGGCGCGCCGCCGCCACGCTGGTGAGCTACCTCACGCCGCCGGTGGCGCAGGCAGGCCTGTACCGCGGGCTGATCGAACTGAAGACCTCGATCGAACGCTGGCGCGCGCTGGAGCCCGACGCGGTGCACGAACGCGCCCAGCTTGCGACACTGGTGCAGTCGCAGGCCGCCGCGCTGGAGCTGGCCGCCGCCGAACCGGCGTGGACGCCGGCGGAAGCCGCGCCCGCCGTCTTGCGCCTCGCCGACCAGGTGCTGGAGCTGGAATACACGCTCATCCCGCACGGCCTGCACGTGGTGGGTCGCGTGCCTTCGCGCGCCGAACGCATCGACCTGCTGGCCGCGATGTCCGAGAGCACGCCGCTGGCCACCGTGGAGGCTATCGCCGACGGTGCCACGCCGGCCGGCCAGGAGATCCTGGTCAAGGCGAATCGCCAGCTCGGCATCGAAAGCGAAGTGCCCGGCATCCTGCGCGCGCTGGACGCGCGCTTCGTGCCGCCTGCCCCTGGCGGCGACCTGCTGCGCACACCCGAGGTGCTGCCCACCGGCCGCAACCTGCACGGCTTCGACCCCTTCCGAATCCCCAGCGCCTTCGCGGTGCAGGACGGCGAACGCCTGGCCCAGCTGCTGCTGGAACGCCACGTGGCCGACAGCAACGCGCTGCCGGAGTCGATCGCCCTCGTGCTGTGGGGCACCGACAACCTGAAGACCGAAGGCGGCCCCATCGGCCAGGCGCTGGCGCTGCTGGGCGCGGCACCTCGCTACGACAGCTACGGCCGCCTGGCCGGCGCGCAGCTGCGCCCGCTGGCCGAACTGGGGCGGCCGCGCATCGACGTCGTCATCACGCTGTCGGGCATCTTCCGCGACCTGCTGCCGCTGCAGATCAAGCTGCTGGCCGAAGCCGCCTTCATGGCCGCCAGCGCCGACGAGCCGCCGGAACAGAACTACGTGCGCAAGCACGCGCTGGCCTACCGGCAGCAGCATGGCTGCGACCTGGAGACCGCCGCGCTGCGCGTGTTCGGCAACGCCGAAGGGACCTACGGCGCCAACGTCAACAACCTGATCGACAACGGCCGCTGGGACGACGAGGACGAACTCGCCGAGACCTACACCCGCCGCAAGGGCTTCGCCTACGGGCGCACCGGCCGCCCGGTGCAGCAGGCCGCGCTGCTGCAGAGCGTGCTGGCCAACGTGGACCTGGCCTACCAGAACCTGGACTCGGTCGAACTGGGCGTCACCACCATCGACACCTACTTCGACACGCTGGGCGGCATCAGCCGCGCGGTCAAGCGCGCCAAGGGAGGCGCCGGCGCGCCGGTCTACATCGGCGACCAGACGCGCGGCAGCGGCACCGTGCGCACGCTCACCGAACAGGTGGCGCTGGAGACGCGCACACGCATGCTCAACCCGAAGTGGTACGAAGGCATGCTGGAACACGGCTACGAAGGGGTGCGCCAGATCGAGGTGCACCTCACCAACACGCTGGGCTGGTCGGCGACCACGGGGCAGGTGCAGCCCTGGGTCTACCAGCAGCTCACCGAGACCTTCATGCTCGACCCGGCGATGCGCGACCGCCTGGCCCGGCTGAACCCGACCGCGTCCGCCAAGGTCGCGAGCCGTCTGCTCGAAGCGTCCGAGCGGCAGTACTGGCAGCCCGACGCCGCCACGCTGGACGCACTGCGTCGGGCCGGCGAAGAGCTGGAAGACCGCCTCGAAGGCGTCTACGAAGGAGCCCCTGCATGAGCCATTCCACGATCGCGCCGAGCCAGATCCGCCGCGGGCCACGCCCCACCGACGGCGAAGGCAGCGTGCAGGTGAAGATGGAGACGGGCGAGAAGATCGGCAACGCCAAGGTCTTCGCCATCTACGGCAAGGGCGGCATCGGCAAGAGCACGACCAGCTCGAACCTGTCGGTCGCCTTCAGCAAGCTGGGCAAGCGGGTGCTGCAGATCGGCTGCGACCCCAAGCACGACAGCACCTTCACGCTCACCAAGCGCATGGTGCCCACCGTCATCGACGTGCTCGAGACGGTGAACTTCCACCCCGAGGAACTGCGCACCGAGGACTTCGTCTTCGAAGGCTACAACGGCGTGATGTGCGTCGAGGCCGGCGGCCCGCCCGCCGGCACCGGCTGCGGCGGCTACGTGGTCGGCCAGACCGTCAAGCTGCTGAAGGAACACCACCTGCTCGAGGAGACCGACGTCGTCATCTTCGACGTGCTGGGCGACGTGGTGTGCGGCGGCTTCGCCGCCCCGCTGCAGCACGCCGACCGCGCGCTCATCGTCACCGCGAACGACTTCGACAGCATCTTCGCGATGAACCGCATCGTGCAGGCCATCGGCGCGAAGGCGAAGAACTACGACGTGCGGCTCGGCGGCGTGATCGCCAACCGAAGCGACGAGACCGACCAGATCGACAAGTACAACGGCCGCGTCGGCCTGCAGACCATGGCCTGCATCCCGGCGCTGGACATCATCCGCAAGAGCCGGCTCAAGAAGTCGACCCTCTTCGAGATGGACGACAGCCCCGACGTGCAGCGCGTGCAGCAGGAATACCTGCAGCTGGCGGCGCGCCTGTGGGCGGGGGTGGACCCGATGATCTGCGACCCCATGAAGGACCGCGACATCTTCGACCTGCTGGGCTTCGACTGAATGGACACCGTCACCTACACCGATCGCCGCGGCGAAGTCGAGCACTACTTCGACCGCACCGCCGCCGCCACCTGGGCGCGCCTGACGTCGGACGCACCGGTGGGCCGCATCCGGGCCACCGTGCGCGCCGGCCGCGACCGCATGCGCGCCACGCTGCTGTCGTGGCTGCCGGCCGACCTGACCGGCCGCCGCATCCTGGACGCCGGCTGCGGCACCGGCGCCGCCTCGGTCGAGATGGCGCGCCGCGGCGCCGAGGTGGTGGCGATCGACCTCTCGCCCACCCTGGTGGCGCTGGCACGCGAACGCCTGCCCGCTTCGCTGGGCAGCGGCCGCATCGACTTCCGCAGCGGCGACATGCTGGACCCCGCGCTCGGCCGCTTCGACCACGTGCTGGCGATGGACTCGCTGATCCACTACCGCGCCGAAGACGCGGTGCGCGCGCTCTCGCGCCTGGCCGGACGCACGAGCGATTCGATGTTGTTCACCTTCGCACCGCGCACGCCGCTGCTGGCCGCGATGTGGACCGTGGGCCGCCTGTTCCCGCGCGGCGACCGCGCACCGGCCATCGAACCGGTGGCGCCCGAGACGCTGACCCGGCTGATGGTCGCCGACACCGGCCTGGGCGGCTGGCGCACCGGCCGCAGCGAACGCGTGGCCGTGGGCTTCTACACCTCGCAGGCCACCGAGTGGAGGCGCGCCTGAAGCTGATCGACCGCCTGCCCGCCCCGCTGCGCGAACCGCTGCGGCGCGCCTTGCCGCGCCTGCTGCCGCGCTTCCTGCCTTTTGCCGACGCGGCCAGCACCGACCTGCCACTGCCGCGCCTGCTGCGGCTGGCGCTGTTCCAGGTGTCGGTGGGCGTGGCCGCGGCGCTGCTGGTGGGCACGCTGAACCGGGTGATGATCGTCGAGCTGCACGTCGCCGCCTGGCTGGTGTCGCTGATGGTGGCGCTGCCCATCGTGGCCGCACCCTTCCGCGCCTTCGTGGGCTTCCGCTCCGACACGCATGCCTCGGCCATCGGCTGGCGGCGTGTGCCCTACATCTGGATGGGCACGCTGCTGCAGTTCGGCGGCCTGGCCATCATGCCCTTCGCGCTGCTGGTGCTGACCGGACAGGGCCAGCTGGGCCTGGCCTGGGTGGGTCAGCTGGCCGCCGGCCTGGCCTTCCTGCTCGTCGGCGCAGGGCTGCAGATCACGCAGACCACCGGCCTCGCGCTCGCCACCGACATCGCCCCCGAAGCCGCGCGCCCGCGCGTGGTGGCGCTGATGTACGTGATGCTGCTGCTGGGCATGGTGGGCGGCGGCGCGCTCGCCAGCACGCTGCTGGCCGAGTTCAGCGAGAACCGCCTGGTGCAGGTGGTGCAGGGCGCGGCCGTGCTGTCGGTGATGCTCAACGTGATCGCGGTCTGGAAGCAGGAGGCGCGCGACCCGAACCGCCGCCGCCGCAAGTCCGAACCCGCGCCCGCCTTCGCGCCGCTGTGGCGCCAGTTCATCGGCCAGCCGCGCGCGCGCCGCTTCCTGTGGACGGTGGCGTTGGGCACCGCCGCCTTCAACATGCAGGACATCGTGCTCGAGCCCTACGGCGGCGAGATCCTGCACCTGGGCGTGGGCGCCACCAGCGCGCTCACCGCGCTGCTGGCCGGCGGCTCGCTGGTCGCCTTCGCGCTCGCCGCGCGCTGGCTGGGCCGCGGTGCCGACCCCCTGCGCGTGGCCGCGCTGGGCGCGGTGGCCGGGCTGCCCGCCTTCTCGATGGTGATCTTCGCCGCGCCGCTGGATTCGCCCACGCTGTTCCGCGCCGGCGCTCTGCTCATCGGCTTCGGCGGCGGCCTGTTCGCCGTCGGCACGCTCACCGCCGCGATGGCGATGGAGCGGCGTGAACATGTGGGTCTGGCGCTCGGCGCCTGGGGCGCCGTGCAGGCCACCGCGGCCGGGGTGGCCGTCGCCGCCGGCGGCGCGGTGCGCGACCTGGTGTCCACCCTCGCCACCCAGGGGCGGCTGGGCGAGGCGCTCGTCGACCCCGTCACCGGCTACAGCTTCGTCTATCACGTGGAGATGGTGCTGCTGTTCGCGGCCATCGTCGCCATCGGACCCCTCGTCAAGCCTCTCGGCCACCGCCGCGCCAACCCGGCGCGCGCGACCTTCGGCCTGGCCGACTTTCCCGGCTGAATTCGCGCAAGGAGCAACACACCATGGGAACCGGAGCCCTCACCGCCCACCTGGACGTCGCCCAGGTGGTGCTCTACCTGTTCTGGATCTTCTTCGCCGGCCTCGTCTACTACCTGGTGCGCGAGAACCACCGCGAGGGTTACCCGATGGAGACGGGCCGCGCCGACGGTCCGCAGGTCAACGGCTGGCCCATTCCCGCGCCCAAGATCTACAAGCTGGCGCACGGCGGCGAAGTCGCGATCCCGAACGACAAGGTCTCGCCGCAGGTGCTGCAGGCCGAATTCACGCAGGGCCACGCGGGCAGCCCGATCGAGCCCATCGGCAACCCCATGCTGGCCGGCGTGGGCCCGGGCGCCTGGGCCGACCGCTCCGACGAGCCCGACCTCATGCTCGACGGCAAGCCCAAGCTGCAGCCGCTGCGCATCGCAAGCCAGTACACGGTCTCGCCGAAGGATCCCGACCCGCGCGGCATGAACGTCTACGGCGGCGACGGCGAGGTGGCCGGTGTCGTGACCGACATCTGGATGGACATTTCCGAACTGATCTTCCGCTACTTCGAACTGCGCGTCGAAGGCATCGGCCGCCGCGTGCTGGTGCCGGTGCCGTTCTGCCGCGTCACGCGCGACGGTGTCTACGTGAAGGCGGTCTACGCCAGGCACTTCGCCGACGTACCGGGCATGAAGCGTGACGACCAGGTCACCATGCTCGAGGAAGAAAAGATCTCGGCCTACTACGGTGCCGGCCTTCTGTACGCCGACCCGCGCCGCCTGGAGCCGCTGGCATGAAGCCTGCCGTCGTCGACGCGGCCAGCAGGCGCGAGCACGAGTTCGAGCCCGAACCCGGCCTGCCCGAGCCGCTGCCCGCCGCCGAGCACATGCTCTGGCAGGGCCGGCCCGACTGGCGTGCGCTGGCACGCCATGCCTTCCACGTGCGCAAGGTGGCGCTGTACTTCGCGCTGCTGCTGGCTTGGCGCGGCGCGGTCGTCTGGTCCGGCGGCGCCGGTGTCGGCGCCACGCTGCTGGCGCTGGCCTGGCTGCTGCCGCTGCCGCTGTTCGCACTGGGCGCCCTGCTGCTGCTGGCCAGGCTCTCGGCCGATGGCGCGCTCTACACCATCACCGACCGGCGCGTCGTGATGCGCGTGGGCATCGTGCTCACCGTCACCTTCAACCTGCCGTTCAAGCGCATCGAAGGCGCGGCGCTGCACCGCCACCTGGGCGGCACGGGCGACCTGCCGCTGCAGCTGGCGCGCGAAGACCGCATCGGCTGGCTGCACCTGTGGCCGCATGCGCGCCCCTGGCGCCTGGGCCGGCCCGAACCCATGCTGCGCTGCGTGCCGCAGGCCGAACAGGTGGCCGAGACGCTGACCCGGGCCTGGGTGCAGTGCACCGGCGGCCAGAAGGCGGCGCCGGCCGCGGCCGCGCCGGAAGGCGGCGCCAGCCCGCGCGAACCCGCGCTGGCCACCCGCTGAAGGAAGCCCCGCGATGAGCCACCACGCCGAAATCCTGCCCCGCACGCCGCTGGTGGCGATCGCCGTGCTGCTGGCCGCCGCGCTGCTGTCGGTGGCCACGGTGCGCCTGTCGGGCGTGTCGGTCCGCCAGCCCGACGCGGCGCCGGTGGCGACGCGCCACTTCGCCTTCGAAGACCGCGCCGACGGCAGCGTGGCCGTGGTCGACGTCGACCAGAAGCGCGTGGTGCAGGTCGTCTCCGGCGAAGCCGGCTTCCTGCGCGGCGCGCTGCGTGCGCTGGCGCGCGAGCGCGGCAAGCGCGGCATCGGCCCCGAGGCTCCGTTCGAACTGGTGGCGCGCGCCGACGGCCGGCTCACGCTGCTGGACCCTTCCACCGCCGAGCGCCTGGACCTGGAATCCTTCGGGCCCACCAACGCTGCCGTCTTCGCGCGCCTGCTCACCGCCGGTCGCTGACAAGAAACCAGGAGACAAGCCATGCAGGCCATCGACACCATCGCGACCCCGGACGACGCTGCCGCGAAGGCGAAGGCGAACACGCTGCTGTCGCCGCGCTTCTACACCACCGACTACGCCGAACTCGACCGGCTCGACGTCAGCGGCATCCGCGCCGAGTGGGACGCGATGATGGCCGAGTACGAAGGCGACAACAACCACGACCACTTCCAGCGCACGCCGGAGTTCTCGCAGGAGGTGGCCGAACGCTTCTCGCAGGTGAGCCCGGAGCTGCGCAAGGAGTTCCTGGACTTCCTGATCACCAGCGTGACGTCGGAATTCTCAGGCTGCGTGCTCTACAACGAGATCCAGAAGAACGTCGAGAACCCCGACATCAAGGCGCTGATGCGCTTCATGGCGCGCGACGAGTCGCGCCACGCCGGCTTCATCAACCAGAGCCTGAAGGACTTCGGCCTCGGGCTGGACCTGGGCGGCCTGAAGCGCACCAAGGCCTATACCTACTTCAAGCCCAAGTACATCTACTACGCGACCTACCTGTCGGAGAAGATCGGCTACGCGCGCTACATCACCATCTTCCGCCAGCTCGAGCGCCACCCCGACAAGCGCTTCCACCCCATCTTCCGGTGGTTCGAACGCTGGTGCAACGACGAGTTCAGGCACGGCGAGTCGTTCGCGCTGCTGATGCGCGCGCACCCGCACCTGCTGCAGGGTCGCAACGTGCTGTGGATCCGCTTCTTCCTGCTGGCGGTGTACGCCACCATGTACGTGCGGGACCACACGCGGCCGATGCTTCACCAGGCGATGGGCCTGGAGTCCACCGACTACGACTACCGCGTCTTCGCGATCTGCAACGAGATCAGCAAGCAGGTCTTCCCGGTCACGCTGGACATCGACCACCCCGCCTTCCGCGCCGGCATGGACCGGCTCTACCGGCTGCAGCTGCGCATCGACGCCGCCAAGGCCGACGGCGGCATCGTCGGCAAGCTGCGCCAGGGCGCGCTGTACCTGGCCGCGGGCGCCACCTTCGCCCGCATGTATCTCCTGCCGGTGCGGCGCCACGCACTGCCGGCGCGCGTGCGCATGGCGCCGGCCTGGTAGGGACGCCACGCCTGTGTGGGCTCTCGCCGTCCCGGTCCTGTTCGCGGTGTTCATCTGGTGGTTCAGCACAGGCATCGTGCTGTTGCTGGACAACCTGCCGCACAGCACCTTCCGCTGGAGCGTGGCCATCAGCAGCGTGCTCGGCCTGGGCGCGCTGGCGGGGCTGGCGCACACGGCCGACCAGACTTCGGTGTACAGCGCCTACTGCGCCTTCACCTGCGCGCTGCTGGTCTGGGGCTGGCACGAGCTGACCTTCCTCACCGGCTGGCTCACCGGGCCGCGCAAGGTGCCCGCGGTGCCGGGCGCGCGCGGCTGGCGGCGCTTCCTGCAGGCGGTGCAGGCCATCGCCTGGCACGAACTGGCGATCGCGGCGGTGGGGCTCACCATCGTCGGCATCGCCTGGGGCGGCAGCAACCCGGTGGGGGCGTGGGCCTTCCTCGTGCTGTGGATCATGCGCACCAGCGCCAAGCTCAACCTCTTCCTCGGCGTGCGCAACCTGAACGAGGAGTTCCTGCCCGAGCACCTGGCCTACCTGCAAAGCTTCTTCCGCCGGCGCGCGATGAACGCGCTCTTCCCCTTCGCCGTGACCGCCGCCACCGCGGTGGCGGTGATGATGGTGCGCGCGGCCCTCTCGGCCCCGCCGGCCGCCGCCGCCGGCCTGATGCTGGTGGCCACGATGCTGGCGCTGGCCATCCTGGAGCACTGGCTGATGGTGCTGCCGCTGGACCCGGGCGCGCTGTGGCGCTGGGCCATGCGCCGCGGCAAGGCCGCCCCGCGCGAACCCGAACCGGCTCCCGAGCCGCCGGAGGTGCTGCTGCATGCACGCTGAATACGGCTACGACCATGCCGCCTGCCGGCGCCTCATGCGCGGCGGCTCCAAGTCCTTCTTCGCCGCATCGCTGCTGCTGCCCGCGCGCGTGCGGGCGCCGGCCACCGCGCTCTACGCCTTCTGCCGCCTGGCCGACGACCTGATCGACCTCGGCAACGACCCCACCGCCGCCATGCACGAACTGGCCATGCGGCTGGACGCCGTCTACGCCGGCCGCCCGTCCGCGATCGACGCCGACCGCGCGCTGGCCTGCACGGTGCACCGCCACGCGATCCCGCGCGCGCTGCTGGACGCGCTGCTCGAAGGCTTCCTCTGGGACGCCGCCGGCCGCCGCTACGCCACGCTGGCGGAGCTGCACGACTACGGCGCCCGCGTCGCCGGCACCGTGGGCGCGATGATGGCGCTGGTGATGGGAACCCATTCGGCACAGGCGCTGGCGCGCGCCTGCGAGCTGGGGGTGGCGATGCAGCTCACCAACATCGCGCGCGACGTCGGCGAAGATGCGCGCAACGGCCGGCTCTACCTGCCGCTGGACTGGCTGGCCGAATCCGGCATCGACGCCGAAGCCTGGCTCGCGAACCCGCAGTTCGACTTCCGCCTCGCGATGGTGGTGCAGCGCCTGTTGGCCGAAGCCGACCGGCTGTACGAACGCGCGGAGCACGGCATCGCCGCCCTGCCGCGCGACTGCCGGCCGGCCATCCACGCCGCGCGCCTGGTCTATGCCGAGATCGGCCGCGAGCTGGAGCGCCTGGGCCTGGACTCGGTGAGCCGGCGTGCCTGCGTCGGCAAGCCGCGCAAGCTGGCGCTGATGGCGCGTGCCGCGACGGCGGCCGTGGTCTCGCCCGGCCTGGCCGGGACCGAACTGGCGCCGCTGCCGGCGATCCAGTTCCTGGTCGACGCCGCCCAGGTTGCGGCCCCGCCGCAACGCCGGCTGAGCTTTGGCGAACGCACGGTCTGGGTCATCGACCTGCTGGAAAGACAGGCCGCCGCCAGCCGGGCGCGTTGAGCCGCCTCACCACCAGCGCACAAAACGAAACCCCGCAGCCGGCGCCGCCGGTGCTAGATTTCCGCCATGGGCGAGAAGATCCTGGCCGCCATCGGCCTGACCGTCTGCGTGGCCTTTCTGGTCGGCATGGCCCTGGGTCCCCGCCGCGTGGGCGCGCTGCGCAGCGCGCTGCGCCGCCCTGCCCTGTGGCTGCGCCACCGGGGTGACGCCAAGCGCGAGGCGGCCGCCGCCATCGAACGCGCGCGCCGCCAGGTCAAGCGCGAAGGCAACGTCTACCGGCCGGAGTCGTTCAACGGCCGCGGCCGCAAGCACGACGATTGAACGTCGTCAGCCGCGGCGCGGCATGCGCCAGGGCAGCATCAGCCGCACCGGCAGCGACGCCACGCGCGGCAGCATCAGCGATTCGTGCACCGCGTTCACGTGTTCACCCAGCAGCGTGGTGTCCAGCAGCGAGCGCACGTAGAACGGCGTGTCCTCCAGCGTCTTCACCAGTGACAGCCCGGCTTCGCTGCGGAAGGCGCGCGGCACCCGCCAGCGGCTCGATGGCAGCGGCTGGCGCAGTGGCGGCGCGAAGGCCACCGCACTGCCGTCGACGCCGAAGCACTGCGAGATGACGCGGTCCGGTCCCTGCCTGGGCCGGATGTCGTAGATCACGGCGGTGCGGCCGTCGGCCAGCGTGGCGCGCGCCCAGTCCCATTCGACGAAGGGGCGGTCGATGGGCTCGTCGCCTTCGTTGCTGTCCAGGTAGGCATGGCCTTGCCAGGACAGGCCCGGTGACTCGAGCTGCACTTCCGCCCGGCTGCAGGGCGCGATGGGGCCCCAGCGGTGGCGGCCGGCGGCGTCGAGCGCGGTGCGGAAGCGGCTGAGGCCCTGCGGCCACAGGCGCACGCGGCCGCGCACGCGCAGCGGCAGCGGCATGCCGACTTCGTCGATCTCGATCGTGAGCGAATCGCCGTCCCAGGACAGGGCGCTGGGGCCGATGGTGAAGCTGTGCGCGTCGCGCCGCCCGTGGCGGCGTGCGCGCTCGGTCATGGTCCAGCGCCTGCCGCCGTCGCCGTACACCGCCACGTTCAGGCAGACATGGTCCTCGGGGTCGGCACTGCCGCCGCCGCGCCAGCGCGCCAGCGCGTAGTAGGGCGAGAAGACGCTGCCGACGAAGGCGATCAGCGTCAGCGCGTGCCGGCCATCGTCGCTGATCGCGTCGACGTACCACCAGAGATAACCCCCCGGGACGACCGGCTGGTCGAACCGAGGTGCGCCAGCAGCGTCGCGGCCGCCAGCCGCCCGGACATCGCCGCCATCGGCAGCCCCGGGCCCGGATGCACGCTGCCCCCGCAGAGGAAAAGCCCCGGCAGCTTCGCCTGTGCACCCGGGCGGCGGAACACCGCCAGCCAGCCGTGCGTCGCCATCCCGTAGAGCGCCCCGCCCGTGGCCGGGAAGAGGCGGTGGAAGTCCGCCGGCGTGGTGCGCTGCACCTGCGAGGGCGCCATCGACAGCGTCAGCCCGCATTCGCGCAACAGGGTCAGGCTGCGTTGTTCGCATGGTGCGGTCTCCCGTTCGTCGAAGGGCCGGCGGTCGCCTTCGGGCGGCGCGTTCACCAGGGCCAGCAGGCGTTCGCGGCCGTCGATCGGCTCGCCGCCGTCGTGGCGGTCCTGCGCGCACAGGTAGACCGTGCCGCGGCGCGGCAGTTGCCGGCGCCTGAAGATGTCGTCGAATTCGCTCGCGTAGTCGTGGTCGAAGAAGACGTTGTGGCGCACCAGCGGGAAGCCCTGCGCCCTCACGTGCATCGCCCAGGTCAGCGCCGAGAGCGAGCGCTCGGGGCGCCTCGTCGGCTTCACCGCGCGCTGCACCGCGTCGCCGAGCAGGCCGCTGGCCAGTGCGTCCTTGTCGCCGTTGAAGACCACCGATTCAGCGGCCAGCGTCTCGCCGCCTTCCAGCTGCACGCCGGCCGCCCGGCCTTGGTGGACCAGGATGCGTTCGCAGCGCGCGCCGTAGCGGAACTGCACGCCGCGCTGCACGGCCAGGTCGGCCAGCGCGCGCGCCAGCGCGTGCATGCCGCCTTCGACCGCCCAGACGCCGTCCATCTCGACCTGCGCCACCAGCATCAGCGTGGCCGGGGCGGCCCAGGGGCTGGCGCCGCAGTAGGTGGCGTAGCGGCCGAAGAGCTGCTGCAGGCGCGGGTCGCCGAAACGCCGCGACAGCGTGGCCGCCAGCGTGGACAACGGCCCCAGCGCGCCGAGCACCGCCAGGCCGCGCACGCCCAGGTCGCCGATCAGGCCGGCCATGCCGGGCCTGGCGGAACGGATGTAGGGTCCTTCCAGCGTGTCCAGCAGGCGCCGCGCCTCGGCCCGGAAGGCGTCGAAGCGGCGCGCCTCTTCGGGCCCTGCAAAGGCGCCAACCGCTTCGCTGGAACGTTCGCCATCGGCGAACAGGTCCAGCGTCTGCGCCTGGCCGCGCCAGGCGTGGCGCGCCAGCACCGACAGCGGCTTCAGCGGCAGCGTGGCCGCCAGCGACGCGCCGGCCTCGGCGAAGATGTCCTCGAACACGCTGCGCATCGTGAACACGGTGGGGCCGGCGTCGATGGCAGCGCCGTCCACCTGCTGGCAACGCAGCTTGCCGCCCGGGCCGTCCGCCGCTTCCACCACGGTGACCGGCACGCCACGGCAGGCCAGCTGCAGCGCGCAGACCAGCCCGCCGATGCCTGCACCGACGACCACCACGCGGTGATCACCCAAGCGCGCGCCCTTTCCACTGCCCTTCGGCGTGCAGGACGACGAAGCGCACGAACATCGACTCGCTGAAGAAGTGGCCCGCCGTCGAGGCGCGGATCGCCTCCAGGTGGGCACCGCTGCGCGCGTAGGCATCCATCGCCTGCACGCTGTCCCAGACGCTGAAGGTGGCCTGGCGCACCAGCGGGGCTTCGCCCAGGCCCACCGCCAGCCGGCAGCCGGCCGCCTGTTCCAGCGCCACCTGCGAAGGCGGCGCGTGGCGCCAGAAGCGCAGCGACTTCGAAGGCCGGATCGACGCGCGCGTCAGCGCCGCCACCGGCCCGCCGGCCGGTGCCGGCAACGAAGGCCTCACGCTGCGGCCCGCCCAGCTGCCACGGCAGCTGAAGGCCTGCAGCACCAGCAGCGCGGTTTCGCGGGCATGGCGGCGGTAGCTGGCGACCAGGGGCGACTGGGCGACGAAGCGGCGGGCCGCCGCTTCGCCGTCGAACAGCAGGAACAGGCCCTGGCGTGTGCCGCTGGGCTTGAGACCGAAGCCGCCTTCGTGGCCGCTGCCCAGCTGGCGCGCGAAGCCCACGCCGGGCACCTTGCGCAGCGGCCAGGTGCCGAGCACGAAGCGGGACCAACCCCAGGGCAGCGCCGACGGCTTGACGTCGGCCAGCAGCAGAACGGCCACGTCGCCGGCCGGCACCGCCGGCCGCGCGCCGGGCCGGGCGCCACCGCTCGCCCGGGGTCGTTCAGGTGGCAGGGCCTGGCGGGCACTCGGGCTCATGATGGGGAGCGCGGCCGGAGCTGCCGGCCGCGCGGGAGTTGCACTACTTCAGCGTGACTTCGACACGGCGTGCCGCGGGGTCTTCGCCGGCCAGGTTGGCTTCGGCCTGGGCCGGCTTCTCCAGCGTCACGCGCTTCTCTGCGATGCCGGCCGCGAGCAAGGCATCGCGCACGCTGAAGGCGCGCTGCTTGGCCAGTTCGCGGTTCGCGGCCAGTTCGCCGGCCGCCGAGTGGTAGCCGGAGATGATGGCCGTGGTCTTGGGCGTGGCGCTCATGGTGGCGATCAGCTGCGCCAGGCCCTTGGCCTGCGCACCTTCCAGCGTGGCGTTGCCGACGCCGAAGTACAGCACCGAGTGGCGCGGTTCGTCGGTCGGCGCGGGCAGCGCAGCGACGGCCGCCGGCGCCGCGAGCATCAGGCCGGCGTAGTCCTTGGCCATCTGCGCGCCGTAGACCGGCTTGTAGGCGCCCTGGTGGCAGGTGGCGCAGAAGACCTTGGCCACGTCGCCCTGCGGCCCCAGCCGGTTCTTCGGGAACGTCGGCGTCAGCCCTTCCAGGTAGGCGTTGTTCAGGTCGCGCACCATGCGGATGCCGTGCCACGCGGTCACACGCTGCGGTGGTGCCGAGTCCCAGGTCTGGAACGAGTGCGTGTTGTGGCAGAAGGTGCAGTTCACGCCCAGCGACTGGGTCATGTGGATCATCAGCGCGTAGGTGAACTCGGCCTGCTTGATGGACGACGGATTGTTGTCCGGCAGGTGCACGCTGCCCGTCACGCGGATCGGCTTGTCTTCCTTCAGGAACGGCGTGTAGGGGTCCACCGGCAAGGAGGTCAGGCCGATGTTGGGTGCCGCGAGGTTCTGCCCCGCCCGGTCGCCGATGAAGTTGGCCTTCAGGTCCTGCGGCACCGGCGCGAACCACACCTCCTGCGGCACCGGCTGCCCGCGGTGGCAGGTGTAGCAGGTGACACCGGTGGCGGCCACGTGGGGCTTCCAGTCGGCGTTGATGTGCTGCGTCATCTGGATCATGCGCCGCGCCACCACCTTGGTGTACTTGGAGTCCTCGGCCAGGTTCTGCAGGTTGTGGCAGTAGGCGCAGCCCTCCTTGGGCGAGATCCACTGCGAGATCGCGTTCATGTGGCGGGTGAACTCGGCCACCGACAGGTCGCCGAGCACCTTCACGTTCTGGAACACGTCCTTGGCCTTGGGGCCCTCGGCCGGCGCCGGCGCCGTGGTGGCCGGCGGCTGGTTCAGCGGAATCTGCTTCTCCAGCGTGCGCGGGTTGTAGACCAGCACCATGCCGGTCCCGCGGTAACCGTGCTGGATCGATTCGACGGGCGGCCGCTCGCAGCCGGCAAGCAGGAAGGTGCCGGCCAGCGCCAGCAGCGCCAGCGGCGAACGCAGGAGGCGGGTGAAGATGCTCATGGCTTGACTCCCAGCGCGGGGTCGGTGACGCCGGGGAACACCTGCGGATAGCCGGGCGCCACGCCGTGCTGCACGGCCCAGAGGTACCAGTTGTCGACCACCGTGCCCGACAGCAGGATGCCGATGCCGCCGGTCAGCGGGCACAGGACGGCGAACCACCAGCCCCAGCGGTGGATGGATTCCATCGTCGCGTTGAAGCCCATGGTCCAGCGCCAGAACAGCGCGGCGCGTTCGCTGGCGGTGCCGCGGTCGACGATCTGCTCGATCTCGCGTTCACCGCCGAAGCGCGTGACGGCCAGGATGGTGGCGCCGTGCATCGCGAAGATCAGCGTCGACCCGTAGAGGAACGCGATCGAGAGCGCGTGGAAGGGGTTGTAGAACAGGTTGCCGTAGCGCAGCGAGAAGGCGGCCGTCCAGTCCAGGTGCGGGAAGATGCCGAACGGCACCCCCTCGGACCAGGCGCCCATCAGCAGCGGGCGGATGAAGCCCAGCACCAGGAACAGCCAGATCGCCGACGCGAAGGCCCAGGGCAGGTGCGTGCCCATTCCGAAGGCCCGGGCCCGGCGGTACATGCGCGCCCACCACAGCAGCATGCTGACGGTGAGGAAGAGGCCGGCGATCAGCCACCAGCCGCCCTGGTTGAGCGGCGGCAGCGACAGCCCGTACGAAGGCGGCGGCGGCTCCAGCGCCAGCCAGGGCAGCTGGCGCACGAACTGCACCGGGCTCCAGTTCACCTGGGCCAGCATGTTGAAGCCCATGATGTTGATCGACAGGGTGCCGAAGATCAACGAGGCCAGGCCCAGCTTGCCCAGGTAGATGGGGCCGATCTGGGCATTGCCCAGGATGCCGGCCAGGTGCCACATGAAGCCCGTGCCGCCGATGCGCGGGTCGTCGCCGGGCGGGAGGGGCACGCCTTCCACCGCGGGTCCCACGGGCTGCACCCGGTGGAACAGGTTCTGATAGTCCAGCATGTTCGAAGCTCCTGCTGTGGGTCTCGTTCAGGCCGGCGGCCAGTGGCTCCAGATCGGCATGTTCAGCCACCAGCCCCACCATTCAGGCCAGCCGCGGGTCCAGAACGGGCCGCTGATGACGATGCACACGGCGCTGAAGAAGACCGCCGCCAGCGCCAGGAAGAGGCCCAGCCGGTGGATGCCCAGCGAGCCGATCGAGTAGCCCACCGCGTCGCGGAAGAAGGTGTCCTCGTGGTCCGAGGTCTTCACCGTCTCGCCCTTGGCCGGGTTCGACGCCGACAGGATCAGCGAACCGTGCATCGACAGCGCGAGCGTGGTCGTGAAGAAGAACGAGATGCCCAGCATGTGCGCCGGGTTGTAGTGGAAGTGCAGGTACTGGTAGCCGACGTTGGACACCCAGTCCAGGTGGCTGAAGATGCCGTACGGGAACCCATGTCCCCAGGCGCCCATCAGCACCGGCCGGATCACCACCAGGGTGACGTAGGCCCCGATCGCGAAGCTGAAGGCGACCGGCACGTGGTAGCCCATGCCCAGCTTGCGGCAGATCTCCACCTCGCGCAGCGCCCAGCTGCCGAAGGCGCCGATGGCGCACACCGTGATCAGCTGCCACAGCCCGCCTTCGAGCAGCGGCGCCATGCGCAGGCCGTACTTCAGGTCCGGCGGCGCGATGCTGATCTGCCAGAGGTTCCAGGTGGGCCCCATCGCGGCGCCCCACAGGATGAGGGCGACGCCCACGAAGGTGAAGAAGGCCGTCGTGACGCCGAAGAAGCCGACGTAGAACGGGCCGATCCAGAAATCGAAAAGGTCTCCGCCGACGAGAGTGCCGCCGCGCACGCGGTACTTCCTCTCGAAACTCAGCATGGCCATGACGCTTCCTCCGGCCATGCGCCGCCCACGGGGCGCACGCAAGGCCTCATTGATTCGGTCAGCGGGTGCAGGCCGGCTTCACCGACCGCCCTGCCCCGCTGGGGCTGGCTTGTCGTGAGCGCTATTTCTGCGTGTTGGACGCAACCGCGGTCGGCACGGGCGCGTTCTGCGACACCGTGGCCTTCTTCGGACCGTCGAGCCAGTTGTACCTGTTGGTGGACAGCAGGATGAGATGGATCATCACCGCGATCGCAAACAGGGCGATGCCCTGGGCGACGAGCGCGCGCAGGGGATCGAACAGACGCCAGATTCTCCACATATTCCCAAGCTCCTAGGTTAGATGCGACATGAAGGTGTAGACCGCAGCCTTGACGCCGCCGAATACCGACTTCACTCCTTCGGCCCCCGGCAACCAGGAACGCCATTGCGCACCGACCGCTGCCCCGAAAAGGGCAATGGCCAGGAACACGAAATAACTCAGCGCGAAAATGAACCAGAAGCTCCTGGAATCATTCGGCGACGAAGCGACCCGTGCCGCGGTTTGCGAATGCGCCATCTCGTTCCCCCGTTGTCGTTAATAGCGGGCGTTCAGGAATTCAGAGCCAGGGACGCCAGATCCAGACCAGCAGGTGCGCCACCACGGCAACCGCCGTGAAGCCCACGAACCCCTGGACCCAGAACTTGTGGAACTCCTGGGCCTCGTCATCGGTCAGGCCCGAGATCGAGCCCTTTCTTTCAGCCATAAAAGTCCTCCAAGACAGCCTTGCGGCCGCGTGCGCGCACATGCCCGCGCACCATGGGCAGCCGCGGCGGAACGCCACGACGTCGGGTGGCCCCGGCGTTCGCCGGAAGCGTGAATCGAAGCGCGGGGCAGCGGCTCATGCCGGCTGCCCTTCGCGCAGGGTGCGGCGCACGCGGTCGGCGCTGACACGGGTTTCGCCGGCGGCGCGTGCGTCGCGCTCGGCGCGGTCGCGCAGCCGCTTGGCGGCGGAGATCTGCACCAGCACCGGCTGCGTCTGCACGTGCTGCTGCAGCAGTTCGTTCGCGTCGTCGTCCCAGGGGCGCGAATCGGTCTGGCGCGCCGGCGTGGGGTCCACGCGGTCGAGGTCGGTGCCCAGCGGCAGGATCGCGAACAGCGCGTCGAAGAGCGCGTTGCAGAACTCCTGCAGCACGTAGGTGGCGCCGGCGTAGCCCATGAAGGGCGTGCCGGTGGCGCGCCGGATGATGGCGCCCGGGAAGCTGGCCGGTATGTACGCCGGCTTCGGGCCGTGACCGCCGGAACGTTCCGACAGGTACATGCGTTCGTTGTAGCTGCCGAACAGCACCAGCGGCGGCTTCGTGTGCACGAGCTGGCGCACGGCCTCGTTGTCGGTCTTGTCGCCGGCCTTGCGCGACACCGCGAAGTTGCAGGGCAGGCCGAGTTCGTCTTCCAGGTAGTGGCGCAGCCCGCGCGCGTAGGTCTCGCCGGCGACGACGCCGAAGTTGGCGGTGCCGAAGAAGTCCTGCGTCACCGAGCGCCACAGGTCCCACACGGGCTTGATCGTCGTGTGCTTCTCGCGTTCGATGAAGGTCTCGGGGTCCAGGTGCAGCAGGCGGCCCAGCTCGCGCAGGAAGGCGGTGGTGCTGTGCAGGCCGATCGGCGCCTGCAGGTAGGGCCGCTCCAGCACTTCGCACAGGCCGCGGCCGAATTCGCGGTAGAGGCAGACGTTGGCGTCCGCGTCGGCCAGCCTCGCCACGTCGGCCAGGTGGCTGCCGAGCGGGAACACCATGTTCACCTCGGCGCCGATGCCTTCGACCAGGCGCCGGATCTCGGCCAGGTCGCTGGGCATGTTGAAGGTGCCGTAGCAGGGGCCGATGAGGTTGACGCGCGGCTTCTCGCCCGCCGGCCGCTGGTCGAAGGGCGTGCGCGCGGGCACCTTGCGCAGGCCGTATTCGGTCCACAGCCAGGTCATCGCGCGGTTCGCGCATTGCCACTGGTCTTCGTCGATCGTGCGCGGCAGGAAGCGCTGGATCGTGGTGCCTTCGGGCGTGACGCCGCCGCCGATCATCTCGGCGATCGAACCGGTCACCACCACGCTGGGCAGGTCGGGGTCGAGCGTGCGATGCGCGCGGCGCAGGCTGCCTTCGGTGCCTTCGCGGCCCAGCTGCTCTTCTGCGAGGCCGGTGACGACGATGGGCAGCTCGTGCGGCGGCAGCGCGTCGGTGTAGTGCAGCACGCTGGTGACCGGCAGGTTCTCGCAGCCCACCGGGCCGTCGATCACCACCTGCAGGCCCTTGATGGCGGTGAAGACGTAGACGGCGCCCCAGTAGCCGCCGGCGCGGTCGTGGTCGATGACCCAGGACAGCGGCGCGGCCATCAGATCATCTCCTCGGCCTTGCGGCGCTTCTGCAGCTTGATCACCTGGCGCCGCGTCTCGGCGCGGAACTCGGGCCGCAGCTGCGGCGTGTCCTGCCACACGCCGGCGCGGTCGCCCTGCCCCGTGTCGCCGAAGAAGCCGCGCATGGCGTCGAAGCGCGCCTTGTTGCCGATCGCCGCGTTCACCACCTGCGCCAGGGAGCCGGCACCGGCCGGGCCCATCAAGGGGCGCGCCGAGATCAGGTTGGTGAAGTACAGCGCGGGGATCGTGGCCTGCTTCGCGGCCTGCACGACCGGCGTGGTGCCGATGGCGAGGTCGGGCTTGAACTCGTCGACCGCGGCCAGGTCCTGTTCCAACGACGCCCGGTATTGCACATGCACGCGGCGCGACTGCAGCCACTCCAGGTCGGGCGCCGACCAGGGGGTCTTCGGGCACGCGGTGCCCACGTAGGGCACTTCGGCACCGCTTTCCACCAGCAGGCGCGCCACCAGCAGTTCGCTGCCTTCGTAGCCGCTCACGGTGACGCGGCCCTTGATCGGTCGCTGCGACAGCGCACCGCGCACGGCCGGCAGCCACTTGTTCTTGGCGGCGTCGACCAGAGCCTGCGGCACGTTGGCGGCCCGGCCCACGGCCTGCAGCCAGGCCTCGGTGCCGTCGTGGCCCACCGGGGCCGAAGGCACGATGGGCCGGCCGGCGGCTTCGAACTCGCGCACGCTGGCGGTATAGAACGGGTGCAGCGCGGCCACCGCCACGCAGTCCAGCGCGGCGTAGAGCTCGCGCCATTCGCGCGTGGGCACCACCGGGCCGGCAGCCAGGCCCATGGGCTCGAGCAGCATGCCGATGCCCACCGGGTCGGCCGGGAACATCTCGCCCAGCAGCGTGACGGTGGGCTTCTCGCTCACGCCGGTGCGCGGCGCCATCACCGGGCCGGCTTCGGCTTCGGCGCGGGCGAACTTCAGCATCGCGCCGGCCAGCACGTCCTTCGCCTCGGCATGGGTGGGCACGCCGAAGCCGGGCACGTCGATGCCGATCACGCGCACGCCGTTGATCTCCTTCGGCAGCAGCTGCAGCGGCACGCCGCTGGCGGTGGGCACGCACAGGTTGATGACGACGACGGCGTCGTAGAGCGCCGGGTCGGCCTGCTTGTAGACGGCGTCGCGGATGTCCTCGAACAGCTTGCCGGTGACCAGGGTCTCGCTGTTGAACGGCACGTAGCCCACGCTGCGGCGCGCGCCGTAGAAGTGGCTGGTGAAGGTCAGCCCGTACACGCAGCAGGCGCTGCCCGACAGGATGGTCGCCGTGCGGCGCATGCGCAGCCCCACGCGCAGCGAACCGAACGCCGGGCACATGCTCTGCGGCTGGTCGTGCGGGCCTTTCGGGTAGTCGGCGGCGTAGCGGTCCAGCGTCTCGCGCGTGGCCTCGCTGGCGGCGCGGGCCTTCTCGAGATCGGCGTGGCAGCTGCTCATGGCTCAGGGCTCCCGCCGGGCCGCCCCAAGGGAGGCCTGCGCCGCCTCGGGGGGCAGCGAACGAATGTGAGCGTGGGGGCTCATGTTCACGCCGCGTCGTAGATGACTTCGAGGGTCGGCTTGACGACGTTGTCCTTGCCGACCATGTCGAACACCGTCGCCGGTTCCATCTGGAAGTCGCGGCCGGTGTGCTCGGCACTGAACAGGCCCAGCAGCTGGTCCTGCGTCTGCGGCTTCGGGCGCACCGGCGGCGCTTCGGCCACGTTGGTGGCGAGCGTCTCGAACAGCGGTGCCCATTGCGTGCCCGGGCGGCCGATGATTTCGTAGCTGGCGCTCTTGCGGCGGATGTCCTCGTGGGCGGGAATCGCCGCCAGCACAGGGATGCCGGCGTTCTGCGCGAAGGCCTGGGCCTCGCCGGTGCCGTCGTCCTTGTTGATCACCATGCCGGCGACGCCGACGTTGCCGCCCAGCTTGCGGAAGTACTCGACCGCGCTGCAGACGTTGTTGGCCACGTACAGGCTCTGCAGGTCGTTGCTGCCGACGACGATGACCTTCTGGCACATGTCGCGCGCGATCGGCAGGCCGAAGCCGCCGCAGACCACGTCGCCCAGGAAGTCGAGCAGCACGTAGTCGAAGCCCCAGTCGTGGAAGCCAAGCTTCTCCAGCGTCTCGAAGCCGTGGATGATCCCGCGCCCGCCGCAGCCGCGGCCCACTTCGGGGCCGCCGAGCTCCATCGCGAAGACGCCGTCGCGCTTGAAGCAGACGTCGCCGATGGCCACCGCCTCGCCGGCCAGTTTCTTCTTGCTGCTGGTCTCGATGATGGTGGGGCAGGCCTTGCCGCCGAACAGCAGGCTGGTGGTGTCGCTCTTCGGGTCGCAGCCGATGAGCAGCACCTTCTTGCCCTGCTGGGCCATCATGTAGCTCAGGTTGGCGAGCGTGAAGCTCTTGCCGATGCCGCCCTTGCCGTAGATCGCGATGATCTGCGTCGTCTTCGTCACCGGCGCCGTGGAAGGCGCTTCGGGTTCGACGGCCGCCTCGGCCTTGAGGCGCTCGTCGCGCATGAAGATGACCGGTGACGCGGGGGTGCTCATTGGCAATGTCTCCAGTCGAGGATCATCTTCAGGCAGTCGGAATCGCCGAACGCGGTGCGGTAGGCGGCGTCGGCGTGCTCGGGCGCGCCGTGGTGCGTGATCAGTCCTTCGAGCGAAAGGCGCCCGGTCTCGGCCAGTTCGGCCACCGCCAGCAGGTCCGGGCGCTGCCACTCGGCGGCACAGCGGATCTGCGCTTCGCGCATGAAGGCGGGGGCGAAGGCGAAGTGCAGCGCTTCGGTGTAGAAGCCGGCGAGCACGATCTCGCCGCCCTTGGCCAGTCGGGCCACCAGGCGGTCGAGGATCTGCGAGTCGCCGCTGACGTCGAACACCGCGTGGTAGTCGCGCCGTTCGTCCTGGTCGGGGTGGACGACGCGATAGCCCTCGGCGCCGGTGGCGCGGTGGGCGTTGGTTTCCCAGACCGTGGGTGCCGGGTAGCCGGCCACCACCGTCATGCGCGCCAGCAGGCGGCCCAGCACGCCATGGCCGACGATCAGGTCCGGCGGCACGATGGGCGTGCGCTTGCCGCCGCCGGCGACAGCGTGGTACGCCGTGGCCGCCAGCGCCAGCAGCACCGCCTGTTCGCCCAACGTGTCGGACACCGGCACCACGCGGTTGGCGGCCACCACCACACGCGAAGCGGCACCGCCGAAGAGGCCGCGGACTTCGCCATAGCAGCGCGCGCCGGGCACGAAGACCCGCTCGCCGATGCGCTGCTGTTCGCTGGAGCCGGCACCGACCACCCGGCCCACCGATTCGTAGCCCGGCACCAGCGGGTAGCCCATGCCGGGGAACGCCGGCATGCGGCCGTTCCACAGGAGCTTCTCGGTGCCGGTGCTGATGCCGCTGTATTCGATGTCGACGACCAGGTCGTCGTCGCCAGGCGGCGTCAGTTCCAACGAACCCAAGACGATGTGCTCGGGCCTTTCCAGCACGATGGCCGTCGTCTTCATGCAGGCCTCCTGGTCGTCGCTTCGATCACTGCACCGGCGCGCCCTGTTGCGGGGCGTTGCGTCGGCGCTTCCGTGTCGAAGATCACGGTGTCATCCTACGCCGACAACTGCATGTGTCAAGCTAGATTGACGATTTGTGAAGTCGGGGTTTACGCGCGCCGACAACGCGCTTCCAGCACCCCCGCCTGCAGGGGCAGGCGCCCCGGCAGTTGCCGCACGTGGCCGAAGCCGGCAGCCTGGAGCATTGCGCCCAGCCGCGCCGCGCTGCGGGGCCGGCCGCGGCCCATGGCGAGCAGGTAGAAGCCGAAATAGGCGTCGCCCATCGCTTCGGCACCCGGCACGCCGGCCATCGGTTCGGCCAGCACCAGATGGCCGTCTTCCGGCAGCGCCCGACGAACGTTGCGAAGAAGCCGCATCACGCGGTCGTCGGGGTGATCGAAGCACACCCGGACCAGCGACACCAGGTCGGCGCCACGCGGCAGTTCATCGTCGAAGAAGTCGCCGCCGAAGGTCTGCGCGCGGTCCAGCAGGCCCCAGGCCGCGAAGCGCGCATGGGCGCGCTGCGCCACCGCCGGCAGGTCGAACAGCATCAGATTCAGGCGCGGCGCCTTCTGCGCCACGGCGCCCAGGAAGGTGCCTTCGCCGCCACCCACGTCCAGCAGGGTCTGATGGCGGTCGAACGGGTAGGCGGCCAGCAGTTCCTGCGCCACCAGGGGCTGTGAGGCCGACATCAGCGCCAAGTACGGCGCCACGCGGTCGGCGCCCAGGTCGGCCGGGGCCTCGCCTTCGCTGCCATGGGCGGCATAGGGCCAGTACGCGGCCATGGCACGCCGGCTCTCGCCGCGCAGCAGCGCCAGCGGATCGGTGAGGTCGCTGTAGAGCGTGGCGTGGTGTTCCACCATCGCCGCCAGCCCGGGGTTGCCCACCATGGCCGCACCGCGTTGCCCCAGCGCCACGGTGCCGTCGGACCGGCGCTCCAGCAACTGCAGCGAGGCGGCGGCGGCGAACAGGCGGTCGGCGGCGTCGACCGACAGGCCGCTGCGCTGGGCCAGCGCTTCGCCGGCCATCGGCCCGGCGGCCAGGGTCTCGAACAGGTCCAGTCGCACGCAGGCCAGCAGCACCTGCGAATAGACGAAGCCGGCCATCAGGTCGAACAGCTCGCGCGCGTGGCGGCGTGCCAGCCAGCGCGTGGGTGCGAACTCGAGCGCCCGGGCGCGGAACGAGGGCCGTGCGAGCAGCCGGTTGCGCCAGTCGCGCCAGCGCTGCAGCCAACCACCGGCCGCAGCGGGCGCGGGCGCTGCCTGCGGCGGGGCGCTGCGCATGCGGCTCAGGCGGCCGGGGTGGGCAGCGGTGCGCGCGCTTCGGCGCGGTGTTCGACGCGCGCGCACCAGGCGCGCGGCACCAGGCGTTCGGCCTCGGCGCCGACGAGCGCGCGCAAGGCCATCGCGCCGCGGCAGGGCGGAACCGCCTCGCTGGCGCAGGCGATCAGGCGGTCGAAGTGCTGGATCGCGCCAGCCAGCCCCTGTTCGGTGGCCGAACTGGGGCGGCCCAGCGCGAGGTCGCGGCCCACCGGCTTGCCCAGGGCGGCAGGATCGGCCAGCACGTCGCGCAGGTCGTCGGCCACCTGGTAGGCCTCGCCCAGCCATTCACCGAAGGCACGCCAGACTTCGCCGTCGACACCGGCGGCTTCGGCGCCGGCGCAGGTGGCGGCGGCGAACAGGGCGCCGGTCTTGGCGCGCTGATAGTCGGACAGGGCCACCCGGGGCTCGCATTCCCAGGCCTGCCCGGCCACGATGCCGTGCGGCATGCCGACGCCCCGGCCGATGGTGGCCAGCAGCCGGATCAGCCGCGCGGGCGACCGGACGCCGCCCAGGCCCAGGGTCTGGAAGGCCAGCACGATGAGGCCGTCGCCGGCCAGCACGGCCAGCCTTTCGCCGTAGGCGCGGTGCACCGAGGGGTGGCCGCGCCGGGTGGGCGCGTCGTCGAAGCACGGCAGGTCGTCGTGCACGAGCGAAGCACAGTGCAGCAACTCGATCGCCGCCGCCGCGGCGTCGGACAGCGCCGGGTCGGAATCTCCGCAGGCCCGGGCCACCGCCATGCACAGCTGGGGCCGGATGCGGGCGCCGCCGGGAAACACCGCGTGCCGCATCGCGGCCGCCAGCAGGGGAGGACATCCTGGCGCCTCACCGGCGGCCAGTGCGGCTTCGAGTGCTTCCTCGATCCTGGCGAGCGTTTCCATCGTTGGCTCCCGTCGCGCGCCCCGGGGCACGGAACGAATGTCAAGAAATCACGACATTCACATGTGTCATCAAGAATAGACACAACGACGGCTCGCGTCAACGCAGGCTGACCCGGCGCAGGGGTCAGGCCGATGCACGACTCGCGGTCAGGGCAGGGGTTGCAGCTGCACGCGGCCGTGTTGCGTGCCCATCGTGCGGGCCAGCAGCGACGTGGCGGCGTAGATGGCTTCGATGGTCGGCACCGGCGTGCCGGTGATGCGGCCGAGCTCGACGACCGAGCCCACCAGCGCTTCCAGTTCCAGCGCACGGCCGGCTTCCACGTCCTGCAGCATGGAAGTCTTGTGCGCACCCACCGCTTCGGCGCCGGCGATGCGCTTGTCCAGCGAGATCTTGAACTGCACGCCCAGCTTCTCGGCCACGGCCTGGGCTTCGGCCATCATCGCCGCGGCCAGCGCACGCGTGGGCGGAAAACGACAGATGTCTTCCAGCGTGGCATGGGTGAGCGCGCTGATGGGGTTGAAGCTCAGGTTGCCCCACAGCTTGACCCAGATCTCGCTGCGGATGTCCTTGGACACCGGCGCCTTGAAGCCGGCCTTCATCATCGCCTGCGACAGCGCTTCGACCCGTTCGCTGCGCGAACCGTCGGGCTCGCCCAGGGTGAAGCGGTTGCCTTCGATCACCTTCACCACGCCCGGCGCCAGCAGTTCGGCCGCCGGGTAGACCACGCTGCCGATCACGCGTTCGGCCTCGATGGCCGCGCCGATGCGGCCGTCGGGGTCCACGCTGGCCAGCGCGCGCCCTTCCCAGTGCCCGGCCAGCTTGTGGAAGTACCACCAGGGCAGGCCGTTGATCATGGTCACCACCACGGTCTGCGGGCCGAACAGGTCGCGCAGCTGCGGCAGCAGGTCCACCACCTGGTGCGCCTTCACGGTCAGGAGCACGGCGTCCTGCGGGCCCGCCTCGGCCATCTGCTGGACCGCCTTCACCGCGGGTGCGTGTTCCTCGCGGCCGTCTTCCAGCACGAGCCGGAAGCCGTTGGCGCGGATCGCTTCCAGGTTGCGGTTGCGGGCGATGAAGGTGACGTCCTCGCCCGCGATGGAAAGCCTGGCGCCCAGGTAGCCGCCGATGGCCCCGGCACCGACGACGGCGATCTTCAAGAAGCCTGCTCCGCGCGGCGCGCGCGGCTGCGCGCCCATTCGCGCACGGCGCCCCACAGCGGCCACAGCAGCAGGATGATGGCCAGGCCGCTGATCGTGCCCACCAGCGGGTTGGCCCAGAAGATGGACAGGCTGCCCTGCGACAGCAGCATCGCCTGGCGGAAGCTGGCCTCGGCCATGTCGCCCAGCACCAGCGCCAGCACCATGGGCGCCAGCGGGTAGCGCAGCTTCTTGAAGAAGTAGCCCACGACGCCGAAGACCAGCATCATGGCCACGTCGAACATCGAGCTGTGCACGGTGTAGGCGCCGATGGCGCAGATGACGATGATCACCGGCGCGATCACCGCGAAGGGGATGCGCAGGATGGCGGCCCAGAACGGCACCGTGGTGAGCACCACGATCAGGCCGACGATGTTGCCCAGGTACATGCTCGCGATCAGGCCCCAGACGAAGTCCTTCTGCTCGACGAAGAGCATCGGCCCCGGCTGCAGGCCCCAGATCAGCAGGCCGCCCAGCAGCACCGCGGCGGTGGGCGAGCCCGGGATGCCCAGCGTCAGCATCGGCAGCAGCGCACTGGTGCCGGCCGCATGGGCCGCGGTCTCGGGCGCCACCACGCCCTGGATCTCGCCCTTGCCGAAGTTCTGCGGGTTCTTCGAGAAGCGGCGTGCCATGCCGTAGCTCATGAACGAGGCCGGCGTGGCGCCACCGGGCGTGATGCCCATCCAGCAGCCCACCGCCGTGCTGCGCAGGAAGGTCTTCCAGTACTGCAGCAGCTCGCCCCAGGTCTGCAGGACCACCTTCGGGCTGATGCGTGCGCTCTGGCCCTTGAAGGCGAGGCCCTCTTCCATCGTGAGCAGGATCTCGCCGATGCCGAAGAGGCCGATCACCGCGATCAGGAAGTCGAAGCCTTTCAGCAGTTCCGGGAAACCGAAGGTCATGCGCAACTGGCCGGTCACGCTGTCCATGCCCACGGCGGCCAGCGCGAAGCCCAGCATCATGCTGGCGACGGTCTTCGCCGGCGGCTCCTTGCTGGTGCCCACGAAGCTGCAGAAGGTGAGCAGCTGGACCGAGAAATACTCGGCCGGCCCGAACTTGAGCGCGAACCTGGCCAGCAGCGGCGCCAGGAAGGTGATCAGGATCACCGCCACCAGCGCGCCCACGAAGGAAGAGGTGAAGGCCGCCGTCAGCGCCTGCGCGGCCCTGCCCTGCTGCGCCATCGGGTGGCCGTCGAAGGTGGTGGCCACGCTCCACGGCTCGCCCGGGATGTTGAAAAGGATCGACGTGATCGCCCCGCCGAACAGCGCGCCCCAGTAGATGCAGCTCAACATGATGATCGCCGAGGTGGGGTTCATGCTGAAGGTCAGCGGCAGCAGGATGGCCACGCCGTTGGCGCCGCCCAGGCCGGGCAGCACGCCGATCAGCACCCCCAGCGTGATGCCGATGAGCATGAAGCCCAGATTGGGCAGCGTGGCCGCGACGGCGAAGCCGTGCGCGAGGTTGCCGAGCTCTTCCATCGCTTCAGAACCCCAGCAGGCGCTCGAGCGGGCCCTTGGGCAGGGGCACCAGGAACCAGCGCTCGAAGACGAGGAAGAGCACGAGCGGAACGCCCACCGCCACGCCCGCCGTCAACGGCCAGCCGTAGCTGCCGTAGCGGCGCATGAAATAGCCGATCAGGAGGATCGAGGCGACGTAGATGCCCAGCGGGTAGATCAGCACCACGTGCACGACCATCGGCACGCCGATGGCGACCACCTGCCGCAGCTGCGCCTTCTCGGCGAAGACGCCGTTGTCGCGCCCCCAGTGCAGCAGCTGGTTCAGCAGCACCCAGCCGCTGGCAGCCACCAGCAGGCAGCCGATGTAGAAGGGGAAATAGCCCGAACGCGGACCGTCGTCGCTCCAGCCGGTGCCCACGCGCAGGCTGTCGGCGATGACCAGCGCGCCGACGGCCGCCAGCAGCGCGGCGACCACCGCCTCGGGCCAGCGCTGGCCGACTTCGTCGGCGTTCGGCGTTCTCATTGGGCGATGAAGCCGGCGTCACGCATCAGCGTGCGGTGCAGCTGCTCGTTCTTGCCCAGCCAGTCGAAGTAGGCCTGGCCGGAGAGCGCGGTGTCGTTGAAGGCGCCCTTCTCGACGAACTCCTTCCACTCGGGCGTGGCGCGAACCTTCTTGAACAGGTCCAGGTAGAACTGCACCTGGTCGGGCTGCACCCCCGGCGGCATGAAGATGCCGCGCAGCATCTGGTAGTCCACCGGCAGGCCGGCCGAGGCGCAGGTGGGGATGTCGCCCCAGCTCTGCTTGTCGGTGACCTTGTTCTTGTAGGGCATGGCCGCCTTGTCCATGACGCACAGCGCGCGCAGCTTGCCGGCGCGCCAGTGCGATTCGGCCTCGATCGGGTTGTTCACGGTGGCGTCGATGTGCTTGCCCACCAGCTGCACGGCGACGTCGCCGCCGCCCTTGTAGGGCACGTAGGTCATCTTCTTGCCGACGGCCTTTTCGATCATCACGGTGATGATCTGGTCTTCCTGCTTGGAGCCGGTACCGCCCATCTTCAGCGCCCGGTCGGCGCCGCCCTTCAGCGCTTCGGCGAACTGCTTGGCGTTCTGCCAGGGCGATTCGGCGTTCACCCAGAGCACGAACTGGTCCAGCGCCAGCATCTGCACCGGCGTCAGGTCGCGCCAGTTGAAGGGCACGCCGGTGGCCAGCGGGGTGGTGAACAGGTTCGACAGCGTGATGACGATCTTGTGCGCATTGCCCTTGTCGCCCTTCACGTCGAGGAAGCCTTCGGCACCCGCGCCGCCGGACTTGTTGACGACGATGATGGGCTGCTTCATCAGGTTGTTCTTGGCCACCGCACCCTGGATGAAGCGCGCCATCTGGTCGGCGCCGCCACCGGTGCCGGCCGGTACGATGAACTCCACCGGCTTGGTGGGCTCCCAGGCCCACGCGGAGGCGGCGGACACGGCCAGGGCCAGGGCAAGACTGCGGGCGACCAACGACGTCATGTTTGGAGTCTCCTGAACTCGAAAGGCCCGCCACTGTAGGCGGGCGGGTGTCAAACAACCATTCGGAAATTGGAGCAGCAGCGTTAAGCCGTGGCTTAACGATGGCTTCAGCCCAGGCCCAGCTTGGCTGCCAGCCCGATGCGCTGCAGCTTGCCGGTGGCACCCTTGGGGATTTCCTCGAGGATGAGGATCTTCTTCGGCACCTTGAATTCGGCCGCCCGCGTGGCCACGAAGGTCTGCAGGTCGCGTTCGCTCGCCTGCTGGCCTTCGCGCAGCACCACCGCGGCGGCCACCTCCTCGCCCAGCTTGGGGTGCGGCATGCCGAAGCACACCACCTGCGCCACGGCGGGGTGGTCCATCAGGATCTCGTCCACCTCGCGCGGGCTGACCTTCTCGCCGCCGCGGTTGATGATCTCCTTCAGGCGGCCGGTGATGCTGATGTAGCCGTCGGCGTCCATCACGCCCTGGTCGCCGGTGCGGAACCAGCCATTCGTGAACGCCTCGGCATTGGCCTTCGGATTGTTCTCGTAGCCGGCCGTCACGTTGGGGCCGCGGATGACGATTTCGCCGGTGCTGCCGCGCGGCAGCAGGGTGCCGTCCTCGGACATGATGGCCACTTCGGGCCCGGCCGCCAGTCCCACCGTGCCGGGCTTGCGCACCGCAGGCGGCAAGGGGTTGCTGGCCATCTGGTGCGTGGCCTCGGTCATGCCGTAGGCCTCGACCAGCGGCGCCTTGAAGATCTCTTCCAGTTCCTTGATCACCTGCGGCGGCATCGAAGACGAACTGCTGCGCATGAAGCGCAGCGGATGCCGCGCGATCACGTCCAGGTTCTTCGACGCCCGCGCCACGATGGTCTGGTGCATGGTCGGCACCGCGGTGTACCAGGTGGGCTTGGCCTCGTCCATCCAGGCGAAGAACTTCAGCGCGTTGAAGCCCGGCGTGCAGAACACCTGCGAGCCCGCGGCCAGCGGCGCCAGCACGCCGGCGATGAGGCCGTGGATGTGGAACAGCGGCATGATGTTCAGGCCGCAGTCGTCGGCCTTGAACTGCAGCGTGTTGCGGATGTTCGTGGCCGAAGCCGCCAGGTTCTTCTGCGACAGCGGCACGATCTTCGGCCGCGAGGTCGTGCCCGAGGTGTGCAGCACCATCGACACGTCTTCGGGCTGCGCGAAGCCGCCGTTCGCCGTCGCCGGGCCCACCGCCTCGCCTTCGAGCGTGAACTGACCGGCGGGCAGGGCCGCGTCGCTCACCAGTTCGAGCACGCGAACTTTCAGCTTCTTGGCCACTTCCACCGCCGGCGAAGCGCTGCCGCGTTCGACGATGAGGGCCTTCGCGTTCAGGTCTGACAGATAGAACTCGAACTCGTCGGCGCGATAGGCGGGGTTCAGCGGCGCGCTCGCCACGCCGCTGGCGCAGGCGATGTAGCAGCTGGCCATCTCGGGGCCGTTGGGCAGCACGATGGCGACGCGGTCGTTGCGGCCGACGCCCAGCGCGTTCAGGCGCGCCACGGTGCCGGCCACCAGCGCGCGCAGACCGCCAAACGAAAGCGGCGGCCGCGAAGGGGCCGAAATGGCAGGGGCGGCGTCGCTGCCGGCGGCCAGCAGCTCCTTCAAGGTCGGGGACATCGGTTCCTCTTGCGGGCGGGGACGATGCCGGCGCGAACGCGCGCGGCCGGACGTTTATACCCGAGCCCCCACCTGCCGGCCCTCCGGGACTGTCTGGTGTTGCAGGGCGGCCGCAATCCACGGCTGGATCGCGTTCCAGCAGGCT
Source organism: Rubrivivax sp. (assembly GCA_044224175.1). GTDB lineage: Bacteria > Pseudomonadota > Gammaproteobacteria > Burkholderiales > Burkholderiaceae_C > Rubrivivax. Next base: position 1,510 of record JBGAKY010000057.1, on the reverse strand, counting down.
GTCGGGTCTTCCTCGTGGGCCAGATGGCCCAGGCCGGGCAGCACCACCAGCCGGGCCTCCGGCACCTGCGCCGCCAGGCGCGCGGCCTGGCGTGGCGGCACCGCGCGGTCGGCGCTGCCGGCCAGCAACAGCATCGGCAGCGCCAGCTGGCGCATCTGCAGGGCCAGCCCGCGCAGGTCCCAGTGCGCCATCATGCCCAGCGCCGCCTCGGCCTGGCCAGGCTGGCGCATCAGCGCGCGGTAGGCCTCGATGCCGGCGTCGTCCAGGCGCGAACCCGTGCCTTCGACCAGCCGCCGCACCACCGCCGGGTCTTCGGCGCGGCGGGCGAACAGCTGCGGCACCCAGCGCTGCGACCACAGCAGCCGCGCCAGCGGCGACAGCAGCGGCGCCGCCACGCCGCCGAACGGCAGGAAGGCGCCGTTGATGGACACCAGCGCCCGCGGCGAGGCCAGCCCGTCCAGCACCAGCCGCACCGCCAGCGCGGCGCCGGCCGAGTGGCCGACCACCACCTGCGGCGACACGCCCAGCGTCGACAGCAACGCGCTGCAGGCGCCGGCCATCCCCGGCAGCGTGAGCTGCGCCGGCGCCGCGCCACCGCTGCGGCCATGGCCCGGCAGTTCCACCACCCAGGCGCTGCCCGGCCAGGGCCGCGCAGTGCCCAGCAGTACCTGCCAGCTGTGTGCCGAAGCGCCGGTGCCGTGCAGGAACAGCCAGGCCGGCGCGCCGGCGCCGTGGCGCAACACGTGCCAGCGGATGCCGGCGGCTTCGACGAAGCGGTCTTCAGCGGGGTCCACCGGCGCGCACCGCCTGCTGCACCGCAGCCGACATGGCACGCGCCGCCGCGTGCGGCAGCGGCAGGTAGCGCGCGTGCATCTCGGCCGCCAGCTTCGCCGCCTGCGCCTGCAGCTGCGGCGAGGTGTCGATCAGCAGCACCGCCGTGCCCAGCGCGTGCAGCCGGCGCGCGGCCGCGACCGCGTCTTCCTCGGCACGCGCGCGGCCGCCGGTGCCGTCCAGCGCCACGTTGGCGCGGCCGTCGGTGAGCAGCACCACCAGCGCCGTGTCGCCGCGCCGGCGCACCGCATCGGCCAGCGTCGCGGCGGCGTCCAGCGCCGCCGCCAGCGGCGTGCCGCCGCCGCCGGGCAGGCCGGCGAGGCCGCGCTTGGCGCGCACCAGCGAACGCGTGGGTGGCAGCAGCAGTTCGGCGCCGCGGCCGCGGAAGGCGAGCACCGCGACCTTGTCGCGCCGCACGTAGCAGTCGGCCAGCAGCATTTCGACCGCGCCCTTCGCCTCGGCCAGCCGGTGCAGCGCGGCGGATCCGGAAGCGTCGACGGCGAAGATGACCGTGGTCTCGCGCCGTTCACGGTGGCGGGTGACGCGGAAGTCGTCCGAATGCACGCGCACGCGCGGCGCCACCGCGCCGCGCAGGCGCTGCCAGGGCGCGGCGGCGCGCAGGGTATCGATGAGGTTGAGCCGCGCGCCCTGCCGCGGGTCGCCGCGCCGCACCCCGGCC
>JBGAKY010000056.1:0-40235 GCA_044224175.1 Rubrivivax sp. | reverse complement strand
GGGCGCTATGTCGAGGGTGCGGTGATGACAACCGTGCCGCCCTACCGCATCAAGGTGCCGCTGCTGCTCGGCGGGCCCGATGCCGCTGCGCTGCAGCCGCTGCTGGCGTCGCTCGGCTTTGCGCCGAAGGTGGCCAGCGAGCGGCTGGGCGTTGCCTCGGCGACCAAGATGTGCCGCAGCGTGATGATCAAGGGCCTGGAGGCGATGGTCATCGAGAGCTTCACCACCGCCCGCGCCTACGGCGTCGAGGACCAGGTGATCGCCTCTCTGTACGAGACCTTCCCCGGCATCGACTGGGAGAAGCAGGGTGCCTACCTGTTCCAGCGCGTCATCGAGCACGGCCGCCGCCGCAGCGAGGAAGTGCGCGAAGTCGCCGAGACCGTGCGCGAAGCCGGCCTCGAGCCCTGGAGCGCGTCCGGCACCGCCGAACGCCAGGCCTGGGTGGCCGACCTCGGCGACGCCGGCCTGTTCGGCGAACGTGGCACCAAGGCCTTCGCCCGCAGCGCCGACTGGCGCGTGGAAGCCGACCGCATCCTCCAACACGTGAAGAAGACCTGAATGGCATTCGAGAAGACCCCCGGCTGGCTGGACTGGTACGCCGGCCCGTCCAAACCCAAGTTCAAGCTGCCCGCGGGCGCGGTCGATGCGCATTGCCACGTCTTCGGCCCCGGCGAGCAGTTCCCCTTCGCGCCCGAGCGCAAGTACACCCCTTGCGACGCCAGCAAGGCGCAGCTGTTCGCGCTGCGCGACCACCTGGGCTTCGCGCGCAACGTCGTCGTGCAGGCGACCTGCCACGGCGCCGACAACCGCGCCATGGCCGACGCCTGCCGCTCAAGCGGCGGCAAGGCGCGCGGCGTGGCCACCGTCAAGCGCAGCGTCACCGACGCCGAACTGCAGGACCTGCACGCCGCCGGCGTGCGCGGCGTGCGCTTCAACTTCGTCAAGCGGCTGGTCGACTTCACGCCGAAGGACGAGCTGATGGAGATCGCCGGCCGGATTGCGAAGCTGGGCTGGCACGTCGTCATCTACTTCGAGGCGGTGGACCTGCCCGAGCTGTGGGACTTCTTCACCGCGCTGCCCACCACGGTGGTGGTCGACCACATGGGCCGGCCCGACGTGACGAAGCCGGTCGACGGCCCCGAGTTCGAGCTCTTCGTGAAGTTCATGCGCGAGCACACCAACGTGTGGAGCAAGGTCAGCTGCCCGGAGCGCCTCTCGGTCACCGGCCCGAAAGCCCTGAACGGCGAGCAGGCCGCCTACCGTGACGTGGTGCCCTTCGCACGCCGCATCGTCGAGACCTTCCCCGACCGCGTGCTCTGGGGCACCGACTGGCCGCACCCCAACCTGAAGGACCACATGCCCGACGACGGCCTGCTGGTGGACTTCATCCTGCACATCGCGACCACGCCCGAACTGCAGAAGAAGCTGCTCGTGACGAACCCGATGCGCCTGTACTGGCCCGAGGAGACGGCATGAGCCTCGCCAAGCCCTATCTCAACGTGCCCGGCACGACCATCTTCGACGCCGACCAGTCGCGCAAGGGCTACTGGCTGAACCAGTTCTGCATGAGCCTGATGAAGGCCGAGAACCGCGCCCGCTTCAAGGCGGACGAGCGCGCCTACCTGGACGAGTGGCAGATGACCGAAGAGCAGAAGCAGGCCGTGCTGGCGCGCGACCTGAACCGCTGCATCTCGCTGGGCGGCAACATCTACTTCCTGGCCAAGATCGGCGCCACCGACGGCAAGAGCTTCCAGCAGATGGCCGGCAGCATGACCGGCATGAGCGAAGAGGAATACCGCGACATGATGATCAAGGGCGGCCGCGACCCGCGCTGGGGGAGGGTCTGATGGGCGCGCGCATCACCGCTTCCGTCTACACCAGCCACGTGCCGGCCATCGGCGCCGCGCTCGACCTGGGCAAGACGCAGGAGCCGTACTGGCAGAAGGTGTTCTCGGGCTACGAGTTCTCCAAGCAGTGGCTGAAGGAGAACCCGCCCGACGTCATCTTCCTCGTCTTCAACGACCACGCCACCGCGTTCAGCCTGGAGATGATCCCCACCTTCGCCATCGGCACCGCGGCCGAATACGCGGTGGCCGACGAAGGATGGGGTCCGCGCCCGGTGCCCAAGGTCATCGGGCACCCCGAGCTGGCCAGCCACATCGCGCAGAGCGTGATCCAGGACGACTTCGACCTCACCATCGTGAACAGGATGGACGTCGACCACGGCCTCACGGTGCCGCTGTCGCTGATGTGCGGCCAACCCGAAGCGTGGCCCTGCCCGGTGATCCCCTTCGCGGTGAACGTGGTGCAGTACCCGGTGCCTTCGGGCCGCCGCTGCTACCAGCTCGGCAAGGCCATCCGCCGTGCGGTGGAAAGCTTCGACCGCCCGCTCAACGTGCAGATCTGGGGCACCGGCGGCATGAGCCACCAGTTGCAGGGGCCGCGCGCCGGCCTCATCAACCGCGAGTGGGACAACCGATTCCTCGACCGCCTGATCGCCGAGCCCGAGGCGCTGGCCCAGGTGCCGCACATCGAATACGTGAACGAGGCGGGCAGCGAAGGCATCGAACTCGTGATGTGGCTCATTGCGCGCGGCGCGATGGGGGACAAAGCTCCCGTCGTGCGGCACCGCTTCTACCACGTGCCTGCATCGAACACGGCCGTCGGCCACCTGATCCTGGAGAACCCCGCATGACCCTCAAGGTAGCGCTCGCCGGTGCCGGCGCGTTCGGCATCAAGCACCTGGACGCCATCAAGCTGATCGACGGCGTCGAGTGCGTCTCGCTCGTCAGCCGCGAGCTGGCGAAGACCAAGGAAGTGGCCCAGAAGTACGGCATCCAGCACGTCACCACCGACCTCGCCGACAGCCTGGCGCTGAAGGAGGTCGACGCCGTCATCCTGTGCACGCCCACGCAGATGCACGCCGCGCAGGCCATCGCCTGCCTGAAGGCGGGCAAGCACGTGCAGGTGGAGATCCCGCTTGCCGATTCGCTGCGCGACGCCTACGCGGTGGTCGACCTGCAGCGGCACACCGGCCTGGTGGCGATGTGCGGCCACACGCGGCGCTTCAACCCCAGCCACCAGTGGGTGCACAACAAGATCGCCGCCGGCGACTTCAACGTCCAGCAGATGGACGTGCAGACCTACTTCTTCCGCCGCACCAACATGAACGCGCTCGGCCAGCCGCGCAGCTGGACCGACCACCTGCTGTGGCACCACGCCGCGCACACGGTGGACCTGTTCGCCTACCAGTGCGGCAGCCCGGTGGTGAAGGCGCACGCGATCCAGGGGCCGATCCACCCGGCCCTGGGCATCGCGATGGACATGTCGATCCAGCTGAAGGCGGCCAACGGCGCGATCTGCACGCTGTCATTGAGCTTCAACAACGACGGCCCGCTGGGCACCTTCTTCCGCTACATCGGCGACACGGGAACCTACATCGCGCGCTACGACGACCTCTTCAACGGCAAGGAAGAGAAGATCGACGTCAGCAAGGTGGCGGTGTCGACCAACGGCATCGAGCCGGCAGCACGCGAGTTCTTCGCCGCCATCAAGGAAGGGCGGGAGCCGAATGCCACGTCGCGCAGGTGCTGTGCTACGAGGTGCTGCACGACTGCGAGGTGCAGCTGCGCTGAAGCCGGGCGAGGGCCTGCGCCGCTTCGGCCTGGCCCTGCGCCGCGCTGCGCCGGTACCAGTCACGCGCGGCGTCGGCGTCCTGCGCCACGCCGCTGCCCGTTTCGTAATGCCAGCCCAGGTTGTATTGCGAAACCGGGTCGCCTTCGCGCGCGGCCCGGGTGTACCAGCGCACCGCCTCTTCGGGGTCGGGCGCGCTGCCGTGGTCGGCGGCCCAGGCCAGTTCGCGCATCGCCGGCACGTAGCCCTGGGCGGCCGAGCGTTCGAACCAGCGCCGCGCCTCTTCGGGGTCGGGCGCGGCCTGGCCGCCGCCGCTGCGCAGCAGGCGCGCCAGGTTGAACTGCGCCATCTCGTTGCCCTGGCCGGCGGCCACCTTGAACAGCGCGAAGGCCGCGCTCAGGTCGCGCGCCACGCCCTTGCCGGCCTCGAACAGCGCGCCCAGGTTGTTGCGCGCCTGCGCGTCGCCCTGGCCGGCGGCGCGCAGGTACCACTGCGCCGCCGTGGGGAAGTCGGGCGCGCCGGTCAGGCCCCGTTCGAGCAGCCAGCCCAGCGCGACCTGCGCTTCGGCCAGGCCGTGCGTGGCCGCGGCCTGGTACCAGCGCGCGGCCGCCTGCGCGTCCTGCGGCGCCATGCGGCCATACTCGCTGGCGTAGCCCAGCATCAGCTGCGCGGCGGGGTGGCCCTGCTGCGCCATGCGCTGCACGGTGGCCCACTCGGCCTCGGCGCGCGAGCGTTGCACCAGGTCGTCACCCGCCGGCGTTGCCGCCGATGCGGCCGCCGACAGCACCAGGAGTCCGATCGCCATGACTGATTTCATCGTCCCGTCATCTTGCCCAAGGGCGCCGCGCAGCGCCTGCGCCGCTGCTCATTCGTGGGGCCCCCGCTCGCAGGGGTTCCAGGGGGAAAAGGCATGAACACGCGCCGGATCGGGCCGTTCCAGGTCTCGTGCATCGGCCTGGGCTGCATGAACCTCAGCCACGCCTACGGCACGCCGCCTTCGGCCGAACAGGGCGAACGCGTGCTGCGGGCGGCGCTGGAGGCCGGCGTCACGCTGTTCGACACCGCGGCGCTGTACGGCTTCGGCGCGAACGAGACGCTGGTGGGCCGGGTGCTGAAGGAACACCGCTCGAAGATCGTGCTCGCCAGCAAGGGCGGCATGGCCGGGGTGGCGTTTCCCGAAGGCACGAAGCGCGTCATCGACGGCAGCCCGCAGGCCATCCGGCGCAACTGCGAAGACAGCCTGAAGCGGCTGCAGACCGAGGTGATCGACCTCTACTACCTGCACCGCTGGGACAAGAAGGTGCCCATCGAAGACAGCGTGGGCGAAATGGCGCGCCTGGTGGCCGAAGGCAAGGTGCGGGCGCTGGGGCTGTCCGAAGTCTCCGCCGCCACGCTGCGCCGCGCGCACGCGGTGCACCCGATCGCCGCCGTGCAGAGCGAATACTCGCTGTGGACGCGCAACCCCGAGATCGCGGTCCTCGAAGCCTGCCGCGAACTGGGTGCCAGCTTCGTCGCCTTCAGCCCGGTGGCGCGTGCCTTCCTCACCGGCACGCTGCGCGACGTGTCGGGCTTCGACGCGAAGGACATCCGGCGCGCGATGCCGCGCTTCGAGCCCGCGAACTGGGCCGCCAACCTTGGCCTGCTCGAAGGCTACGAGGCGCTGGCTCGCGAAGCGCGCTGCACGCCGGCGCAACTGGCGCTGGCCTGGCTGCTGGCGCGCGGCGAACACGTGGTGCCGATCCCCGGCACCACGAGCGTGGAGCACCTGCACGAGAACCTGGGCGCCGCGGCGGTGAGCCTGGATGCGGGCCTCGTCGCGCGGCTGGATGCGCTGATCAACGAGCGCACCGTCAGCGGCCCGCGCTACAACGCCGGCAACCAGGCCGAGATCGACACCGAGACCTTCGCTACGGAGCGCTGATGCGCGTGATGCCGCCCCGCGTGAGAACGTACAACGCGCCGTCGGCACCCACCAGCATGTCCACCGGGTTGGCGCTCAGCTGCGCGAAGGCGTAGGCCTCGTTGCCGTCGATCATGTCCAGCCGGCCCACCCACTGCGACGCGTAGTCGGCGAAGTAGTACTGGCCGCGGTAGCCGTCGGGGAAGGGGCCGCTCTCGGGGTAGAAGGCACCGCCCGCGATGGCGAAGCCGGTGAAGAAGCCGCCGGGGCCCGAGCCCGCGGGCGACGCGTCGGCATGCTTGTAGGTGAAGATCGGGCCCGTGATGCCGGCCGTGACGCCATCGGGCCCTTCGGAAGCCGGCCAGCCGTAGTTCGCACCCGCCGCGCCCAGGTTGATCTCTTCCCAGGTGTTCTGGCCGACGTCGTTGACGTGGATGCGGCCGGTCGCGGGGTCGATGGCGAAGGTGAAGGGGTTGCGCAGGCCGTAGGCCCAGATGAGCTGGGCCAGCCCGCTCTGGGTGTCGTAGAACGGGTTGTCCGCGGGCGCGCTGCCGTCGTCGTTCATGCGCAGCAGCTTGCCGAAGGGGTCGGACAGGTCCTGGGATCGCGAAGGCGTGGCGTTCTCGCCCACGCCGGCGTAGAGCTTGCCGTCGGGTCCGAAGTGGATGGCGCCGCCGTTGTGGTTGGTGGCCGACAGCGCGGGCAGGTCGATGAGGGTCAGCTCGCTGCCGGCCCCCGCCACGTCGCCATCGGCCGTGAAGCGGCTGATGCGGTTGTGGATGCCGCCTTCGGTGCGCGTGGCGTAGACGTAGACGTAGCCGTTGCTCGCGAAGTCGGGGTGCAGTGCCACGCCCAGCAGGCCGCGTTCGCCGCTGGCATCGACCGTGATCGTGGTGAAGGGCGTGGCCAGCAGTGCGCCGGCCTTCACCACGCGCAGATGCCCACCCTGTTCGCACACGAAGAGCCGGCCGTCGGGCGCCTGCGCGAACGCGGTGGCCGAGGACAGGCCCGTGATCCAGGCCGTGTTGCGCGTGAAGCCGGCCGGCTGCGTGCGTGCGCCGCCGAAGCGCACCGTGGCGGTGGACCACGCCGAGACGTTGCCCGCCGCGTCACGCGCACGGGCGCGCACCACGTGCTGGCCGGAGGCCCAGGTGGCGCTGTCGAAGCCGGCCGTGTAGGGCGCGCCGGTGGCGATGGCCAGCGTGATGCCGTCGATCTGGAATTCGACCGCCTCCACGCCGGTGTCGTCGCTGGCGTCGGCCGCCAGCGCCAGCACCCCGGTGATGCCGTCGGCCAGGTCCGCGGGGGCGGTGAGCACGCAAGTGGGGGCGGTGCTGTCGTCCGGGCCGGGCGAAGGGCTGGGACTCGGGCTGGGCGAAGGGCCGGCCGACGGTGCCGGACTGTCGGAACCGCCGCAGCCGGCGGCCAGCGCGGCCAGGGCCAGCACCAGCTGGCGGCGGCGGTCTTCGATGCGGCCCATGCGTTTCCCCCTTGTCGTTGTGCGTACCCGCATGCTGCCTCCCGCGAGGCGGCGTGCTTGTCACAAAGCGTTAGACCCCGGCGGTCGTCGGGGACAATCCGCCGATGGAGGAAACCCGGCCCGACCTGCTGGTCATCGGCGGCGGCAACGCCGCGCTCTGCGCCGCGCTCACCGCGCGCGAAGCCGGCGCGCGCGTGCTGCTGCTGGAAGCGGCGCCGCGCGCCTGGCGCGGCGGCAATTCCATGCACACGCGCAACCTGCGCTGCATGCACGAAGCGCCCGAGGACGTGCTGACCGAGGCCTACCCGGAAGAGGAGTTCTGGCAGGACCTGAAGAAGGTCACCGCCGGCCGCACCAACGAGGCGATGGCGCGCCAGGTCATCCGCGAGTCGGCGCGCGTGCGGCCGTGGATGCAGCGCCACGGCGTGCGCTTCCAGCCTTCGCTGTCGGGCACGCTGCATCTGTCACGCACCAACGCCTTCTTCATGGGCGGCGGCAAGGCCCTGGTCAACGCCTACTACCGCAGCGCCGAAGCACTGGGCGTGCAGGTGCGCTACGAATCGCCGGTGGCGCGGCTCGAACTGCAGGACGGGCGCTTCGTCGCCGCGGTGCTGAACAGTGGCGAACGCCTGTCGGCCGCCGCCTGCGTGCTGGCCGCCGGCGGATTCGAGAGCAACCGCGAATGGCTGCGCGAAGCCTGGGGCTGCAACGAACGCGGCGAATGGCCGGCCGACAACTTCCTCGTCCGCGGCACGCGCTTCAACCGCGGCACGCTGCTGAGGGACCTGATCGCGCAGGGCGCCGACGCGATCGGCGACCCGACGCAGGCGCACATGGTGGCCATCGACGCGCGGGCGCCGCTGTACGACGGCGGCATCGTCACGCGCGTGGACTGCGTCTCGCTGGGCATCATGGTCAACCGCGAAGGCCGGCGCTTCTACGACGAGGGCGAGGACTTCTGGCCCAAGCGCTACGCCATCTGGGGCCGGCTGGTGGCGCTGCAGCCGGGGCAGGTGGGGCATTCGATCATCGACGCCAAGGCGGTGGGGCGCTTCATGCCGCCGGTGTTCCCGGGCGCGAAGGCCGACACGCTGGAGGATCTGGCAGCGCAGCTGGACCTGCCGGCGGAACCCTTCGTACAGACGGTGCGCGCCTTCAACGCCGCCTGCCGGCCGGGCCGCTTCGACCATGCGGTGCTCGACGACTGCGTCACCGAAGGCCTGGCGCCGCCGAAGACGCACTGGGCGCGGCCGATCGACACGCCGCCCTTCTTCGGCTACACGCTCAAGCCCGGCGTCACCTTCACCTACCTGGGGCTGAAGGTCGACGGCGCGGCGCACGTGCACTTCGGCGGCCGGCCGGTTCCGAACCTGTTCGCCGCCGGCGAGATGATGGCCGGCAACGTGCTGGGCCAGGGCTACACCGCCGGCGTGGGCATGACCATCGGCACCGTGTTCGGGCGCATTGCCGGGGCCTCGGCGGCGGAGGCGGCACGTGCAGGTGCTTGAACAGCTGATCGCGGAAGCGGAGGTGCAGCGCCAGCTGCAGGTCTGCAATGCCTGCCGCTACTGCGAAGGCTTCTGCGCCGTCTTCCCGGCGATGACGCGCCGGCTCGAGTTCCCCTATGCCGACGTGCACTACCTGGCCAACCTGTGCCACAACTGCGGCGCCTGCCTGCACGCCTGCCAGTACGCGCCGCCGCACGAGTTCCAGCTCAACCTGCCGCGCGCGATGGCGAAGGTGCGCCTGCGCACCTACATTGAGTACGCCTGGCCGCTGCCGCTGGCACGCCTGTACGAACGCAACGGACTCGTGCTGGCGCTCGCGCTGGCGGCCGGCTTCGCCTTCTTCCTGCTGCTGGCGCTGGGCCTGCAGGGCCGCGCCTGGGGCGCGGCGGCGGCCGGCAGCTTCTACGCCGTGTTCCCGCATGGCCTGCTGGTGATGCTGTTCGGCCCCGTGTTCGGGTTCGCGCTGCTGGCGCTGGGCATCGGCGTGCGCCGCTTCTGGGCCAGTGCGCCGCCAGGAGCCGTCGGCGGGCCGGCGCTGGGCGAGGCGGCGCTCGACGCGCTGCGCCTGAAGTACCTGGACGGCGGCCACGGCGAAGGCTGCCACGAAGAAAGCGACCGCTGGACGCTGGCGCGCAGGCGTTGCCATCACCTGGCGTTCTACGGGTTCGGTCTCTGCTTCGCCGCCACCGGGGTGGCCACCCTGTACCACTACGGGCTCGGCCAGCCGGCGCCCTATGCGTGGACCAGCCTGCCGAAAGGGCTGGGCACGGCGGGCGGCCTGATGCTGGCGGCGGGCACGGCCGGCTTGTGGCGCTTGCGCCGGGGCCGCGACCCGGCGCATGGCGACCCCGCGCAGCGGCCCATGGACCTGGCCTTCATCGCGCTGCTGTTCACCACCGCCGCCAGCGGGCTGGCACTGGCCTTCGCCCGCACCACCCCGGCGATGCCGCTGCTGCTGTGCGCCCACCTCGGCGCCGTGCTCGCCTTCTTCGCCACCATGCCCTACGGCAAGTTCGCGCATGGCGTCTACCGCGGCGCGGCACTGCTGAAGTGGGCGGTCGAAAGGCGGCGGCCCAGCACCCTGCGGCTGGGTCCCGAATGAGCCGCCCGCCGGCGCCGCTGCGCGCCTGGCGTGCGGTGGCCGCGGTGGCCGAGTTCGGCAGTGCCGCCGGTGCCGCCGCGGCATTGCACCTGTCGGCTTCGGCGGTGACACGCGCCGTGCAGCAGGCGGAAGCCGCGGCCGGCCTGCCGCTGTTCGAACGCGGGGCGCGCGGCATGGTCTGCACGCGGGCCGGCGATATCGCCGCCGCGCGCGTGAAGCGCGCATTGGCCGAACTGCGCCTGGGCCCGGCCCCGGCGCTGGCGCCGCGCGCCACCGACGCCATGCTGGCCGCCTTCGTGGCGGTGGCCGGGCAGGGCAGCGAAGCGGCGGCCGCCGCGCAGCTGGGGCTCACGCAGCCCGCGGTGCACGGCGCGCTGCGCCAGCTGGAACATGCGGCGAAGCTGCGCCTGCTGGAACGTTCGCGGCGCGGCACCCGCCTGACCGAAGCGGGCGAGGCGCTGCGCCCGCGCGTGCACCGCGCGCTGGCCGAACTGCGCGTCGCCGGCGACGAGCTAGCGGCGCTGCGCGGCGAATCGGCCGGCCGCGTGGCGCTGGGTGCCTTGCCGATGGCCGCCGACGTGCTGGTGCCGCAGGCGCTGGCGCGCCTGTACGCAGCCCTGCCTTCGCTGCAAGTGACGGTGGTCGACGGCACCTACGAAGCGCTGCTGGCGCAACTGCGCCACGGCGAGGTCGACGTCGTCGTCGGCCCGCTGCGCGGCAACGCGGCGGCCAGCGACGTGGCGGAAGAGCGCCTCTTCGTGGATCGCCTGCTGCCGGTGGCGCGTGCCGGCCACCCGCTGCTGGCGCGCCGGCGCCTGCGGCTGGCGGACCTGGCGCGGCAGCGCTGGATCGGACCCTTGCCCGGCACCCCGGCGCGCGCCGCCTTCGAGCGTGCCTTTGCCGGCGGCACGCCGCCGCCGGTGGTGCTGCAGGCCAACGCGCCGGCAGTGGTGCGTTCCATGCTTCTGGCCGGCGACCACCTGGCGCTGGTGTCGCCGCTGCAGATCCAGGCCGAGCTGCGGTCCGGCCTGCTGGCGGTGCTGCCGCTGGCGCTCAAGGGCACCGAACGCGAGATCGGCCTCACGCTGCGGCGCGACGGCGCGCCGTCCACCGCCTGCACCGCGCTGCTCGACGCCTTGCGCGCGGTCGCCCCGCGGTCATAAGCAGAACGCAAGGCTGCGGCAGGTCCTTGCGCTGGCGCGGCGCGGCCGCTGCGGCGATGCTCGGCGCCACCATGACGAAGAGACTTCTCGCATCGCTGCTGGGCGCCGCCTTCGCGGTCCTTGCCCCCTTCGCCGCGGCGCAGCCGGCCTGGCCGTCCAAGCCCCTCCACGTCATCGTCGGCTACAGCCCGGGCGGTGCGGTGGACCTGATCGCCCGCGCGCTGGGCCAGCAGCTTTCGGTCGCGCTGGGGCAGCCGGTCGTCATCGACAACAAGCCCGGCGCGGGCACCAACATCGCCAGCCGGGCGCTCATCGACAGCGCGCCCGACGGCTACACGCTGATGCTGGCCGCCAACGCGGTGGCGGCGAATCCCACGCTCTACCAGCCGCCGCCCTTCGACCCGCTGCGCGACATGACGGCGGTGGCACTGGTGGGCCGGGTGCCGGTGGTCATCGCCGCGGGCATGGGGGCGAATGCGCCGACATCGATCGCGCAACTGGTCGAACGCTCGAAGGCCAAGGCCGGCGCGGTGGACTACGGCAGCCCGGGCAACGGCTCCACGCCCCACCTGGCGGTGGCGCTGTTCGAGCGCGCGGCCGGCATCTCGCTCACCCACGTGCCGTACAAGGGCGGCACGCCCGCCATCAACGACGTGCTCGCCGGCCACCTGCAGACGGTGGCGGTGAACGCGCTGGAGGTGCAGCCGCACGTGAAGGCCGGCAAGCTGAAGGTGCTGGCCGTGCTGGCCCCGGCGCGCACGCCCATCTTCCCGGACGTGCCGTCCATCGCCGAGAGCGGCTTTCCCGGCTTCGAGGCCTCGGTCTGGTACGGCCTCGTCGGGCCCGCCGGGCTGCCGGCGCCGGTGGTGGCGCGCCTGCACGCCGAGGTCCAGAAGGCCCTCGCCGCACCCGAACTGCGCGACCGCCTGGCCGGTGCCGGTGGCGAGGTGCTGCCCGGCCCGCAGGACGCCTTCGGCAAGCTGCTGGCAAGCGAGAAGGCGCGCTACGAGAAGCTGATCCGCGATGCGCAGATCAAGCCCGACTGACGCGCCGCGTCGGCGCCGGCCGGCCGCGCTGGCGGTCGCCGCGCGGTGTGGCGGTCGCGGTCGGCTGCGCCGACTTCACGCCGCCGCCGCGGCTCCTGAGCAACGATGGCAGACCAGATGAACCTCCGTCCTTCCCGCCGCCAGTGGATGTTGCACGCCGCCGCCTTGGCCGCGCTGCCGGTGTCGGCGCAGTCGAACCGGCCGCTGCGCCTGATCGTGCCTTTCACGCCGGGCGGCAGCAGCGACATCCTGGCGCGCGCGATCGCCCCGCGCCTGGGACAGGCCCTGGGCCAGACCGTCATCGTCGACAACAAGCCCGGCGCCGGCGGCTCGCTGGGCGCCGCCGAGGCGGCGAAGGCCGAGCCCGACGGCAACACCGTGCTGATGGGCCACGTGGGCACCCTGGCGGTGAACCCGTCGCTCTATCCCAGGCTGGCCTACGACCCGCTGAAGAGCTTCGTGCCGGTGGCCTGGGTGGCGCGCGTGCCCAACGTGCTGGTGGTGAACGCCGCCTCGCCGGTGAAGACGCTCAGGGAATTTCTCGACCGCGCGAAGGCGGCGCCGGGCCAGTACACCTTCTCGTCGGGCGGCAACGGCAGTGCCGCGCACATCACCTTCGAATACCTCAAGCTCAAGAGCGGCATCTTCATGCTGCACATCCCCTACCGCGGCACCGCGCCTTCGGTGGCGGACCTCATCGCCGGCCAGGTGGACGCCACCTTCACCGGCACGCCGGTGGTGCTGCCGCTGGTGAAGAGCGGCCGCCTGCGGGCGCTGGCGGTGTCCAGCCGCGAGCGCATCGCCGCGCTGCCCGACGTGCCGACGGTCGCCGAGACCTATGCCGGCTTCGAGGCCGACCAGTGGTACGGCCTCGTCGCGCCCGCCGGAACCCCGGCCGAGCGCGTGGCGCGGCTGAACGCCGAGGTGAACCGCGCGCTGGTCGCCCCCGAAGTGCAGCAGCAGCTGTCGACCGAGGGCGCGCTGCCCATGCCCACCACGCCGGCCGCCTTCGGCGAGCTGATCGCGCGCGAGATCCCGCGCTGGGCCGAGGTGGTGCGCGCCGGCCACGTGAAACCCGACTGAAGGAGCAAGGACGATGACGAGACGCTGGTTCCTGTTGCTGGCCTGGTGCTGCAATGCCTTCGCGGCCGCCCAGACCGCGGCGCCCAAGGTGGAGGTGACCTGGCTGGGCCAGGCCGCCTTCCGCATCGTCAGCCCGGGCGGCAAGGTGATCGTCACCGACCCCTGGCTGCGCACCAACCCGCTGGCACCGGCCGAATTCAAGCAACTGGAGAACTTCAGGAAGATCGACGTCCTGCTCGTCACGCACGGCCACTTCGACCACATCGCCGACGCGCCGGCGCTGGCGCAGATGTACAAGGTGCCGCTGCGCGGACCGGGCGACCTGCTGCACACGGTGATGACGCTGGGCGTGCTGCCGCCCGAACTGCTGCCGCGCATGAACAAGGGCGGCACGGTGGAAGCGGCGCCGGGCGTGAAGGTGACGGCGGTGCGTGCCGAGCATTCGTCGCTCTTCGTCTGGCGCAATCCGGCCACCAACAAGGACGAGACGCACCCGGGGGGCGAACCGATCGGCTGGATCATCGAGCTGGAGAACGGCTTTCGCATCTACCACGCCGGCGACACGGCGGTCTTCGGCGACATGAAGTGGATCGGCGAACGCTACAAGCCCGACCTGGCGCTGGTGCCCATCGGCGGCAATTTCACGATGGACCCGGCCGACGCGGCCTGGGCGGTGAAGGAACTGATCCGCCCGCAGGCGGTGATCCCCATGCACTACGGCACCAATCCTTTGGCCAGGGGTACGGCGAAGGAGTTCGTCGATGCGATGGGCGTCAGTGCGGTGAAGGTGATCGTGGCCACGCCCGGGGTGCCGATCGCGTTCTGACGCGCGGCGGCGCGCTAGCATCGCGCGCATGCCTCCCGAGTCTTCCGACCTGAGCCGGCGCCATCTGCTGGCGGCGTTCGGCGCGCTGGCCGCGCTGCCGGCCCTGGCCTTCCCCGACAAGCCGATCACGCTGGTCGTGCCCTTCGCGCCCGGCGGCATTGCCGACATCACCGCCCGCACGGTGGGCGAGGCGATGGCGAAGTCGCTCGGCCAGCCCGTGGTGGTGGACAACCGGCCCAGCGCCGGCAGCATCGTCGCCGCGCAGATGGTCGCCAGCGCGAAGCCCGACGGCCACACGCTGCTGCTGTTGAGCAACGCGAACGCGGTGAGCGTAAGCCTGTTCCGCAAGCTGCCCTACGACCCGGTGAAGGACTTCGCGCCGGTGGGGCTGGCGGGTTCGTTCGACATCGGCCTCTTCGTGGCCGCGAACTCGCGCTTCGCGAGCCTGCGCGACCTGCTGGCCGAGGCGAAGGCGAAGCCGGGCAAGCTGAACATCGGCACCATCGCCGTCGGCAGCACCCAGCACCTGTCGGCCAAGCTGTTCGAGACCGTGGCCGGGGTCGACCTGCTGGTGGTGCCGTACAAGGGATCGCCGGCGGTCCTGACGGCACTGCGCTCGGGCGAGATCGACGTCGCGTTCGAAGTGGTGGGGCCCATGCTGCCGCAGGTGGCGGCCGGCGTGGTGCGGCCGCTGGCGGTGTCGTCGGCGCAGCGCAACCCGGCGCTGCCGGCGGTGCCCACCGTGCAGCAGGCCGGTGTGGCGCACTACGACGTCGCCAGCTGGAACGGGCTGGCCGCGCCGGCGGGCACGCCGGCGGCGGTGGTGGAAGCGTTGAACAAGGCGCTGCGCGACGCGCTGTCCTCGCCCGCGGTGCAGCAGAAGATGGCGGCGGCCGGCATGCGGTTGCAGCCGGGACCGCCGGACGAACTGCGCACGCTGCTGGCCAGCGAGATCAGGCGCTGGGGCGAGGTGATCCGCGCAGCGAAGATCGAACCCGAATGAGCACGCCCATCGTCTTCCTGCCCGGCCTGCTGTGCGACGCCGCGGTCTGGGCGCCGCAGTTGCCGGTGCTGGGGCGCAGCGCCACCGTGGTCGAGTACGGCAGGGCCGATTCTCTGGCGGCGATGGCCGAAGTGGCGATCGCCGCGGCACCCGCGGGCCGCTTCGCGCTCGCCGGGCATTCGATGGGTGGGCGCATCGCTTTCGAGCTCTGGCGCCGCTGTCCCGATCGGGTGGAGCGGCTGGCGCTGCTGAACACCGGCAGCACGCCCTTGCCGGCCGGCGCGGCGGGCGAGGTCGAGCGTGCCGGCCGCCTGGCGTTGCTGGCGCGCGCCCGGCGCGACGGGATGCGTGCGATGGCCGCCGAGTGGGCACAGGGCATGTTGCCGCCGGCGGCGCTGGGAGGCCCGGCCGAAGCGGCGGTGCTGGACATGTTCGGCCGCCGCGACCCGGAGATCCAGGAAGCGCAGATCCGCGCCCTGCTGAACCGGCCCGACGCCGGGCCGCTTCTGCCGACGATCACCTGCCCGACGCTGGTGCTCACCGGCGCGCTGGACCGCTGGAGCACGCCGGCCGCGCACCGCGCGATGCACGAGGCGATCGCCGGCTCGCGCCTGGTCGTGGTGCCGGACTGCGCCCACATGAGCACGCTGGAAGCGCCGGCCGCCGTCAACGCCGCGCTGGCCGCCTGGCTGGCGGCCTGATCCCGGGGACAATCCGCGCTCTTGAAAGCGGCGCGGGCGGCCCCAACGTCGCTTCGGCTTTCGTGTCTTTCACCCGACCCCCATGGACAAGAAAACTCTCTCCTTCCAGGCCGAGGTCAAGCAGATCCTGCACCTCGTCACCCATTCGCTGTACTCCAACAAGGAGATCTTCCTCCGCGAGCTGGTCTCCAACGCCTCCGACGCCTGCGACAAGCTGCGCTTCGAGGCGCTGGACAACGGTGCGCTGTACGAGGACGCGCCGAACCTGGAGATCCGCGTCGACTTCGACGCCGAGGCGAAGACCATCACGATCCGCGACAACGGCATCGGCATGAGCGCCGAGGAGGCGGTGGCGCACCTGGGAACCATCGCCAAGAGCGGCACGCGCGAGTTCATGGCGAAGCTGGAAGGCGACCAGAGGAAGGACGCCAACCTGATCGGCCAGTTCGGCGTCGGCTTCTACTCGGGCTTCATCGTCGCCGACCGCATCACGGTGGAATCGCGCCGCGCCGGCCTGAAGCCGGAAGAGGGTGTGCGCTGGAGCAGCGAAGGCACCGGCGACTTCGAGGTCGAGACCATCACCCGGCCCGAGCGCGGTACCAGCGTCATCCTGCACCTGCGCGAAGGCGAGGAGGAATTCCTCTCGCAGTGGAAGCTGAAATCCATCGTCGGCAAGTACAGCGACCACATCTCGCTTCCCATCCTGATGCCCAAGGAGACCTGGGACGAGGAGAAGAAGGCGCAGGTGCGCAGCGCCGAGTGGGAGACGGTGAACAAGGCTGCCGCGCTGTGGACGCGCAGCAAGAGCGACATCACCGACGCCCAGTACCAGGAGTTCTACAGGCAGATCAGCTACGACCAGGACGCGCCGCTGGCCTACACCCACAACCGGGTGGAAGGCCGCACCGAGTACACGCAACTGCTGTACGTGCCGGCGAAGGCGCCGTTCGACCTGTGGAACCGCGACAAGCGCGGCGGCGTGAAGCTGTACGTGAAGCGCGTCTTCATCATGGACGACGCCGAGGCGCTGATGCCGGTGTACCTGCGTTTCGTGAAGGGCGTGATCGACAGCGCCGACCTGCCGCTGAACGTGAGCCGCGAGCTGCTGCAGGAAAGCCGCGACGTGAAGGCCATCCGCGAAGGCAGCACCAAGCGCGTGCTGACCATGCTGGAGGACGTGGCCGAGAACCAGAAGGACAAGTACGCGGAATTCTGGAAGCAGTTCGGCGCCGTGCTGAAGGAAGGCGCGGGCGAGGACTTCCAGAACCAGGAGCGGCTG
This sequence comes from Rubrivivax sp., assembly GCA_044224175.1. Taxonomy (GTDB): domain Bacteria; phylum Pseudomonadota; class Gammaproteobacteria; order Burkholderiales; family Burkholderiaceae_C; genus Rubrivivax. The sequence continues at coordinate 23,511 of JBGAKY010000056.1, read as the reverse complement.
GCGAAGCTGTTCCGGTTCGCTTCCACCCACGCCGACGAAGGCGTCAGCTTCGCCGACTACGTGGGCCGCATGAAGGAAGGCCAGGAGGCGATCTACGTCATCACCGCCGATTCGCTGACCGCCGCCAGGAGCAGCCCGCAGCTGGAGATCTTCCGCAAGAAGGGCATCGAGGTGCTGCTGCTCGTGGACCGGGTCGACGAGTGGATGCTCTCGCACCTGTACGAGTTCGACGGCAAGCCGCTGCAGAGCGTGGCCAAGGGCGGCGTCGACCTTTCCAAGCTGCAGGACGAGGAAGAGAAGAAGGCCGCCGAGGAGACCGCCACCGCCTTCAAGCCGGTGCTCGACCGCCTGAAGGAAGCGCTGAAGGACCGCGCGAAGGACGTGCGGGCGTCGACCCGGCTGGTCGACTCGCCGGCCTGCATCGTGGCCGACGAAGGCGACATGAGCGCGCACCTGGCGCGCATGCTCAAGCAGGCGGGGCAGAACGCACCCGCGGGCAAGCCGATCCTGGAAGTGAACCCGGGCCACGCGCTGGTGAAGCGGCTGGAAAGCGACGAACGCTTCGACGACCTGGCGAACATCCTGTTCGACCAGGCGCTGCTGGCCGAAGGCGGCGTGCTGGAAGACCCGGCGGCCTACGTGCGGCGGGTCAACTCGCTGTTGACTGCATAGCTTCCGCCTGTTCGCGCAGCTGCACGGCCTGCTGGTTCCAGTAGGCCGCGCTGCCGAAGAAGGGGAAGTTGAGCGGGAAGGTCGGGTCGGTCCAGCGCTCGGCCAGCCAGGCGCTGTGGCGCAGCATGCGCAGGGTGCGCAGGGGCTCGATCAGGCGGCGCTCGCGGTCGTCGAAGTCGCTGAAGGCTTCGTAGCCCGAGAGCAGCGTGTTCAGCTGCGCCGCCATCGAACCCGGGTCGCCCGAGACCAGCATCCACAGATCCTGCACCGCGGGGCCCTGCATCGCGTCGTCCAGGTCGACCACGTTCGGGCGTCCGTCGCGCCAGAGCACGTTGCCGATGTGGCAGTCGCCGTGCAGGCGCAGCGTGGCCAGCGGCTGCGCGGCGTCGAATGCGGCCTCGACCAGGTCGAGCGCGCGCTCGCAGGCGTCGGCCCAGGCCGGATACTGGTCGGGCGGCACGAATCCGCCCGCCTTCAGCAGCCCGAAGGCACGCCGGCCGTCCACGCGCGCGTCCATCCAGTGGCGGTGTTCGAAACGGCGCTGCCGGCCCACCCCGTGCAGTCGGCCGATGAAGGCGCCGATGCGCGCCAGCACCTCAGGGTCGTCCAGCTCGGGTTCGCGGCCGGCACAGCGCGGTGCCACGGCGAAGCGGTGGCCTTCGAAATGGGCGAGCGTGTCCTGCACCTGGGCGCCGGCGTCGGCCGCGTGCAGGTGCTGCGGCGCGACCACCGGCACTTCGACCGCCGCCAGTTCCAGCGCGAAGGCGTGCTCTTCCAGGATCTGCGCGTCGCTCCAGCGGCCGGGGCGGTAGAACTTGGCCACCACCGCGCTGCCGTCTTCCAGGAAGACCTGAAAGACGCGGTTCTCGTAGCTGTTGAGCTGCAGGATGCGGCCGTCGCCGCGCAGGCCCACCGCGTCGAGGGCGCTCAGAACTTGCGGCGGGGTGAGGTCGGCGTAGCCGAGAGCCATTCAATGCCGCGTCTGCGGCACTCCGTCGACCACCACGCCGCCGAATGTGGGCGGCCCCAGGTCGCCCGAACGGCTGCGCAGGGCACCGAATTCGCTGCCCAGTTCGCCCGGGCGCGAGTCGGCACCGAAGAACGAGTCCTGGAAGAAGCCCGAGTCCTGCCACAAGGTGGTGCGCTCGCGGCGCCGCGTGGCCACGGTGCTGGCCAGGTTCTCGCGCGCCTGCGTCATGGTGGGCGCCGGGTTCGGCCCGCGTGAGCTGCCGCTGCTTTGCGGCACCAGCAGCTGAAGTTCAGGCACCGAAGGCAGGTGGTCCACAGGGCAGCGCAGGTAGCGCACGCGGCAGGCGCCCAGCACGGCCTGCTTGATCTGCTGCACGCGGCGCGACGCGGCGCGTTCGTTTTCCAGGTCGATGGCCGCCAGCACGCGGCCGTTGGCGCTGCAGATGGCGAAGGTGACATGGGTGGCGCCCAGCAGGTCGTACCAGTAGCGCACTTCGGAAGGGTCGGTGGGCTGGCAGAAGCGCACCAGCGGCAGCTTCGACAGCACGATGTGGTGCGGCAGCGCCTCGCGCAGCTGGCGGTAGACGCGACGCTCGTCGGAAGTGAACACCGGCCGTGGCGAGAGCGTCCACTCGGTGGGCAGCGGCTGGCCGCGCTTTTTGCGCCGGTCGACCCAGGCCAGGCCGGCTGCCATGACCAGCAGCAACAGCGCCAGAGAAGCCAGGACCCAGGGAAGCGTGTGCTGCATGAACAGGGGTGAGCGGCGAAAGCACCACCGTCCCCCCCGTGGTGACGGGTGGTGTCCCTCCGGCGGTGATCTTAAACCGCGGGCGGCGCCACGGGATCCCGTGCTTCGGGGCGCGGAGTCTCGGGGTCTTCCCCGGTTGCGGCCGGAACGACGCCGACGAGTTTCAGCCAGGCGTCGATGCGGCGCGACTGCACCTTGACGCCGTAGTCCCACTCGGCGACCTGGTGCTCGATGAGTTCCTCCACGTGCGAGGCCAGGTCCTCGGGCGGCAGCTTCAGCCTTGCCAGGGCGTCGGGGCCGTCGGCCTCGACCTTGGCCCCGGCGGCACGCGCGATGTGCAGCATGGCGGCGTTCTCCACCAGCGCCTGGATCAGCAGGGTGTCGACGCCGCGGTTGCGGGCGTGCAGCACCGCGTGTTCGAACAGGCGCCGGCCCCAGCCGCGGCCACGGGCGGCGGCGGCCACCGAGACGCCGAACTCGGCGGCGCGGCCGCTGCCGTCACCCGGCAGGTGGGCCAGGTGGGCCATGGCCACGACTTCCAGGCGGCGATTGAAGATGCCGAACACCTCGTCGGTGTCGAAGTCGATGTGGTCGGCGTAGCGGCCGATCTGCTCGTCGCTGGCCACGTGGCCGAAGCGCAGGTGGCGGTCGACCGGCGAAAGCGTCAGCAGGTGCGCCAGGATGCGCGGCCGGTGGCGTGGCGCCAGCGCCCGGATCGGCACCCAGCCGAGTGCGGGGTTGGCGGGGCGTGCAACGGGTCGAGCAAGGGATTCAGCCATGGTGTCGGGGTGCTCCTGCAACCAGTTGGCCGGCATCCTAGCCCAAGAGATTAGGGTTTACCCTCAAGCAAGCCCGACTCCCGGGCTGCGTTTCGGCAGCAGTCCACGCCGCCGGCGTCGTATACTTGTCAGCTTTCCCGTAAACGGCGGGGAACAGGAGTGCCCGTCCTCCCGGAGAGGCCGCCAGCAATGAGCGGCGCCAAAGGAGCAGCGACAGGCACTTCGCGGCGGCAGCGCCGCGCCACAGCCGTGTGACGCAGCTCCGGCGCCGCCGGGCCTGCATTTCGAGAAGACCCTCATGAAGACCTTCAGCGCCAAGCCGGCCGAAGTGAAGCATGAATGGTTCGTGATTGACGCCACCGACAAGGTGCTCGGACGTGTTGCCAGCGAAGTGGCACTCCGGTTGCGCGGCAAGCACAAGGCCATTTACACGCCTCACGTCGACACCGGCGACTTCATCGTCGTCGTCAACGCCGACAAGATCCGCGTCACCGGGGCCAAGGCCACGGACAAGATGTACTACCGGCACTCGGGCTACCCGGGCGGCATCTATGCCACTTCCTTCAAGGACATGCAGGCCAAGCACCCCGGCCGCGCGCTCGAGAAGGCCGTGAAGGGCATGCTGCCCAAGGGCCCGCTGGGCTACGCGATGATCAAGAAGCTGAAGGTGTACGCCGGTGCCACGCATCCGCACACCGCCCAGCAACCCAAGCCGCTGGCGATCTGAGGACGCGATGATCGGAAACTGGAACTACGGCACCGGCCGCCGCAAGAGCTCGGTGGCGCGCGTGTTCATGAAGAAGGGCTCCGGCCAGATCGTGATCAACGGCAAGCCGGTCGAGAACTACTTCGGCCGCCAGACCTCGATCATGATCGTCAAGCAGCCCCTGCTGCTGACGGCCAACGACGGCGCCTTCGACATCAAGGTCAACGTGCACGGCGGTGGCGAAAGCGGCCAGGCCGGCGCGGTGCGCCACGGCATCACCCGCGCGCTGATCGACTACGACGCGGCCCTGAAGGGCGACCTCAGCCGTGCCGGCTTCGTGACGCGCGACGCGCGTGAAGTCGAACGCAAGAAGGTCGGCCTGCACGGCGCCCGCCGTCGCAAGCAGTTCAGCAAGCGCTAACACCTGCCGGTGGAGCGCTAGGGCAGGATCGGCCCATGCGCTGGAAACTGCTCCGGCGGCGGCTCTCGGTGAGCGCGCCGCGAATGATCGTACGCAGCCACCTGCCCTGGCCCCTGCGCTGGGCGGTGGCGGCCGTGATGCTGGGCTTCTCGGCGGCGATCGCCCTGTGGGCGTTCGAATTCGGCAAGAGCATCGCCGGCCTGGACCGCGACGCGAAGGCCGAACTCGTGTCGCTGCGCGCCGAGGTGTCGCGCCTGCGCGAGGAAGGCGAGCGCGCCACCTCGGTGGCCAACACCGCCGACAGCCTTCTAAAGACCGAACGCGCAGCCCAGGAACGGCTGGCACAGCAGGTGCGCCAGCTCGAAGGCGAGAAACAATCGTTGCAAGCCGATCTGGGCTTCTTCGAGAAACTGCTGCCCAGCGCCGGTGAAGGCCTTCAGGTGCGAGGCCTTCAGGCCGAGCAGCAAGCCCCGGCCGAGCTGCGCTATCAGCTGCTGGTCATGCAGGTCGGCAAGAACGCGGCCGAATTCCGTGGCCGCTACGACCTGTTGCTCACCGGGCTTCAGGATGGGCGACCATGGACGATGTCACTGCCTGGAGGACCGAAGCCGATCCAGCTCAAGCAGTACGCGCGGGTGGACGGCATGATCGATTTGCCCGCACAGGTCGTGATAAAAACCGTGCAGGCGAGGGTTACCGATAGCCAGGGTGCCGTCCGGGCGACGCAGACACTCCGGCTCTGAAACCGAGGAGCCCCAACATGTTGTTCGGGAACAAGAAGCCCCCGCCGATCCGCAGCCTGGTCGGCGAAGGCACCGTGGTCCACGGCGAGTTGCGTTTCGTCGAAGGCCTGCGCATCGACGGCGAGATCATCGGCGACGTGATCGCCGAAGGCGAAGGTCGCAGCATCCTGGTCATCAGCGAAAAAGCCCGTGTCCATGGGAAGGTCATGGCCAGCCACGTCATCGTGAACGGCGAGGTCAAGGGTCCGATACACTGTCACGAGCTGCTCGAACTGCAACCACGGGCCCGCATCGAAGGCGACATCCGCTACGAGTCGCTGGAAATGCACCCGGGCGCCCAGGTCGACGGCGAGCTGAAACCCTTGAAAAGCACCGACAAGCCCGCATTGATGCTGGCTGCGTCGAATGATGCCTAGCCCCTGGAGCTGATTGCCATGAACGCCGTTGCCGAGCCGGTCCAGACCGAAGAAATGCCCTCTCCGCTGATCTTCACCGACAGTGCCGCCGACAAGGTGCGCCAGCTGGTCGACGAGGAAGGCAACCCTGCGCTGAAGCTGCGCGTCTTCGTGCAGGGCGGCGGCTGTTCCGGCTTCCAGTACGGCTTCACTTTCGACGAGGAAGTCAACGAAGACGATACCCAGATGTCGAAGAACGGCGTGACGCTGTTGATCGACGCCATGAGCCTGCAGTACCTGGTCGGTGCCGAAATCGACTACAAGGAAGACCTGCAGGGCGCACAGTTCGTGATCAAGAATCCGAACGCCACCACCACCTGCGGCTGCGGCTCTTCGTTCTCGGCCTGAGAACGCGGGCTTTCGCACCACCGCACCAGGCGCCCTTCGGGGCGCCTTTTCATTGGCCGGCGCGGATCCTGGCGCTGGCTTCCTGCAGGCCACTCCAGGGCTCGCGGCCAGGGGCGAAGCGCCGCCGCATCCAGGCCACCAGCTCGGCGACCTGGGCGTCGTCCAGCGCCTCGCGGAAGGCCGGCATCGGACCGGTGGCGCGCGGTGCCGGTTCGCCTACGCCGTGCAGGATCACCCGCAGCAGGTTGTCCGGGCGCTCGGCGTGCAGGTTGCTGTTGAGCGCCAGCGCCACGTTGGGGCCGAAAGTGAGCGGGCCCTCACCTTCGTGGTGGCATGCACCGCAGGCGCCCTGGAACAGGCGCGCCGCGGCGTCTGGTGCCGGAGCGGCGGCGCGGGCCCGGGCCACCACTTCGGCCGCCGTGACGGGAACGGCAGGCTGCTGCAGCGAAGCCACGTAATGGGCGATGGCCCGCAGTTCCTCGTCGGGCAATGCCGCCCACTGCGCCACCAGCGGCGCCATCGGCCCCGACGCGCTGCCATGTTCGCGGCTGAAGCCTTGCCGCAGGTAGTCGAAAAGTGAGTTCTCGCTCCAGGCGACCGGCGCCCGGCTGGCAGCCGTGAGAGGCGGCGCCTCCCAGCCGTCGACCCAGGCGCCGAAGTGGTGGCGCGCCGCCAGCTCCTGGCCGAGCGCGCCGCGCGGCGTGTGGCAGGCGCTGCAGTGGCCCAGGCTTTCAGCCAGGTAGGCACCGCGGTTCCAGAGCGGCGGCCTGGAAGGGTCGGCAGGTACCGGGCCCGGGGTCAGGAAGAGCGCGTTCCACAGGCCGACCAGCGGCCGCCAGCCGAACAGGCCGCGCATTTCGGGCGCGGGCGTCGCCGCCTTCGTGGCGGGCAGCGTGCCCAGGTACGCGTAGAGGGCGAGCAGGTCGTCGTCGCTGGTGCGCGTGAAGGCGGTGTAGGGGAAGGCCGGAAAGAGGTGCCGGCCGTCGCGCGACAGGCCTTCGCGCATGGCGCGCTGGAAGGCGCTGAAGCTCCACTGGCCGAGGCCGGTCTCGGCGTCGGGGGTGAGGTTGGTGGTGTAGACGGTGCCGAACGGCGTGACCACCGGCCGACCGCCGGCCCAAGGAACGCCGCCTTCGGCCGTGTGACAGATCTCGCAGCCGCCCAGTGCCGCCAGCTGGCGCCCGTGTTCGACGGTGGCGGCGCTGTAGGCCTGGGCCTGGTGCGACACCGGCGCGATGGCCGGCCGCCAGCCGGCCAAACCGGCGAGCGCCGAGACGGCGCCGACCGCCAGCGCGGCACCCGCGGCCCACAGCCCCTTGTGGCGCACGGCCGGTTTCACGCCACTGGGCATGGCCGCAGGCGGCGATGCAGGGGGCGGCGTATCCGTCCTTGGCGCGTTCAGCGCGGCGCGCACGACCTCGGGCGTGAACGGCGGCTGCCGGAAGCGCACGCCGGTGGCGTCGAAGATCGCGTTCGCGATCGCCGCCGTGCCGGGCACCGAAGACGACTCGCCCGCGCCCAGCGGCGGCTCGCCCGGGCGCGGCATCTGCATCACCTCGATCACCGGCACTTCGCGGAAGCTCAGGATCGGGTAGCTGCCCCATTCGCGCGTGGCGACGGTGCCGCGCGTGCCTTCGGTGCGAACGCTTTCCTTCAGCGCCCGGCTGGTGGTCTGCAGCACGTTGCCGTGCACCTGATGCTCGACGCCGGCCGGGTTCACCACCAGCCCGGCGTCGTGGCCGACGACGACGCGCTTGACGTGCACCTCGCCGGTGTCGCGGTGCACCTCGACGTCGGCCACCCAGGCCGAATAGGCGGCGGCGAAGCCCGGGAACTTGCTGTGCACGTAGCGCGCGTAGGCCACGCCCTGGCCCTGCAGCCAGTCACCTTGCAGTGCTTTCTGCTGCGGCAGCACGTGCGGCATCCAGCCGGCCCGGTCGGCGGTGGCGCGCAGCAGCTCGGCGGCGCGGTCGTCCTTCAGGTGGGCCAGGCGAAACTCGACCGCGTCGCGCCCCGCGGCATGCGCCGCCTCGTCGACGAAGCTCTCGTGCGCGAAGCTGTTCGGCAGTGCCGCCACGCCGCGCAGCCACGAGGCGCGCAGGATGGGCGCCATGTCGCGCACCGTGACCTTCAGGTTCGTCGTCTCGTAGGGCGGCACCGAGGTGCGGTCGCCCATCAGGAAGGCCTGCGCCGCCGGCTCCACCGTGCGCGTGAGCAGCAGCGCCAGCGTCGGCGCGCCGTTGCTCGGGTAGGCGGTGGTGAAGTCGTAGGCCGCGAGGCGGCCGTCGGGCCCGAGTGCGCCCTTCACGTCCATCAGCTGCGCCGCGCCTTTCGGCTCCCACAGCGTTTCCTGCTCGCGCGTGAGCTGCACGCGCACCGGCGCGCCGACCGCGCGCGAGAGCAGCGCCGCGTCGGCCGCCACGTCGTCGGCGCCATTGCGGCCGTAGCAGCCGGAGGCTTCGAGCCGGATCACGTCGACGGCGGTGTCGGCCAGGCCCGTGAGCTTGGCGAGATCCGCGCGCAGCACGTGCGGGTTCTGGGTGCCGGCCCACACCGTGAGCGCGTCGCCGCGCCAGTGCGCCACCGCGCAGCTGGGGCCGATGGACGCGTGCAGCTGGTAGGGCCAGACGTAGCGGCGTTCGAGCGCGCCGCCAGCGGCCAGCGCACCGGCCACGTCGCCGCGTTCGGCCACCACGCGTTCGGTGGCCGGGTTCGCCGACAGCGCCGCCGCCAGGTCCTGCACCGAAGGCGCGGCGGGGAAGTCCTGCCACTGCACGGCCAGCTCGCGCATCGCCTGCTCGGCGTGTTCCTCGCGTTCGGCGACCACGCCGACGAAGTCGCCCTGCGTGACCACCGCGCGCAGGCCCGGCACATGCGCCACCGATGACTCGTCGACCGAGACCAGCGTGCGGCCCACGAAGTCGCCCGCGTCCAGGCCGGCATAGGGCGGCCGCACGACGCGGCCGTGCAGCATGCCGGGCACGCGAACGTCGTGCACGTAGGTCGTTGCACCGGTCACCTTGGCGGGAATGTCGACGCGGGCCACCGGCTGACCGACGACCTGATGTTCATCGACGGCCTTCAGCGGCGTCGCCAGGTCCAGCGTCAACTCCACATGCTGTCCCGCCAGCGCCGCGAAACCGCCGTTCGACACCAGCCAGGCGCGCGCCTGCGCCGCCGCCGCGCGCAGCGGCGCGCCGTGGATCTGGATTGACGCGCTCGCGATCGTCGGCCCCTGGTTCGGCGCCCGCGTGGTGTCGCCCAGCACCACGTGCACGCGCTCCATCTCGAGATCGAGTTCCTCGGCCACCAGCTGGCCCAGCGCGGTGCGCAGCCCGGTGCCCAGGTCGACGTGGCCGTGCAGCGCGGTGGCGCTGCCGTCGTCCCACACCGCGAGCAGCACCTCGGGCCCTTCGGCCGGGTTGCCGGCCACGATGGGCGGGTTGCCGGGCGCCGGCGGCGGTGCCGGCGGCGGGTCGCGCAGCACCAGCAGCACGCCGGTGGCGGCGCGGAAGTCGGCGCGCCGTTGCAGCGAAGGATCCGTTGCGCGCATCAGCGGGGACGCATGCGCTCGGCAGCGAGCAGCGCCGCGCGCAGGATCTCGACATGCGTGCCGCAGCGGCACAGGTTGTGGGACAGTGCCTGGCGGATGCGCGCCTCGCCGGCCTGCGGCTCGGCGCGCAGCAATGCGGCGGTGGTCATCACCATGCCGTTGAGGCAGTAGCCGCACTGCGCCGCCTGGGCGTCGACGAAGGCCTGCTGCACCGGGTGCAGCGCCGCGGCCGTGCCCAGCCCTTCGAGCGTGGTCACCTCGCGCCCGGCCACCGTGCGCAGCTGCAGCGTGCAGCTGCGCGCCGGGCGGCCGTCGACCAGCACCGTGCAGGCACCACATTCGCCCAGGCCGCAGCCGTACTTCGGGCCGTTGAGCCCGCAGTCGTTGCGCAGCCAGTGCAGCAACGGCGTCGAGGGCGGCGCCGCCGGCTCGACGCCGTGGCCGTTGAGCGTGACGGCCTCCACCAGGTCTTCAGCCCAGGATGTCCTTGGACTGCATGCGCTTGACGCCCTTCATCATCATGTCCTTCCAGGCCGCGGCGAGCGAGCCGTTCAGGTCGATGGCGCGGGTTGCGTCCTCGATCACCGCCACCTCGAAGCCGGCCTTGCGCGCGTCCATCGCCGTCCAGGCCACGCAGAAGTCGGTGGCCAGGCCGGTGACGTAGACCTGCCGGATGCCGCGCGCCTTCAGGTAGCCGGCCAGTCCGGTCAGCGTCTTGCGGTCGGCTTCCTCGAAGGCCGAGTAGCTGTCGACTTCCTTGTGGAAGCCCTTGCGGATGACCAGCTGCGCGGTCGGCAGCTTCAGGTCCTTGTGCAGCGCCGCGTCGTCGGTGCCCTGCACGCAGTGGTCGGGCCACAGCACCTGGGTGCCGTAGGCCAGCTTGATGGTCTCGAAGGGCTTCTTGCCCGGGTGCGAGCTGGCGAACGAGGTGTGCGCCGGCGTGTGCCAGTCCTGCGTGACGATGACGTTGTCGAACTTCTCGGCCAGCTTGTTGATCACCGGCACCACCTCTTCGCCGCCCTTCACCGGCAGCGTGCCGCCGGTGACGAAGCAGTTCTGCACGTCCACCACCACCAGCCCCGCGCCAGCATCGGCGCCAGCGACCCGGTGCCCGCGAGCGCGAGCGTGGCAAGGAGGGAACGGCGTTGCATCACGGTCATGGCAGTGGCTCCTTCAGTGGACTTCAGACAGACAGGTGGGCCCGCCGCACTTCTTCGTTGGCGGCCAGTTCCGCCATCGTGCCGGCGAACCGGATCTGGCCCTTCTCGAGCACGTAGGCCCGGTCGGAGACCAGTTCCGCGAAATGCATGTTCTGTTCCGACAGCAGCACCGCCAGCCCCTGGGCCTTCAGTGCCACGATCATGTGCGCCATCTGCTCGACGATGAGCGGAGCCACGCCTTCGCTCGGCTCGTCCAGCAGCACGACGAGCGGGTTGCCCATCAGCGTGCGCGCCACCGTGAGCATCTGCTGTTCGCCGCCGCTCATGCGCGCGCCCGGGCGGTCGGGCATCTCGCCCAGGTTGGGGAACAGCTTGAACAGGGCCTCGGGCGTCCACGAAGGGGCCCGCGTGCCGTCCGGAAAGGTGCGCGGCGCCTGGCGGCCGACTTCCAGGTTCTCCATCACCGTCAGCTCGCCGAAGATGCGGCGGTCTTCCGGCACCCAGCCCAGGCCTGCGCGCGCCACTTCGTGCGGCTGCGCCTTCGAGATGTCCTGACCCAGGAACTGCACGCGCCCGGCCCGCGAAGCCACCAGGCCCATCAGCGCCTTCAGCGAGGTGCTCTTGCCGGCGCCGTTCCGGCCCATCAGCGCCACCACCTCGCCGCGCCGCACCTCGAGGTCGACGCCGAACAGGATCTGCGCCGCGCCGTACCAGGCCGACAGACCCTGCGCGGTGAGCAGCACGTCGTTCATGCGGCCTTCTCGAAAGTGCGCCCGCTGCCGAAGTAGACCTGCTGCACTTCGGGGTGGGCGCGAATCGCGGCCGGCGGGCCTTCGGCGATCATGCGGCCGCGCGCCATGACGACGATGCGATCGGCGAAGGCGAACACCACGTCCATGCTGTGCTCGGTGAAGAGCACGGCGACGCCGCGTTCGGTGACCAGGCGCTTGGTCAGTTCCATCAGCGCATGCCGTTCGCCCGGCGCCATGCCGGCGGCGGGCTCGTCCATCAGCAGCAGCTTGGGCGCATGCGCCATCGCCACCGCCAGCTCGACGCGCTTCACGTCGCCGTAGGCCAGCACGCGGCAGGGGCGGTCCGCCTGCGCGGCCATGCCCACCTGGCGCAGCAGTTCGACGGCGTCGTCGCGGCGGTGGTCGGCGGCGCGGCGCCAGGGGCGCATCACCAGGCCGTCGGCCGAGAGCAGCGCCATCTGCACGTTCTCCACCACCGTCAGTGAGGCGAAGGTCTGCGCGATCTGGAAGGTGCGGCCCACGCCCAGGCGCCAGATCTCGCGCGGCTTCAGCCCCACCAGTTCGCGCCCTTCGAGGCGGATCGACCCGCGGTCGGGCTTCAACTGCCCGTTGAGCATGTTGAAGGTGGTGCTCTTGCCGGCGCCGTTGGGGCCGATCAGCGCCAGCAGTTCGCCCGCTGCCAGCGTGAAGGCGATGCCGTCGACCGCCTTGTTGCCGCCGAAGGCCTTGGCCAGATCGTTCACCACGAGCAGGCTCATGCGGCCCCCCGCATGCGGAAGACCTGCCAGCGATCGTGCACGAAGCCGGCGATGCCCATCGGGAAGGCCAGCACCAGCAGCAGGATCACGCCACCCACCAGCGCGCGCCAGTACTCGGTGCTGCGCGCGGCGGCGTCGGCAAGCCAGGTGAAGGTGACCGCGCCCACCCAGGGGCCGGCGAGCGTCTGCACGCCGCCCAGCAGCACCATCACCAGGCCGTCGACCGACTTGCCGACCGCGATGCCGTCGGGCGAGATGCTGCCCTTGCTGAACGCGAAGAGGCCGCCCGCGAGCCCGGCGAATGCGGCCGCCACCACGAAGGCGGCCCACTGCACGCGCGCGACGTCGATGCCGATGGCGTCGGCACGCAGCGGCGCGTCGCGCGACGCGCGCATCGCATAGCCGAAGGGCGAGAACAGCAGCCGCCGCAGCCCCCACGCCGACAGCGCCACGCACGCGAGCGTGAGCCCGTAGTACGCCGGCTTCGAACTCAGCCAGGGCGAAGGCCAGACGCCGGTGAGGCCGTTGCTGCCGCCGGTGAGTTCCTCCCACTGGAACACCACCGACCAGACGATCTGCGCGAAAGCCAGCGTCAGCATGGCCAGGTAGACGCCCGACAGGCGCACGCAGAACCAGCCCACCACCAGCGCCAGCGCGGCGGCAGCCAGCGGGGCCACGAGCAACGCCATCTCCATCGGCAACCCCGCGCGCAGCACCGCCAGTGCCGCGCCATAGGCGCCGACGCCGAAGTAGGCCGCGTGGCCGAACGAATGCATGCCCGCCGGTCCCATGATGAAGTGCAGGCTGGCGGCGAAGAGCGCGGCCGTCAGCAGGTCGATCGCCAGCACCGCCACGTAGGGCGACGAAGCGCTCCAGGCCGGCAGTGCGGCCAGCACCGCCAGCAGCGCCAGCGCGCCCCAGCGCAGCAGCGGCTCGGCCGGCACCAGCGGCGCCTCGGCCTGGGTGGAAGCGGCCTGCGCCGGCTGTGGCCGGCCCATCAGGCCCCAGGGCCGCACCACCAGCACCACCGCCATGACGATGAACTCGGCCACCAGCGTGAGCTTGGAAAACGCGAAGTCCGTGCCGAACAGCTGCACCGTGCCCAGCCCCACGCAGACCGCCTTGATCTCCGCAATGATCAGCGCCGCCAGCCAGGCCCCGGGCAGCGAGCCCATGCCGCCGACCACCACCACGACGAAGGCGTCGCCGATGGTCAGCAGGTCCAGGTTCAGCGAAGCCGGCTCGCGCGGCAATTGCAGCGCGCCGCCCAGGCCGGCCAGCAGCGAGCCGAGCGCGAACACCGCGGTGAACAGCCAGCGCTGGTTGACGCCCAGCGCGGCCACCATCTCGCGGTCCTGCGTGGCAGCACGGATGAGCGTGCCGAAGCGCGTGCGCGTCAGCGCCAGCGTCAGCACGCCCAGCACCACCGGTCCGACGGCGATGAGGAAGAGGTCGTAGCTGGGCACGCGCCGGCCCAGGATCTCGACCGCGCCGCGCAGGCCCGGTGCGCGCGGGCCGAGCAGGTCCTCGGCGCCCCACACCGCGAGCGCCACGTCCTTGATGACGAGCACGAGCGCGAAGGTGGCCAGCAGCTGGAACAGTTCGGGCGCGTGGTAGATGCGGCGCAGCACCAGCATCTCTGCCAACGCGCCCAGCGCGGCCACGGCGAGGGCCGCGAGCGGAATGGCCAGCCACCAGCCGGCGTCGCCGACCAGCGGCATCAGCTTGTCGGCGAAGGTCCAGGCGCCGTAGACGCCCAGCATGAACAGCGAGCCGTGGGCGAAGTTGACGATGCGGCTGACGCCGAAGATCAGCGACAGCCCGGCCGCGACGAGGAAGAGCGAAGAGGCGCCGGCCAGGCCGTTGAGCAGCTGGACGACGAAGCCGGAGACACCCATCGGTTCACGCCGTCCTGACGCAGGATCAGTCCGCGGGACGCAGCTTCTTCACCTCGGCGTCGCTCGGCTGGTACTTGGTGCCGTCCAGGTAGACATAGTCCACCATCGTGCCCTTCCCGCCTTCGTTCTTCGTCTTGCCGACGTAGGCGCCCATGGTGCTCTGGTGGTCCTGCGCGCGGAAGGTGGTCTTGCCGAAGGGCGTCATCAGCTCCAGGCCGCGGAAGGCGGTGATCAGCTTCTCCGTGTCGGTGCTCCTGGCCTTCTTGATGCCGGCCGCCAGCGCCTGGATCGTGCTGTAACCCACCACCGAGCCCAGGCGCGGGTTGTCGTTGTACTTGCGGTGGTAGGCCAGGAAGAAGGCCTTGTGCTCGGGCGTCTGGATGCCGTACCAGGGGTAGCCGGTCACGATCCACCCGTTGGGCGCCTCGTCGCGCAGCGGGTCCAGGTACTCGGGCTCGCCGGTCAGCATGGACACCACCTCGCGGCCCTGGAACAGGCCGCGCGTGTTGCCTTCGCGCACGAACTTCGAGAGGTCGGCACCGAACAGCACGTTGAAGATGGCGTCGGGCCTGGCGTCGGCCAGCGCCTGCGCCACTGCGCCGGCGTCGATCTTGCCCAGCGGCGGCGCCTGCTCGCCGACGAATTCGACATCGGGCTGCGCCGCCTTCAGCAGCTGCTTGAAGGTGGCCACCGCCGACTGGCCGTATTCGTAGTTGGGGTAGACCACGGCCCAGCGCTTCTTCTTCAGCTTCACCGCTTCGGGCACCAGCATCGCGCTCTGCATGTAGGTGGAAGGCCGCAGGCGGAAGGTGTACCTGTTGCCGCTGCCCCAGACGATCTTGTCGGTGAGCGGCTCGCTGGCCAGGTAGAAGAACTTCTTCTGCTTCGCGAAGTCGGTCAGCGCAAGGCCGATGTTCGACAGGAAGCCGCCCGCCAGCACGTCGACCTTCTCGCGCGAGACCAGTTCCTCGGCGGCGCGCACCGCGTCGCCCGGGCTGCCGTTGTCGTCGCGCGTGATCAGCTGCAGCTTCTTGCCGTTGATGCCGCCGGCGGCGTTGATCTCCTCGACGGCCAGTTCCATGCCCTTCTTGTACGGGTCCAGGAACGCGGGCTGCACCTTGTAGCTGTTGATCTCGCCGATGCGGATGGCGTCCTGCGCGAAGGCAAACGCGGGCAGCAGGGCGGCCGCGATCACGGCACGGCGGGTGAGGTGCGTCATGTGGTGAAGGCTCATGTCGTTCTGGCTCCTAGCGAAGACCGTCTTCGCCCTTGATTTCGTTCACTTGCAGGCCGCCGATGCGCGGCAGCGGCCGGCCGCCCGCGGTGACCGCCACCGCGACGACGATCTCGCCGGCGCGAGGCGCGTCGGCGACGCGCGCCTCGATGGCGTCGAAGTGGCTGCGCACGAAGGCGGCGTCCTTGTGGCCCAGCGGCACGTCGATGGCCGTGCCCAGGCCGCCCATCTTCTTGGCCGAAGGCACCAGCGCGGCGCCTTTCTCCAGCACCTTGCGCAGCGGCGCGCCCAGCTTGGGATGCAGGATGGCGGCGGCATGTTCCAGCTCGCCCGACTCGCCCACGATGGCGGCCTTGCCGTAGCTCTGGGCCTTCGCGCCTTCGATGCCCAGTGCTTCGACGCATTTCGTCCCGAGCAGGCCGCCCAGCTCTTCGCCGATGGCGATCAGCTCGTCCAGGCTCTCGGCGTAGCGGCCGGCGTAGGGGTTCTCAATCACCGCCATCGCCAGCGCGCGGCGCACGGGCGGGTCGATGGTCCTGCCCATCTCGATGCGGGTCTCGTCGACCTGGACGATCAGCTTGCGGATCTTCGCGCTCATCTGTTCGGGCTCCTCAGCGCTGGCCGTCCCACTTGGCGATCTCGCTCGCCTTGAGCCCGCCCACGCGCGCATGCACGCGCGGCCCGGTGCTCATGGCCAGGACGACGACCATCTCGTCGGCCCGCGGCGCGCCCGGCACCTGCACTTCCACGGCGTCGAAATGGCTGCGCACATAGCTGGCATTGATGTGGGTGAGCGGCACGTCCAGCGTCGCCCCCGGCGGGCCCACTTTCTTGGTGCTGGGCACGATGGCCAGCGCGTTGCCAGGCTGCGTGCTGCCGGCCGGGCGGTCTTCCTTCCAGCCCAGCAGTTCGCGCATGGCGTAGCCGCCGGGCACGTGCCAGAGCGCGCCGTGTTCGTGTTCGCCGGCGCTGCCGACGATGGCGCCCTTGCCGTAGCCCTGGATCGCCGAGGCCGGAACGGCCATCGCATCCAGCAGGCGCTTGGCCATCTGCAGCCCCACCGGCGAGAGGGCTTCCATCATCGACAGGATGTCTTCGACGTAACGCCCAGCGTAGGGATTCGCCAGCACGGCGGCCACCCAGCCGCGGCGCAGCGGCTTCCCCGCCACGGGGCCGAATTCATGGTGGATGTCTTCCACCTGGGTGAGCACGCGGCGGATCTCGATCATCGTGGTCGATTCTGACATTCGTTCAGCGTTCACTGAACCAAATCGGGGACCGGGATTTCCCGCGCGCCCGACATCAGTGCGGCGCGCCCCTGGCACCAGAGCATGGCGTCGTGAAGCAGTCCGGCCGCACGCAATTCCCGTGCTCGCGCCAGGCCGGCGGCAAGCGCGGCGTCGCGCAGCGCCGGCGGCAGCGGGCCCACCGCCACCGTGACCGGCAGGTCGCCCAGGTCGCTGTCGTCCTTGATGTCGCGCGCTGGCCGGCGTTCGACGGCGGGGTGCTCGGCGTTCACCGCGTTGGCCACCATGCTGGCCGCGGCGTCGGCCGCCGCCGCGCCCGCCGCCAGCACGGTGACGGCGTCGGCCACGCCGAGCGAGAAGCTGCGGCCGCGCCAGCCGCTGGTGGCCAGGCCGCGCACCGGCGTGTCGAAGCGGATCTCGATGCGCCCGTCCAGCGGCAAGGCACCGACCGCGCTGCGGCGCGCGGCCTCGTCGTCGAAGCGGGCGAGGTCGGCGAACAGCCCGGCGCGCAGCGAGGTGCCAGGGGTCAGGTGCAGCGCGATGTCGCCGCCGTTGTTCACGTAGGCGCGCATCACGCCTTCGCGGCGGTAGAAGGCGACCAGTTCTTCCGCCACCGAACCGGCCACCGCCGCCATCGGCGTGATGAACACCGCCGCGTGCGGGGCGCAGGCGTGCCACATGCGCCGCGCCACCGGGCCTTGCAGCGGGCAGCCGCCGCCGGCGTCGACCGGCTGCTTCAAGCGCGGCAGCTCGGCCACCAGTTCGCGCAGCACACCCTGGAAGCGCGCCCAGGCGGCTTCATGCGCGGCGTGCACGGCGGCGGGGTCGCCGTCGGCACCGATGACGATGTCGATCGGCCCGTGCTGCAGGTGCCAGCGCCCGCCGGGCAGGGGCTGCCGCGCGGCTTCCATCAGCCCAGCATCGGGCCCTGGCCGATGGGCCAGGGGTTGGCGGGGTGGGCCGGCACGAACCGGCGTTGCAGCGGCGCGCCGTCGGCATGCCAGGCGCCGGTCTTCAGCACCTCGGCCAGCGGGCGCACGCGGTCCATGTGGCCGCCGAGCGCGGCGTAGTCGGAAAGGCGCAGCGTGAACTCGATCGGCGTCACGATGGCCGGCGTCGGCACGGTGCCGAAGCTGTTGTCGGGCATGCGCAGCACGTCGGCCATCACCGTGATGCCGCCGCCCGGCCAGACGTAGGCCGGCGCGCCGCCGCAGGTGACGTTGACGAGCGCGCGCTTGATGGCCTGCGTCAGCCGCACCGGGTTGTCGGTGACGCCGGCGCGCAGGCTGCCGCCGGCGCCGCCCAGGAACAGCACGCTGGTGAGCGCGGGCTCGCAGTTCTCGCCGATGCGGTCGACCACGTGCTGCACGGCGGCCGGCATCGGCGCGGGCTGCGGGTGCAGTTGCTCGTCCAGCACGAACCACGCCGCGTGCTCGCCGGTCGTGCTGACCATCAGCACGCGCTGGCCGGGCCAGGCGACGCCTTGTTCCCATTGCTCGACGATGGCCAGCGGGTCGCTGATGTCGGTGCCGCCCCAGCCGGTGCCGGGGTTGGCAACCTGGAAGTAGCGTCCGGGCGTGCTCTTGCGGCCGCGCACCTTCAGCCCCGAAGGCCGCATATCCAGGCAGCGGCCGGCCTGGTGTTCGGTCAGCACGCCGGTGATGTGGTCGTCCACGACCACCACCTCGTCGGCCACGCCCCAGAACTGCTTGGCGAAGATGCCGATGGTGGCCGAGCCGCAGCCCACGCGCATGCGCTCTTCCTCGACGCCGTTGACCACCGGCGCGCGCCCGGCCTGCACCACGAGGTTGGCGCCGCCGTCGATGGTGAGCTCCAGCGCGCCCTTGTTGCCCAGGGCGAGCATGGCCTCCATCGTGACCCGGCCTTCCTTCTTGCTGCCGCCGGTGAGGTGGTGCACGCCGCCCAGCGAGAGCATCTGCGAGCCGTATTCCATGGTCGTGACATGGCCCACCACCTCGCCGCGGCAACGCACGTTGGCCTGCTCGGGGCCGAGCCAGCGGTCGGTGTCGATCTTCAGCTTCAGGCTGCAGTAGCTGAAGATGCCTTCGGTGACCACGGTGACCATGTCGACGCCGTTCACCTGGCTGGAGACGATGAAGGGCGCCGGCTTGTAGTCGGGGTAGGTGGTGGACGAGCCGACGCCGGTGACGAAGACCTCGCTGCCTTCGGCCGGTTCGCCGCCGGCCGGGAAGTCGACCGGGTCTTCGGGCACAGCGAGCGAGCGGCGCAGCATCACCACCGGGTCCAGCCGGACCAATGCACCGTCGCGATTCGCGTAGCGGTCGCAGGCGCCCACCTTGCCGACGGCGATCTGGCACAGCACCGGGCAGGCGTTGCACTCGATCTTGCCGGCCGCCATGCGCTCGTTGCGCACGCGCGCCCGATCCAGCACTACCGGGGTGGCGGGGGCGTCCGAGAGGCCGTCGGTGCGGTTGTGTTCGTGATCGGGCATCGCGTCCTCGGGCGTCCTTCGGGCCTGTGCCGGTTGCGGCGCGCGCAACCGTTCATGTAGCATCCACTGAACGAAATCATGCTAGCGCCCGCTGCCGTGCCGCGCAAGAGCGGCTCCGCCAAGTCCGCGAAGCCCGCCCGGCCGGGGGTGCGCGCGCTCGCCGCCCAGGCCACGAAGGACGCCATCCTGCGCGCGGCGCTGAAGGTCTTCGCGCGCCACGGCTACGACGGCGGCCGCGTGGAACAGATCAGCCGCGCGGCGAAGTCTTACGACCGCATGATCTACTACTACTTCGGCAGCAAGCAGGGGCTGTACGTCGCGGTGCTGGAGGAGATCTACCGCCGCTTCGACGAAGCCGAGAGCCGGCTCGAGATCGACGAATCGCGCCCGGCCGAGTCGCTGAAGGCGATGATCCGCTTCATCTGGGGCTACTACCAGGCGCACCCCGAGTTCATCGCCCTGCTGAACACGGAAAACCTGCAGCGCGGCCGCCACATCGCGCGCGCGCAACGCGGCGTGCCCTACGCGCGCCCGGCGCTGGAGGTGACCGAACGCATCCTGAAGGCCGGCGTGCGCGCGGGCCTGTTCCGCCGCGGCCTGGCGGCGCGCGACGTGTACCTGATGATCGCCGCGCTGGGCTACTTCTACCTTTCCAACCGCTTCACGCTCAGCGCCTTCCTGGGCGAACCGCTGGACGAGCCGGCCAAGCGGGCGCACTGGGAAGGCTTCATCATCGACGCGGTGCAGCGCACCGTCGCCGCATAGGAGCATTCGTCATGGCCGAAGTCGCCGCCGGCGCCAAGTCGGGCAAGGTCGTCATCCGCAACATCGGGCTGCTGCTGTCGGGCGACCTGGACAAGCCCATCCTGGACGCCGACACCATCGTCGTCGTCGACGGCGTCATCACCGCGGTCGGCAAGGAAGCCGACTGCGACACCGGCCAGGCCAGGACCACCGTCGACGCCAGGCGCACCTGCGTCGCGCCCGGCCTCATCGACAGCCACGTGCACCCGGTGATGGGCGACTGGACGCCGCGCCAGAACCAGATCGGCTGGATCGAAAGCATGATGAACGGCGGCGTGACGACGATGATCTCCGCCGGCGAAGTGCACCTGCCCGGACGCCCGAAGGACATCGTCGGCCTGAAGGCGCTGGCCATCACCGCGCAGCGCGCGTTCGACAACTTCCGCCCCTCGGGCGTGCGCGTGCTGGCCGGCGCGCCGGTCATCGAGAAGGGCATGGTCGAGTCCGACTTCGCCGAACTGGCGGCGGCCGGCGTGGGGCTGCTGGGCGAGATCGGCCTGGGCACCGTGAAGGCGGGCCAGGAAGCGGCACAGATGGTGGCCTGGGCGCGCAAGCACGGCATCCAGAGCACCATCCACACCGGCGGGCCATCGGTGCCCGGCTCCAGCCTGATCGACAAGGACGTGGTGCTGGAAGCCGACGCCGACGTCATCGGCCACATCAACGGCGGCCACACCTCGCTGCCGGAAGCGCACGTGTGCGAGCTGTGCGAGAAGAGCGCGCGCGCGATCGAGATCGTGCACAACGGCAACGAGCGCATCGCCATCGCCGCCGCGCAGGCGGCGATGCAGCTGAAGTGCCCGCACCGCGTGATCCTGGGCACCGACAGCCCGGCCGGGTCCGGCGTGCAGCCGCTGGGCATGCTGCGCATGATCTCGCTGCTGTCCAGCCTGGCCAACATCCCGGCCGAGCTGGTGTTCTGCTTCGCCACCGGCAACACGGCGCGGCTGCGCAGGTTGAACAGCGGCCTGGTCGAGGTCGGCCGCGACGCCGATTTCGTGTTCATGGACCGCGCCCAGCACACGGCGGGCAAGACGCTGCTGGAAAGCGTGCAGCTGGGCGACCTGCCGGGCGTGGGCATGGTGATGACCGACGGCCTGGTGCGCTGCGGCCGCAGCCGCAACACGCCGCCGGCGACCGAAGCGCCGGTGGTGGTTCAGGCGGGGTAGAGAGCGCCCAGCAGCCGCGGCCCGGTCGCACCCGTCACCGCCGGCAGGTTGCCGGGGCGGCGTTCGCAGAAGGCCTGCGCCAGCCAGGCGAAGGCCAGCGCCTCCACCTGTTCCGGCGGCACGCCGGCGGCAGCGCTGCTGTCCACCGCCGCGCCGGGCAGCAGCGCGGCCAGGCGCCCCATCAGGTGCCGGTTGAACGCCCCGCCGCCGCAGACCACGAGCGACTGCGTGGCCGGCGCGTGGCGCTGCAGTGCCAGGGCCACCGTGCGAACGGTCAGCTCGGCCAGCGTGGCCATCACGTCCTGCGGCGCCGGGTGAGCCCCCAGCTGGGCGGCCAGCCAGTCGGCGTTGAAGAGGTCGCGGCCGGTGCTCTTGGGCGGCGGCAGCGCGAAGAAGGGCTCGGCCAGCAGGCGCGCCAGCAGCGCGGTGTCGACCTGGCCGCCGGCGGCCCAGCGGCCCTCGTCGTCGTAGTCGATTCCCCGGTGCTTCGCGATCCAATGGTCCAGCAGCGCGTTGCCGGGGCCGCAGTCGAAGCCCAGCACCGGCCCGGTGGCCGGCAGCAAGGTCAGGTTGGCGATCCCGCCCAGGTTCAGCACCGCTGCGTGCTGCCCCGGGCGGCCGAAGCGCGCGGCGTGGAAGGCCGGCACCAGCGGCGCGCCCTGGCCGCCGGCGGCCACGTCGCGGCTGCGCAGGTCGCAGACGACGTCGATGCCGCAGCGCTCGGCGAGCAGCGCGCCGTTCAGCAACTGCAGCGTGTAGCCGGTGCCCCCGAAGGCCTGCGGCCGGTGGCGCACCGTCTGGCCATGGGCGCCGATCGCGCGTACCGCGCCGCGGTCGACGGCGGCCGCCTGCAGCAGCGCGGTCACGACCTGGGCGTAGGCTTCGGCCACCGCGCTGCCCGCCAGCGCGGCGCGGTGCAGTTCGTCGGCCCCGCTGCAGTTCAGCGCCAGCAGCTCGGCGCGCAGGGCGCCTTCGAAAGGACGGTACCGGTGCGCCAGCACCGTGGTGCGGCCGCCTTCGAACTGCGCCAGCACGCCGTCGACGCCGTCGAGCGAGGTGCCCGACATCAGGCCGACGTAAAGGTCCACCGGGAGCGGCGGCGAGAAGCTACTCGCCCAGCAGGCGCGGGCCGCCCAGCGAGGCGGCGGCCGCCAGTTGCGGCTGCAGCGCCAGCGCCACCTGCGCGAAGCGGTTGCGGTCGGCGGCGTCCAGCGTGACCGGCTCCGAGGCCTTGGCCATCTTCACCGGGTCCTGGTGCTGGCCGCGGACGCGGAACTCGAAATGCAGGTGCGGCCCGGTGCTCCAGCCCGTCATGCCGACGGCGCCGATGCGCTGGCCCTGCTCGACGCGCTGGCCGCGCCGCACGTCCACCCGCGAGAGATGCGCGTAGAGCGTGCTGCGCTCGCCGCCGTGGTTCACCTGCACCACGTTGCCGTAGCCGTTCTGCCAGCCGGCGAAGCCGACCGTGCCGTCGCCCACGCTGCGCACCGGGGTGCCCACCGGCGCGCCGTAGTCCACGCCCAGGTGACGGCGCCAGGTGTTCAGGATGGGGTGCAGCCGCATCGCGAAGCCCGAGGTCATGCGCGAGAAGGCCATCGGGCTGGCCAGGAAGGCGTGGCGCAGGCTCTGGCCATTGCCGTCGAAGTAGCCGCCCCGGCCGCCGGCGGCGTCTCCGAACCACAGCGCCTGGTAGCGGCGGCCGGCGTTCAGGAACTCGGCCGCCAGCACGCGGCCGGCGCCTTCGTTCCAGGGCACGACTTCGCCGTCGGCGGTGAGCGCCTCGTAGACGACGCTGAAGGTGTCGCCCTTGCGCAGTTCGCGGTGGAAGTCGATGTCGCCGGAGAAGATCTCGGCCAGCTGCGCCGCCACGGCGTCGGGGATGAGCGCGTCGTCCGTCGCCGCGAAGAGGTTGCTGCGGATGACGCCGCTGCCCAGGCGCACCGTCGGCACCAGCGGCAGGGTCTCCAGCCGCGCCAGCCAGCGCGAGCCGGCACGGGCGATGGTCATGCGCGTGAAGTGGGTCTTCGCCTGTTCGCTTCTCTCGGCCGGGAATCGGGCCACCAGTTCCACCAGCGAGCCGTCTTCGCGCACGTCGGCGCGCACCATCTTGCCGCCGCGGCCGGCCAGCACGCCGCGCGCGGTGCTGTCGGTCTTCAGGAAGGCGGCCACCGAGGCGTCCTGCACGCCCAGGCGGGCGAGCAGCGACTCCGGCGTGTCGGTGCCGCGCGTGATCTCGCTGCGGGACAGCACCAGGTCGTGATCGGCCAGCGCGTCGCGCTGCGCCTCCAGGTCGTCGACGCGCACGGCCTCCTCGACCATGCGTTGCGGCAGCAGGGCGGCGTCGGGGGCGAGCGGGGCGATGCCGAAGGCGGTGACGGCGAAGCCGCCCATCAGCAGCACCGCCGTGGCGACGATGCCGCGGCGGTGGCGCCGCGCCGCGCCCTGCGCGGCCTGCATCCAGCGTTCTGAACGAGAGATCAAGACCCGACGACTCTTCTTGGCCAAAGCAGACCGCTGCGTGCCCATGGGGCCCGCGTCGGTCTCCCGGTTGAACTTGCCGGACGTCCGCGCGCTGTGTACGCCTGCGCGGCGGTCGGTCCACTAGAATTCGGCGCCCCACCA
>JBGAKY010000119.1:0-5000 GCA_044224175.1 Rubrivivax sp. | reverse complement strand
GTCTCGGCGGCCGCGTAGGCGGCCTGACCGGCGGCGCGGTCGATCGGCACCGCCTGCTGCAGCGTGGTGCCGCCGGCCGGCTGCAGCGCCGGTGGGAAGAAGGCCAGCTTCTGCCCTGCGGCCAGCTTGCCTTCGCGGCCAGGGTCCAGGTCGCGTTCGTTGACGCCAGCTTGCGGCGCCACCGCCACGCCGTCGACGATCTCGAGGTCGAACCACCAGCGCTTGACCGGGTTGCGTGCGCCGCCGCGCGTGCGGTCGTCGTGCTCCACCAGCCGCCGACGCGCCGGCGGCACCTCGATCGACAGCCAGAGCAGCCGTTCGGATTCGGCCAGGTCCTCGCGGTTGTAGGGGCAGGTCTTCATGCAGCGGCCGCAGGCCGAGCCCTTCATGTTGGTCAGGCGGTAGCGGCCGCACTTCTCGACGTCGGGCTTCCAGATCTCGTAGCCGTTGAACATGACCTTGGGCCCGAACGGGATGGCGTTGCACGGACACTCGCGCGCGCACTTCAGGCACATCGCACAGGTGGCCTGCAGACCGAAGTCGATCGGGCGGTCGGCCACCAGCGGCAGGTCGGTGGTGAAGAGCACCGACTTCGAACGCGGGCCGATGAAGGGGTTGAGCACCAGCTCGCCGATGCGCGAGAGCTCGCCCAGCCCGGCCATCAGCACGGCCGGCAGGTGCAGCACCTCCGAGTGCGCGTTCGAATGCGCGCGCGCCGAATGGCCGGTGCGCCGGACGTGCGCCGCCATCAGGCCGGCGATGAGCGCGCCGCGCAGGTAGGCCCGCATCGACTGCGCGCCCGAGATCCAGTCGTCGCCCGAGGCGCCTTCCATGGTCTCGAAGCCCTGGTCGATGAGCATCACCACCGCCCAGCGGTGGTAGGGCGCGATCGGCCGCCCTTCGGTCTCGTCGTGCGAGTAGTACATCCAGGGCTCGGCCTCGCAGATGCCCACGAAGTCGGCGCCCAGGAAGTAGCCCAGCGCCTTCACCGCATCGGCGTTGCGCTGCGGGTCCGAGAGGTCGCCGCCCCAGCCGGTGGGCACCAGCGGTTCGCGCGGACCCTGCAGCGGCACCAGGTGGCGGATCAGCGGCACCATGCCCGCCGCCAGCGGGTGCTTGACGGCGAAGCGCGGCCGTTCCTGCTGCGGCCGCGCCCCCAGGTCGCCGGCGAGCGCGCGCGTGAACAGGTCGGCACGCTTGGGCACGCGGCGGATCTCGTCGCGCAGCACCAGCGTGGTCGGCTCGTCGACGCGGCGGATGCGCTCCATCGGCCAGCGGCCCAGGTGCAGCGGGCGCAGCGCGAGTTCGGCGTCCTCGAAGCCAGGCCGCGTGCCGCCGATGCCCATGTACGCGTCGCTGTCCGGCCAGTCGAGCGATGCCTCGGGCGCCAGCGGCAGGTCGGCGGCGAGCGCGTAGTCGGTGCTGACCACGCCGAGGCGGAAACCGCGCTTCGAGAACGGCATCGCCAGCACGCCGCCCACCGCCTTCGCGACGCCGGCGCGCTGCGCCAGGGCTTCGATGCCGACCTGCGTGTCGCCGGCCACGTGCGCGCGCGCCGACCAGCCCAGCGCGCGCAGGTAGCCGGCCAGCACCACCGCCACTTCGGCGCAGCGCAGGTCGGTGCGCGCGACGTTGGCGCCGCGGATCCAGCCGGCGCCCGGTTCGTCCGCCGCCGGTTCGCGGCCGAACTCGACGGCGAAGACCAGCGCATGGGTGTGCGGCGGGTGTCCGGCGTCGCACCAGTCGGCGGGGACCAGCTCGCACACGCCGGCCAGCGTGGCGTCCAGGAAGTACGCCGAGGCCTTCAGGTTGCGTGCCCGCTCGAGCAGGTCGTCCGGCACCGGCGCGCGGCGCGGCGCGACAGCGCCGTCCAGGAAACGGGCGCACAGCTCGCGGTATTCGGGCACCGAAGACGCCACGGCAAAGGGCCCGGCGGCGTTCGGATCGGTCGGCTGCGCGGCGGGCTGCACCGGCGCGCCGGCCTGGCGCGGCAGCCGTTCGGTGGGCAGCACCCCCAGGTGGACAGGGCGCTCGCGGTGGGAGAAGAGTCGGGCCATCGTCAGTCCAGGCGGTCGTCGGGCCAAGGGTAGCGGGTGGCGCCCGCGCCCGACCCCGGGGATGCGTTATGGTCCGGCCCCGATGTCGGTTGACGCACTGCAACATGAACCTGCCCCGAGTGCCGGCGCCCTGCTGGAGGACGTGACCCTGGTCCGGGGCACGACGCCGGTGTTCCAGGGCCTGAACCTTTGCCTGGCGGAGCCGCGCGTCGGCCTCATCGGCGACAACGGTGCCGGCAAGAGCAGCCTGCTGCGCCTGCTGTGCGGGCTGGAAGCGCCCACGCGCGGCCGCGTGCTCGTGAACGGGGTGCCGCCGGGCTGGCCCGAATGCGCCGTCGGGCTGATGTTCCAGAACGCCGACGAGCAGATCATCTTTCCCACCGTGGCCGAGGAACTGGCGCTGGGGCTGCAGGTCGGCGGGGTGGGGCGGCGCGTGGCGGCGGAACGGGCGCGCGCCTGGCTCGCCGCGCGCGGCCTGGGCCACTGGGCCGGACGCGCCGTGTCCGGCCTCAGCCAGGGCCAGCGCCAGCACCTGTGCTGGCTGGCGCTGCTGATCGCCGCGCCGCGCCTGCTGCTGCTGGACGAACCCTTCGCCAGCCTGGACCTGCCCGGCCGCGCGCGGCTGGTGCGGGACATCGCGCAGGCGCCGCAGCAGGTCATCGTCTCCACCCACCAGCTGGACCCGGTGCGCGGCTTCGGCCGCGTGCTGTGGCTGGAAGGCGGCCGCGTGCGCGCCGACGGCCCCGGCGCCGAGGTCTGCGCGCGCTACGAAGCCCAGGTGGAAGAACAGGCGGCCGCATGCTGAGCCTGTACCGCGAACGGCGCAGCTGGCTGCACGGCGTGCCGGCGGGCTGGAAGCTGCTGCTTCTGTCGGTGGCGGGCACCGGGCTCGTTCTCGCCCCGCAGCCCTGGATCGCGGGGCTGGCGGCCGTGCTCTGCGGCCTGCTGCTGGCGTCGCTGTCGCCGCTGGGACCTGGACTTCGAAGGCTGGCGCGCGCCAGCTTCCTGGCCGCCGCGCTGGTGGCCGCGTTCCACGCGGCGTGGGGCCAGGCCGCGCAGGGCCTGGCCGACGCCGCGCGCCTGTGCGCGATGGCCTGGCTGGGCATCGCGCTCACGCTCAGCACGCGCCACGGCGAATGGGTCGACTTGCTGGAACGCCTGCTCGCGCCGCTGTCGCGCCTGGGCCTGCGCACCGACCGCCTGGGCCTGCAGCTGGCGCTGATGCTGCGCTTCACCGGCCACTTCTTCGCCCAGTGGCAGCGCCTGGACGAAGCGCACCGCCTGCGCACCGGCCGCGCCGGCGGCTGGCGGCTGGTGGCGCCGCTCACGATCCACATGCTGCTGGCTGCGCGCCGCGTCGCCGACGCGCTGCAGCTGCGCATCCGTTCCTGACACCTTCGCCTCCGATGAAGAACGACCCGCACTCCTTCGCCCTGGTGGCCCTGTTTGCCGCCCTGCTGGCCGTGTTCGGCCTGATCCCGAAGATCGACCTGCCGCTGGGCGTGCCCATCACGCTGCAGACGCTGGGCGTCATGCTGGCCGGCTGCATGCTGGGCCCCCGGCGCGGCCTGCAGGCGCTGCTGCTGTTCCTGCTGGCGGTGGTGGCGGGGCTGCCCTTCCTGTCCGGCGGGCGCGGCGGACTGGGCGTGTTCTTCGTGCCTTCCAGCGGCTACCTGCTGGGCTGGGCGCCGGGCGCGTGGATCACCGGCGCGGTGATGGCAGCGCTGCCCAGCGGCACGCCGCGCCGCGCGGCACTGAGCGCCTTCGTCGCTGCGGCGCTGGGCGGGCTGGCGGTGGTGCACCTGTGCGGCGTGGCCGGGCTGGTGGGCTACGCGCACCTGAGCTGGCTGCAGGCACTGAAGGCCACGCTGGTCTTCGTGCCCGGCGACCTGCTGAAGTGCGCGCTCTGCGCCGCCGCCGTGCACGCGGTGGCGCGCGGCCTGCCGGACTGGCGCTTCGGCGGCCGGCTGCCCACCTGAAAGCGGTCAAACTCCGGTCATGGAAGCCGAAGCCTTCGCCCTGCGCGGCGAGCACATCACGCTGGACGCCCTGCTCAAGGCCACGGGGCTCGCCCCCAGCGGCGGCGGCGCCAAGGGGCTGATCGCCGGCGGCGCCGTGCGCGTCAACGGCACGGCCGAAACGCGGCGCGGCCGCAAGCTGCGCGCCGGTGACCTGGTCGAGGCCGAAGGCCGCCGCGTGCAGGTGACGGCGGGCGCGTGATGCCGATCGCGGTGATCGACTTCGAGACCACCGGCTCGTCGCCCGGCCAGGGCGCGCGCGCCACCGAGATCGCCGCCGTGCTGGTGGACGGCGGCCGCATCGTCGGCCAGTGGGCGAGCCTGATGAACAGCGGCGCCTGGGTGCCGCCCTTCATCCAGGCGCTCACCGGCATCACGAACGAGATGCTGGCCGACGCGCCGCCGGCCGACGACGTGATGCGCGAGGTGCTGCGCTTCACCGAAGGCTGCCCGCTCGTGGCCCACAACGCCGCCTTCGACCGCGCCTTCTGGTGTGCCGAAGCGCGCCACGCCGGCCGCGACGAAGCGCAGGACACGCCCTTCGCCTGCACGGTGCGGCTGTCGCGCCGCCTGTTCCCGCAGGCGCCCAACCACCGCCTGGGCACGCTGGCCGAATGGCACCGCCTGCCCGACGCCGGCCGCGCCCACCGCGCGCTGGCCGACGCCACCACCACCGCGCACCTGCTGCTGCGGCTGCAGGAAGAGCTGGCGTCGCGGCTGGGCGCCGACTCGCTGGCCGCGGTCGACCACGCGCTGCTGCGCACCGTGCAGTCGTGGCCGGTGGCGCGCGTGCCGCAGGCGCTGGCGCGGCTCTGCGCCTGATCCATGCGCGGCCGATTCGACAGCGCCTTGATGGAGCCGCCGGTGCCGCAGGCGCTGGCCGACGCGGCGCTGCTGGCGCGCGTGCGCGCCTGGTGCGAGGCGG
>JBGAKY010000055.1:0-40974 GCA_044224175.1 Rubrivivax sp. | reverse complement strand
TGGCTGGTGAGCAGGCTCCAGACCACGTCGTCGTCCATGCGGAAGCGGCACAGCAGCGTGTTGCCGGCGGCGATCTTCATCATCTGCGCCGGCGTCAGGGTGCCGATCATGGTGGCCGTCTCCTCGCTGATGCCCAGGCGGTACAGCGCCTGCTCGCGGTCGCTGCGGATCAGGCTCTGGGCCAGCATCAGGTACGACAGGTTGGCTTCGCGGATTTCGGCAAGGATCTGTTCGGCGTTCATGGGGTTCTTTCGGGGGGGTGGGGGAGGTCTGCGTTTCAGCGTGGTTTGAACTCTACGGACCGGAACTGGACCGGAACATCAGCCCACATCCGTGGCTTCAGTCCGTGTCTTTCCATGCCCCTTGTCAGGCAAATTCCTACAAGCCCGGGCCGCCACCCGGGTTGCGGGCGGGAGAAGCGACCCCTTTCCCGGGCCATTTCCAGCCACCGGCCGCGGGGGGCGCTGCCTAGACTGCCGGCAGCCTTCTTCCCCCCGGGAGCGCCCCACCCCATGGACACCCTGATCGTCGGTGCCGGCTTTGCCGGTGCAGTGACCGCCCGTGAACTGGCCGAAGCCGGCGAACGCGTGCTCGTCATCGACAAGCGGCCGCACATCGCCGGCAACGCCTACGACCGCCTGGACAGCGCGGGCGTGCTGGTGCACGAGTACGGCCCCCACATCTTCCACACCAACAGCGAGAAGGTCTGGCAGTACCTCAGCCGCTTCACCGCCTGGCGCCCCTACGAACACCGCGTGCTGGCGGTGCCCGACGCGCGCACCGGCGCGGCCTACCCGATGCCGATCAACCGCAGCACCATCAACCGCCTGTACGGGCTGCAGCTGGACGAAGCCGGCATCGAAGCCTTCCTGGCCCGCGTGCGCGAAGCGCGCGACCCGATCCGCACCTCCGAAGACGTGGTGCTCTCCTCGGTGGGCCGCGACCTGTGCGAGAAGTTCTTCCGCGGCTACACGAGGAAGCAGTGGGGACTGGACCTGTCGCAGCTGGCCGGCGGCGTGGCCGCGCGCATCCCGACCCGCACCAACGACGACGACCGCTACTTCACCGACCGCTTCCAGGCCATGCCGGCCGAGGGCTACACGAAGATGTTCGAGCGCCTGCTCGACCACCCCAACATCCTGGTCCGAACGGGCGTGGAGTACCGCCGGATCGTGGCCAGCTGCGACTGCCGGCGCACTGTGTTCACCGGCCCGGTGGACGAGTACTACGGCCACCGCTTCGGCCGCCTGCCCTACCGCAGCCTGCGCTTCGAGCACCAGCACCTGCCGGGGCGCGCGCAGTACCAGCCCGTGGGCACGGTGAACTACCCGAACGACCACGAGCACACGCGCATCACCGAGTTCAAGCACCTCACCGGCCAGGCGCACGCCGGCACGTCCATCGTGCGCGAGATCCCCTGCGCCGAAGGCGAGCCCTACTACCCCATCCCCAACCCGGCCAACGAGGCGCAGTACAAGCGCTACGAGGCGCTGGCCGAACAGGAGACCGACGTCTTCTTCATCGGCCGCCTGGCCCAGTACCGCTACTACAACATGGACCAGGTCGCCGCCGCGGCGCTGGCGCTGGCGCGCCGCATCGTCGAAGGCGCCACTGCGGAGACCGCCTGATGGCCGGCCGCCTGCAGGCGTTGGCGCGCCTGGCCGAGAGCACCGCCCCGGTGCGCTTCCGCGCCGAGGGCGCCGCCAAGTACGACCTGGCGCACCTGGTGCAGCCGCCGCATCAGCGCGTGGCCGGGCCGGTGCAGGACGACGAGGCGCTGCTGCTGTACGCGCTGGTGCGCGTGATGCGCGTGCGCCGCGTGCTGGAAGTGGGCGGCCTGAACGGCTATTCGGCGCGCAACTTCCTGGCCGCGCTGGGCGACGAGACCGACGCCGCGGTCTACACCGTGGACCTGAAGCCGGTGCCGCGGCAGGCGCCGAACCACCACGTGATCACGCAGGACTGCGCCACGCTGGCGCCGGCGCAGCTGCACGGCCTGCCATTCGAACTGCTCTTCTTCGACGCCCACGTGGCCGATGCGCAGATCGCGCTGCTGGACCGCCTGCAGGCCGCCGGCCTGCTGCGCCCGGACACCGTGCTGGCGCTGCACGACACCAACCTGCACCCGGCACGCACCGCCGACTGGGCCTACCCGGTGCAGCACGAAGGCCGGGTCGAAGGCTGGGTGCACCAGGCGGCCGAACGGCAGATGGTCAATGCGCTGCACGAACGCGGCTGGGACGCCATCAGCCTGCACCTGCCGCTGGCGCGCGGCGACCACCGGCTGCGCATCCGCCACGGCCTGACGCTGATGCAGCGCTTCCGGCCACTGACCACCTGAAGCGCCACCTGAACCGCCGGGATCACCCCGCATTTCCGGCCTTCGGCCGCGGCAGGCGCTGCCTAGACTGGCCGCGCCACACCTCCAATCTCCCGGAAGGCTGCATGAAGCCCTACCTCGCCCTCTTCCGCGCCGGCCCCAGCTCGCTGCACCCCCATGCGGTGCAGCGCCTGGAGCAGCAGAACTTCGACTACGCGCTGTCCTGGTACGGCGACGCACCGCCCGTCCATGCGCAGGGTGCCGCCTTCGTGCACCACGTGAAGGGCGCCAAGTGGCCGGGCCTGGAAGCGACGCTGATGGCGCACTGGGACCAGATCCAGAAGTACCGCTACGTCTGGTTCCCCGACGACGACCTGCTCTGCGTGCCCGAACAGGTGTCGCGCTTCTTCACCATCTGCGAAGAGCTGCGGCTGGAACTGGCGCAACCGGCGCTGACGCCCGACTCGTACTTCGCGCACCCGGTGACGCTGCAGCACAGCGCCTTCCAGCTGCGCTTCACCAACTTCGTCGAGATCATGGCGCCGGTGCTGGCCATCGACCTGCTGTCGCGCGTGTTCCACACGCTGCGCAACCAGATCAGCGGCTTCGGGCTCGACGCGCTGTGGCCGCGCTTCACGCGGCTGGGGCGCGTGGCCATCATCGACGACACGCCGGTCAGGCACACCCGCCCCTGCGGCGGCCCGGTCTACCGCTTCAACGAGGAAGCGGGCCTGGCGCCCATCCACGAGGACTGGCTGGTCTCGGCCGCCAGCTTCATCGAGACCGCGCCCGACTTCCACATCAACTTCGGCGGCCTGCTGCAGAGCGGCGACGCGCTGTGCATCGGCGAGGAGAAGGCCGAGATCAACCGCGTGCTGGGCGCGCTGATGGACTCGCTCAAGGGCCTGTCGGTCGACCCGCTGCCGATGACGCGCTACCTCTCGAACCACTTCCAGTACTGGGTGGGCGGCGAATTCCACGGCCGCCCGCGCTACCCGCGCGCGCTGCTGCGCGTGGTGCTGAACCGCGAACTGGCCGGCACCGGCATCCGCTTCCCCGACCCTGCCGACGCCGCGGCGCGGCCCACCGCGCCGATCGGCAACGCCGTCGGACCGCGCGTCTCCTGACCCCGAAACCGAAATACCGTCCCGCAGAGGAATCCCTTCATGGACAAGCGCTTCCTGGTCGTCGTTCACGCGGGCGACGCCTCGCGCCACCCGGGCTGGCTGCACACCACGGCCGGCCGCCACTGGGACCTGGTGGTCTGCTACACCGGCCGCGACGCGCAGCGCTTCGCCGAGCCGCTGGACGGCGTGGTGCGCGTCGACCGCAGCGGCGATCGCTGGCCCGCGCTGGCCCGCCTGATGGCCGACACCGGCGAAGCCTGGAAAGCCTACGAATACGTCTGGCTGCCGAGCGACGACCTGGACATCAGCGGCGACGAGATCAACCGCCTGTTCGAGATCGCCGCCGGCATGGGGCTGCAGCTGGCGCAGCCCTCGCTGACCGCCGGCAGCGCCGCCGCGCACCCGCTGGCGCTGCACAACGAAGCCTTCGCGCTGCGCTGGTCCAGCTTCGTCGACACCGCCGCGCCGCTGTTTTCCACCGAAGCGCTGCGGCGTGCCTTGCCTTCGATGGAAGAGCCGGGCGTGACCGACGCGGCGCTGGGCCTGCGCTGGCCGCGCCTGCTGGACACGCCGGCGCGCGAATGCGCCATCGTCGACCGCGTGCAGGCCCGCCGCCCCGGCGCCGCCGCCGCGCGCCCGGCTTCGAGCACGACGCCGGTGTACCTGAGCTACGGCGGCGTCGACTCGCAAGGCCGCATGCAGCACCTCTTCGATGCCGGCGACGACGGCTTCGTCGCCCGCCTGCGCCAGGGCTACCGCGCGCTGGAACGCAGCGACGCCGCGGCACTGGAGGCGCTGGTGGCCGAGCACCGCGCCGCCCGCCACGAAGTGGTGGGCGACATGCCCGCCACCGCCGCACCGGCCACCACCGGCTTCACCCTCACCGTCGGCACCAGCATCGCGCCGCAGGGCCAGGCCAAGCAGCAGCGCGCCGTCGCCAGCTGGCAGGCGCTGGGCCTGCAGGTGGTGTCGTTCAACATCGCCGCCGAGATCGCCCAGCTGCAACCGCTGTACCCCGGCGTGCGCTTCGTCGAAGTGGCGCGCGACGGCCGCCAGCGCACCGGCAAGCCGCTGGTGCGCGTGGACGACGTGTTCGCCTGGTTCCGCGCCAGCGGGCTGCCGCATGGCGGCTTCGTCAATTCCGACATCGTGCTGCAGCCGGCCGACCGCGACGGCTTCCTGGCCAGCCTGCAGGCCAACATCGAAGGCGCGATGCTGTTCTCGCGCCGCATCGAGGTGGACAGCCTGGACCGCCTGGAAGGCCGCTACTACCCGACCGGCTTCGACGCCTGGTTCTGGGACAGCGCGGTGCTCGCGTCGTTCGAGCGGGACACCGACTACTACGTGGGCTTCCCGCACTGGGACTACTACGCGGTGCTGATGCCCCTGGTGCACGGCTTCGCGATCCGCCAGTTCGCCTGCCCGCTGGCCTGGCACGAGTCGCACCCGGCGTACTACGACGTGGTGCGCGATGGCATCCCCTACGGGCTGAAGACCTTCGACCTGGTGGCGCCGCACGCGGACGCCATCCCGGCGCAGAGCCATCTCTACCGGCCGCTGCTGGACTTCTTCCTGCAGCGCCGCCCCGCGGGCCTGAACAGCCACGAGGACGTGGGCTACTACTACGCCTTCCTGCATGCGCTGGACCTGTGGTTCCTGGACCTGATCGACCGCAACAGCGAGAAGATCCGTGTCGCCGACGGCCGCCCGGCCGAGGTGGACGCGGGCGTGCCCTTCCTGGGCTTCGCCGACACCGCCGCCCCGGTGGCCGCCGCAGAGGCGCCGCCCGCGGCAGCGCTGCCGGCCGAGCCGCTGATCTCGGTCATCATCCCCAGCTTCAACCGCGCCAGCATCCTGCAGCGCTGCCTGGACCACCTGGCGGCGCAGACGCTGCCGGCCGAGCGCTTCGAGATCATCGTCGTCGACGACGGCTCCAGCGACGACACCGCCGCCGTGGTGCAGGCGGCGGCGCAGCGGCAGGCGGTGGTGTACGAACGCCAGGCCAACCAGGGACCGGCGGCGGCGCGCAACCGCGGCCTGGCGCGCGCGCGCGCGCCCTGGGTGCTGTTCCTGAACGACGACGCCCTGCTGGTGCCGCGTGCGCTGGAAATCCACCTGGAAGAACACGCGCGCCGCGGCCCCAAGGCCGCCGTGCTGGGTGCCTTCCCGATGCACCCGGAATTCACGCCCACCGACCGCCCGGTGGGCTTCTGCATGGACCGTTCGGACCTCATCTTCGACTACTACAGGATGCAGCCCGGGCAGCGCTACCTGCACAACCACTTCTACACCTGCAACCTGAGCATCGCGCGCGACTTCGTGCGCGCCCATGGCGGCTTCGACGAAGGCTTCGTGCGCATGGGTGCCGAGGACATCGAGCTCGGCGTTCGGCTGCAGCTCGACGGCGGCGAGGTCTTCTACCGCCCCGACTGCGTGGCGCAGCACGCCCACAAGCTCGACACCCAGGGCCTGGCGCGCATGTACCGGTTCCGCGGCAAGGGCGGCGTGCACCTGTTCGCCTGCGAGTCGCGCCTGACGCCCCACTACGAGGCGATGCCGGTGACGCGCATCGACGAGCTGCTGGCCATCGACGGGCGGCTGCAGCCGCTGATCGCGCGCCTGCACGCCACCATCGAGCGCTTCGACGCCCTGCCCTTCGCGCCCACCGGCGCCACCGGCGTGGCGCTGGACGAGCGTTCCAGCGGCATCGACCTGCGCATGATGTGGCTGTGGCCCGAAGACGACCTGCGCCGCCTGGTGGAGACGCTCACCGCCAACCTGGAACGGCACGAGCGCAACGCGCGCGCCGAACCCGGCAGTTCGCTGGAAGAGGCCGCCGGCCGCGTCTACGCGGCGCTGCAGTTCATCAAGTGGTGGAACGACACCCTGGGCGTGCTGGCGTCCGACGAGATCCGCGGCTACCTGGTCAAGCGCCAGGCCGGGATGCGCAAGGCCGCCTGATCAGCCGGCCGGCGAGACTTCGCCGGCCTGCCGCAGCGCGCGCCGAAGCGCGGCCAGACGTTGGCGGTACGGCGCCACGGCCGCGGCCAGGGTCGACTCCAGCGCGTGCAGTTCGAGTTCGCTGCCACCTCGGTCCTGCTGCAGCAGCAGGCATTCGGCCAGGCGCAGCCGGGCCTCGGCCTCGCCCGCGGGCGAACCCACCTCGCGCCACAGCCGCACCGCCTGCCGCAGGTGGCGGGCCGCGGCGGCCGGGTCGCCTTCGGCCAGGGCCACCTCGGCCTGCGCACTGCCGTGCTGGGCCCGCAAGGCGTCGGTGGCCAGCATCTGGGCGTCGGTGGCCAGGGTCTTCAGCATGGCCTGGCCGGCCGGCACGTCGCCGGCCGCCACCATCGCGTGCACCAGCAGGCACAGCAGCTGGCCACGCCGCTCGCGCAGCGACCAGTCGGCCTGCTCCAGCGCGCGCTCGAGGCCGCGCCGTGCCTCTTCGGGACGCCCGGTCAGCAGGTGCAGGCGGGCCAGGCCGGGCTGCGGGTCCCAGCCCAGCGCGTGCGCCCGGCGGTACGCCGCTTCGGCGCCAGAGAAGTCGCCCAGCCCGAGCCGGATGTCGCCCAGGACCGAGTGGGCGTCGCCTTCGGCCCAGGGCGCGGCACGGGCCAGCAGTTCCGCCGCCGCCTGCACCTCGTGCGCAGCCCGCTCCAGGTCGCCCTGCACGCCCATCACCGCGGCGCGGTGCAGCTGGCAGGTGCCGGGGAATGCCGGCATCCGGCTGACACGCGCCCACTCGATGAAGGCCTCGGCGAACTGCGCCGCGCGCTGCCAGTCGCAGCGGAAGCGCGCGGCATAGATCAGCGAACACAAGGCCCAGCCCGCGACCCAGGAACGCACGCCGCCCAGGCGGATCGCGGCGGCGGCCTCCTCGTGCTGCACCAGCCCGGCGTCGACCTGCCCCTGCGCGATCAGCGCATGGCCGCGGTAGAGCAGTCCCAGGCACTCGACGTCGGCTTCGCGCAGGCGGCGCCCGACCGAGCAGGCCTCGTCGGCGAGCGCCAGCGCCTGGCCGGTGTCGCCGCTGGCCAGCGCCAGCCGGCTGGCCATCCAGGCGTAGTGCCCGCGTTCGGCGCTCGTCCCCTGGCCGTCGAGCCAGCGCGAAGCACGCTGCAGCAGGCCGCTGGCCAGCGCGCCCTGCCGCTGGTCGATGCGGATCTGCACCAGCAGCAGCGTCGCGCGCGCCGCGCCGACGGCGTCGCCAGCGGCGTCGCGCCCGGCCACCACCCTTTCCAGTGCAGCCGTCGCCTGCGGGCCCAGGCCGGCGCAGATGGCGGCGCGGCCCCACTGCTCGACGTCTTCGGGCGCCAGCGGCGATTGCATTTCGGCGGCGGCATAGGCCTCGCAGGCGGCCGGCCAGTCCAGCCGCGACTCGGCCTCGCGCGCTCGGGCGAGTGCATCTTCGGCCAGCGGCGACACGGCCGCGTCGGCCTCGGCACAGGCCTCGCCCCAGCAGAAGCGGTAGCCATGGCGGGGGTAGGTGCGCACCACTTCGGGCAGGCCGGCTTCGGCCAGCGCCGCCCGCAGCAGGCTGACGACGCGCTGCAGCGCGTTGTCGACCACCACGGTGCCCGGCCACAGCGTTTCCAGCAGCTCGTCCTTGGTGACGACGCGGTCGCGGTGGCGCACCAGGTGGCACAGCACGTCGAACACGCGCGGCTGGAGCCTGAGTTCGCGCCCGTTCGCGCTCAGCGCGCGCCGCGCCATGTCCAGCTCGCAGGGACCGAAACGGAAACCCGACGTCGTCTCGTGGGTGGTGCTCACACGCCTCCCCCGGCGGCACGCTCAGCGGCGTGCGCGCGATTGTGCCGCAGGCGATGGCTGCCACAGGCCGAGCA
Source organism: Rubrivivax sp. (assembly GCA_044224175.1). Classification (GTDB taxonomy): domain Bacteria; phylum Pseudomonadota; class Gammaproteobacteria; order Burkholderiales; family Burkholderiaceae_C; genus Rubrivivax. The sequence continues at coordinate 32,683 of JBGAKY010000055.1, read as the reverse complement.
GCGCGCCGACCGCGTCCTCGACGAGGGCGATCCGCGCCACCGCCTCGACGTCGAACGGTGCCACGACGACACGTCCGCCGGCCGCCGCCACGCGCGCGGCGGCGTCGTCGGCATGGGCCACCGCGAGGTAGGGCGTCCAGTGCGATGGCACCCCACGGGCGCGCTCTGCGGCGCCGAGCTGGTAGAGCGAGGCCACGTCCCGTCGACCGAGCCGGCAGCGCGTGAAGACGCCACCGTTGGCAGGCTGGTCGGCGAAGTGCCAGCCGAAGGCGCGCGCGTAGAACTCGCGCGCCGCCGAAGCGTCGGCGGCGGCCAGGTCCAGCCAGCAGGGGCGCCCCTCGGCGAAGGGCCCGGGGCGCCCGCTCACGCCGCGGTCATCGGTTCGATCACCGTGCGCACCTCGGTCACGCGGGTGGCCGGGAATCCGCTCAGGCGCGCGTGCTCGTGCACCGCCGACTCGTGGTCGGCCAGGTAGATGCAGTAGGTCCTGTCGTCGACGACGTACGACTGCACCCACTGCACCCGCCCGCCCAGGCGGTCCAGCGCAGCGTTCGAGGTGGCCGAGGCGGCCTTGAGCTGCGGGCCGTCGAGCTGGCCCACGCCGGGGATGTGACGTTCGATCAGGAAGCGTTTCATGGTGGAAGTCCTCTTGGGGGCCCGCGCCGGGGGATGAAGATGCCGGGGCCGGGCAGCGGGCGCAATGCGGCCCCGGCGTCGGTGGTGCGCGTCAGCGGCAGCCGACGCGCGGGTTCCAGTCGTTGAACAGGCCGTCGGGGTTGGCCTCCCAGGCCCAGACGTGCAGTTCGTAGAACGGCATCGGCGTGCCGTAGCGGTTGGGCGTGCGGACCAGGTGGAACGGGTGGCCGAACAGCTGCGGCGGCTGCGGGTGCAACGCGTCCCAGACGGGAGCGAACACCACGTACTCCAGGGCCACCAGCTCCGGCCTGCCGTCGGCCGCCGGGCGGTAGACCAGGAACTCCGGCCGCAGCGGGTCGAGCGCCGGGTCCTCCAGCAGCGCGGCGTTCAGGTAGTGCACGCCCATGCCACCCTGTCCCGGCTGGTCGACGCAGTCGCCGCTCTGGTCGGGGAACTTCACGTAGCCGGCGGCCGTGGCGGCCTGCAGGTCGGTGAAGGGCCGGGTGGCCTTGCGCGCGGCCGCCAGGGCCTTGCGCAGCTGGAAGTCGTCGGGCGGTGGTTCGCCATGCGCCTTCGCCAGCGTCGTGCACACGAGCGCGGCGGCCACGCAGGCGGCCTGGATGGCCAGGAGCTTGAAAGCATTGCGGTTCATCGGGATCTCCTCTTGGGGGGGTCGAGCGGGGGGCGGGTGGACCGGTCTCGTTCACGGCGGGCCGGCCCGAAGGGGCGCGGCATCGGGGTTCGATGCCGCGCGGAACACGATGCGGCCGAGCACGGGCACGACCTCGGCGGCGGCGGGCCCGGCGCCGCCGGCCAGCGCCGCCAGCGACCGCGGGTCGGCGGCCTGCACCAGGCTGCAATGGCCCGAGCCTCCGTCCGCTTCGTCCAGCGCGTAGCAGCACCAGACGGCCGCGGGCAGGCCCGCCAGCGCCGCGTCGCGTGCACCGGTGTCGGCCCAGGCCTGGCGGCGGCGCAGCAGCCACACCGGCGCCGGCCACGCACCCTGCGGTGCCTTCAGCGCGCCGACACGCACGATCTCGTCGGCCGGCAGCCCGGTGCGGGCGGCATGCGCGTGCAGCGCCAGCACGCCCTGCGCCTCGCACAGGCAGGCAAGGCCGAAGCGGCCATCGGGTTCGCGCAGCGCATAGGAGTGCAGCCAGTGCACCGGTGCGCCGGGTTCGCCGTCCTCGAAGTCGCGCAGCCGGGTGAGCGCGCGGTCCAGTTCGTTGGCGCTGCCGGCGATGCCGCGCCGGCGCACGTAGAAGGTCTGCATGAAGGTCTGCCTCGGTGCCCACGCCGAATCCGGACATCGCGCCGGGGTCGGGTGGTGGGCGTCACCGGGCCGGCGACCGGTCCGGCCGGGGAACCCGGCAACGTCGAACCAGTACCGTCAGCGTAGGCAGCGGGGCGACCGAAGTCCTTCGGCGCGCCTGATCGATTCCTGATCGTTCGCCCGCGCGGCGCGGGCGCTGCGGCTCGGCACAGGGGCTGGCCGAGGCGGTTGCCGCCGGCCGCATCTACGCGGCGCGGCAGCTCATCCAGTGGTGGAGCGACACCCTGGGGTGCGGGTGTCCGGCGAGATCCGCGCCGACCTGGTCAGGGGCCGGGGCCGGTGGTCAGGCGCCGGGCCGGTGCTCAGTCGGACCCTGCACCGGGCGCGGCGCAGGGGTCGGCGTAGCCGAAGGTGCCGCAGTACCAGGCCACCTCGGCCCGCGTCTCGGCCGGCAGTGCGCGCCACTCGGCGGCTTCGACATCGGGCTTGGCGTAGCGCACGCCGCGGTAGGCCTTGTCGGCGTTGACGGGTGACATGTCCAGCGGCACCGACCGGCGCTCGGGCGCCACGAGGCCGGCGTCGATCAGGAAGCGGCGCAGCGGTTCGGGCGGCTCCTCGATGCGGAACCAGCAGTCGGGCCGCTGCGCCAGCACGATGCGCGCCCAGGCGGTGACGCTGCGCACCGCGCGTTCCAGCGGCGTGGCCAGGCGGTCCAGGTCCAGGCCGGTGTGGCGCAGGATGTGTTCGCGCCGGAAGGCGTACGAAGGCGGGGCGTGTTCGGTTTCGCGGATCACCGAAGCAGCGGCGCTGGCCAGGTCGCGCACCGGCATCACCAGGTGCTTCCAGGCCAGCGCGCGGCGTGTGCGCGCCACGGGGTCGGCGGCATAGGGGTTGTCCTCGGCATCGACCGCGAACATCCAGGAGCTGATGCCGTCGGCACCCAGCCTTTCATGACCGACGTCCAGCCCGAGCTGGCCGCACACGCTGGCGGCGTAGCCGGTGCCGCAGCGCGGGTGGCCCACCACCAGCAGCGAGCGGAAGTGCTTCTTCTTCACGTGCTGCGCCAGCACCTGTTCGTGGCGTGCCGCGGCCGCCAGGTCGCCCACTGCGCGCAGGTGCTGCGTGCGCACCGCCTTCGGGTGGATGGTCGAAGCGAACACGCCGTGCGACCACGACAGTTCGGAAGCGATGGGCGGCAGCACGGTCCAGGCCTCACCGGGGCGCGCCGCCAGCCGGTGCTGGTATTCGTCGGCCGTGTGCACGAAGCCGGTGAAGCGTGCCAGCATCGCCGCCGCGTATTCGCGCGTGATCGCGTGGGCCGGGTTGGCCATGCGAACCTCCGTGCTCAGCCGGCAGGCACCGCCGTCCTCGTGTTCGGCGTCCAGGGCCCAGCCCAGGCGCAGCAGCGCAGGCCGTCCGGCGGCAAACGGCAGCGTGCCGGCGGCGGCCTGCTGCGCCAGCGACTGCAGCACGCGGGCGAACTGCGGGTGGAAGCGCACGTCGTCCTCCAGCACCAGCACGCGCGCGGCACGGCCTTCGGCGATGCGCCGCCACAGCCGCAGGTAGCTCGTGAAGGTGGCCACCTGGGGCGGGATCAGCACGTTGTTGCAGTCGGCGTTGCCGCAGTCCAGGCCGCCGCAGCGGAAGCAGCCCGGGTAGGTCTTGACCTGCCCGCTGGCGTAGGCCTGCGCCACCGCGGGGTCGTCGGCCGTGGTGGCGTCGAAGAACTCGAAGTCGTGCAGGCCCACCGAAGGCAGGTGCTCGCGGATGTACTGCCGCCGCTCGGTGCAGGCCGGCAGGCTGAGCACCCACACCTGGTCGAAGAGCGCGCGCCAGGGTGCGCTGTTCCCGGCCTGCTCGGGGTCGGCGGCGCGCCGGTTGATGCGCAGCGGGGCGAAGGCGGCAGGGGTCATGCGAAGGCGGGGGTCGTGGTGCTGCCAGCGGCCAGGCCGTATCCCAGGCGCTGCACCAGTTGGCGGAAGGCTTCGGAACGCGCGGCCTCGGCTTCCAGCGCCACCGCTTCGGGGTGGCTGGGGCGGGGGGCGATGGTCTCGCCCGAACGGCCGCTGTCGCCCGAAAGGCGGAACTGGCCGAAGCGTTCGGCGAAGCGGGGGTCGAAGTCCAGCGCCAGCGCGCGGCACAGGGCCTGCATCGCCGGCTGCGGCGCGGAGACGAAGTCCTCGTAGCGCAGCACGGGCAGGCCGGCGTGGCGGTCCAGGAAGGCGTGGTAGCGGCGGCAGTAGGCGTCCACGCTGCGCGGCTCGAAGTGCAGCCAGCCGGCGCGCGCCAGCGAGACGAAACTGTCCAGCGGGTGGCGCACCGTCACCAGCGACCGCAGCGGCAACCCGGCGGGCACCAGCTCGCGCAGCGTGGGCCGGGGCTCGACCAGGCGGCCGTGGCAGAACTGGCTGTGCGCGTGGTCGCGCAGCACCAGGTGCAGGCCGCGGCGCGCGGCGTCGGCGTGCAGCACGCGCAACTGGGCGGCGAACAGCTCGGCCAGCAGCTCGTCGCTCACGCCCTGCGAGCTGCGGCGCAGCAGCAGCACCATGTCGGTGGGCGTGAAGTCCCCCGGCGGCGCGTAGCGCGACAGCGGGTCCACTTCCGAGAGCAGCTGCACCGAAGGCAGCGCGGCCACGCACTTGGCGACGAGCGTGCCGCCGGTGCAGGCGAAGTGGTGCAAGGTGCGCACCGGCGCCGGCGGCGGCGCGGCGGCACGGCCCGTCAGGGCGAGAGCGTCCTCGATCGCGCCCAGCATCTGCGCCAGCGCCTGGTCGCGCGGCGGGGTGGCGGTGGCGTTCAAGCGGCTCTCGCGTGCGGCCGGGGCGCCAGCAGTTCGTGGCCGATGCGCGCCGCCGGCGCCAGCCGCTGCCCCACCTGCGCCAGCAGGCTGGCCAGGTGGTCGCGTTCGGCACGCAGGGCGCTCGCGTCGTCGTCCGCCGGCGGCGGCAGCACGCGGTTGAACCGCAGGCCGGCGCCGGCCTGCGCGCGTTCCAGCAGTTCGCGCACCGGCAGCCGCGCCGCGGTGCCGGGCTTGTCCAGGTGCGAAGCCAGGTAACGCAGGCGCCGCCCCGTGCCCAGCGGGAAGCGACGGCAGCTCTGTTCGAGGGCGTCGACGAAAGCGTCCGCGGCCAGCGGGCTGTCGCCCAGGCACAGCGCGTCGCCGCTGTCGAGCAGGCCACCCAGGCTGATGGGGCGGTCGGCTTCGACGAAGCGGGCCACCTCGTCGCTGCCTTCGGCCGCCAGCGCCGGCACGGTGCGCTGCACGGTGACGGCATCGACCACCGCCACGCGCCCCAGGCGCGACAGGCGCGGCCACACCAGGCCGGCAGCGGGGCCGTCCTCGCATTCGGCCAGCAGGTCGAGTGAACGCGCCAGCATGGCCAGCGAGAACACCGGCGCCGCCGGGTCCACGAAGTTGGTGAAGCGGGCCTGGAAGCGTCCGTGCTGCCAGGCCACCGGGTGCGCCACCGGCGTGGCCGGCACGAAGGCGGGTTGCGCCAGTTCCAGCCCCAGGTGGTCGCAGATGGCGAACAGGCGCGCCGTCTCCTCGGCCGTGCAGGCCACGCCTTCGGCGGGCATCCACACCTGCCGGCAGGCGCCCAGCACCCCCGACAGTGCCGCCAGCGTCTGCGCCAGCGCGGGCCAGCGCGCGCCTTCGCAGGCGTGCACGAAGGCCGCGCCCGGCAGCGCCGGCGCGCGCGCACCGTTCCAGGCCACGCCGACGTCGACGAACTCGGAGGCGAAGGCGTCGCGCGTGCGCGGCCAGTCGGTGGCCGGGCCGGCGCGCAACAGCACCAGGTAGGGTTTCATCGCAGCGGCTCCGCGGGCAGCGCGGCCGGCGCCAGGCCCTGCTGCCAGCGGCCGACCATGCGTTCGAAGAGCGCCGCCAGTTCGGCGGTGAAGCGTTCGTTGTCGAACAGCGGCAGGTCGCGCCGGTGGTCCCAGAGGTGGTCGCGCAGGCGCTGCAGTTCGCCCGGCTGCGTGGCCAGCGCGACCGCGCGCTCCTCGTAGGCGGCTTCGTCGGCCACCGCCATCTCCGGCAGGTCGACGGCGTTGAGCAGGCTGGCGGCCACGCGGGCGCTGAAACTGCGGCCCCGTTGCGTGAGCACCGGCAGGCCCATCCACAGCGCGTCGCTGCAGGTGGTGTGGGCGCCGTAGGGGAAGGTGTCCAGGAACAGGTCGGCCTGCGGCAGGCGCGCCAGGTGGTCCACCGGGTCGACGAAGGGCGCGAAGACCAGGCGCGCCGGGTCCAGCCCGCGTTCGGCGGCACGCGCGCGCAGCGCCTGCTGGATCTCTTCCTGCGGCACCAGCAGCCACAGCACGCTGCCGGGCACGCGCTGCAGGATGCGGCACCAGCGCGCGAACACCGGCTCGGTGATCTTGTAGCTCTGGTTGAAGCAGGCAAAGACGAAGGCGTCCTCGGGCAGGCGGCATTCGGCGCGCGCCAGCGGTTCCGGGTGCTCGCGCCGTTCGTCGGTGGGCTCGTAGGTGAGCGGCAGCTGGGCGATCTTCTCGGCGAAGTCGCCCGCGTGGTCCAGCGGCGTGAGGATGGGGTCGCCGACGATGTAGTCGATGAAGCCGCCGCCGATGGTGCTGGGGTAGGCCAGCCACAGCGCCTGCACCGGTGCCGGCCGCAGCACGAAGACACCCAGGCGCGTGTTCGAGGTGTAGCCCGAGAGGTCGATCAGCAGCGCCACGCCGTCGGCGCGGATGCGCGCGGCCTGCTCGTCGGCGTTCATCTCGCTGCAGTCCACGAAGCGGTCGGCCGCGCTGCGCACCCGGTGCGCGAGCGCGCTGCCGTCGTCGCGGCCGTGCGAATACAGGCAGACCTCGAAGCGGTCGCGCGGCAGGCGCTCCAGCGTCTGCACCAGCAGCATGCTGGTGGCATGGGTGCGGAAGTCGGCCGAGACGAAGCCCACGCGCAGGCGGCCGGCGGCGAGCGCGGCGCGCGCCTGCGGCCAGTCGGTGAAGACGCCGGCCGCGCTGTCGGCACGCACGGCCTTCTCGATGCGCGCGGCCTCGGTGGCCGCGGCGCGGTGGTGCATCGCGGCGTCGTCGTTCATCGACAGCACGCAGAACGGGCTGAAGGGCGCCGCGATGCCCGGTTCGCCCTGCAGCGCGAGCGATGCGTCCAGCCGCTGCAGGTCGCCCGCGCCCTGGGCCCAGTCGCAGGCCCAGGCCGCGTAGTGCGCGGCATAGACGGCGCCGCCGAAGTGCGCGGGTTCCAGGATGGCCACGGTGCGGAAGCATTCGGCCGCCTCGCCGTAGCGCTTCAGGTTGGCGAGCGCGAAGCCCAGCTGCATGTAGGCCTCGATGTCGGCCGGCTTCTCGGCCAGCACCTGCAGAAAGGCGATGGCGGCGTCCTGCCAGGCGCCGGCGGCCATCTGCAGAGAACCCAGCATCAGCCAGTGGCGCGAACTGCGGGGCGTGGCGGCGTCCAGCGCGGCCAGGGTCTGCAGGGCCTCGTGGTGGCGGTTGTTCATGCGCAGCACTTCGGCCAGCAGGTGGCAGGCCGTTTCGCTGGCGTCGTCCAGCGCGAAGGCGCGGCGTGCGCTGGCGATGGCGGCTTCGGTGCGCTGCAGCTTGCGCTGCGTGGAAGCCAGGTTCAGCCAGTACAGCGGCACGCCGGGCGAGAGCTTGACCGCGCGCTCGAAGGCCGCGGCCGCCTGCGGCAGCCGGCCCTGGCGCGCCAGCGTCACCCCCTGCGACCACTGCTGGTGGGCGGCGGCACTGCCGCGTTGGGGCACCGGGCGCGCGCCCGCGTGCGCGGGCGCGTTCATACGGTGGGCGGTCTGGAGGGCTGGGTTCATCGGGGCTCCGGGATACGGATGGACACGCTGGGCGCGAGAGGCGCCTTGTCACCCGACTTTAGGCAGCGGCCCCCGGCGCCTAAAGCGCGAACAGGACCCGAAAGGGCGTGCATTACGTCGCGTCGGCGGCCCGCGAAGGCATTGACAGGCAACTTTCACGGGGGGGCGCCACCTCAAGTTCGTTCGGGGCCGATCCGATACCCGGCTCAACGGGATCTGCAAGAAGCGGGTTCCGTGGTCCGGTTGGCCGGCCGACGCCCTGCAGGGGCTCCACGGTTGACTAGCGCGGGCGGACTGTCGCGCAAGGGCCCTTCGGGGCGCCGAGCACGGCAGCGGGCAACGGGACGTTCGCCGCGAAAGCGGTGGCGTCCGGGATTGGCCGGCGCTCTCGCCGGGAATCGGGACTTGATCAACTGACTGGAGACCAACATGTCATCGACCATCAACACCAACATCGCTTCGCTGAACGCCCAGCGCAACCTGGCGATGTCGCAGAACTCGCTGGCCACCTCGATGCAGCGCCTGTCCTCGGGCCTGCGCGTCAACAGCGCCAAGGACGACGCCGCCGGCCTGGCCATCGCCGAGCGCATGAACACCCAGATCAAGGGCATGGGCGTCGGCATCCGCAACGCCAACGACGGCATCTCGCTGTCGCAGACCGCCGAAGGCGCGCTGGGCAAGGTGGGTGACGCGCTGCAGCGCATGCGCGAACTCGCCGTCCAGGCCCGCAACAGCACCAACTCCGACGCCGACAAGACCTCGCTGGACAAGGAGTTCGGCGAGCTGGCCAAGGAAATCCAGCGCGTGCTGGGTGGCACCACCTTCAACGGCAAGCACGTGCTGGGCGCCGATGCCGGCACCATGACCTTCCAGGTCGGCGCCAACACCAGCAGCGACGACTCGATCGACATCATCACCACGAAGATGACGACGGCCACCGAGATCACCTCCGTCGCCGGCACCTACGGCAGCGTGGACACGACGCGGGCGAAGATCGACTCGTCGGCCGACGCCACCGCGCTGGCCACGGTCATCACCAACATCGACACGGCGATCGACAAGGTGAACTCCGAGCGCGCCACGATGGGCGCCTCGCAGAGCCGCTTCGACGCCGCGATCTCCGCCATGCAGATCGCGGTGGAGAACCAGTCGGCCGCCCGCGCCCGCATCATGGACGCCGACTTCGCGACGGAAACGGCCAACCTCAGCCGCTCCAGCATCCTGCAGCAGGCCGGCAACGCGATGGTCGCCCAGGCCAACCAGCTGCCCCAGCAGGTGCTCACGCTGCTGCGCTGATCCGCCAGCGGTCGCCTCTCCGCTTCCGGCAAACGCCGCCCTCCGGGGCGGCGTTTGCATTTGGGGCGCCGAACTGAAGGACCAAAAACCCTCATTTCGTCCGATCGTCCGCCGCACCGCTTGCCCAGAATGCCCTCATGCGTCGCCCCACCGCGGGTGGTGGCGGTGAACCGCAGGAGCATTCGAGATGCCGCAGACCATCAACACGAACCTTCCCTCGCTGAACGCGCAGCGCAACCTGTCGGCGTCGCAGAACTCGCTGTCGGTTTCGATGCAGCGGCTGTCGTCGGGTCTGCGCGTGAACAGCGCGAAGGACGACGCCGCCGGCCTGGCGATCGCCGAGCGCATGAACGCGCAGGTGCGCGGCATGAACGTCGCGATCCGCAACGCCAACGACGGCATCTCGCTGTCGCAGACCGCCGAAGGGGCGCTGGGCAAGGTGTCCGACGCGCTGCAGCGCATGCGCGAACTGGCGGTGCAGGCACGCAACAGCACCAACTCCGACCAGGACAAGGAGTCGCTGGACAAGGAGTTCGGTGAACTGGCCAAGGAAGTGCAGCGCGTGCTGGGCGGCACCACCTTCAACGGCAAGAACGTGCTCGGCGCGCAGGCCGGCACGCAGACCTTCCAGGTCGGCGCCAACACGACGGCCGACGACTCGATCGACATCGTCACCACCAACATGACGACCGCGGCCGAGATCACCAGCGTCGCCGGCACCGACAACACCGGCGCCGGCCGCGCGTCGATCGGCTCGCTGTCGACGGCCACGTCGATCGCGACCGTGATCAAGGACATCGACGTCGCGCTGGACAAGGTCAACTCCGAGCGCGCCACGCTCGGCGCTTCGCAGAGCCGCTTCGACGCCGTGATCTCCAACCTGCAGATCGCCAGCGAGAACCAGTCCGCCGCCCGCAGCCGCATCATGGACGCCGACTTCGCCGCCGAAACCGCGAACCTGAGCCGCGCCAACATCCTGCAGCAGGCCGGCAACGCGATGGTCGCGCAGGCGAACCAGTTGCCCCAACTCGTCCTCCGCCTGCTGCAAGGCTGACGACGACAGCGGTCTACCCCGCGGCCGCCGCGGGTCCGGCTCCGCCGGCCCGCCAGCGGCGCCCCCCTGGGGGGGCGGCCGAAGGCCGTAGGGGGGGATAGTCAATGCACGCCGCACCGCTCCGAGGGATGCACCGATAGCGCCCCGGGGGGTGCGGCGTGCGCCTTTTCGCGTCCGCCGCTCAAGTGCCGCCGGCACCCGCCGATAAACCGATCCAGAGAAACGGAAAACCGCCATGGCCAGCACCTCCACCGGCAGCATCACGTCCACGGGCATCGGCAGCGGGCTGGACGTCAGCTCCATCGTCACCCAGCTCATGGCGGTGGAAAGCCGGCCGCTCACGCTGCTGCAGCAGCGCAAGTCGGACCTGGACAGCCAGGTCTCGGCGATCGGCAAGATGACCAGCCTGACCTCGGCGATGCGCGACGCGGCGCAGAAGCTGACCTCGGTCTCGCTGTGGAAGTCCACCGTGGCCAGCAGCGCCAACGAGGCCGCGGTCCGGGTCAGCACCGACGGCAGCACCCCCACCGGCGCCTACAGCGTGCAGGTGAACTCGCTGGCGGCGCGCCAGACCCTGTCCAGCCGGGTCTTCGGCGCTTCCACCGACACCCTGAACGCCGGCACGCTGACCATCGAGCTGGGCACCTACACCGGCGAGCCCACGCCCACCGGCTTCACGCCCAAGGCCGGCGCGACGCCGGTGACCGTGACCATCGGCAGCGGCGACACCAGCCTGGAGTCGGTGCGCGACAAGATCAACGCCGCCGGCGCCGGCGTCACCGCCACCATCGTGAAGGACGCCAACGGCGCCCGCATATCGCTGCGTTCGTCCACCACCGGGGCCGAGAACGGCTTCCGCATCACCGCGGCCGAAGGCACCGACGACGGCGTGGCCACCGACGGCCTCTCGGCGCTGGCCTTCGACGCCAGCGCCGTCGCCGGATCGCAGATGACGCGCACCGAGAACGCCGCCAACGCGAAGGCGCTGGTCAACGGCATCGCCGTCGAGTCCACCACCAACACGCTGGACGGCGTCGCCGACGGCATGACGCTCACGCTGCTGGCCGAGACCACGGCGGCCGTCAACCTGGACGTGGCCGACGACACCGAAGGCGTGAAGAAGGCGGTGACCACCTTCGTCAGCGCCTTCAACGACCTGGCCGGCTACATCCGCGACCAGACCAAGTACGACCCCGACACCAAGAAGGGCGGCGCCCTGCAGGGCGACCGCACGCTGCTGGGGCTGCAGTCGGCGCTGCGCGGCGTCATCAACGAAGGCAGCACCGCCAGCACGAAGTACGAACGGCTGTCGGACATCGGCATCACGATGCAGGCCGACGGCAAGCTGGGCGTGGACGACACCAAGCTCACGGCCGCGGTGGACAACCGGGCCGAACTGCGCAAGCTCTTCGCCGCCGACGGCGCCACCAGCGCGACCGACGGCTTCATGACACGGTTCGTCACCCTGGGCGACGCCGAACTGGACACCACCGGCCCGCTGGAGACGCGCAGCAACAGCCTGGAGTCGCAGATCAAGCGCAACCAGGACAGCCAGGACGCGATGCAGCGCCGCCTCGACCAGACCGAGACCCGGCTGCGCGCGCAGTACCAGGCGCTGGACACCAACATGGCCAAGCTCAACGGCCTGTCCAGCTACCTGACCAACCAGCTCACCGCCTTGTCGAAGGTCACAGGCTGATCGCCTGAAAAGGGGGCGGCGGCAGGGGCCGCCCCAGGGTTCGGCCGATCTCAAGTGGCCGCGGCGGCAGCCGATAAATGAAGCAATCACGCTGCCGACGGAAACCCGAACCTCCATGTTCACCGCTGCCACCCTTGCCCGCCGACCGCAGCAATTCGCCGCCGCCTACCGCCAGGTGGGCACCGAGACCGCCGTCGCCGGCGCCTCACCGCACAAGCTGGTGGCGATGCTGTTCGACGGCTTCATGGACTCGCTGGCGCAGGCGCGCGGCGCGATGCGCGAACGCCAGTACGAGCAGAAAGGCCGCGCCATCCAGCGCGCCATCCGGATCGTCGAGGAAGGCCTGCGCGGCTGCCTGGACATGAAGGGCGGCGGCACGCTGGCGCAGGACCTGAACGATCTCTACGGCTACCTGAGCATGCGGCTCACGCTGGCCAACCTGCGCAACGACGAATCGGCCCTGGACGAATGCCAGCGCCTGATGCAGCCGCTGCGCGAGGCCTGGTCCTCCATCGCCGGCCATGTGGACGCCAGCGGCAACTACCGCTGAAGCGGTCCGGCAGCGCAACACGAAACGAGGATCCGGATGGAAACGAACCTGCTGAGCTACTACGAGGCGATCGAGCGCGCCAGCGCCGACATGCTGGCCGCGGCCAAGTCGGGCAACTGGGACGAGGTCGTCAAGCTCGAAGGCGCCTGCGTGCTGCTGATCAGCCAGCTCAAGCACGCCGCGCGCACCGCCCCGCTGGACGCAGAGGCCGCCCAGGCCAAGTCGCGCATCATGCAGCGCATCCTGGTCAACGACGCCGAGATCCGCCACCTGGCCGAACCCTGGCTGCAGGACCTGGACGACACGCTGCACGGGCGCGCCAAGATCATCCACTGAAGGGCCCGGGTGCCTGCGATGTTCGAGGACACACGGCCGGCGCAGCTGGACGCCAGCGGCGGCGCCGACCCCTGGAGCGAGTTCCGCGTCGACCACCCGCGCGAACGCGTGGCGCTGCTGCGCCAGCTGCGCGACGGCCACGTGACGCTGCACCTGGCCTCGCCCTCGGGCGCTTCGCTGCAGGGCACGCTGTGGACCCTCGACGAGACGCGCGCGCGGCTGTCGCTGCAGGTCGACGCCGGCCACCCTCAGCTGGACGGCCTGGTCGCCGGCAACGAGGCGGTGGCGATGGCCTACCTGGACGCGGTGAAGCTGCAGTTCGACCTGCACGACCTGGTGCTGGTGCGCGGCGGCCAGTCCGTGACGCTGCAATGCGCGCTGCCGGCCACCGTGTTCCGGTTCCAGCGCCGCGGTGCGTACCGTGTGCGGCCCACCAGCGCGGCGGCGCCGGTGGTGCGGCTGCGCCACCCGTCGATCCCCGAGATGGAGCTCGCGCTGCGGGTGCTGGACGTCAGCATCGGCGGCTGCGCCCTCTTCCTGCCCGACGACGTGCCGCCGATGGAACCCGGCCGCACGCTGTCGCAGGCCCAGGTGTCGCTGGATGCGGACACGCGCTTTGCCACCAGCATCGCGCTCCAGCACGTCACGGCCATCCAGCCGGGCGAACGCGGCGTGCGACTGGGCTGCCAGTGGTCGCAGCTGGACGGCCACGCGGCGCGCGCGCTGCAGCGCTACATCGACCAGACACAGAAGCGGCGCCGGCTTCTCACCCTGCGATGAAAAGCACCGCGCGCGGCTTCACGCTCATCGAAGCCCTCGGCACCTGCGCCATCGCGGCCGTCCTGGCCGGCGTGGCGCTGCCCGCCTGGCAGGGCCAGCAGCTGAAGGCACGCCGCATCGACGCGGTGGCGGCGCTGCAGCGCCTGCAGGACGCGCAGGAACGCGCGCGAGACGGCCAGGGCGGCTACGGCGCCGACCTGGCCGCGCTGGGCGTGCCGGCCCAAAGCCCGGCCGGGCTGTACACGCTGCAGCTCGAACGCCTGGGCCCGGAACGCTACCGCGCGCGCGCCGTCAGCGTGGCCGGCGGCCGCCAGGCGGCCGACACGCACTGCGCGCAGATCACGCTGGAGGTGTCCAGCGGCTTCGCGCAGACCGGCCCCAGCGCCGAATGCTGGAGCCGCTGATGAAGCGGCGCGGCTTCACGCTGCTGGAGGCGATGATCGCGCTCGCCATCGTGGCCATCGTCGCCACGCTGGCGCTGCCTTCCTTCGGCACCGCCAGCGAGCGCGCGCGCCTGAAGGCGGCCGCCGAGACGCTTTCGGCCGACCTCTCGGAAGCACGCTTCGAGTCCGCGCGCCGCGCCCGGCCGCTGCACGTGGAGGTGAGCCCCGGCGCCGGCTGGTGCTGGGTGGTGGCCACCGCCGAGAACTGCCCCTGCGAAGGCACCGCCGCCTGCCGCCTGAAGTCCACGCGCTCGCGTGATTTCAACGGCATCGAGCTGCTGGAGGCGCAGTCCGTCAGGCTGGACCCGAACGGCGCCGCCTCGCCGCCGGCGAGTGCCCTCTTCCAGTCCCCGCACGGCGAACAGCTGAGGGTGGACCTGCTGGCCCTGGGACGGCCGCGCGTGTGCGCGCCGGCCGGCCGCACGCCGGGTTACCCGAACTGCTGAAGCAGGCGCGCCGGGCGCGCCGTCACACCTGCATGTTCATGATCTCGGTGTAGGCCGAGACCAGGCGGTTGCGCACCTGCAGGGTGGCGGAAAAGCCCAGCTGCGCCTTCTGCATGGCGACCATGGTCTCTTCCAGGCTCACGGTGGGGTTGTCCAGGGACACCTCGCGCTGCAGGCGCTGCGCTTCCAGCTGGCTCTGGCTCACGCCCTTCAGCGCGTCGGCCATCGCGGTGCGGAAGTTGCCGCCGGCCGCTTCGGTGGCACCGGCACGCGCCAGCGGCAGGCCCTGGGCGTTCAGGCCGGCACGGGCGAGCGCCTGGTTGAAATCGAAGGGCTTGAGCTTGAGGTCCACGATGGCGCCACTGTAGGGACTCCCCGGGGGCGGCAATGGCGCGAACAGGGCGGTCTTGGGGCGCCTTCTCGCGCCACCGGCCCGGGGGGGTGGGGCGAACAATGCAGACCCATGGATGCTGCCGTTCTGCCGCAGGTGACCCCCGTACCCGCCGGGTTGGGCGCCCGCTTCGCCGCCCTGCCCGCGCGCCAGCGCATGGTCGCCGCCTTCGGTGTGGCCGGCCTGGTGGCGGTGCTGGTGGCGCTGGTGCTGGCCATGCGCACCGGCGACTACAAGGTGCTGTTCGCCAACGTATCGGAAAAGGACGGCGGCGCCATCGTCGAACGCCTGACCCAGCTGAACGTGCCCTACCGCTTCGCCGAAGGCAGCGGCACGATCATGGTGCCCGCCTCGCAGGTGTACGACCTGCGGCTGAAGCTGTCCGCCGCCGGCCTGCCCAAGGGCTCGATCAACGGCTACGAGCTGCTGGACAAGTCGCCCTTCGGCCAGACCCAGGGCCAGGAACGCATCAACCTGCAGCGCGCGCTGGAAGGCGAGCTCACGCGCACGATCCAGTCGCTGTCCTCGGTGCAGGCGGCGCGCGTGCACCTGGCGCTGCCCAACCAGAACGGCTTCTTCCGCGAACAGCAGAAGCCTTCGGCCTCGGTCGTGCTGACGCTGCACCCGGGTCGCACGCTCGAACGCGCGCAGGTCGCCGGCATCGTGCACCTGGTGTCTTCCAGCGTGCCCGAGCTGAACGCGAAGTCGGTGAGCGTGATCGACGGCAGCGGCGTCCTGCTGTCCAGCCCCGACGGCAGTGGCGGCGCGCAGGGCCTGGACAGCCAGCAACTGCAGTACCTGCGCGACGTGGAGGCCAGCTACACCAAGCGCCTGATGGACCTGCTGGAACCGGTGGTCGGGCGCGACAACCTGCGCGCTTCCGTCACCGCCGACGTCGACTTCTCGCAGACCGAGCTGACCAGCGAGGAATACAAGCCCAACCAGGGTGAGGCGCCGGCCACCGTGCGTGCCAGCAAGATCGAGGAATCCAGCCAGCCGGGCGCCAACACCCCGGCCGGCGTGCCCGGCGCGCAGAGCAACCAGCCGCCGGTGCCGGCCACCGCGCCCATCAACGGCCAGGCGCAGCAGATGCAGGGCGCGCAGGGGGGCGGCGCGGCGGGCAACAGCACCCGGCGCGAGGCCGAGACCCGCTACGAGGTGGACAAGACCGTGAAGGTCACGCGCAACGCCACCGGCGTGGTGCGGCGCCTGAACGCCGCCGTGGTGGTGAACCACCGCACCACGGTGGACGCCAAGGGCAAGTCGGTCACGGCGCCGCTGCCGGCCGAGGAGATCGACAAGCTGACGGCGCTGGTGCAGCAGGGCATCGGCTTCAACAAGGACCGCGGCGACTCGGTGCGCGTGATCAACGCGCCCTTCCGCGTCGAGGCGACCCCGGGCGCCGAAGAGGGCCCGCTGTGGACGCGCCCCTGGCTGCAGGACCTGCTGCGCGCCGGCGCCGCGCCCGCCGCGCTGGCCCTGGTGGCGCTGGTGATCGTGTTCTCGCTCGTGCGGCCCACGCTGAAGGCGGTGCTGGCACCGCCGCCGCCGCCGGCGCCGGTGGGCGGCACGGTCGACGAGGTGGTCGACGGCGCCACCGCGCTGCCCGGCGCCGACGGCACGCCGGCACTGGAAGCGCCGAAGGCCAACGAGAAGCTGGAAGCCGCGCGCAAGCTGGCGCGGGACAACCCGGTGGCGGTGGCCAACATCGTGCGCGGCTGGGTCAGCGGCGAGGCCTGAGGCACAGCCATGGACGACCAGGGACTCGAGGACGCCGCCATCCTGCTCATGTCGCTGGGCGAGGAAGAAGCCGCCGAGGTCTTCAAGCACCTCACGCCCAAGGAGGTGCAGCGCCTGGGCGAGACCATCGCGAAGATGCGCGCGGTGCCGCGCGACCGCGTGGAGACCGTGCTCACCAAGTTCACCGACGTCGCCGAGACCGAGCACCTGCTGGTGCCCGACACCGACGAATACGTGAAGGCCGTGCTGCGCAAGGCGCTGGGCGAGGAGAAGGCCAGCCTGCTGATCGACCGCATCCTGCAGGGCAGCGACATCACCGGCATCGAGAGCCTGAAGTGGATGGACCCCACCTCGGTGGCCGAACTGCTGCGCAACGAACACCCGCAGATCGTGGCCGCGATCCTGGTGCACCTGGAAAGCGACCAGGCAGCCGACGTGCTGAAGAACTTCACCGAGCGCCAGCGCAACGAGGTGATGGTGCGCGTGGCCACGCTCGACGGCATCCAGCCGGCGGCACTGAAGGACCTGAACGACGTCATGAGCAAGGTCCTGGCCGGCGGCGACCGCATGAAGAAGAGCAACCTGGGGGGCGTGAAGGCGGCCGCCGAGATCCTGAACATGCTGGGCAGCGCGGTCGAGACCTCGGTGCTGGACTTCGTGCGCGAGGCCGACAACGACCTGGCGCAGAAGATCATGGACAACATGTTCACCTTCGACGACCTGGAGAAGATCGACGACAAGGGCATCCAGCAGCTGATGAAGGAAGTGCAGAGCGAGTCGCTCGTCATCGCGCTCAAGGGCGCCACGCCGGGCCTGCGCGAGAAGATCTTCCGCAACATGTCCACCCGTGCCGCCGAGACGCTGCGCGAAGACCTGGAAGGCCGCGGCCCGGTGCGCCTGTCCGAGGTGGAAGCCGAGCAGAAGGAAATGCTGAAGATCGTGCGCCGCCTGGCCGACGAAGGCCAGATCGTGCTGGCGGGAGGCGGCGATGACCAGTTCGTCTAGCCACAACGGCAACGGTGGCCGCGGCGGCAACGGGTATTCGCGCTTCATCCCGCGCGAGGAGCTGGGCGACTTCGCGGCCTGGAAGCCGGCCGGCTTCGGCGTACCGCAGCAGCCGGCACCGAACGCCCCGCCCGCGCCGCCGCCCGAGCCCACGCCCGAGGAATGGCGCGCCCGCGTGGCCGCCGCGCGGCAGGCCGGCTACCAGGACGGCTACCGCGACGGGCTGGTCGCGCTGGAAGGCTTCAAGCAGAGCTTCGCCACCCAGGCGACGGCTCAGATCGGCACCCTGCTCCAGGGCTTCGACCGCCAGTTCGAGCAGCTGGAGGCGCAGATCGCCGAAGCGGTGGCCCGCACCGCGGTGCAGCTGGCGCGCCAGGTGGTGCGCCATGAGCTCGCCGCCACGCCGGACCTGGTGGCCAAGGTGGCCACCGAGGCGGTGAACGCGGTGCTGCTGTCGGCGCGCCACATCACCGTGCGCGTGCACCCGCAGGACCTGCCGCTGGTGGCCGAAGGCGCCGAAGAGGCGCTGAAGGCGCGCGGTGCGCGCCTGCTGGCCGACGAAGGCATCGAACGCGGCGGCGTGGTGGTGGACAGCGACGTCGGCGCCATCGACGCCCGCGTCGCCCAGCGCTGGACGCAGGCTGCCGCGGCGCTGGGCCACGAGACCGAATGGGGTTCGCCGTGACGGCCACCGTCCCCGTGCGCGAAGGGCGCCAGCAGCGCTGGGAGCGCTGGCTGGGTGACCTGCAGGCCTTCGCCGCCCTGCAGCAGCCGCTGGAATCGGTGGGCACGCTGCTGCGCGTGACCGGCCTCGTGCTGGAAGCCGCCG
This sequence comes from Rubrivivax sp., assembly GCA_044224175.1. GTDB lineage: Bacteria > Pseudomonadota > Gammaproteobacteria > Burkholderiales > Burkholderiaceae_C > Rubrivivax. The sequence continues at coordinate 14,395 of JBGAKY010000055.1, read as the reverse complement.
GCGTTCGCGTGCCGGTGGGTTCGGTCTGCGAGATCGTCGCCGAAGGCCAGCCGCCGGTGCTGGCCGAGGTGGTGGGCTTCAACGGCGACCGTGCCTACCTCATGCCCACCGGCGAACTGCACGGCCTGGCCAGCGGTGCCCGCGTGGTGCCGCGCGCCGCGCCGCGCGTGCCGCCGCGCTTCGGCCAGGAGAACCACCCCTGGCGCCGCAGCGAAGACCGCGGCCTGCACCTGCCCATGGGCGACGGCCTGCTGGGCCGCGTCGTCGATTCGCACGGCCGACCGCTCGACCGCGACGGCACGCTCGACCGCGTGCACGACGAGCCGATGATCCGCCGCCCCATCAACGCGATGGACCGCGACCCCATCCGCCAGCCGCTGGACACCGGCGTGCGTGCCATCAACGCGCTGCTCACCGTGGGCCGCGGCCAGCGCCTGGGCCTGTTCGCCGGCACCGGCGTGGGCAAGAGCGTGCTGCTGGGCATGATGGCGCGTTACACGCGGGCCGACGTCATCGTCGTCGGCCTCATCGGCGAACGCGGCCGCGAGGTGAAGGAATTCATCGAGGACATCCTCGAGGAGGAAGGCCGCCGCCGCAGCGTGGTGGTGGCCGCGCCGGCCGACGCGCCGCCGCTGGTGCGCATGCAGGGCGCGCACTACGCCGCCGCCATCGCCGAGCACTTCCGCGACCGCGGCCGCCACGTGCTGCTGCTGATGGATTCGCTCACGCGCTACGCGATGGCGCAGCGCGAGATCGCGCTGGCCATCGGCGAGCCGCCGGCCACCAAGGGCTACCCGCCCAGCGTCTTCGCCAAGCTGCCGCAGCTGGTGGAACGCAGCGGCAACGGCCTGAACGGCGTCGGCTCGATCACCGCCTTCTACACCGTGCTGACCGAGGGCGACGACCCGCAGGATCCGATCGCCGACGCGGCGCGCGGCATCCTGGACGGCCACGTCGTGCTCTCGCGCGAACTGGCCGAATCGGGCCATTACCCGGCGATCGACGTCGAGCGTTCGATCTCGCGCGTGATGACCGCCATCGCCCCGCGCGAACAGGTGCTGGCGGCGCGCCGCCTGCGCCAGATGCTGGCGCGCTACAACAAGGCGCGCGACCTCATCCAGCTGGGTGCCTACGCGCCCGGGCACGACCACGAGCTCGACCTCGCGGTGCGGCTGCAGCCGCAGATCAACGCGCTGCTGCAGCAGGACATGCACGAACCGGCCACGCTCGAGGCGAGCCGGCAACTGCTCACCCAGGTGACCGCATGACCCACAACGCCCTGGCGACCGTGCTTTCGCGCGCCGAATCCGAACGCGACCAGATCCTGGCCGCGCTGCGCCGCGCCGAGGAGCATTCGCGCCGCGCGCAGGCGCAGGCCGCGCAGCTGCTGGCCTACCGCGCCGAATACGAACAGCGCTGGCAGGCCCAGTTCGCGCGCGGCGGCAACGCCGAGATCGTGCACTGCTACCGCAGCTTCATGGTGCGGCTCGACGAGGCGCTCGCCCAGCAGCGCGCGCAGGCCGACGCCGCCGCCGCGAACGACCGCCGGCTGCGCGAACGTTTCATCGAGGCGGAACGCCGCGTCGCCTCGGTGCGCAAGCTGATCGAGCGCCGTCTCGCCGAACAGCAGCGCGCCCACGCCGTGCGCGAGCAGCGCCAGAGCGACGAGCACGCGATGCAGTTGCGCCAGCGCCTGCGCAACGAACCGATCCACCATTGAGAAAGGCCCCGCCCGTGAGCACAGCCGCCCTCCCCCTGATCGTGGCCACGCCGACCCCCGCGGCGGCACCGACGCCGGCCACCGCCGGCAGCAGCGGCACGCCTTCGGGCGAAGGCGCGCCGTTCGCACGCGAACTGCAGCGGGCGCGCCAGGACGAAACGCCAAAGGAACCTTCGTCCGGCGACAACGGTTCGCCGCACGACAACGCCGCGGCCCAGGGCCCGCAGGCCCCTTCGGGCCAGGCGGCCCAGTCGACCCAGGCCGGCCGCAACGAACGCCAGCGCATCCAGCGCGAACGGGCCGCGCATGAAGGCACGCCGGCCAAGGCCACGCGCGCCGCCCACGCGGCCGATGCCGCACAGCTGCGGGCCGGCACCGAAGGCCCTGGCCGCGAGGCCGACGCGGCCGACGCCGTGGCCGACGAAGGCGAAGCCGCGCCCGACGCCGCTTCCTTGCTGGCGGGTCTGATGGCCAGCGCCGCCAGCCGCACCACCGCGCGCGCGCAACCTGAAGGCCGCGCGGCGAAGGCCGACGGCGATGCCGTCGGTGCCACCGGGGCCGCCGGGGCGACCGGGTCCGAAGCCCTGCGAGCCGGCCTGCGCGACGCCGCGCGCCAGGCGGCGCAGGACGGCGCCGGCGAAGCGGCGCCGTCGACACCTGCCGAAGCGCTGAAGGCCGAGTCCGACACGGGCCGCCACACCACCCGGCACGACGGCGGCGCCTTCGCGCTGCAACAGATGAATCTGCAGGCCGCAACGCCGCTGGCGGCCGCGCCCGTGGCCGCCCACGGCGCCGACGTGCGCGACGCCCACGTCGCCGCGCCGCTGGGCAGCCCCGAGTTCGCCCCTGCGATGGGTGCCCAGGTGAGCCTGCTCGTGCGCGAAGGCGTGCAGGAAGCGCGGCTGCAGCTCAACCCGGCCGAGATGGGCCCGGTGACGGTGAAGATCCAGATCGACGGCAGCAACGCCCAGGTCACCCTGTCGGCCGAGCAGGCACCCACGCGGCAGGCGCTGGAACAGGCGCTGCCGGCGCTGGCTGGCGCCCTGCGCGAAGGCGGGCTCACGCTCACCGGCGGCGGTGTCTTCGAACAGTCGCGCCAGCAGCAGCAAGGCGAACCGGCCCCGCGAGGGGGCCGGCCGGGCGACCGCGAGGAAGACGCGGCCGTGGGTGGGGTGGGCGGCGCCGCCACCGCGCAACGCTGGGCGTCGCGCGGGGTGGTCGACCTCTACGCCTGAAGCGGCGCAGCGGCCGGCCGCCGGCCTGCGCGGCTTACCAGGTGTAGGCCTTCACGATCCCGGTGGTGGTGGGGTCGGTGGTCAGCTGCTTGGCCGTGGTCCCGGTGCCGCCGAGCGCCGGCGCCGCCAGGAAGGCCGACATGTCGATCTGGAAGGTCTTGTGGACGCCGCCGTCGAGCAGGTAGCCGTAGGCCTTCAGGTCGCTGAGGTTCTTCACCACCGCCACGGCGTGCGGGTCGCGCGCATAGGCGTAGCCGGTCAGGTTGCGCACGAAGCGCCAGTCGCTCAGGCCCTGCCAGGTGCCGCCCGCCGGCACCGAGGCCGGGTCCTCGATCAGGCCCACCGCCACGTCGGAGGAGAAGCCGGCCATGAACAGCGCCAGGTGGGTGTCGCTGTCCACCGCCGAGCCGCTGATGGTGGGCGTGCCCAGGCTCATCGCGACCGCGCCGCCGCTGCCCGGCACGAAAGTGTTGCGGCCGCCAGCCACTTCGGTCTTGACCACCGTCTTCAGGTTGATGAGGCCGATGGTCGGACGGTCTTCCGCGGTGACGATGCCGACCTGGTAGTTGGAGTCGACCGCGCCGCCGTCGGGCGAGGTGACCTGCGGGAACACGCTGCTGAACGCCGTGCCGTCGAAATAGTACGAAGCCCCGCCGACCAGGTCGACCAGCTGCACGCCCGGCGCGTAGTTGGCCGCGAACAGCAGGTTGTGCGTGATGTCGCCGCCCACGTTCTCGGCCAGCGAAGCGGGCGAGCTGTAGGTGTACTTCGTGCCCAGCGTGCGCGTGGCGCGGTCGAAGAAGATGTAGCCGTCGGTGGTGGACAGCCACACACCGTCGCGCCCGGTGTCGGGGATGGCACCCGAGATGTACGCGCTGCCGCCCGAGAAGCCGACGATGCCGCCCACCAGGGGCAGGTCGGCTTCGTATTCGACGGCGCCGGTGTCGGCGTTCATCAGCGCGATGTGCTTGCTGCCGTAGGCGAACACCAGCAGCTGCGGGTGGTCGGCGCCGACCAGCGGCACCACGCCGCCGATCTCGCGGCCGCCGAAGTTGGTGGCGACGATGCTGGAGAACACCTTGATGGTCGGCGCGGTGGCCGTGGGGTCGGTGATGTCCACCGCCACCACCCCCTGCAGGCGCGCGGCCAGGAACAGCCACTGCTTGCCGCCGAAAGCGAGCGATGAGATCGCGCCCGAGCTGCCGGTGGACAGGCCAGTGCCGACCGTGGCCGAGCTGTTGGTGATGCCGGTGCGCACCGTGCTCACGGTGGGGGCGATCTCGGTCGGCGTGATGCCGGCGTCGGTGACCGCCTTGCCGGTGGTGGTGTAGCTGGAGATGCAGGCCAGGAAGTCGGAAGTGCCGGCGGTGCGGCTCATCAGGCTGCCGCCGCTGATGGCGATGGGCACGCCGTTCTTCTTGCCGTCGAACACGCCGTCGGACAGGTCGTCGGAGATGGCGCGGAACAGGCCGCCGCGGGCGCCCGCGGGCAGCAGCATGTCGCAGGCGTCCAGCGCGCCCAGCACCACGCCGGAGGTGAAGGCCGAGGTGCCCAGCGAAGGCTTGTCGAACTTCGGCACCAGGGTGGCGATGCTGTCGGCCGGCACGCCGTAGGTGGTGCCCACCAGCGCGTAGGCGTCACCCAGCGCTGCGCCGATGGACTTGCCGCCGCCCATGAGCAGGCGCGCACGCGCCGAGACCATGTCGGTGAGCGGCGTCACCGCCACGCCCGAGGCGCCGCCGCTGGACAGCGACGGGATCACGGCCAGCAGGTCCGAAGTCTTGGTGACCACGGCACCGTCGGTTTCGCTGACATAGGTGCCGCCAGCGGCGACCACGGCCACCGGCCCGGTGTAGCCGGTGCGCACGACCAGCTTGTAGGTGCCGTCGGCGCCGCTGGTGGTCGAGCCGAGCGAGTCGCCCAGCGAGCCGTCGGCCTTCAGTTCGTAGGCGGTGATGGTGGCGCCGGAGACCGGGCCCTTGACCACCACGCCTTCCACCGTGGGACCGCTCCCGCCGCCGCCGCCGCCGCTGTTGTCGGTGCCGCCGGACTGCGTGCCCGACCCGGGCGTCACGTCCAGGAAGCAGCCCGAGAGGGGCAGCACCAGGGCCAGGCCCAGGGTGGCAAGCGCGGCGCGCGCGGTGGCGCGGAGTTGGATGCGGTGGGTGGAGTGATGGTGATGGCGCATTCGGGTTCCCTCGGTGCTGCTCGGTGGGCGGTTTCGCGGCCGGTGCCCTGCGGGACGGCCGGAGCGTACGTCTTGACGGCACGATGCTAGGCATCCGCGAAGCACTCGGCACCCTCGGAACAAGGGGTGCAGGCGCTCGCGGATTAGGGGGAGGCGGTGCCCTTTAGGCCGGGTTTCGTGGCGCTTATCGCGGCTTTCGCAACGGGGCCGCCTCGAATAATGACCTTCCAAGCCCGCAAGGTGCCGCCCGGCACCGCGCGCGCCCGAGGCCACCAAGGAGAGTGCATGTCCACCGCCGCCGTCGCCGCCGAAGCCGGCGCACCAAAGAAGGGCAAGAAGAAGCTCATCATCATCATCGCCGCCGTGGTGGTGCTGGCCCTGGTGGGCGTGGGTGCGGCCCTCATGCTGAAGAAGAAGTCGCATGCCGACGACGGCGAGGACGGCGATGCCGAGGCGCCGCCGCCCAAGGCCGCCGTCAAGCACGACCCCAAGGCGGCGCCCACCTTCGTGCCGCTGGATCCCTTCACCGTGAACCTGGCCGACCGCGATACCGAGCGCTATGCCCAGGTGGGCATCACGCTGGAGGTCTCCGACCCGCACGTGGCCGACCAGCTGAAGCAGTACATGCCGGCGGTGCGCAACAACATCCTGCTGGCGCTGTCGGACAAGACCTCGGCCCAGCTGATGGAGCGCGACGGCAAGACCAAGCTTGCCGCCCAGGTGCAGCGAGAGACCGCTCGCGCGCTGGGCATCGAGGTCGACGACGAAGAGGACGATGCCGAGGACGCGAAACCGAAACCCGACGCCAAGAAGAAGAAGCGGAAGAGGGCGCGCGTCGAGTCGCCCGTGACCGCCGTGCACTTCTCCAACTTCATCATCCAGTGAGCTGGCACGTTCCTCGATGAACCAGCAGATCCTCTCCCAGGACGAAGTCGACGCGCTGCTGCAGGGCATCACCGGCGAAAGCCAGAAGCTCGAGCAGGAAGAGGCGCCGACGTCCGGCATCCGCGACTACGACCTTGCCGCGCAGGAGCGCATCGTCCGTGGCCGCATGCCGACCATGGAGGTGATCAACGAGCGCTTCGCGCGCAACGTGCGCATCGGCCTGTTCAACTTCATCCGCAAGAGCCCGGAAGTCTCGATCGGCGGCATCAAGGTGCAGAAGTTCAGCGCCTTCCTGCGCGAGATCGTCGTGCCGACCAACTTCAACATCGTGTCGGTGAAGCCGCTGCGCGGCAGCGGACTGATCGTCTGCGACCCCAATCTGGTGTTCGCCGTCATCGACGCGCTGTTCGGCGGCCAGGGCAAGTACCACACCCGGATCGAAGGGCGCGACTTCTCGCCCACCGAGCTGCGCGTGATCCTGCGCCTGGTCGAGACCATCATCGTCGAGTACCGCAAGGCCTGGCACGGCATCTACCCGCTGGACCTGGAATACCAGCGCTCCGAGATGCAGCCGCAGTTCGCCAACATCGCCACGCCTTCAGAGATCGTGGTCTCGACCGCGTTCACGCTGGAGATCGGCGAGACCTCGGGCGCGGTGCACTTCTGCATCCCCTATTCGACGCTGGAGCCGATCCGCGACGTCCTCTACTCCACGATCCAGGGCGACGCCTCCGAGCCCGACCGCCGCTGGGTCAACCTGCTGAAGCACCAGATCCAGGCCGCCGAGGTGGACCTGGTGGCCGAACTGGCGCGCGCACCGGCCACCGTGGAGCAGCTGCTGTCGTTCAAGCCCGGCGACTTCATCGAGCTCGACCTCGATCCCATGATCCAGGCCAAGGTCGACGGCGTGCCCGTCTTCGACTGCCACTACGGCACCAGCAACGGTCGCTACTCGATCAAGATCGACCGATTGATCACCAGCTCCAACCTGGGCTGGCTCGGAGAGAACACCGATGTCCGCTGAAACCGACAAGCCCATGTCCGAAGAGGACCGCATGGCCGCCGAATGGGCCGCCGCGCTGAATGAAAGCAAGGGCGCCTCGACCGAGGTCGCCAGCGAGGTGGCCGCACCCGCCGAGACGGTGGCGCCGGCGCAGTTCGCCAATTTCACGCCCACCACCACTGGCGGCGCGGCGGGCAACGACATCAACATGATCCTGGACATCCCGGTCCAGCTCACCGTCGAGCTGGGCCGGACCCGGATCCCGATCAAGCACATCCTGCAGCTGGCGCAGGGCTCGGTGGTCGAGCTGGACGCGCTGGCCGGCGAGCCGATGGACGTGCTGGTCAACGGCTACCTGATCGCGCAGGGCGAGGTGGTGGTGGTGAACGACAAGTTCGGCATCCGCCTGACCGACATCGTGACCCCCAGCGAGCGCATGCGCCGCCTGTCCCGCACCTGAGATGACGCCCGGATTCGGCACCCTCTTCTGGTTCGTCGCCGTGCTGGCGGCCATTCCGGCCGTGCTGTGGCTGCTCAAGCGCACACCCATGGGCGGCACGGGGGCCGGCGGCATGCGCGCGGTGGCGGTGCTGCCCTTGTCGGCTTCGCAGCGCATCGTCACCGTGGAGGTGGGCTCGGGCGACAGCCGCTGCTGGCTGGTGCTGGGCGTCACGCCCGGCGGCATCAGCACCCTGCACACGATGCTGCCGCAGGAAGAGCCGGCGGCACCGCCGCCCACGCCCAACACCGCATTCGCGCAGCTGCTCACGCGCCTGCGCCGCGACGGCGATGCGCGCTAGCCGCTGCCTGCTGCTGGCCGGCGCCGTGCTGGCCGCGCCCGCCGTCTTCGCGCAGAACAACACCCTGCCGCTGCTGGTGGGCCAGGGTGCGGGCGGGACCAGCTATTCGGTGCCGGTGCAGACGCTGCTGTTCTTCACCGCGCTGTCGTTCCTGCCGGCGGTGATGCTGCTGATGACGGGCTTCACGCGCATCGTCATCGTGCTGTCGCTGCTGCGCCAGGCGCTGGGCACGCAGGCGGCGCCGCCGAACCAGGTGATCGTGGGCCTCTCGCTGTTCCTCACCTTCTTCGTGATGAGCCCGACGCTGGACCGCGTGTACCAGCAGGCCTACCAGCCCTTCGCGGCCAACCAGATCGCCTTCGACGAAGCCTTGTCGCGCGGCGAAGGGCCGATGCGCGAGTTCATGTTGAAGCAGACGCGCCAGAGCGACGTCATGCTGTTCGCCAAGCTGGCCAAGCTGCCGGCCGACGTGAAGGGCGAGAACGTGCCGCTGCGCGTGCTGGTGCCGGCCTTCGTGACGAGCGAGCTGAAGAGCGCGTTCCAGATCGGCTTCATGATCTTCATCCCCTTCCTCATCATCGACATGATCGTCGCCAGCGTGCTGATGAGCCTGGGGATGATGATGCTGAGCCCCGTGCTCGTCGCCCTGCCCTTCAAGCTGATGCTGTTCGTGCTGGCCGATGGCTGGAACCTGCTGCTGGGTTCGCTGGCCGCTTCCTTCGTGACCTGACCTCCCCATGGACGCACAACAAGTCCTCTCCGCCGGCCAGCAGGGCCTGTACCTGCTGATGATGGTTTCGGCCCCGGTGCTGCTCACGGTGCTGGTGGTGGGCCTGGTGGTCAGCGTGTTCCAGGCCGCGACCCAGATCAACGAGGCCACGCTGTCCTTCGTGCCCAAGATCGTGGCCGCGGTGGCGGTGCTGGGCTTCGCCGGGCCGTGGATGATGACCACGCTGGTGGAATACCTGCAGCGCACGCTGCAGGCCATCCCTTCGGCGGTCGGCTGATGTGATCTCGTTCACCGAGGCGCAGATCCTCGGCTGGATCACGCCGCTGATCTGGCCCTTCCTGCGCGTGCTGGCGCTGTTCGTCTCGATGCCGGTGCTGGGCACGCGCCAGGTGCCGCTGCGCGTGCGCGTCGGGCTGGCGGGGCTCATCGCGTTAGCGGCCCAGCCTTCGCTGCCGTCCGTGGCGCCCGTCGCCTTGGACACGCCGCTGGCCTTCATGATGGTGCTGCAGCAGATGCTGGTGGGCGTGGCCATCGGCTTCGCGGTGCGGGTGGCCTTCAGCGCGCTGGAATTCGCCGGCGAGGTCATCGGCCTGCAGATGGGCCTGAACTTCGCCGGCTTCTTCGACCCCGTCTCGGCCGGCACCGCCACCGCCACCAGCCGCTTCTTCGGCACCACGATCGCCTGGCTGTTCATCGTGATCAACGGCCACCTGATGGTGATCGCGGCGCTGGTCCAGAGCTTCCAGGCCTTTCCGGCGGGACCCGACCCCTTCGCCTTCGTGCTCAAGGCGGCGCCCTGGAAATGGGGTTCCGAACTGTTCGCCACCGGGCTGTGGATCGCGATGCCGCTGGCGGCGATGCTGCTGTTCGTGAACCTGGTGCTGGGCGCGATCTCGCGCGTGGCCAGCCAGATCAACATCTTCGCGGTCGGCTTCCCGGTCACGCTGGGCGTGGGGCTGCTGGGCATCCTGCTCACCCTGCCGGCGATGCAGGGGCCGTTCACGATGGCGCTGGAGCGCCTTCTGACGGCTTTCCAGTAGGGCGCGCGCCTCAGCCGCGCTCGATGCGGGCGTAGGCGCTGTGGTTGTGTATGGACTCGAAGTTCTCCACGTCGACCGCATAGCGGCCGATGCGCGCATCGGCGTTCAGCCGCAGCGCCACGTCGCGCACCAGGTCTTCCACGAACTTCGGGTTCTCGTAGGCGCGTTCGGTGACCCACTTCTCGTCGCTGCGTTTCAGCATGGGCCACAGTTCGCTGGAAGCGCTGTCCTCGGCGAAGCGCACCAGTTCATGCCATTCGAGGGGGGCCTTCAGCTCGACGCGGATCGTCACCACCGAACGCTGGTTGTGCGCGCCGTAGTCGGAGATCTCCTTCGAGCAGGGGCACAGGCTCTTCACCGGGACGCCCACCTCGGCCCAGACGACGGTGCTGCCGGCGCGGGTCTCGGCGATCCAGCGCGCGGTGTAGTCCAGCAGGCTGGGCACGCCGGAGACCGGCGCCCGCTTGCGCAGGAAGAAGGTGAAGGCGGCCTCGGTGCGGCCCTCGGCCGCGTGCAGCTTGGCCAGCATCTGCGCGTGGCGCTCGCGCAGCTTGGGCGCGTCCAGCGGTTCGTCCAGCGTGGCGCCGGCGTCCAGCCAGGCCACGAAGCGCGACATGTGGGTGCCCTTCTGCTCGGCCGGCAGCGCCACGTCGAGCGTCCAGTTGGCGGCCGTGGTCTGCACCGCGCCGGCGACGCGGATCTGCACCGGGTAGCGCACGTCCTTCACGCCCACGCGCTGGATCGCCACGTGGCGGTCGTCGCGCGCGCTCTGCGTGTCGGGGATGTGGAGGGCGTCGGTGAGGTTGGTCATCGGGGTCGAAGCATGACATCAAAGGCCTGCCTGCACGGGCAGGCGGGTGAATCGCAGCGTTCGAAGGCGGTGAACGGCGCGGCGGCTCAGGCGACCGCGAGCGCCGGCCGCGCGCCGCCGAAGCGCTGGCGGATGGACTGCTCGATGCCGGCCGCGTCCAGCCCGTTCAGCGCCAGCAGCCTGGCGGGGTCGCCATGCTCGATGAATTGGTCGGGCAGGCCCAGGTGCAGCAGCGGCATCGTCACGCCCTGGGCCGACAGCAGTTCGGCCACCGCGCTGCCGGCGCCGCCGGCGATGCAGCCTTCCTCGACCGTCACCAGGGCGTCGTGGCTGCGCGCCAGCTCCAGCACCAGGGCTTCGTCCAGCGGCTTGGCGTAGCGCATGTCGGCCACGCTGGCGTCCAGCGCCTCGGCCGCCTTCAGCGCCGGGTGCAGCACGGTGCCGAAGGCAAGCACCGCGACCCGCTGGCCTTCACGCTTCATCACGCCCTTGCCCCAGGGCCAGTCGACCAGACCGGCGTCCAGCGCGGCGCCGGCGCCCGCGCCGCGCGGGTAGCGCACCGCCACCGGGTGGTTCTGGCGGAAGGCAGTGGTCAGCGCCCGGCGGCATTCGTTCTCGTCGCTGGGCGTGAGCAGGCTGCAGTTGGGGATGCAGCGGATGTAGGCGATGTCGTAGGCACCGGCGTGGGTGGCGCCGTCGGCACCCACCAGGCCGGCGCGGTCGAGCGCGAACACCACCGGCAGGTTCTGCAGCGCCACGTCGTGGATCAGCTGGTCGTAGGCGCGCTGCAGGAAGGTGGAATAGATGGCCACCACCGGCTTCAGCCCTTCGCAGGCCATGCCGGCGGCGAAGGTCACCGCGTGCTGTTCGGCGATGCCCACGTCGTGGTAGCGGTTGGGGAAGCGCTTGTGGAACTCCACCATGCCCGAGCCTTCGCGCATGGCCGGCGTGATGCCCACCAGCCGTTCGTCGGCCTCGGCCATGTCGCACAGCCACTGGCCGAACACCTGGGTGAAGGTGGGCTTGCTGGGCGTGCTCTTCGGGAAGCCTTCGGCCGGGTTGAACTTGCCGCTGGCGGCGTGGTACTTCACCGGGTCGGCTTCGGCCAGCTTGTAGCCGTAGCCCTTCTTGGTGACGACGTGCAGGAACTGCGGGCCGCGCTTGGCGCGCAGGTTCTCCAGCGTGGGGATCAGCGCGTCCAGGTCGTGGCCGTCGATCGGGCCCACGTAGTTGAAGCCGAATTCCTCGAAGATGGTGCCGGGCACGACCATGCCCTTGGCGTGTTCCTCGAAGCGGCGCGCCAGCTCGAACAGCGGCGGCGCCGCCTTCAGCACCGCCTTCGCGCCTTCGCGCGCGGCGGCGTAGAAGTTGCCGCTCATCAGGCGCGCCAGGTACTTGTTGAGCGCGCCCACCGGCGGGCTGATCGACATGTCGTTGTCGTTCAGCACCACCAGCAGGTCGGCCACCATGCCGGCGTGGCTGACGCCGGCGTTGTTCAGCGCCTCGAAGGCCATGCCGGCGGTCATGGCGCCATCGCCGATCACGGCCACCGTGTGCCGGTCGTCGCCCTTGAGCTTGGCCGCCAGCGCCATGCCCAGGGCGGCGCTGATGCTGGTGCTGCTGTGGCCGGTGCCGAAGGTGTCGTATTCGCTCTCGTCGCGGCGCGGGAAGCCGCTGATGCCGCCCAGCTGGCGCAGCGAACCCATGCGGTCGCGGCGGCCGGTGAGCACCTTGTGCGGGTAGGTCTGGTGGCCCACGTCCCACACCAGCCGGTCGTGCGGGGTGTTGAACACGTAGTGCAGCGCCACGGTGAGTTCCACCGTGCCCAGGTTGCTGCCCAGGTGGCCGCCGGTCTGGCTGACGGTGTCCAGCACGAACTGGCGCAGCTCCCTGGCGACGTCGGCCAGGTCCGCACGCGGCAGCCGCCGCAGGTCGGCGGGCGAGTCGATCTGGCCGAGCAGCTTTTTCATGACTTCAGTTTTCCCGTTCCACGACCTTGTCGGCCAGGGCGGCCAGCAGCCCGGTGTCGGCCAGCCCGCTGCGCGAGAGTGCCGCCTGCGCCTGCTGGCGCAGGTCTTCGGCATGGCGGCGTGCCGACTCCAGCCCCAGGACCGACACGTAGGTGGGCTTGTTGGCGTCGTTGTCCTTGCCCGCGGTCTTGCCCAGTGTGGCCGAGGCCTGAGTCACGTCCAGGATGTCGTCGACGACCTGGAACGCCAGGCCGATGGCGGCGCCATAGTCGGACAGCGCCTGCCAGGCGGCGGTGTCGGGCCGACCGCAGGCGGCGCCCATCAGCACGCTGGCCTGCAGCAGGGCACCGGTCTTGCGGCGGTGCATGTCGCGCAGGGCATCCTCGTCCAGCGCGCGGCCGATGCTGGCGAGGTCGATCGCCTGCCCGCCGGCCATGCCGGCGTGGCCGGCGGCGCGCGCCAGCAGGCCCACCAGGCGCGCCTGCAGCGCGGGTTCGACGCCGCTGTCCGGCGTCAGCACCTCGAAGGCCAGCGCCTGCATGGCATCGCCGGCCAGCATGGCGGGCGCTTCGCCGAACTGCACGTGCACGGTGGGCTTGCCGCGCCGCAGCACGTCGTTGTCCATGCAGGGCATGTCGTCGTGCACCAGTGAATACGCGTGGATCAGCTCCACCGCCACCGCGGCGCGCATCGCCGCTTCGCGGCCGCCCTGCAGCGCGTGGCAGGCCGCCAGCACCAGCAGCGGACGAAGGCGCTTGCCGCCGTCGAGCACGCCGTAGCGCATGGCCTGCCCCAACCCGGCCGGCGCGTCGCCGGGCACCCAGGCGCCGAGCGCGGCTTCCACCGCTTCGAGTTCGCTGCGCGCCCAGTGGTCGAAGTTCAAGGGGTCGTCCAGGTCTTGAGCTGGCCGTCTTCGAGCAGCTTGACCTGCTCTTCCACCGCCTGCAGGCGGCTGCGACAGTACGCCAGCAGTTCGGCACCGCGGCGGTAGCCGTCGAGCAACTGGTCCAGCGGCAGCTGCCCGCCTTCCATCTGCTGGACCAGGCGGTCGAGTTCGCTCAGGGCGGCTTCGTAGCTGGCTGGCTCTTTGGGTGCTGCGGGGCGGGCCATTGAAGACGGAGGAGACGGGGACCGGATTCTAGACAAACGCAAGTGGTGGTTGCGCCTCACGGACGGGCCGGGGCCGCTGGGTAGAATCGCCGGCCCGCTTCACCACCCATCCTTTCGAAACGCGGGCAAACAAGAAACCCGCCCGCGGGGCCACCGGGCGGGGGTTTGGACATCCTAAGCAAGGAGGATCCTTTCGGATCATGTCTGACCTGAGCATCAGTCTCGAAGCTCTTGAGCGCAGCCGCTCGCAACTTCCGGTTTCCAGCTATTTCGACGAGGGCCTGTTCCGCAGGGAGCAGGAACTCATCTTGCAGCCCGGCCCCCGCTACGTGGGGCACGAACTGGCCGTGCCGCACGTGGGCGACTTCCAGGCCCTGGCCCATGAAGGCGACGGGCGCGCGCTGGTGCGCACGAAGGACGGCGTCGAGCTCATCTCCAACGTCTGCCGCCACCGCCAGGCCGTCATGCTGAAGGGCCGCGGCCACAGCCCGGGCCACGTGGTGTGCCCGCTGCACCGCTGGACCTACGACCTGCACGGCCAGCTGGTGGGCGCGCCGCACTTCGCCCAGGACCCGTGCCTGAACCTGCGCAACTACCCGCTGCAGAACTGGAACGGCCTGCTCTTCGAAGCCAACGGCCGCGACGTCGCCACCGACCTGGCGGCGATGTCGTCGCACACCGCGCTGGACTTCGGCGGCTTCCAGTTCGACCGCGCCGTGCTCCACGAATGCCACTACAACTGGAAGACCTTCATCGAGGTCTACCTGGAGGACTACCACGTCGGCCCCTTCCACCCCGGGTTGGGCGCCTTCGTGACCTGCGACGACCTGCGCTGGGAGTTCGGCCGCCACCATTCGGTGCAGACGGTGGGCGTGAACGGGGCCCTGAAGCGCGCCGGCTCCA
>JBGAKY010000054.1:0-41433 GCA_044224175.1 Rubrivivax sp. | reverse complement strand
GCCCTACCCGGTGGGCTGGACGCGCCAGGAGACCTGGGCAGGTCGCAGCGTCACCGTGCGGCCCATCCGGCCCGAAGACGAGGCGCAGCACCGCAGCTTCCTCGAACGGCTGGACCCCGAGGACGTGCGCATGCGCGTCTTCTACACGCGGCGCGAACTGCCGCACTCCGAACTGGCGCGACTGACGCAGATCGACTACGACCGCGAGATGGCCTTCATCGCCGAAGCCCCCGGTCCCGACGGCCGCCCCGAGACGCTGGGCGTGGTGCGCGCGGTGGCCGACCCCGACAACGTGGAGGCCGAATTCGCCATCATCGTGCGCTCTGACCTGAAGGCGAAGGGCCTGGGCAGCCTGCTGCTCAAGCGGCTGGAGGAATACGCGCGCAGCCGCGGCACCACCCGGCTGGCCGGCCAGGTGCTGCGCGAGAACCGCGCCATGCTGGACCTGGCGCGCCACCTGGGCTTCGAGCTCGAAGGCGAAGACGGCAGCGACGAGGTGCTGCGTCTCGCGAAGCCGCTGCGTTCGTGAGTTCCGGCGCCTGAATCTTGAACGAGGTCAAGGAAGCTGCCTCTGGGGTCGCTAGTATAGATATACGTGCCGTATACCTTTACTCCTCAGGAGGACTTCATGGCAAATCCGGGCAGGCTCTGGCGATGGCTGGGCCTCATCTTCGTGCTGTCGTTCGGTGCCCTCGGCTACCTCGGATGGCAGATCTACCTGACCGCGCCCCCCATCCCCAAGGCCGTGGTCACCACCGAGGGCGAGACCCTCTTCACCGGCGATCAGATCCAGGCCGGCCAGCAGGCCTGGCTGTCGGCCGGCGGCCAGCAGCTGGGCACCGTGTGGGGCCACGGCAGCTACGTCGCCCCCGACTGGTCGGCCGACTGGCTGCACCGTGAGGCCACCACGCTGCGCGCCGCGCTCGGCACCGACAGCGCCGTGCAGCGCGAGATGCGCCGCAACACCTATGACGAGGGACGCGGCACCATCACGGTGACGGCGACCCGCGCGCAGGCCATCCGCGAGACCGCCAGGCACTTCGAGTCGCTGTTCGGCAGCGACCCCGCGCTCGAGAAGCTGCGCGACCAGTACGCCATGAGCGACGGCATCCTGCCCGCGCAGGCCGACCGCGAGGCGCTGGCCGCCTTCTTCTTCTGGACTTCCTGGGCCGCCAGCACCGACCGCCCGAACGAGACCGGCCTGTCGTACACCAGCAACTGGCCGCACGAGCCGCTGGTGGGCAACACGATGACCGGCACCGCCGCGATGTGGTCGATGGCCAGCATCGTGCTGCTGATCGCGGGCGTCGCCGCGCTGCTGTGGTTCCACGGCTCGCACAAGGCCGAGGAAGACCCCCAACTGCCCGAGCGCGACCCGCTGCTGGGCGCCGTGCCCACGCCTTCGATGAAGGCCACGCGCAAGTACTTCTTCGCCGTCGTCGGCCTCATCCTGCTGCAGATCGGCATGGGCGCGCTCACCGCGCACTTCGCGGTCGAGGGGCGCGCCTTCTTCGGCCTGCCGCTGGGCGAGCTGCTGCCCTACGTGGTGAGCCGCACCATCCACACCCAGGTCGGCGTGTTCTGGATCGCCACCGCCTGGCTGGCGACCGGCCTGTACATCGCGCCGCTGCTGTCGGGCAAGGAGCCGAAGCTGCAGAAGCTGGGCGTCGACGTGCTGTTCTGGGCGCTCATCGCCATCGTCGTCGGCAGCACCGCCACCGGCTGGCTGGGCACGCTGCAGCACCGCGGCGTGGACTTCAGCTTCTGGCTCGGCAACCAGGGCCTGGAATTCACGAGCATGGGCCGCGTCTGGCAGGTCCTGCTCTTCGTGGGCCTGCTGTTCTGGCTGTTCCTGCTCGGCCGCGCGCTGTGGCCGGCGCTGAAGACGCCTTCGGAGACGCGTGGCCTGATCGCGATGGTGTTCCTGTCGGCCACCTGCATCGGCGGCTTCTACGGCACCTCGCTGCCCTGGGGCCAGCACACCCACTACTCGATGATCGAGTACTGGCGCTGGTGGCTGGTGCACCTGTGGGTGGAAGGCTTCTTCGAGGTCTTCGCCACCGCCGTGGTCGCGCTGATCTTCACCAAGCTGGGCCTGGTGCGCGCGCAGAGCGCCAACCGCGCCATCGTCGCCGAGACCATCGTGTTCCTGTTCGGCGGCATCCTGGGCACGCTGCACCACCTGTACTGGACCGGCACGCCGACCTCGGTGATCGCCGTCGGCGCCGTGTTCTCGGCGCTCGAAGTGGTGCCGCTCACGCTGATCGGCCTGGAAGCGCTCAACACCTGGCGCCGGGCCCAGGGCGCGCCCTGGCTGGCCGCCTACAAGTGGCCGATCGCCTGCTTCGTGGCGGTCGGATTCTGGAACACCGTCGGCGCCGGCCTGCTGGGCTTCGCGATCAACCCGCCCGCCTCGCTGTACTACGTGCAGGGCCTCAACATGACGGCGGCCCACGGCCACGCGGCGCTGTTCGGCGTCTACGGCATGCTGGGCATCGGCCTCATGCTGTTCTGCCTGCGCGGGCTGTACATGCGCCACCTGCACGCCGACGGCCTGCTCAAGCCCGCCTTCTGGGGCCTGAACATCGGCCTGGGGATGATGGTGTTCATGTCGCTGCTGCCGGCCGGCATCTACCAGGCCGCGGCGGCCATCGACAAGGGCCTGTGGTACGCCCGCTCGCCCGAGATCATCCACGGGAAGGTGATGGAGACGCTGGTCTGGCTGCGCGTGCCGGGCGACATCGTGTTCGCCGCCGGTGCCCTGCTGCTGGCGGTGTACGCGCTGCGCCTGCTGCGCCGGCCGGCGGTCACGCAGTCGACGACCGCCCCGGTCATCAGCGCCGCGTTCCGGCATTGAACTGAGCCTGCTCAACGCCATGGGTACCGCCACCGGCAACGGGGCGGTGCCTTGTCTTTGGCGCCGCTAGGATGGGGGCCAGGCGTGACCGAAGTCGTGCCGACACGCCGCAGCGGCTTCCAGGCGCTTCAGGTGCCGCCGCGTGCGGCCGATGAACGATGAGCCGGCAGGGAGGGCCGGCGCACCTGTCACCGCATGATCGCCCCTGCCCCCATCGAACCCGACGCCTGCGACGCCGCCCTGGAACTTCTGTTCGCCGACGGCGCCGGCGCCGCGCGCCTGGCGCAGGCGGCCTTGCAGGCCGCGACGACCGACCCCACCCTTGCCGCGCGCGCGCATGCGGTGCTGGGCTGCTGCGAACTGCGCGAAGGCTCGCTGGAGGCCGGGCGCCGACACATCGCGGCCGCGCGCCACGCGCTGGCCGGAGCCACGCCCAACCCCCGGGCCGCCTGGCTGGTCGACCACGCCGAGGCGCTGGCCCTGCGGCGCGAGGGCCGGCTGGCAAAGGCGGACGAGCTGCTGGGTTCGCTGCACCGCCATGCCGAGGAACGCACGCCGGTCGAGGCCTTCCTGACCGCCGGTTCGCTGGCGATCGTGGAGTCGATGCGCGGCCACGACGACGCGGCGCTGGACACCTTCCACCAGGCGCTGGCGCTGGCGCGCCGCAGCGGCGTGGACAGCCTGCTCGTCAACGCGCTCAACAACCTGGGTTCGACGCAGAGCGACCTGTACAACCTGGAAGACGCGCGGCCCATGCTGGAGGAGTGCCTGCAGGCCGCGCTGCGCCTGGGCTCGCGCCGGCAGATCGTCTACGCCGCGGGCAACCTGGTGCAGTGCCTTTGCCTGCTGGGCGAGCCGGCGCAGGCGCTGGCGCTGGCGCGCGAACACCTGATGGCGCAGGAACGCGCCGACGATCCGCCGGCGTTGCGCCGCGACGAGGAGATCGCCCAGGCGCTGCTGGACAACGGGCGGGTCGACGAGGCCGAGGCGCGCCTGGGCGGCCCGGCGCTGACGGACCCGATGAGCAACGAGCTCGCCACCAACCGGGTGTGGCTGCTGGCCCGCCTGCGCCTGGCGCGCGGCGACGCCGCCGCCGCGCTGCGCCTGTGCCAGGCCCGCAAGGCGATGCTGGACTCGCAGCCCGAAGCCAGCACCGTGGCCGCCGACCGCGTGAACCTGCTGCGGGTGGCGGCCCAGGCGGCGCGCCAGGTGGGCGACCACGCGCTCGCCTGCGGCCTGCTCGAAGAGGCCTTCGCCACCCATGAACGCCTGCTGGGCCGCGCGGCGCGGGCGCGCCGCATCAGCGTGCAGATCTCGCACCGCCTGCGCCAGGCGGAGTGGGAACGCGACGCCGCGCGCCAGATGGCGGCGCGGCTGGAGTCGCTGAACGAGTCGCTGCAGGCGCAGGTGGCCGAGAACGACCGTCTGCAGGTGAAGCTCCGCGCGCAGGCGCTGGAGGACCCGCTCACCGGCCTGCCGAACCGGCGCCACCTGTTCGAAGCCGGCCAGGCCCTGCTGGCGCTGATGCGCCGGCGCGGCGGCCCGGTGGCCGCCGCCATCGTCGACCTGGACCACTTCAAGCTGGTGAACGACCACCACGGCCACGACGCCGGCGACTGCGTGCTGCGCGGCTTTGCCGACCTGGTGCGCAAGGAGACGCGCGCCGAGGACGTGGTGTGCCGCTACGGCGGCGAGGAATTCGTGCTGCTGCTGCCCGGCGCCGAGACCGCGCAGGCCGCGGCGCGGCTGGAAGGCCTGCTCGCGCGTTTCCGCACGCTGCGCTTCGAGGACGCCGACGGCGGCACATTCGGCTGCAGCTTCTCGGCCGGCGTCGCCGCCTGGCAAGGGGGCGACGAAAGGCTGGAGGCGGTGCTGGCGCGGGCCGACGAGGCGCTCTATGCCGCCAAGGGCGCGGGCCGCGGCCAGGTGCGCGACGGCGTCGAACGCCAGCGCGAATGATCGGCACCCGTCATGCGGGCACCAGCCGCCACAGCGAGGTCACTTCCTTCGCCCGCGCCGCGTGCAGCGGGTCGGCGGGGTCGAAGGCCTTGGCATGGCGGGGCCGGGTGTCCAGCCGGTCCGCCACGCGCAGGCCGGCGGCCGCGATCCAGGCTTCGAGCTCGGCGCGCGTGCGCAGGCCCAGGTGCTCGGCCAGGTCCGAGAGGATCAGCCAGCCTTCGCCGCCGGGCGCCAGGTGCGCCGCCAGGCCGGCCAGGAAGCCCTTGAGCATGCGGCTTTCGGGGTCGTAGACGGCACGCTCGACCGGCGCGCTGGGCTTGGCCGGCAGCCAGGGCGGGTTGCACACCACCAGCGGCGCGCGGCCGGGCGGGAAAAGATCGGCTTCGATCGCCTGCACGGCCAGCTCGCAGTGCAGCAGCGCCAGGTTCTCGCGCGCGCACGCCAGCGCGCGTGCGTCGTTGTCGGTGGCCAGCACGTGCTGCACGCCGCGGCGCGCCAGCACGGCGGCCAGCACGCCGGTGCCGGTGCCGATGTCGAAGGCCAGGCTCTGCGCCTTCAGGGCCTGGGGCAGCGGCGCCTGCGCCACCAGGTCCACGTATTCGCCGCGCACCGGGCTGAACACGCCGTAGTGCGGATGGACGGCCTCGCCACCCAGCGCCGGCACAGGCACGCCTTTGTGCCGCCATTCGTAGGCACCGATCAGCGCCAGCAGTTCGCGCAGCGAAGCGACGCTGGGTTCGCCGGCCGGTCCCCAGGCCTCTTCGCAGGCGAGGCGCACGTCGGGTGCGCGGCGCAGCGGCAGGTGGTGGCCGGCGTCGAACGCGACCAGCAGCATGCCCAGGATGCGTGCGCGCTCGGCCTGCGCCTTGCGGTGCAGGTGGAAGGCCTGGGCAGGCGTGGGCGCAGTCACCGGCGCGGCCTTGCGCGGGCGGCGTTCGATGCGCCGCGCCAGCGCCTGCAGCAGCTGGCGGGCCTGGTGGTAGTCGCCCCGCCACAGCAGCGCCGTGCCTTCGCAGGCCAGGCGGTAGGCGGTGTCGGCGTTCATCGTGTCGTCGGCCCCCTGCACGCGCCGGGGCGGCGGGGCGCCCGATTCGCTGCGCCAGAGCGCGCTGCGCGGCTGGCCGCCTTCCGTCCAGTGCAGCACGGGCCGCCCGGTGTTCATCGGGTCTTCGCCCACCAGTGCAACACGCCCTGCCCCGCCGCGCGGCCGGTGGCGATGCAGGCGGTGAGCAGGTAGCCGCCGGTGGGCGCTTCCCAGTCGAGCATCTCGCCGGCGCAGAACACGCCGGGCCGTGCATGCAGCATCAGGCCTTCGTCCAGCGCCGGCCAGGCCACGCCGCCGGCGCTGCTGATGGCTTCGTCGATCGGGCGCGCAGCGGCCAGGGTCAGGGGCAGCGCCTTCAGCGCGGCGGCCAGGCGGGTGGCGTCGTTCATGCCTTCGGCGCCCAGCACTTCGTGCAGCAGCGCGAGCTTCAGGCCCTGCAGCTTCAGGCGGCTCTTCAGGTGCGTGGCCAGGCTGCGCGCGCCGCGCGGCCGCGCCACTTCGGCCAGCACCTGTTCCGCACGATGCGCCGGCAGCAGGTCCAGCGTCAACGTCGCGCGGCCGTGGCGCGCGATGGCTTCGCGCAGCGGGCCCGAGAAGGCATAGACCAGGCTGCCTTCGACACCGGTCTCGGTGAGCACGAATTCGCCCTGCTGGCGCTGCACCGTGCCGTCTTCCAGCGCCACGCTGGCGGCCGCCGGCTTCACGGGTTGGCCGGCGAAGCTTGCCGCAGGTAGCTGCTCCAGCCGCCGGCCACGTCGAAGCCGCAGTTGGCCGGCTTCAGCGCGTTCACCGCCACGCCGCAGGCCTGCAGCCAGGGCACCCAGGCGCCGTCGGACCCCAGCCGCGACCAGCTCGCGCCGCCCAGGGCCAGCACGGTCGCGTCGGCCCGGTGGTGCACCTCGCCGGCCGGCGCCGCGAAACGAAGCGCCCCATCGTCGACCCAGCCCACCCAGCGGTGGCGCGCATGCACCACGACCCCGGCGGCGCGCAGCCGGTGCAGCCAGGCGCCCAGCAGCGGCGCGGCCTTCAGGTCGGTCGGGAAGACACGGCTGGAGGTGCCGACGAAGGTGCTGACGCCCAGGCCCTGCGCCCAGTCGCGCAGGGCCTGCGGGTCGAAGGCGCGGATCAGGGGCTCCAGCCGCCCGCGCGCCGCGCCGTAGCGCGCGAGGAAGGGTTCCAGCGGCTCGGCATGCGTGAGATTGAGCCCGCCGCGGCCGGCGAGCAGGAACTTGCGGCCCACCGAAGGCATGGCGTCGAACAGGTCGACCTGCGCGCCGCCGGCGGCCAGCACCTCGGCGGCGGCCAGGCCGGCGGGGCCGCCGCCGATGACGGCGACGCGGGGACGGACGGGCGCGGACATGGGTGGGGGGTTGTACCTCATGCAGGCCATGGTTCGGGTGGATGACGGCTTGCACCTCGCATCACCTCCGCCATCGCGTCCAGACGTGCCGACCGGGGAGAGCCCCGGCAGCGGCCGGCGTGCGCCGATGTCCTTTGCGACCCCGCCGGCGGCCGATTTGCACCTGTCCCCGCGCCGCCCCGGCTTCCAGAATCCCGACCCACAACGACAGGAGACAACGATGGCCGCCATGCCCTGGACCGCTTCCTACCCCGCCGCCATGCGCTGGGACGCCGACATTCCCGTCGGCCCGGTCGACCGCCTGCTGGATGACGCCGCCGAGCGCTGGCCCACCCGCGCCGCGATCGACTTCATGGGCCGCGAGATCAGCTTCGCCGAGCTGAAGGGCCTGGTGGCGCGCGCCGCCCGCGGCCTGCAGGCGCTGGGCGTGGGCCCGGGCGTGCACGTGGGGCTGTACCTGCCCAACTCGCCGCACTACATGATCGCCTTCTTCGCCGTGCTGAAGGCCGGCGGCGTGGTCGTCAACTATTCGCCGCTGGACGCCGAGCGCGTGCTGGAACACAAGATCGAGGACAGCCGCACCGACGTGCTGGTGACGCTGGACCTGGCCGCGCTGTACCCGCAGATGGCGCGCCTGCTGGGGCGCACGCGGCTGAAGACGCTGGTGGTGGGAACGCTGGGCGAGATGGCCGCCCACCCGGGCCCGGTGACGGCGCACCTGATGGCCGCCGGCCAGCTGGCCGAGGTGGCGGCAGACGATCGCCACGTCTCGTTCGCGAAGCTGATCGACAACGACGGCCGCTACACGCCACACCACATCGGTGACCCGCGCGACGCGCTGGCCGTGCTGCAGTACACCGGCGGCACCACCGGCCTGCCCAAGGGCGCGATGCTCACGCATGCCAACCTCACCGCCGCCAATGCGCAGTACGTGCTGACCGCCACGCTGGGCGGCGCCGACCTGAAGGAAGGCGAAGAACGCTTCCTGTGCGTGCTGCCGCCCTTCCACATCTACGCCTTGAGCGTGAACATGCTGTTCGGCGTGCGCCTGGGCGCCACCCAGACGCTGCACGTGCGCTTCGACCCGGCCGAGGTGCTGAAGGACCTGGCGGCCAAGAAGATCACCGTCTTCCCCGGCGTGCCCACCATGTACACCGCCATCAACCAGTTCCCCGCCGTCGAGCAGTTCGACCTGCGTTCGCTGAAGTACTGCGGCTCCGGCGGCGCGCCGCTGCCGGCCGAGGTGCACCAGCGCTTCATGCAGCTCACCGGCTGCAGCCTGGCCGAAGGCTGGGGCATGACCGAGACCGCGCCCGCCGGCACCTTCTCGCCGATGACGGCGAAGCAGCGCGTGGGCTCCTGCGGCCTGCCGATGCCCGGCATCGAGATCCGCCTCGCCAGCCTGGCCGACCCCGACGCCTACGTCGGCACCGGCGAACGCGGCGAGATGGTGATCAAGGGCCCGAACGTGATGAAGGGCTACTGGAACGCCGACGAAGCCACGCGCGAGGCCTTCAACCGCGAAGGCTTCATGCGCACCGGCGACGTCGCCGAGATGGACGCCGACGGCTACCTGTACATCGTCGACCGCACGAAGGACATGCTGCTGTGCAGCGGTTTCAACGTCTACCCGCGCACGATCGAGGAAGCCATCTACACCCACCCGGCGGTGGCCGAGGTCTGCGTGATCGGCATTCCCGACGCCTACCGCGGCCAGTCGCCGAAGGCCTTCGTCGCGCTGAAGGCGGGTGCCGAGTCCATCACCCTGGAGGCCATGAAGGCCTTTCTCGCCGACAAGATCGGCAAGCACGAGATGATCGGCGCGCTCGAGATCCGCGCCGCGCTGCCCAAGACGCCGGTGGGCAAGCTCTCGAAGAAGACCCTGGTCGACGAGGAGGCGGCGCTGCGCGCCGGCAAGTGATGAGCGACATGAACCATCTCAGCATCGTGGACGGGGCTTTCCTGCACCTGGAAAGCCCGGAAATGCCCATGCACGTGGGCAGCGTGGCCCTGTTCGACCCGCCGGCCGGCGGTGCCGAGAACTGGTACGAAGCGGTGAAGGCCCACGTCACCAGCCGCATGCACCTGGCGCCAGTGTTCACGCGCAAGCTGGCGCCGATGCCCTTCGACCTGGCCAACCCGGTGTGGATCCACGACGACGACATCGACCTCGACTACCACATGCGCTACCTGGTGCTGCCCAAGCCCGGCACCATGGCGCAGCTGCAGGCGCTGTGCGCGCGCCTGCACTCCAGCCTGCTGGACCGAAGCCGCCCGCTGTGGGAGTTCTACGTCATCGAAGGGCTGGCCGACGGCCGGCTGGCCTTCTATTCCAAGGTGCACCACGCGGCGGTGGACGGCCAGGCCGCGGTGGCACTGGCCAGCAGCATCTTCGACCTGGCGCCCGAAGGCCGGCGCGTGAAGCCGCCGCGGCCGGTGCGCAGCAACCGCTACCAGCTGGGCGTGGCCGAGCTGCTGGGCGCCGCGGTGACCAACCAGGCGCAGCAGCTGGTGCAGTTCGCGCGCCTGCTGCCGCCGCTGGCGGGCGCCGCCTGGGGCACCGCCAAGCAGGCCTGGGCGCAGCGCAACGACGCCGGCCGCGTGAAGCTGGCTTCGCGCCTGAAGTTCGCCCCGCCCTCGCCCTTCACCACGCCCATCACCAACCAGCGCAGCTTCGCCGCCGTGGGCCTGCCGCTGCAGGAGGTGAAGGCGATCGGCAAGGCGCATGGCGCTTCCATCAACGACATGGTGCTGTGGCTGTGCAGCACCGCGCTGCGCCACTACCTGGACGAAGGGCGCGAGCTGCCGGCGAAGACGCTGGTGGCCGGCGTGCCGGTCTCGCTGCGCGCCGCCGGCGACGCCACGAGCAACAACCAGGTCTCGGGCAGCCTGGTCGACCTGGCCACGCACCTGGCCGACCCCGCCGAACGCCTGGCCTCGGTGATGGCCGCCACGCGCGCCATGAAGGACGAGATGGGCGCGTTCGGCGACCTGATCCCGAAGGACTTTCCTTCGCTGGGCTCGCCCTGGCTGCTCAGCGGCATGGCCTCGCTCTACGGCCGTTCGCGCCTGGCGCACCGGCTGCGCGTGGCCAACGTGGTCATCTCCAACGTGCCGGGGCCGCAGGTGCCGCTGTACATGGCCGGCGCGCGCATGGTGGGCCTGTACCCGCTGTCGATCGTGGTCCACGGCATCGCGCTCAACATCACGGTGCAGAGCTACAACGGCCAGCTGTGTTTCGGCCTCATCGCCTGCCGGCGCGCGGTGCCCGACGTGGCCGAGCTGGCGCGGGCCATGGAAGCGGCGCTGGCGACGGCGCGCACGCTGCCGGCCTTCGCGGCCGCCACCGCGGCCACCTCGGCGGCGCTGGCGCCGGCGAAGGATGAAGCGAAGAAGCCGCGCAAGACCGTGGCGCGCAAGCGGCGCGTCGCGGCGTGACGCCCTCAGCCCGCGGCCTGCGCCTCGCGCCGGTACTCGGTGGGCGAGCGCCCGGTCCACTTGCGGAAGGCGCTGCGGAAGTTGGCGCCGTCGGAAAAGCCCAGCGCGCCGGCGATCTCTTCGCTCGTGAGCCGGGTCGTCGCCAGGTACTGCTTGGCGAGGTCGGCGCGCACCGTGTTCAGCACCGCCTGGAAGGTGGTGCCTTCGTCTTCCAGCCGCCGGCGCAGCGTGCGCGCGGTGGTGTGCAGTTCGTCGGCCACCTGCTCCATGGTGGGCAGGTCGCCCGGGCGGCCCGCCAGCAGCTGGTACACGCGCCCGGCCAGGCCGCTGGGCTGCTCGGCCTTGGCCAGCAGCTGTTCGCACAGCCGGTGCACCATGGTCGCGGTCAGCGGGTTGTGCAGCGGCAGCTGGATGTCCAGCAGCCGGGCGTCGAACTCCAGCGCGTCGCGTTCGGCGCCGAAGACCACCGGGCAGTTGAGCAGCTGCGTGTACAGCTCGGCATGCGCCGGCTTCGGGTGGCGGAACAGCGCACGCCGGGCCACGATGACGTCGGGCCAGATGTCGCGCGCCAGCGAAGCCTGCAGCGAGACCTGGTACTCCAGCAGGAAGCGGTGCAGTTCGCCCGCCGGGTCCAGGCCCAGCAGGTCGTCGTAGACCCAGGAAGCGTTGTCGCCTTGCTCCTCCAGCGACAACCTGAAGGTCGGCACCGCCAGCCGGTGGAAGCGCTGCGCGAACTGCATGCCTTCGCGCGCGGTGCGGAAGGTCAGCAGCGCGAAGCCGTACATGCCGTAGGCCGAGACGCGCATGCGCTGGCCCATGCGGAAGGGCAGTTCGGGCGAAGCGCCCCGCGCGATGGCGTTGCGGCAGGCCAGTGCGAACTGCCGGCTCGAGGTCTTGCGCTCGGCGTCTTCGATCGCCGCCACGTCGAGGCCGCTGCCGTCCAGCAGCGCGGTGGCGTCCAGCCCTTCCTCGGCCGCCGCGGCCACCAGGTTGGCGATCTTGTACGGCGGGTGGATGCGCTCGTCGGCCGCCGCGCGCGGCGTCGCGCGGGCGGGCTTCAGCACGGGGTCCTGGCGGGGGGAAGACTCATCGACCCGGTTATCGCGTTGCGGCACCCGGGCTGTCCATCGGTTGTCGCCCTGAGCCCCACCAGAACATGAGCACCACCGTCCTGCCGCCATCGCGCTGGCTGCTGCTGCTGGAAGCCGGCGCACCGCTCGAATACGCGGCCAGCCTGGCCGTCGCGCCCTGGCTCTTGAACGCGCCGCGCGGCGACGGCCACGCGGTCATCGTCTACCCGGGCTTCCTGGCGTCGGACTTCAGCACGCGCCCGCTGCGCCGCCTGCTGCGTGTGCTGGGGCACGACGTGCACGGCTGGGGCCAGGGCCGCAACCTGGGTGCGCGCGCCGCCACGCTGGAGCAGGCGCTGGCCCAGGTGCACGCGCTGCACGCGAAGAGCGGCCGCCGCGTCAGCCTGGTCGGCTGGAGCCTGGGCGGCCTGTACGCGCGCGAAGTCGCCAAGCGCGCACCGGAAACGGTGCGCCAGGTGGTCAGCCTGGGCAGCCCCTTCACCGGTCCGCGCGACGCCAACCGTGCCACGCGCACCTACCGCCGGCTGCAGCGCGGCCAGGCGGCCGCGCCCATCCACCACGAAGACCTGCACGAACCCCCGCCCTGCCCCACCACGTCGATCTTCAGCCGCACCGACGGCATCGTCGCCTGGCCCTGCAGCGTGCAGGCGCCGGGGGCGCAGGCCGAGAGCATCGAGGTGCGCGCCAGCCACTTGGGGCTGGGCGTCAACCCGTTCGCGCTCTACGCGCTGGCCGACCGGCTGGCGCAGCCCGAAGGCGCGTGGCAACCCTTCGACCGCGGCGGCGTGCGCCGCTTCGCCTACCCCGACCCCTACAGAACGCACAAGGAGACCCTGACATGAAGGCTGTGCAGGCACGCTACGAAACCCGCGGCCCGGTACCGCAGGACGTGATAACCCCCGCCACCGTGGACCTGCCGGCGCCCGCCGCCGGCCAGGCGCTGGTGGCCGTGCTGGCCGCGCCGATCAACCCTTCCGACGTGCTGATGCTCACCGGCGGCTACGGCATGCTGCCGCCGCTGCCCGCGGTGGGCGGCAGTGAAGGCGTG
This sequence comes from Rubrivivax sp., assembly GCA_044224175.1. Classification (GTDB taxonomy): domain Bacteria; phylum Pseudomonadota; class Gammaproteobacteria; order Burkholderiales; family Burkholderiaceae_C; genus Rubrivivax. The sequence continues at coordinate 28,635 of JBGAKY010000054.1, read as the reverse complement.
GGCCGCGTGGTCGAGGTCGGCCCCGACGTCGCCTTGAAGCCCGGGCAGCTGGTGCTGCTGGCCGCCGGCAGCGGCACCTGGTGTTCGCACCAGCTGGCCGACGCGAAGCGCCTGGTGCCGTTGCCCGAAGGCGCCAACCCGCAGCAGATGGCCATGCTCACGGTGAACCCGGCGACCGCGTCGCTGATGCTGACGGAGTTCGTGACCTTGGCGCCGGGCGACTGGGTGATCCAGAACGTCGCCAACTCCGGCGTCGGCGGCTACCTGGTGCAGCTGGCGAAACAACGTGGCCTGCGCTCCGTGAACATCGTGCGCCGCGAAAGCGCGGTGGCGGCGGTGAAGGCGCTCGGCGCCGACGTGGTGCTGGTCGACGGCGACGACCTCCACAAGCGCGTGCGCGAAGCGACCGGCGGGGCTTCGATCAAGCTGGGCGTCGACGCCGTCGGCGGCAAGGCCACCGACCGCCTGGCGCGTTGCCTGGGCGAAGGCGGCACGCTGGTGAACTACGGCCTCATGAGCGGCGAACCCTGCGTGGTCTCGGCCGAGGCCTTCGTCTTCAAGGACGTCACGCTGCGCGGCTTCTGGCTCGCGAAGTGGTTCGGCAAGGCGCCGCGCGAGGCGCAGCGCGCGCTCTACGCCGAGCTGACGCGCGCGCTGGCCAGCGGCGAGCTGAGCGCGCGCGTGCACGCCACCTACCCGGTGGAGCACATCCGCGAAGCGGTGGCTGCAGCGGCCGCCGGCGAACGCGACGGCAAGATCCTGGTGGTGCCGGCATGACACGCGCGAAACCCGGCGCCGGGCAGACCGCGCTCGTCACCGGCGCATCGTCGGGCATCGGCGAAGCGCTGGCGCACCAGATCGCCGCCGCCGGCTTCGACCTCGTGCTGGTGGCGCGCAGCGCCGACAAGCTGAAGGTGCTGGCCGACACGCTGCAGGCCGAACACGGCGTGCGCGTGCGCGTGCAGCCGGCCGACCTGTCGCAGCCCGGCGCCGCCGCGAAGCTGGCCGCGGCGCTGAAGCGCGCGCGTCGCAACGTCGACCTGCTGGTGAACAACGCCGGCGTGCTGGAGCATGGCGACTTCGTCGCGATGAAGCCCACGCGCCACCGCGAGCTGATCGACCTGAACGTGGTCGCGCTCACCGAGATGCTGGCCCACTTCGTGCCGCCGATGGTGGCGCGCGGCCAGGGCCGGGTGCTCAACGTGGCCTCGATCGCCGCCTTCCAGCCGATCCCGCGCCTGGCCACCTATGCGGCGACCAAGGCCTACGTGCTGTCGCTCACCGAATCGCTGTCGGAAGAGCTGAAGGGCAGCGGCGTCACCGTCACCGCGCTGTGCCCCGGCATCACCGCCACCTCCATGCTCGAACGCGCGCAGGCCGGCAGCGCCGAGCTGGGCGCGCTGCCCGGCCTGGTGGTGGGCACGGCGCAGGACGTCGCGGCCGAAGGCCTGCGCGCCTGCCTGCGCGGCGAGGTGATCCGCGTGCCCGGCGTGGTGAACCACGCTGCCACCGTGGCCGGCCGCAGCACGCCGCGCTGGCTGCTGCGCAGCCTGACCGGCGCCGTGGTGCGGCGCCTCAAGCCAGAGTGAGGACAACGCCATGAGCCAGCCCGTTTCGCCCGGCAACCCCTGCCCTTTCCTGCGCTCGCTGGTGGCGCAGGGCCTGCTGCCCGACGGCACCGCGCCGCTGGGCCAGGTGGCGCAGACCATCGGGCGCGTCGTCCGCACGGGCGAAGGCGCGCCCGACCTGGGCGGCGCGGCGATCCGCGCCATCGCCCTCATTGCCAACGGGCTGGGGCCCGGTTCACTGCTGCGCAATGCGAGCCAGGGCCTGCACCTGGACCGCCTGCGCGACGGCCCGCTGGACAAGCACGGCGTCGGCAGCGGCCTGCTGGACGCGCAGGCGCGCTTCGTCGTCGCCGAATGGAAGCGCCTGGAAGGCTTCGCCGGCGACAAGACCGGCGCCGACGGCCAGGCCGAGCGCGGCCTGGACCTGCGCGACCTGACGCGCATGATGGACGCCAATTTCGAGCGCGCCGCCGGCCGCCGCCGGCGCGCGGACCGCGCGCTGATGAACGGCGAATGGCCGGTGCTGCTGAAGGTGCTGGGCAAGCCCGGGCCGAAGGGGCGCTACCTGGCGCTGGCCGAACTGCGCGACCTGGTGGAACACCGGCGGCTGCCGGCGCGCATGCTGTCGAAGCTGGCCGCGGCCTGAATTCAGGCCGCCGGCGCGGCTTTCTCGTGCGGGCCGCCCAGCGCGGCCACCAGGTCGGCCAGCAGGCCCTGCAGCTCGCCCGTCATGAGCGCGACGTCGGCGTCGAAGCCGTCGTCTTCCTGCTCCGCGGCCGGTCGGCCTTCCAGCACCACGTCGAGCAGCTTGATCTTCTTCAGCGCCAGCGCGTCGGTCAGCACGAAGGAGACGCGGCCGTTCCAGGTGAGCGCCAGCTGGGTGGGCAGCTTGCCCTGCTTGATGTGTTCGCGCAGCTCGTCGATCTCCAGCGTGTGGCGCGTGTAGCGCACGCTGGCCTTCTCGCTGTCGGGCTGCTTGAGCTCGCACTCGCGGTCGACGCTGAAGCCGGCCGGTGCCTGCTGGTCGCTCAGCCATTCCGACATCGCCGCCGCCGGCGACCACGCGGTCTGCAGCGGCACCAGGCGCAGGCCGCCGAACAGGTCCACCAGCTGCGTGACCACGGCGTCGGCCTTCTTCGCGCTGGCGGCGCCGACCAGCACGCGCTGCGCCTTCAGGTCGATCCAGACCACGGTGGTGGACCGCTTCGGAAAGGCGCGCGGCAGCAGCTCGTGCACGATCTGCTCCTTGATCTCGCGCGCGGCCTTGCCCTTGGGGCGGCGGCCGGTGTCGGCCTCGATCTTGTCGAGCCGCGCTTCCAGCGCGTCCTTCACCACGCCGCCCGGCACCGGCTTGACCTCGTTGCACAGCTTCAGCACCAGCTGCCCGCCCACGCTTTCCATCAGCGCACCGTGCTTGCGACCGCGCGGTTCCACCCAGCCGGCCGATTCAGGCTGGCTGGGGCGGCATTCGGTGAAGCGGGCGCCGCCCAGGCGCTGCTCGACTTCGGCCTGCGTGGGCGGTTCCCACTGTTCGATGTGGTAGACGAGCGCGTTCTTGAACATGGTCCGGGGGCAGCGAAAGGGGCGGCATTCTAGGGCGCCTTCACTGCTTCAGCCGGTACCCGGTGCGGAAGATCCAGACCACCACGCCCATGCACGCCGCCAGCAGCAGCGCGGTGGCCGCCAGGCTGATGCCGACGCCGACGTCGGCCTTGCCGAAGAAGGCCCAGCGGAAGCCGTCGATCAGGTAGACCACCGGGTTGAACAGCGTCACCGTGCGCCAGAAAGGCGGCAGCATCTCGATCGAGTAGAACGCGCCGCCCAGGAAGGTGAGCGGCGTGATCACCAGCATGGGCATCAGCTGCAGCTGCTCGAAGCCCTTGGCCCAGATGCCGATGATGAAGCCGAACAGGCTGAAGGTCAGCGCCGTCAGCACCAGGAAGCCCAGCATCCACACCGGGTGCTCGATGTGCAGGCGCACGAACAGGCTCGCCGTCGCCAGGATCACCAGCCCGATGAGCACCGACTTCGACGCCGCCGCGCCGACGTAGGCCACCACGGTCTCGAACGGGCTCACCGGCGCCGAGAGCAGTTCGTACACGGTGCCGGTGAAGCGCGGGAAGTAGATGCCGAACGACGCGTTCGACAGGCTCTGCGTCAGCAGCGACAGCATCATCAGCCCGGGCACGATGAAGGCACCGTAGTCGACGCCGCCCATCTGCGGAATGCGCGAGCCGATGGCCGAGCCGAAGACGATGAAGTACAGCGAGGTGGTCATCACCGGCGCCACCAGGCTCTGGCCGATGGTGCGGAAGAAGCGCGCCATCTCGGTGCGGTAGATCGCGGCCACGCCGTGGCGGTTGAAGTGAAGCGCGCTCATGCCGCCGCCCCTGACGTGCCGCGCCCGCTCACCAGGCCGACGAAGATCTCCTCGAGCGAGGTCTGGTGCGACTCGACGTCGCGCACCGCCACGCCGGCAGCCGCCAGCGCGGCCAGCAGGGCACCCACGCCGGGTCCTTCGCCGGGATTGCCGACGTGGAATTCGAGCCGCCGTCCCGCTTCGGCCAGGTCCACCGGCCAGCCGGCCAGCGCGGGCGGCAGCACCGCCAGCGGCTGTTCCAGCTCGACGCGCAGCACGCGCTTGCCCAGCTTCTTCATCAGCGTGTGCTTGTCCTCCACCACGATCAGCTCGCCCTGGTGGATGACGCCCACGCGGTCGGCCATCTCCTCGGCTTCCTCGATGTAGTGGGTGGTGAGGATGATGGTCACGCCGCGTTCGCGCAGGCGGCGCACCAGGGACCACATCTCGCGCCGCAGTTCCACGTCGACCCCCGCGGTGGGCTCGTCCAGGAACAGGATCGAAGGCTCGTGCGCCAGCGCCTTGGCGATGAGCAGGCGGCGCTTCATGCCGCCCGAGAGCATCATCAGCTTCGCGTCGCGCTTGTCCCAGAGCGAAAGGTCGCGCAGGACCGCTTCCAGGTGCGCCGCATCGGGCGCCTTGCCGAACAGGCCGCGGCTGAAGCGCACCGCGTTCCACACCGTCTCGAAGGCGTCGGTGGTCAGCTCCTGCGGCACGAGGCCGATGCAGGAGCGTGCCGCGCGCCAGTCGTGCGCGATGTCGTGCCCTTCGACCGCGACGCTGCCTTCGCTGGGCGTGACGATGCCGCAGACGATGCTGATCAGCGTGGTCTTGCCGGCGCCGTTGGGACCCAGCAGCGCGAAGATCTCGCCGCGCCGGATCTCCAGGTCCACCTGCTTCAACGCGACATGGCCGCCGGCGTAGCGCTTGGAAAGCCCGCGGATCGAGACCGCCACGGGACCGGATGTTGTGGACTCCATCGGGACCCAGTGTGGCACGACCCGCGGAATGCGCTGCAGCGCCGGGCCCAGGCCCGTCACGCGCTGGCCGGCTTGTAGGCGATGACGTCGATCTCGACCTTGGCATCGACCATGAGCCGCGCTTCGGTGGTCGAACGCGCGGGCCGCCCGTTCGGGAAGTAGCTCATGTAGACGCGGTTGAAGGCGCCGAAGTCGCGCGCGTCGGCCAGCCAGCAGGTGCACTTGCAGACGTCGTCGAAGGTGGCGCCGGCCAGGGCCAGCGCGGCCTGCAGGTTGGCCATCACCTGGTGCGTCTGCTTCTCGATGCCGCCGGCGACGATCTCGCCCTGGGCGTCGGCCGGCACCTGGCCGGACACGTAGACGAAGTCGCCCGCGCGCACGGCGGGCGAGAAGGGCCGCGCCTGGCGGTCGGAAGCGAGCGGCGGGTTGCCGAGGTACTGCAGGGGCATGGGGCGTCTCCTCTCGAAAGTCTGGCGTCCAGACTGAAATCTATTTTCAGAAATGCGATGCGGCGTTCGGGTTTGACCTGAAAACGACCCATCCAAAGGCGAATACGCTGTCGTTCCTGAAAATTCTCTTCACCCTGAGGAGTCTGCCATGACCCGCGAGCTTCGCACCGACCGGCGCACGGTCCTGTCTTCGATGCTGGCGCTGGGCGCCGGCGCGGGCTTCGGGCCGGCGCGGGCGCAGGCCGGCGCCTCGGCGCTGAACCTGGCCATGGTGGCCGAGCCGCCGACGCTGGACATCCAGTCCACGCCGGCCGACCTGGTCTGCATCATCATGCAGCACGTCTACGAGCCGCTGTTCACGTTCGACGCCAAGGCTTCGCTGGTGCCGATGCTGGCCGAGGCGATGCCGAAGATCTCGGCCGACGGCAAGCTCTACGCCGTCACGCTGCGCAAGGGCGTGAAGCTGCACAGCGGCCGAGATCTCAACGCCGAAGACGTGGTGGCCAGCCTGAAGCGCTGGATGGAGGTCTCGCCGCGCGGCAAGTCGGTGGCCGCGCAGGTGGCCGACATCGTGGCCAAGGACGCGCTCAACGTCGAGATCAGCCTCAAGAACGCCTACGCGCCGCTGCTTTCGCAGCTGGCCATGGCCTCGGGCATGGCCGCCATCATGGCCAAGGAGACGCTGGCGCAGCCGCTGCGCGAATTCGTCGGCACCGGGCCGTACAGGTTCAAGGAGCGCAGGCCCGACCAGTACGTGCTGCTCACGCGCTTCGATGCCTACTCGGCGCGCAAGGAAGCGCCCAGCGGCTACGGCGGCAAGCGCACGGCGGTGGTGGAGGAATTGCGCTTCCTGCCGGTGCCGAACGCGAACACACGGGTGGAAGGCGCGCTCGCCGGCCAGTACCACTACGCCGACCTGCTGCCGATCGAGGCGCTGGGCCGGCTGGAGAAGGCCGGCGCCAAGGTGGTGCCGATCATGACGCCTTCGTTCGGCTTCCCCTACCTGGTGTTCAACACCAAGGAAGGCTCGATGGCGGCGCAGCCGCTGCGCAAGGCGGCGCAGACGGCGATCGGCGAAGGCGAGATGCTGGCCGCGGGTTTCGGCGACACGCGCTTCTTCATCGTCGAAGGCAACCACTTCCCGAAGGGCACGCCGTTCTACTCCGACGCCGGCACCGCGGCCTACAACGAACGCGACGCCAAGAAGGCGAAGGCGCAGGCCGAGCAGGCCGGCTACAAGGGCGAGCCGGTGCGCATCCTCACCAGCCGGCAGTACGACTTCCACTACAACATGGCGCTCGTGATGGCCGAGCAGCTCAAGCGCGCCGGCTTCAAGGCCGAGCTGAACGTGGTGGAGTGGGCCACGCTGCTGCAGCGGCGCGCCGACCCGAAGCTGTGGGACATCTACATCACGCACTCGGGCCTGTTCCCGGAGCCGATGCTCTCGCCGCCGCAGCTGGGCGACGGCGCGCCGGGCTGGTGGAGCTCGCCCGCCAAGACGGCCGCGCTGGCGGCGCTGAACCAGGAACCGAATCCGGCGAAACGCGCGCCGCTGTGGGCCAAGGTGCAGCAGGTGGTGTACGACGAGGTGCCCTACATCCAGGTCGGCAAGTTCGCCAGCCTGTCGGCGCGCTCGCCCTCGCTGCAGGGCTACACGCCCTTCACCTACCCGTTCTTCTGGAACACCAGCCTGAAGGCCTGAAGCGCCGCGCCCGATGGTGCGCTACCTCCTCGCCCGCCTGGGCGGCATGCTGCTGGTCATGTCGCTGGTGGCGGTGCTGGTGTTCCTGCTCACGCGCGCCGCGCCGGGCGACCCCATCGCGGTGCTGCTGGGCGACCAGGCCACGGCCGAGGACATCGCCCGCGTGCAGAAGGTCTACGGCCTGGACCGCCCGCTGCCGGTGCAGTTCGGCCTCTGGCTGCGCGAACTGGCGCACGGCAACCTGGGCGAGTCGATCTTCCTGCAGCGCCCGGTGACGCAGGCGCTGTGGGAACGCGCCGAGCCCACCGCGCTGCTCTCGCTGCTGGCGGTGGGAATCGCCGCGCTGATCGGCGTGCCCTGCGGCATCGTCTCGGCGGTCTTCCGCGGCCGCTTCGTCGACCAGGCGCTCACCGGCTTCGCGATGCTGGGCGCCAGCGTGCCCAGCTTCTGGTTCGGCCTCGTGCTGATGCAGGTGTTCGCGGTCGGCCTGGGCTGGTTCCCGGTCTCGGGCTACGGCGAGCCCGGCGCAACGCTCGCGGCGCGCCTGCACACGCTGGTGCTGCCGGCCACCGTGCTGGGGGTGTTGAACTCGGCGCTCATCATCCGCTTCACGCGCGCTTCGATGCTCGACGTGCTGGGCGAGGACTACGTGCGCACCGCGCGCGCCAAGGGGCTGGGCGAGCCGACCATCGTGCTCAAGCACGCGCTGCGCAACGCGCTGGTGCCCATCGTCACCGTGCTCGGCCTCACGGTGGCGCTGATGATCGGCGGCGCGGTGGTCACCGAGACGGTGTTCGGCCTGCCCGGCGTGGGCAATCTGGTGGTGAGCGCGGTGACGCGGCGCGACTACCCGGTGATCCAGGGTGCGCTGCTGGTGGTGGCCGCACTCTACGTGCTCATCAACTTCGGCATCGACCTGCTCTACACCGTGGTCGACCCGCGGGTGAAGGTCTGAGCCATGCCGCTGCTGCTGCGCCAGCTGTTCCGCCGCCGCATCGTGCTGGCCGCCGCGCTGGCGCTGGCGCTGGTGGTGGCGGTGTCGCTGCTGGCCGGGCCGCTCTCGGGCCTGGACCCGAACGAGACGGCGGTCGCGCAGCGCCTGCACGGCCCTTCGGCGGAGCACCTGCTGGGCACCGACGAACTCGGCCGCGACCTTTTCGCGCGCATCGCCTTCGGCGGCCGCTACTCGCTCACCATCGCGCTGCTCACCGCCTTCGGCTCGGTGCTGGCGGGCACGCTGCTGGGGCTGGTGGCGGGCTTCTTCCGCCGGCTCGACGCGCCGCTGATGCGCGTCGTCGACGCCATGATGTCCTTCCCCGACATCCTGCTCGCCATCGCGCTGGTCGGCATCCTCGGCCCTTCGATGCTCAACGTGGTGCTGGCGCTGGTGCTGGTCTACACGCCGCGCGTGGCGCGCGTGGTGCGCGCTTCCACGCTGGTGGTGCGCGAGCTGCTGTTCGTCGAGGCGGCGCGCGCGGTCGGCGTGTCCACCACGCGCATCCTGCTGCGACACGTGCTGCCCAACCTGATGTCGCCCATCCTCGTGCAGGCCTCGTTCATCTTCGCCTACGCCATCCTGGCCGAGGCGGCGCTGTCGTTCCTGGGCGTGGGCGTGCCGCCCGAGATCCCCACCTGGGGCACCATGGTGGCGGGCAGCCAGCAGTACGCCCACCAGGCGCTGTGGATCGTGCTGTTTCCGGGCCTGGCCATCGTCTTCACCGCGCTGTCGCTGCAGCTGCTGGGCGACGGCATCCGCGACCTGCTGGACCCGCGCCTGCGCAAGTCGATGTGAACCGCCTCGAAGTCCGCCACCTCGGCACGTCGTTCGACACCGACGAAGGGCGCGTGCACGCCGTGGCCGACGTCAGCTTCACCATCCGCGCCGGCGCCACCACCGCGCTGGTGGGCGAATCAGGCTCGGGCAAGTCGGTCACCGGCCTCACCCTGATGCGCCTGCTGCCGCGCGGCACGCGCACGCAGGTGAAGGGCGAGGCGCTGTTCGTGAACCGTGCCGGCCAGACCGTCGACCTGCTCACGCTGGCCGAACCGCGCCTGCGTGCCTTGCGCGGCGACGAAGTGGCGATGATCTTCCAGGAGCCGATGACGAGCCTGAACCCGGTGTTCACCGTCGGCGAGCAGATCGCCGAGTCACTTCGCCTGCACCGCGGCCTGGACCGGGCGGCGGCGCGCGCGCAGGCGCTGCGCATGCTGGAACTGGTGGAGATCCCGGCCGCGCGGCAGCGCCAGCACGAGCACCCGCACCAGCTTTCGGGCGGCATGCGCCAGCGCGTGATGATCGCGCTCGCCATGGCCTGCGAGCCCACGTTGCTCATCGCCGACGAGCCGACCACCGCGCTCGACGTGACGATCCAGGCCCAGATCCTGGCGCTCATGCGGCGCCTGCAGGCGCAGACCGGCATGAGCATGCTCTTCATCACCCACAACCTGGGCGTGGTGGCGCACCACGCCGACGACGTGGCGGTGATGTACGCCGGCCGCATCGTCGAGGCGGCGCCGGTGCGGCCCCTGTTCGCGATGCCGCTGCACCCCTACACGCAAGGGCTGCTGGCCTGCCTGCCAGGCCGGGCGAAGGCCGCCGGGCAGCCGCGGCCGCGGCGCCTGGTCGCCATCCGCGGGCAGGTCTCGAGCCCGCTCGCGCCACCGCCGGGCTGCGCCTTCCAGCCGCGCTGCGACCAGGCCTTGCCGGCATGCGCGCAAGCGATGCCCGCACTCGCGGCCAGCGGCGAAGGCCGGTCCGCGCGCTGCGTGCGGGTGCCCGCGCCGGCGCCGTCGAAGGAGGCCGCCTGAACGTGGACGCCGAAGTGCCGCTCATCGAGGTGCGCGACCTGCGGCGCCACTTCGGCGACCCGCGCCGGCCGGTGCGCGCGGTCGACGGCGTGTCGTTCGCCATCCGGCGCGGCGAGACGCTGGGGCTTGTGGGCGAATCGGGCTCGGGCAAGAGCACCATTGGCCGCAGCGTGCTGCGCCTGCTGGAGTGCACCGGCGGCCAGGTGCTGTACCGCGGCGAAGACATCGGCCGCCTTTCGAGCACGGCGTTGCGGGGGCTGCGCAGCAGGCTGCAGATCATCTTCCAGGATCCCTATGCCAGCCTGAACCCGAAGATGCGCATCGGCGCCGTGCTGGGCGAGGCACTGGCCACGCACGGCCTGCATCAGGGCCGGGGCGAACAGGACAAGCGCATCGCCGAGCTGCTGGACCTGGTGGGCCTTCGCCCCGAACACGCCAGCCGCTTCCCGCACGAATTCTCCGGCGGCCAGCGCCAGCGCATCGGCATCGCGCGCGCGCTGGCGGTCGAGCCCGAGTTCATCGTCGCCGACGAGCCGCTCTCGGCACTGGACGTGTCGATCCAGGCGCAGGTGATCAACCTGCTGGCCGACCTGCGCGAACGGCTCTCGCTGACCATGTTGTTCATCTCGCACGACCTCGACGTCGTCGAGTACCTTTGCGACCGCGTGGTCGTGCTCTACCTCGGCCACGTGATGGAGGTGGCGCCCACCGCCGACCTGTTCGCGCGCCCGCTGCACCCGTACACGCGCGCCCTGCTCGCCGCCAGCCCGAAGCCCGACCCGCTGGCCGAAAGCACCGCGGGGCCGCTGCAAGGCGACATCCCGAGCCCGGTGGACCCGCCTTCGGGCTGCGTCTTCCGCACGCGCTGCCCGCAGGCCGCCGAAGCCTGCGCGCAGTCGCGGCCGGCGCTCGAAGAATGGCAGCCGGGCCGCTTCTCGGCCTGCCTGCGCCGGGATCTCATGCTGAAGTCAACGCCATGACCGCCGAAGACCTGCTCGACCCCCTCATCGGCCCCGGCTTCAAGGGCTTCCCTCTCGGCCACGCCGCGCTGCGCCGCAGCGCCGTGGCCGGCGCGGGCTGGAACGTGCTGGCCGGCGACCTGCCGTTCCCCATCGCCGTGCTCAAGCGCGACGCGCTGGCCCACAACGTCGACTGGCTGCAGGGCCAGGCCCGGCGCTGGGGCATCGACCTCGCGCCGCACGGCAAGACGACGATGTCGCCGCAGCTGTTCCAGCGCCAGCTGGAAGCCGGCGCCTGGGGCATCACCTTCGCCACCGTGGGGCAGCTGGCGGTCGGCGTGGCCGCCGGCGTGCGGCGGGCGCTGATCGCCAACCAGGTGCTGGGCGACGCCGACCTGGCCGCGATCCAGCAACTGCTGCGCGAGCATGCGGGGCTGCGCGTCATCTTCCTCGTCGATTCCCAGGCGCAGCTGGCGCTGGTGGAGGACTGGGCGGCCCGCCATGCGGGCGGCGTGCCCTTCGAGGTGATGCTCGAACTGGGGCTGCCGGGCGGGCGCACCGGCTGCCGCGGTCACGAACAGGCGCTGGCGCTGGCGCGGCGCCTGCACGCGAGCGCGGCCGTGGCGTTCGTCGGCATCGAGTGCTACGAAGGCCTGGGCGCGCAAGGCCACACCGAGGCCGACGCGCCCTACGCGAACGCGCTGATGGACCGCGTCGAGGCGCTGGCCCGCGAGTGCGAAGCGCAGGGCCTGTTCGACACCCAAGAGGTGCTGTTCTCGGCCGGCGGCTCGGCCATCTTCGACCTCGTGGCGACGCGCCTGACGCCGGCGCTCGGCCGGCCGGTGCGCGGGCTGCTGCGTTCGGGCTGCTACATCACGCACGACCACGGCCACTACAAGCGCTTCGTCGGCGTCGTCGAATCGCGCCTGGGCTGTGCGCCGGGCTCCGCGCTGCGGCCGGCGCTCGAGGTCTGGACGCACGTGCAGTCGTGCCCCGAACCGGGTCTGGCGCTGCTGGCCGCCGGACGGCGCGACCTTTCCTTCGACATCGAGATGCCGATGCCCTTGCTGCGCGCGGCGCGCGGCGCGCCCGTGCCACGCGCCGTGCCCGCGGGCTGGAAGATCGCCGCGCTGAACGACCAGCACGCCCACCTGCGCTGGGACCCGGCCCACACCGCCGAAGCGCCGCAGGTCGGCGAACTCGTCGCGCTCGGCATCTCGCACCCCTGCACCACCTTCGACAAGTGGCACTGGATGCCGCTGGTCGACGAGCACTACCGCGTCGTCGACGCGGCGGTCATGCATTTCTAGCGATGGGCAGCAACGGCCTGCTGCGCACCGTGGCGCAGATCCGCGACAAGGCGCCGGCGGCGCGGCGCGCCATCCTCGACCTCATCCTTGAGGATCCCGACCGCGTGCTGGCCGAGAGCTTCGAGCTGCTGGCGCGGCGCGCGCGCAGCTCGGTGCCCACGGTCATGCGCACCTGCCGCGATCTGGGCTTCGCCGGCCTGCGCGAGTTCAAGCTCGCGCTGGCGCACGAACTGGCGCTCGGCGGCTCTCCGCTGCACCGCCGGGTGGACGTGAGCGACAGCGCCGAGGACATCGTCACCAAGGTCACCCGCAGCGCCGCCGCCACCGTGGCCGGCGTGCGTTCGCAGCTGGACCTGGCCACGCTGGAAGCGGCGGTGAGCGCGATCGCGGGCGCGCGCCACGTCGACCTGTTCGCCACCGGCATCACCTCGTGGTTCATGGCGCAGGACCTGCAGGCGAAGCTCTTCAGGCTGGGCCTGTCGGCCAACGCCTGGGTCGACTACCACCTGCAGCGCGTGGCCGCCGCGGCGCAGGACGCGCGCGGCGTGGTGCTGGTGCTGTCGCACGTGGGCGGCCTGCCTTCCATGCTGGAAGCGGTGGACATCGCGCGCCGCCAGGGCGCGCGCGTGGTCTCGCTCACGCAGCCCGGCACGCCGCTGGCCGACCGCAGCGACGTGCTGCTGGCCCTGAGCGTGCCCGAAGACGCCGTCATGCACGTGGGCATCGACGCCTACCTCACCCACCTGACCGCCATCGAGGTCCTCAACGTGCTGGTCGCGCAGCGCTGCGGCGAAAGCGCCGTGCGGCGACTGCAGGGCGTGCGCCAGGCGCTGCAGCAGCACGGCGTGGACGTGCGCGTCGAAGGAGCCCCCAGACCATGAGCAACCAACCTGTTCTGCTCGAAGGCGGCCTCGTCGTCGACGGCAGCGGCGGCCCTTCGTGGCCGGGCGACGTGCTGCTGGCCGGCGCGCGCATCGAGCGCGTGGGCGCCGGCCTGCGCGAGCGCCTGCCCGAAGGCCTGGCGATCGAGGACGTCGAGGTCGTCGACTGCCGTGATCGGGTGATCGCACCCGGCTTCATCGACGCCCACACGCACGACGACGCCATCGTGCTCACCGACCCGGCCTACCGGCCCAAGCTCTCGCAGGGCGTCACCACGCTGGTCACCGGCAACTGCGGCATCTCGCTGGCGCCCTACGTGACGGCCGCCGCGAAGCCACCGCTGAACCTGCTGGGCCCGCAGAACTTCCGCTACCCCAGCTTCGCCGCCTACGCCGAAGCCGTGCGGGCCGCGCGCCCGGCGCTCAACGTGGCGCCGCTGATCGGCCACACCACGCTGCGCTTCGCGGCGATGGACGACCTCACGCGCGCCGCCAGCGCTGACGAACGCGCGCGCATGGCGGCGATGCTGGAAGAGTGCATGGCCGGCGGCGCCTTCGGCCTGTCCTCGGGCCTGTTCTACGAAGAGGCGCACGCCGCGCCGGCCGACGAGGTGACGGACCTGGCACGCGTGGTGGCGCGCCACGGCGGCGTCTACACCACCCACCTGCGCAGCGAGATGGCCCCCATTCTCGAGGCGATGCGCGAAGCCGGCGACTGCGCCTTCGAAGCCGGCGTGCCGCTGGTGATCTCGCACCACAAGTGCGCCGGCCCCGCCAACTGGGGCCGCACGCGCGAGACGCTGCCGCTGATCGACGCGCTCGGCGAACGGCAGCCGATCGCGATGGACGTCTACCCCTACGTGGCCGGCTCGACCGTGCTGCGCGAAGACCTGGTCGACGGCGTGATCGACGTCATGCTGACCTGGAGCGACCCGTTCCCGGCGGTCACCGGCCGCCTGCTGGCCGACGTGGCCGCGGAGTGGGGCGTCGACCAGAAGACGGCGGCGCGCCGCCTGATGCCCGGCGGCGCCTGCTACTTCCAGATCGACGAGCCCGACGTCGAACGCGTCATCGCGCACCCGCGCTCGATGATCGGCAGCGACGGCCTGCCGCACGACGGCCACCCGCACCCGCGCCTGTGGGGCGCGTTCCCGCGCGTGTTCGCGCGCTACTGGCGCGAGCGCCGGCTGTTCTCGCTGGAACAGGCGGTGCACAAGATGACGGGCATGACGGCGCGCAACTTCCGCCTCGAAGGCCGGGGCCTGCTGCGGCCCGGCGCCTGTGCCGACGTGGTGGTGTTCGACCCCGCGCGCATCGCCGACACCGCCACCTACGAAGAGCCGGTCAGCGCCAGCGTCGGCGTGAGCGCGGTCTACGTCAACGGCGTGAAGGCCTATGCGGAAGGCGGCCCGGTGCTGGCCCGCACCGGCCGCCTGCTGGCGCGCGGCGCCGGTTGACAGGACTCGACCCCCAGGATCCGGTCCGGCAGAAACCTCCGCGAACGGTGCGCTGGAGGGGTGCCCAGCGCCCGGCGCTGGCGTCGGTGGGGGCGCGCGCCGCGAACCCAGTGTCGTGCACCGACCGCGACTGGCGAACCGGCAAGAAAAAAGCACCGGGCGTCTCCGCCTGGTGCTTGATTCGTCTACCGTTCCTGGTAGGCGCGAGAGGACTCGAACCTCCGACCCCCACCATGTCAAGGTGGTGCTCTAACCAGCTGAGCTACACGCCTGGGTCAACCCGTGACTATACACGAGCCGGGTGGGCCTTCCCGGCGCCGCGCGCGCAGCGCTTCACGCTTCAGCGGCGCCGCGCCTGACGCACGCCGGGCACGCGCGCCACCTGCGCCAGCACCGGGGCCAGGCGCGCCGTGTCGGCCACCTCCACGGTGAAGGTCATCCACGCCGTGCCGCCCAGTCCGTCCTTCACGCTCTGCGTGTGCACGCCGGTGACGTTGACCTTCTCCTTCGCGAAGACTTCGCTGATGTCGCGCAGCAGGCCGGGCCGGTCGCCGGCCTCGATCATCACGTCCAGCGGGTAGACGCGTTCGCCGCCCGGCCCTTCGCCCCACTGCACCTCGATCACGCGGCCGGGGCCGGCTTCGGCCATGCGGCGGAAGTTGGGGCAGTCGCGGCGGTGGATGGCCACGCCCTTGCCGCGGGTGACGTAGCCGCCGATGGCGTCGGGCGGCGCCGGCCGGCAGCAGCGCGCCAGCGTGGTGAGCAACGACTCGACCCCCACCACCAGCACCCCACCCTTGCCCGTACCCGTGCTGCGCGGCCGGTGCAGCGCCACCTGCTCTTCGGCCGGCGGCGGCTCGGCGGGCTTGAGAACGTTCTCGATCTGGCGCAGCGAGAACTCGTCCTTGCCCACGCTTTCGAACAGCGCGTCGGCGCGGTCGAAGCCCAGCTGCGTGGCCAGCGTCTCCAGCTTCACCGCGGTGCGGCCCTCGCGCTGCAGCAGCCTTTCCACTTCGTCGCGGCCGCGGGCCACGGTCTCGGCCAGCGCCTTGGCATTGAACCAGGCGCGCACCTTGGCGCGCGCGCGCGCGCTCTTCAGGTAACCGAGTTCGGCGTTCAGCCAGTCCAGCGAAGGCCCGCCTTCCTTGGCGGCCACCACCTCCACCGTCTGGCCGCTGGAGAGCGCGGTGTTCAGCGGCACCATCGCGCCGTCGACCCGCGCGCCGCGGCAGCGGTGGCCCAGGTCGGTGTGCAGCGCGTAGGCGAAGTCGACCGGCGTGCCGCCGGCCGGCAGGTCGATGATGGTGGCCTGCGGCGTGAAGACGTAGATGCGGTCGTCGAACATGCCGCCGCCTTCGGCGGCGCCCTGCTGCGAGAAGTCGCGCTCCCACGCCAGCAGCTCGCGCAGCACGGCCTTGCGGGCTTCGGCGATGCGCTCCTCGAAGTCGCCCGCGGCGGCGACGCCGGCGTAGCCCTTGGCGCCGGCCTCCTTGTACATCCAGTGCGCGGCGACGCCGTGCTCGGCATGCTCGTGCATCGCGCGGGTGCGGATCTGCACTTCGATCGGCTGGCCGTCGTCGCCGGCCACCACGGTGTGCAGCGACTGGTAGCCGTTGGGCTTGGGGCGCGCGATGTAGTCGTCGAACTCGCCTTCGATGGGCCGCCAGCGGTCGTGCACGCGCGCCAGCGCGGCGTAGCAGGCCGGCACGTCGGGCACGATGACGCGCAGCGCGCGCAGGTCGAGCACGCGCTCGAAGCCCATGCGCTTGCCCTGCATCTTCTTCCAGATGCTGTACAGGTGCTTGGGCCGTCCCAGCACCTCGGCGGCGATGCCGGCTTCCTGCAGCAGCCGCGCCAGCTGCGTGCGCGCGGCCTCGACGCCGGATTCGCGCTGTGCGCGCTTCTCGTGCAGCAGGCGCGCCACCTGGTGGTAGGCCTCGGGCTGCAGGAAGCGGAAGGCCAGGTCCTCCAGCTCCCACTTGATCTGCCAGATGCCCAGCCGGTTGGCCAGCGGCGCGAAGACCTGCAGCGATTCCTCGGCCATGGCCACCGGGCAGGGGGTCTTCGTGCCCGCGTACCAGCGCAGCGTCTGCAGGCGCGAAGCCAGCCGCAGCAGCACCACGCGCAGGTCGTGCGAGAACGCGAGCAGCATCTTGCGCACGCGTTCGGTCTGCAGCGCCTGCTGCGCGGCGCCCACCTGCGCGGCACGCGCGGCGCGCTGGATCTGCACCAGGCGCCGGGTGTGGTTCACCAGGCTGGCATACGAAGGCCCGAAGGCCTTGGCCACCATCTCTTCCGGCCGCTGCAGGTGGTCGCCGGCGTAGACCAGGTAGGCGGCG
This sequence comes from Rubrivivax sp., assembly GCA_044224175.1. GTDB lineage: Bacteria > Pseudomonadota > Gammaproteobacteria > Burkholderiales > Burkholderiaceae_C > Rubrivivax. The sequence goes on along the minus strand of JBGAKY010000054.1, from coordinate 11,823 downwards.
GCGCGCATCGACGGCGCGGCGCCGATGGACTGCAGGATCGTGGCCACCCCTTCGGCATGCGCCAGCGCCTCCTCGCCGGTGTCCAGCCGCTGGTCGGCCAGCAGGGGTTCGGCGAAGGCGCGTGCGCGCTCCAGCGCCGCCGCGCCGTCGGCGCCGGGTTCGGCACCGTCGCGGTCGACCAGGTGGACGATGGTGGCGGCGCTGGCGTCGGCCGCGCCGGCGCCGGTCTTCACGGCGAGAGCAGGAAGTCGCGCACGGCCTGGCGCTGTTCGGGTTGCACCAGCATCGGCGCATGGCCGACGCCGGCGAATTCGACCAGCTTCGCGCGCGGGCCGCGTTGCGTCATGGCCTGCGCGGTCTCCTTCGACAGCAGGTCGCTGTCGGCACCGCGCAGCAGCAGCACCGGCATCGCCAGCCGGTCATAGCCGGCCCACAGCGCCGCTTCGCCGGCCGCCGCCATCTCGGGCGTGACGGTGCGGAACGGCACCGCGATGGCGGGGTCGTAGTGCGGCTTGAAGCCTTCGCCGTCGGGCATGAGCTGCGGCCTGGTGAGTTCCAGCCACTGCTCGCGCGTGTGCGGGCCGAAGCCCTGCGAGATGGCCCACAGCGCGTCGGCCGCCTCGTCCAGGGTCTTCCAGTGCGCCGGCTGGCCCAGGTAGGTGCCGATGCGCGCCAGCGCCGCGAACTGGATGACGGGGCCGACGTCGTTGAGCACCAGCTTCCTGATCGGCGTGTCGGGCAGGCTGGCCAGCCCCAGGCCGATGAGACCGCCCATCGAGGTGCCCACCCAGTGCAGCTCTTTCGCGTTCAGTCGCGCCAGCAGCGTGACCATGTCGGCCACGTAGGCGGGAATGGCGTAGCCCATGGGGTCGGCCAGGCGGTCGCTGCGGCCGCGTCCCACCACGTCGGGGCAGACCACGCGGTAGTCCTGCGCCAGGTCGCGCGCCAGGGTGTCGAAGTCGCGCCCCTGGCGCGACAGGCCGTGCACGCAGACCAGCACCTTCGGATTGGCGCGCTCGCCCCACTCCCAGTACGCCATGCGGTGCAGGCCGCGCGCGCCCAGGCACTGGACGGATTCGAGTCGGGGTTCGGTCATGGCAGTGTCAGTGGCGTGCGGATAATCGACGTCGATCGTAACCAACCGCAGGAGAGCACCCCATGCTGAAAGGAAAGACCGCCCTCGTCACCGGCTCGACGAGCGGCATCGGCCTGGGCATGGCGCTCGCGCTCGGCCAGCAGGGCGCGAAGGTCATGCTCAACGGCTTCGGCGACGTCGAAGGCGCCCTCGCCCAGGTGCGCGCCACCGGTGCCGAGGTGGCCTACCACGGCGCCGACATGAGCAAGCCCGACCAGATCGAAGCCATGATGCGCGAGTGCGCCGCCAAGCTGGGCGGGCCCGACATCCTGGTCAACAACGCCGGCATCCAGCACGTGGCCAACGTCGAGGACTTCCCGGTCGAGCGCTGGGACGCCATCATCGCCATCAACCTCAGCTCGGCCTTCCACACCATGCGCGCCGCGCTGGGTGGCATGAAGCAGCGCGGCTGGGGGCGCGTGATCAACATCGCCTCGGCGCACGGGCTGGTGGCTTCAGCGAGCAAGAGCGCCTACGTGGCGGCCAAGCACGGCATCGTCGGCCTCACGAAGGCGGCGGCGCTGGAGTGCGCCACCAGCGGCGTGACGGTGAACGCCATCTGCCCGGGCTGGGTGCTGACGCCGCTGGTGCAGAAGCAGATCGACGCCCGTGCGGCGGCGGCCAGGCTTTCCAACGCCGAAGCCGAACGCCAGCTGCTGGCCGAGAAGCAGCCGTCGCTGCGCTTCACCACGCCCGAGCAGCTGGCCGAGCTGGCGATCTTCCTGTGCTCGCCGGCGGCCGGCAACGTGTGCGGCGTGGCCTGGGCGATGGACGGCGGCTGGACCGCGCAATAGCGCTTCGCGCTACTTCGTCATCTGCACGCTGCCGCCCACGGTGGCCGTGACGGCCGCCTTGCCGGCTTCCACCGGCAGCGCGGCGTCGGCCGCCATCGCGGCGCCGGCGCGCATCATCGGCATCGCGCCGGTGGGCGGCTCGTTGGTGGAGACCGAGACCTCGCGGATCGTGTAGCCGGCAAAGCCGAACTGCCGGGTCGTGAACTCGGCCTTGGCACGGAAGCGCGCGATGGCCTGCGCGGTGACGTCGGCTTCGACCTTCTCGCGCGCCTCGCGCGACAGCGAGAAGCCCACGCGGGACACGGTCATCGTCGGCAGGCGCCCGGCCAGCTGGGCGATGCCGGTGATGTCCCTGCCTTCCACCAGCAGCTCGGCCGTGCCCTGCCAGCCGTTGAGCCCGCCCTTGGGCGAATAACGCGGGTAAAGCGAGAAGTTGCCCGTCTGCACCTCCAACTGGCCCGGTTTCGCCGCCTTGCGCGCTTCGGCCAGCGCCGCTTCCAGCGCCTGCTTCAGTTGCGCCTGCACGGCGTTGGCGTCGCTGCCTTCGCGGCTGGTGGCGAAGGCGATGGACAAGGTGTCCCTGGCCACCTCCACCGTGGCGCTGGCGGTGAGGCTGGCCACGTTCTGCGGCGGGGGCGCGGTCTGCGCGAACGCGGGCGCGGAAAGGACCGCGAGCAGAAGAGTCGAAGGTCTGAAAAGGGTCATGCGCCATCCTCGCTTGGCAAGCCCGGCCGCTTGCCGCAAGATTTGTAACAGGGGGTCAAGCGCAGCCAATTCCCCCGGAAAACCGTCAAACGACCCCCCACAATGCGGCTGTTACAAATTCGGGAGTGCCCATGACCCCCCCAGGCAACAACGCCCGCGCCGACCGCATCGTGGTCGTCGACGACGACGCCCGCATCCGCGACCTGCTGCGCCGCTACCTCTCGCAGGAGGGTTTCGAAGTGCTGCTGGCCGAAGACGCGAAGGCGCTCAACCGCGTGCTCACGCGCGACACGGTCGACCTCATCGTGCTCGACCTCATGCTGCCGGGCGAGGACGGGCTGTCCATCTGCCGCCGCCTGCGTGCGGCCAACGACCTGACGCCCATCATCATGCTCACCGCCAAGGTGGAGGACGTGGACCGCATCGTCGGCCTGGAAGTCGGCGCCGACGACTACCTGCCCAAGCCCTTCAACCCGCGCGAGCTGCTGGCGCGCATCCACGCCGTACTGCGCCGCCGGCCGGCGCCGGAAGCCCCGGGCGCTCCCAGCAAGGAACCGCAGGTCGTCACCTTCGGCCCCTTCGAGTTCGACCTCTCGCTGCGCCGCCTGTCCAAGAACGGCGAGCAGATCGCGCTGACCACCGGCGAATTCAGCATGCTCAAGGCCCTGGTGCGCCACCCGCGCCAGCCGCTGTCGCGCGACAAGCTGGCCCAGCTGGCGCGCGGGCGCGAGTTCGAGCCCTTCGACCGCAGCCTGGACGTGCAGATCAGCCGCCTGCGCAAGATGCTGGAGCCCGACCCGGCGCAGCCGCGCTACATCCAGACCGTGTGGGGCGTGGGCTACGTGTTCGTGCCGGACGGCGCCAGCTGAAGCCAGGCGCGGGGCCCGCACAAGAGGCCCGACAACAAGGTCGTAGGGACCCGGGCACCGGCCCGGGCGTGGTTGGAGGTCCATGGGGCGCAAGGTGTTCGCGTTCAGCCTTTTCTGGCGCACGTTCTGCCTGCTGGGCATCATGCTCGCGGGCGGCATCTTCGCGTGGGTGCAGACGCTGCGTGCGCTGGAATTCGAGCCGCGCGCGGTGCAGGAAGCGGCGCAGATCGCCGGCCTGGTGAACCTGACGCGCGGCGCGCTGATGCAGGCCGACGGCATCAACCGCGTCGCGCTGCTGAAGAGCCTGGGCCAGCAGGGGCCGATCCGCGTCGCCCCGCGCGAGCCTGCCGACCGCCTGGAGCCCTTCGAGACCGACCGCTTCACGCGCCGCGTGAGCCGCGAGCTGCGCGCCGTGCTGGGGCCCGACGCCGAGGTGGCGCGCAGCGTCAACGGGCAGAGCGGGCTGTGGGTCAGCTTCTCGATCGAGCGCGACCGCTACTGGCTGCAGGCCGAAGCCGCCGCCACCGGCCCGCTGACGAGCAGCACCTGGTTCGCCTGGACCGGCATCGCGCTGCTCGCCACGCTGGTGGGTTCGGTGGCGATCGCGCGGCTGATCAACAAGCCGCTCAAGCAGCTGTCGTTCGCGGCCAGCCGCATCCGCGAGGGCGACCTCGACTCGCGTCTCGACGAGAACACGCTGACGAGCGAGATCCGCGAGGTCAACATGGGCTTCAACCGCATGGCGCGCGAACTGGCGCGGGTGGAGGAAGACCGCGCGGTGATGCTGGCCGGCATCAGCCACGACCTGCGAACGCCGCTGGCGCGCCTGCGGCTGGAGACCGAGATGTCGGTCTCCGACGACGAGGCCAAGCGCAACATGGCGATGGACATCGACCAGCTCGACGCCATCATCGACAAGTTCATGGACTACGCGCGCCCGGGCGAGACGCAACTGCGCCCGGTGCACGTCTCGCAGCTGATCGACAAGGAAGCGGCGGGCTTCCGCGACCCGAGCCAGATCAAGATCACCTCGCGCGTGGCGATCGACATCAAGGTGCTGGCCGACGAAGTGGAACTCGGACGCGTGTTCTCCAACCTGTTCGAGAACGCACGCCGCTACGGCCGCGGCACCAACACCGGCGTCGCGGTGGTCAACGTGTCCTACGTGCGCACCGGGCCCTGGGTGATCGTGAGCGTGCGCGACCATGGTCCCGGCGTGCCGCCGGAGAAGCTCTCGCAGCTGACCACGCCCTTCTTCCGCGGCGACGCCGCGCGCACCGCCGCCACCGGCGCCGGCCTGGGCCTGGCCATCGTCGAGAAGGCGATGCTGCGCATGGGCGGCAGCCTGGAACTGGCCAACGCGCCCGACGGCGGGCTGCTGGCACACATCCGGCTGCGCCGTGCGCCCTGAAATTCAGGGCGCCGGCGGCGTGGCGGCGCCCTGGTCGACGTAGAAGTTCACCCGCGGCCGGAACAGCGTGCTCACGCCGCCGGCGCTGTCGATGAACACCTCGTCTTCCATCACGAAGTGGTTGCGGCCCGCGTTGGCCAGCGGCACCCAGGTGCGTTCGCCGGTGACGGTGCCGCCGCCCAGCAGCCGCCGCTGCACCACCGAAGCCGGCGTGCCGCCGCCGTAGGCCCAGGTGATGGGCGTGCGGCTTTCGCCGCCGGTGCTGGCGTCGACCAGGATGCGCGCGCCGGTGCCGTCGCGGTAGAGGTCGATGAAGAAGGGGCTGGCGCTGCCGATGAACAGCCCCGACTCCCAGTGGCGCGTGGTCTGGCGCAGGCTGCCGAAGCCGGCGCCGGCGGCGGGCTTGACCATCAGCACCTGCTGCACGCTCAGCGGCGCGCCGCCGGACCATTCGGCGTCCAGCCAGGTCTCGGCGCCGGTGCGGCGGTCGACCGCGATGCGGGCGTAGCCGTGCTGGCTGCCGTCGGCCAGCGTGACCACCAGCCAGTGGTCGGCCGTGAAGGCGACCGGCCGCACGCTGCCGGTGCGGGCGAAGAGGCCCAGCCCGCCGGCCTGCAGCGTCACCACGTCGGCCGCGGGCGGGTTGAAGAGCGCCCGGCTCTCCTCGCTGGGGCCCGCCAGCGCGACGCCGGGCACCAGGTCGGTCACCGCGGGCCGCAACGCCAGCGCCAGGTTGTTCATCGGCGTGCCCGGGTCGGTGAGTGCGCCGAACGGGGTCACGCGCCCGGCTTCGCAGCCGGTCAGGTTGGTCAGCGTGCCCAGCGTCACGATCGCCACGCTGCCACGGCGGTCGTTGCCGGAAACCTGGTTCACCGCGACCTGGAGCGTGTCCTGCTGCTGGTCGGGAAATTCGCCGCAGGCGTCGGGCTCGCCGGCCGGAAGGACCTGCGTGAAGGGTGCGTCCAGCGTCACCACGCGCTGCGTGCCGCTGGCGCCGACGCTGCCGCCGCGGGTGCCGAAGAAGCCGACCAGCTGGGCCCGGTTGCCGGGCAGCCACTCGACCAGGTAGGCGTCGAACAGCCCGCGCGTGGTGGGCAGGTAGCTCACGGCGTCAGCCGTGATCGAAGCCTGCACGGGCACCGCGAACCAGAAGGCGCCGGCCAGCAGGCCGGCGCGAAGAAGGCGCTGGAACATGTCTGCTCTCCCTGGGGTGGAACGGCGCCGATTCTGATCGCGCCGGCGCCGCCGCGCGTGCAGGAATCTGGGGATGCGGCGGAGCGCCGCCTTCAGCCGCGCACCAGCAGACAGACCGCCCGCGTCTCGATCGAGCGCCCCTCGCCCACCGGCCCCATCTTCTCGGCCGTCTTCGCCTTCACGTTCACGGCGTCGGCAGCCAGCCCCAGCACCAGGGCGATGCGTTCGCGCATGGCCGGGATGTGCGGCGCCATCTTCGGCGCCTGGGCGACGATGGTGCTGTCGACGTTGACGATCTGCCAGCCGGCGGCGCGCACGCGGCGCGCCGCCTCGGCCAGCAGCACGGCCGAGTCGGCGCCCTTGAAGGCGGCGTCGGTGTCGGGGAAGTGGCGGCCGATGTCGCCCAGCGCTGCAGCGCCGAAAAGCGCGTCGGTGATGGCGTGCAGCAGGCCGTCGGCGTCGGAATGGCCGCCCAGGCCGTGGGTGTGCGGGATCGTCACGCCGCCCAGGATCAGCGGTCGGCCGGTCACCAGCGGGTGGGTGTCCCAGCCCTCGCCGACTCTCATCACGGGCAGGTTCATCGGGTCTCCAGCAGGCGTTCGGCCAGCGCGAAATCGGCCGGCCAGGTGAGTTTCAGGTTTTCCAGCGCGCCGGGCACCAGGCGCGGCGCCAGACCCAGCGCCTCGACCGCGCTGGACTCGTCGGTGACGGCGTCGCCCGCCTCGCGCAGCGCGCGTTCCAGCAGGCCCAGGCGGAACATCTGCGGCGTCTGCGCCGCCCACTTGCCGGCGCGCGGCACGGTGGCTTCGACACGGCCCTCGCGTTCGGACTTCAGCGTGTCGGCCACCGGCAGCGCCAGCAGGCCGCCCACGGGGTCGGACAGGCAGGCGTCGATGAGGGCGTCGATCCAGGCCGGCAGCACCAGGCAGCGCGCGGCGTCGTGCACCAGTACCCAGTCGTCTTCGGGCACGCCTTGTTCGCGCAGCACGCCCAGCCCGGCAGCCACCGAAGCCGCGCGGGTGGCACCGCCCACGCGCGCCACCCGGCCGGTGAAGCCGGGAACATGCGCTTCGAACTGGATGTCCTCGGGCGCCAGCACCACCAGGGTGCCGGCGATGCGCGGCACCGCGGCCAGCGCGGCCAGCGTGTGCGCGATGACGGTGCGCCCGCCGACCTGCGCGTACTGCTTGGGCCCGGAGGCTCCGGCACGGGTGCCGACCCCTGCACAGGGGACGACGGCATGGCAACGCACGGCAGCGGACATCGGTGAATTCTAGAATCCGCCCCTTCATGCACCTGCCATCGATCGCCGCGGGCAAGCGCTTCACGCTGCCGCGCCCGCCCGGCTCTGCCGACGCCCTGCTGCTGGCGCGGCTGGCGCGCCAGCGGGCCGGAGAGAAACGCCTGCTCGCCATCGTCACCGCCGAGCCTGCCGACGCGCAGCGCCTGGCCGACGAACTGGTGTTCTTCGAGCCCGGTCTGGACGTGGCCGTCTTTCCCGACTGGGAGACCCTGCCCTACGACACCTTCAGCCCGCACCAGGACCTGATCTCCGAGCGCCTGGCCACGCTGTGGCGGCTGCAGCAGCGCGGCGTGCAGGTGCTGCTGCTGCCCGCTTCCACATCGCTGGCGCGTCTGGCGCCGCCTTCGTTCCTGGCCGCCACCACCTTCCAGTTCAAGCAGAAGACGAAGCTCGACGAGGCGAAGCTCAAGGCCCAGCTCACGCTGGCCGGCTACCAGCACGTGAGCCAGGTGGTTTCGCCCGGTGAATACGCGGTGCGCGGCGGGCTGATCGACCTGTTCCCGATGGGCAGCCCGGTGCCCTACCGGGTGGACCTGTTCGGCGACGAGGTCGACTCGATCCGCACCTTCGACCCCGACAGCCAGCGCAGCCTGTACCCGGTGCCCGAAGTGCGCCTGCTGCCCGGCCGCGAGTTCCCGATGGACGACGCCGCGCGCACCGCCTTCCGGGCGCGCTGGCGCGAACGCATCGAAGGCGACCCGACGCGGGCGCGCATCTACAAGGACATCGCGCAGGGCATCGCCACCGGCGGCATCGAATACTTCCTGCCGCTGTTCTTCGACCAGACCGCGACGCTCTTCGACTACGTGGGCGAGGACGCCGCGTTCGTGCTGCACGGCGAGGTGGACGCGGCGCTCGAACGTTTCTGGACCGACACCCGCGAACGGCATCGCTTCCTGCAGCACGACCCCGAAAGGCCGCTGCTGCCGCCGGAAGACATCTTCCTGCGCCCCGACGCCTTCTTCGCGGCCACCCAAGCGCACGCCACGCTGGCACTGCGCGGCACCGACGCCGTGCCCTGGGCGAGGCCGCTGCCCGACATCTCGGTCGACCGCGGCGCGCCCGAGCCGCTGGCCACGCTGGAACGCCACCTCGCGCAGACGCCGCACCGCGTGCTGCTGGTGGCCGAAAGCGACGGCCGGCGCGAGAGCCTGCTCGAACTGCTGCGCGACCACCAGATCCAGGTGCCCGCCGTCGGCAGCCTGGTGGAGTTCCTGGCCGGCCCCGAGAAGGTGGCCATCGTCGCCGCGCCGCTGGCCGAAGGCTTCCACTGGCTGGATGACGACGCTGTCTCGGTCCAGTTCCTGACCGAGACCGAACTCTTCGCCACCACGCCGCAGGCGCGCCGGCGCCGCAAGCAGGAACAGGTCAGCAATGTCGACGCGCTGATCAAGGACCTGTCGGAGCTGAAGGTCGGCGACCCCGTGGTGCACCTGAACCACGGCATCGGCCGCTACCAGGGGCTGAAGAACATCGACCTGGGCGAGGGCACGAGCGAGTTCCTGCACCTGGAATACGCCGACAAGGCGACGCTGTACGTGCCGGTGAGCCAGCTGCACCTGATCAGCCGCTACACCGGCGTCAGTGCCGAGGAAGCGCCTCTGCACCGGCTGGGCAGCGGGCAATGGGAGAAGGCCCGCCGCAAGGCGGCCGAGCAGGTTCGTGACACGGCCGCCGAGCTGCTGAACCTTTACGCGCGCCGCGCGGCGCGCGAAGGCTTCAGCCACCGCTTCAGCCCGCACGACTACGAGGCCTTCGCCGCCAGCTTCGGCTTCGAGGAGACGGCCGACCAGCGCGCCGCCATCCACGCCGTGATCCAGGACATGGTGAGCCCGAAGCCGATGGACCGCCTGGTCTGCGGCGACGTCGGCTTCGGCAAGACCGAAGTGGCGCTGCGCGCCGCGTTCGTGGCGGTGCACGGCGGCAAGCAGGTGGCCATCCTGGCGCCGACCACGCTGCTGGCCGAGCAGCATTACCAGACGCTGGTGGACCGCTTCGGCAAGTGGCCGGTGAAGATCGTCGAGCTCTCGCGCTTCCGTTCGCCCAAGGAGGTGAAGGCGGCGCTGGAGGGCATCACCGCCGGCACGGTGGACATCGTGGTCGGCACCCACAAGCTGCTGTCGGCCGACGTGAAGTTCGCGCGCCTGGGCCTGCTGGTGGTCGACGAGGAGCACCGTTTCGGCGTGCGCCACAAGGAAGCCATCAAGGCGCTGCGCGCCGAGGTGGACGTGCTCACGCTCACCGCGACGCCGATCCCGCGCACGCTGGGCATGGCGCTCGAAGGCCTGCGCGACCTGAGCGTGATCGCCACCGCCCCGCAGCGCCGGCTGGCGATCAAGACCTTCGTGCGCAACGAAGGCAGCGGCATCATCCGCGAAGCGGTGCTGCGCGAGCTTAAACGCGGCGGCCAGGTCTACTTCCTGCACAACGAGGTGGAGACGATCCAGAACCGGCGCGAGAAGCTGATGGAGCTGCTGCCCGAGGCGCGCATCACCGTCGCCCACGGCCAGATGCCCGAGCGCGACCTGGAACACGTCATGCGCGACTTCGTCGCCCAGCGCTTCAACGTGCTGCTGTGCTCCACCATCATCGAGACCGGCATCGACGTGCCGACGGCCAACACCATCGTCATCAGCCGCGCCGACAAGTTCGGCCTCGCGCAGCTGCACCAGCTGCGCGGACGCGTCGGCCGCAGCCACCACCAGGCCTACGCCTACCTGCTGGTGCCCGACGTCGAAGGCCTCACCAAGCAGGCCGCCCAGCGGCTGCAGGCCATCCAGGACATGGAAGAGCTGGGCTCGGGCTTCTACCTGGCCATGCACGACCTGGAGATCCGCGGCGCCGGCGAGGTACTGGGCGAGAACCAGAGCGGCAACATGATGGAAGTCGGCTTCCAGCTCTACAACGACATGCTGTCGGAGGCCGTGCGCTCGCTGAAGGCGGGGCGCGAACCCGACCTGCTGAGTCCGCTGTCGGCCACCACCGAGATCAACCTGCATTCGCCCGCGCTGCTTCCCGACGCCTACTGCGGCGACGTGCACACGCGGCTGAACCTGTACAAGCGCCTGGCCACCGCCGAGAAGGCCGAGGCCATCGACGCGCTGCTGGAGGAGATCACCGACCGCTTCGGCCGCCTGCCGCCGCAGGGGCAGACGCTGTTCGACACCCATCGGCTGCGGGTGCTGGCCAGGCCCTACGGTGTGCTGAAGATCGACGCCGGGCCGAAGGTGACCAGCATCGTGTTCAGGCCCAACCCGCCCATCGACGCCCAGCGCATCATCGCGCTGGTGCAGAAGAACCGCTCGGTCAAGCTGGCCGGCAACGACAAGCTGCGCATCGACCGCGAATCGGCCGACCCGAAGGACCGCGCCCAGTACGTGCGCGACGTGCTGCGGGCGCTGGGCCAGCCGCAGGCGGTGGCGCCGTGAGCGCGGTCGAGCATTCGCCGGGCCTCTTCATCCGCGGCTTCGCGCCGCCGCTGGCGCTGACCGACTTCCGCCTCGTCGCGTTCGACATGGATTCGACGCTCATCAACATCGAGTGCATCGACGAGATCGCCGCCGCCGCCGGCCGCAAGGCCGAGGTGGCCGCCATCACCGAAGCGGCGATGCGCGGCGACCTGTCGGACTACAAGGCCAGCCTGCGCCGGCGGCTGGCGCTGCTGGCCGGCGTGCCGGTGAGCGCGCTGGAAGAGGTGTACTCGCACCACCTGCAGTTCAACCCCGGCGTGGAGGCCTTCGTCGCCGCCTGCCGCAACGCCGGGCTGAAGACCTTGCTGGTCTCCGGCGGCTTCACCTTCTTCAGCGAACGCGTGCGCGGCCGGCTGCAGCTGGACTTCGCGCGCGCCAACATGCTGGAAGTGGTGAACGGCCGCCTGACCGGCTGCCTGGTCGAAAGGCCCTGGGGCGACATCGTCGACGGCAGCGAGAAGCGGCGCGTGCTGCTGGAGGTGGCCGAGTTGATGGGCATCGCCCCCGCGCAGGCCATCGCGGTGGGCGACGGCGCCAACGACCTGCCGATGATGGCGGTGGCCGGCCTCTCGATCGCCTACCACCCCAAGCCCGCGGTGCGAGAGCAGGCCATGATCTCCATCCTCGAAGGCGGCATGGACCGCGTCTTCGAGGTGCTGGCGTGCTGATGCTTCAGGAAGGCGAGACCACCAGCACCAGTTGGTGCGGCCGGGCGGCCGGCTGCGCTTCGTAGCGCCATTGGCGCACCGCGTCGGCCACCGCGGCGTCCAGTTCCGCGTTGCTGGTGGGTCTGACGTTCACGTCGCGCACGCTGCCGTCGACGTTGATGGTCAGGTTCACCTGCACTTCGGTGCGCAGCAGGCCGCGTCGCAGCAGGCGCGGCGGCAGTTCGGGGTCGACCTTGCTCAGCAGGCGTGGCGGCACCAGGGCGTCGGCCGTGCG
>JBGAKY010000118.1:0-5165 GCA_044224175.1 Rubrivivax sp. | reverse complement strand
CCAGCAGGGCGATCGTGACGAGGCGCATGGGGCGTTGGCCTCAGCGCAGGTTGTAGAACGCCGCGCGGCCCGGGTAGCCGGCCACGTCGCCCAGGTCTTCCTCGATGCGAAGCAGCTGGTTGTACTTGGCGATGCGGTCGCTGCGGCTCATCGAGCCGGTCTTGATCTGGCCGGCGTTGGTGCCCACCGCGATGTCGGCGATGGTGCTGTCTTCCGTCTCGCCGCTGCGGTGGCTGATGACGTTGGTCCAGCCGGCGCGCTTGGCCATCTCGATGGCCGAGAAGGTCTCCGACAGGGTGCCGATCTGGTTGATCTTGATGAGGATGGAGTTGGCCACCCCTTCCTTGATGCCCCGTTCGAGGATCTTGGTGTTGGTGACGAACAGGTCGTCGCCCACCAGCTGCACCTTCCTGCCCAGGCGGTGGTTCAGGATCTTCCAGCCGTCCCAGTCGCCTTCGTGCATGCCGTCCTCGATGCTGATCACCGGGTACTTGTCGACCCACGTGGCCAGGATGTCGGTCCACTCGGCGGCCGTCAACTGCAGGCCTTCGCCTTCCAGGTGGTACTTGCCGTCCTTGTAGAACTCGCTGGCCGCGCAGTCCAGACCGATGGCGATCTGCTCGCCGGCGGTGTAGCCCGCCTTGTCGATGGCTTCCAGGATGAGCTGGATGGCGGCTTCATGGCTGGCCACGCTGGGGGCGAAGCCGCCTTCGTCGCCGACGGCGGTGCTCATGCCGCGGCCGTCGATGATCTTCTTCAGCGCATGGAACACCTCGGCGCCGTAGCGCACCGCCTCGCGGAAGGTGGGCGCGCCCACCGGCAGGATCATGAACTCCTGCAGGTCGAGGTTGTTGTTGGCGTGGGCACCGCCGTTGATGACGTTCATCATCGGCACCGGCAGCTGCATGCGGCCCATGCCGCCGAAGTAGCGGTACAGCGGCAGGCCGCTTTCCTCGGCCGCGGCGCGCGCCACCGCCATGCTGACGGCCAGCGTGGCGTTGGCGCCCAGGCGGCTCTTGTTCTCGGTGCCGTCCAGGTCGATCAGGGTCTTGTCCAGGAAGGCCTGCTCGCTGGCGTCCAGGCCCAGCACGGCTTCGCTGATCTCGGTGTTGATGTGCTCCACCGCGCGCAGCACGCCCTTGCCGCCGTAGCGCGCCTTGTCGCCGTCGCGCAGTTCGATCGCCTCGCGGCTGCCGGTGGAAGCGCCCGAAGGCACGGCCGCGCGGCCCATGGTGCCGGACTCCAGCAGCACGTCGCATTCGACGGTGGGGTTGCCGCGGCTGTCGAGGATCTCTCGGCCGACGATGTCGACGATGGCGCTCATTGTTCCCTTTCGAGTTGTTCGTTCATCAGACCGGGGCTGCCACGCCCTCGACCAGGACCATGTTGAAGTATTCGGTGGCGCCGGCACGCAAGGGCTTGACCTGGCTGCCGTACTCGCCGTCGTAGAAGGCCTTGGCAGCCTCGTAGCTGGGGAAACGCAGGACGGCCACGCGGTGCGGGTTCCAGTCGCCTTCCAGCGGCTCGTGCTTGCCGCCCCGCACCAGGTATTCGCCGCCGGCGGCCTTCACCGCGGCGGGGGCGGCCGCCATGTACTGCTTGTACTGTTCCGGGTTCGAGATGTTCATCTCGACGATCAGGTAGGCAGGCGCGGTCATCGTGTTCAGCAGGAGAAGTCGTTTTCGAGCAAGGGCTGGCGCTTGACCACTTCGTCGAGCGACTTCAGCTGTTCCAGCAGCGCCTTCATGTGCTTCAGCGGCACTGCGTTGGGACCGTCGGACAGCGCGTTCGCGGGGTCGGGGTGCGTCTCCATGAAGACGCCGGCCACGCCCACCGCGATGGCGGCGCGCGCCAGCACCGGCACGAACTCGCGCTGACCGCCGCTGCTGGTGCCTTGCCCGCCGGGCAGCTGCACGCTGTGGGTGGCGTCGAAGACCACCGGCGCGCCGGTCTCGCGCATGATGGCCAGGCTGCGCATGTCGCTGACCAGGTTGTTGTAGCCGAAGCTCACGCCGCGTTCGCAGGCCATGAACACGTCATCGGGCAGGCCTTTCTCGCGTGCCGCGGCGCGGGCCTTCTCGATCACGTTCTTCATGTCGTGCGGCGCGAGGAACTGGCCCTTCTTGATGTTCACCGGCTTGCCGCTCTGCGCCACCGCGCGGATGAAGTCGGTCTGGCGCGACAGGAAGGCCGGCGTCTGCAGCACGTCGACGACCGCGGCGACCGCGGGCACCTCGGCTTCGGTGTGCACGTCGGTCAGCACCGGCACCTTCAGCTCGCGCCGCACCTTGGCCAGGATCTCCAGCCCCTTGTCCATGCCGGGGCCGCGGAAGCTGGCGCCGCTGCTGCGGTTGGCCTTGTCGTAGCTGCTCTTGAAGATGAAGGGGATGCCCAGCGCGGCCGTGATCTCCTTCAGCCGGCCGGCCACGTCCATCTGCAGCTGTTCGCTTTCGACCACGCAGGGGCCGGCGATGAGGAAGAAAGGCCGGGTTATGCCGGCCTCGAAGCCGCAGAGCTTCATGCGACGGCCTTGACCGGCGGCTCGGAGCGGCGCGCCTGGTGTTCCAGCGCGGCCTTCACGTAGCTGGTGAACAGCGGGTGGCCGCCCCAGGGCGTGCTCTTGAATTCAGGGTGGAACTGCACGCCCATGAACCAGGGGTGCTGGTCCTGCGGCAGCTCGACGATCTCGGTCAGCTTCTCGCGCTGGGTGAGCGCGCTGATCACGAGGCCGGCCTTCTGCAGCTGGTCGAGATAGTTCACGTTGGCTTCGTAGCGGTGGCGGTGCCGTTCGGTCACCACCGCGCCGTAGATCCTGTGCGCCAGGGTGCCGACCTTGACGTCGCTGCTCTGCGCGCCCAGGCGCATGGTGCCGCCCAGGTCGGACGTGGCCGTGCGCTTCTGGATGCTGCCGTCGCGGTCCTGCCATTCCTCGATGAGGGCGATCACCGGGTGCGGCGTGGCGGGCTCGAATTCGGTGCTGTTGGCGTCGTCCAGGCCGGCCACGTGGCGCGCGTACTCGATGGTGGCCACCTGCATGCCCAGGCAGATGCCCAGATAGGGCACGCGGTGCTCGCGCGCGTACTGCGCGGCGACGATCTTGCCTTCGATGCCGCGCTTGCCGAAACCGCCCGGCACCAGGATCGCGTCGTAGCGCGACAGCTGCGAGGCGTTGGCCGGCGTCAGCGTCTCGGCGTCGACGTATTCGATCTCCACCCGCGCGTGGTTGTGGATGCCGGCGTGGCGCAGCGCCTCGTTGAGCGACTTGTACGAATCCGAGAGGTCGGTGTACTTGCCGCACATCGCGATCTTCACGCTGCCCTGCGGGTGCTCGACCTCCTGCACCAGGGTGTCCCAGCGCTTCAGGTCGGCCGGGCGGGTGAGCAGCTGCAGCTTCATGCACATCAGCTCGTCCAGGCCCTGCTCGTGCAGCACGCGCGGCACCTTGTAGATGGTGTCCACGTCGGGCATCGAGATCACGCCGTGCGGCTGCACGTTGGTGAACAGGCTGATCTTCTCGCGCTCATCGTCGGGGATGTAGCGGTCGGCGCGGCACAGCAGCGCGTCAGGCTGGATGCCGATCTCGCGCAGCTTCTGCACCGTGTGCTGGGTGGGCTTGGTCTTCAGTTCGCCGGCGGCGGCGATCCAGGGCACGTAGGTCAGGTGCACGAAGGCGCTGTTGCTGGGCCCCAGCTTCAGGCTCATCTGGCGCACCGCTTCCAGGAAGGGCAGGCTCTCGATGTCGCCCACGGTGCCGCCGATCTCGACGATGGCCACGTCGACGTCGACCGCACCGCGGCGCACGTATTCCTGGATCTCGTTGGTGACGTGCGGGATCACCTGCACCGTCTTGCCCAGGTAGTCGCCGCGGCGTTCCTTCTCGAGCACGCTCTTGTAGATCTGACCGGTGGTGAAGTTGTTCGACTTCTTCATCCGGGTGGTGATGAAGCGCTCGTAGTGGCCCAGGTCGAGGTCGGTCTCGGCGCCGTCGTCGGTGACGAAGACCTCGCCATGCTGGAACGGGCTCATCGTGCCCGGATCCACGTTCAGGTACGGGTCCAGCTTGATGAGGGTGACCTTGAGGCCGCGCGATTCGAGGATCGCCGCCAGGGACGCCGCCGCGATGCCCTTGCCCAAGGAGGACACCACACCGCCGGTGACGAAGACGAACTTGGTCATGCTGTGAGGCCGCGGGCCGTGGAGACGCGCGCCCAGGTGGTAAAGAGCGATTATACGAACGGGGTGTGTCAGCGGCCGTTGGGAACGCGCTGATAGACTTCCCCACTGCATGCACCAGGTGCCTGCCGCTCGAGTTCGGGGCGGCGGGTTGAACGGGAAGCCGGTGGGTGGCGGTCAGTGCGTGACCGCCGCGATTCCGGCGCTGCCCCCGCAACGGTCAGCGAGGTGCGTGCCGCACGACAGGCCACTGTGCAGCTTCTTGCATGGGAAGGCGCGGCACGCTTCGGCAACGAGGAGAGAAGTCTCCCCGCCCTGCCGGCACTCGCGAGCCCGGATACCGGCCCGGTGACATGAGCGTCGGCGCCCTGCGCCGGCTGTCTTTCCGTCACTGGTTCGCACGGGGTGTGCGGCCGGAGGTTCATCACTTGGGTTCCCTGTCCCGTTTCCGCGCGCCGCGCAGGCTGGCGCTGCTGTCGTTCGTCCTCTCCTTCGTCCCTGGCGCGCCGCTGCAGGCGCAGACCGTGGTCATCACCGGCGCGCGCGAGCCGCTGGCGGTCGACCGCCTGGCGGCCGACGTGGTCGTCATCGACGCCGAGATGCTGCGCGCCAGCACCGCCGATTCGCTGGCCGACCTGCTGCGGCGCGAAGCCGGCGTGCAACTGTCGCGCGCCGGCGGCCCCGGCCAGGCCAGCGGCGTGTTCCTGCGCGGCGCCAACGCCGGCCAGACCGCGGTCTTCGTCGACGGCGTGCGCATCGGCTCGGCCACGCTGGGCCTGCCGGCGCTGGAGACGCTGTCGCTGGCACAGGTGGAGCGCATCGAGGTGCTGCGCGGCCCCGGCTCCAGCCTGTTCGGCGCCGATGCGGTGGGCGGCGTGGTTCACGTCTTCACACGGCAGGGCGGCGCGCCGCGGCTGGACGCCGCCGCGGCCGTGGGCGGCTACGGCAGCCGCCAGGCCTCGGCCTCGGCCGGCGGCAGCTTCGGGCTCTGG
>JBGAKY010000053.1:0-42657 GCA_044224175.1 Rubrivivax sp. | reverse complement strand
ACGCGCTGCAGGCGCGCCACCAGATCGGGGTCCTTCGCGTCGCGCAGCGCCAGTTCGGTCTGACTCTTCAGGCCGGCCAGCGGCGTGCGCAGCTGGTGCGCGGCATCGCTGATGAATCGCTTCTGCGACTGCACGCTGTGGTGCACCTCGGCCAGCAGGGTGTTGAGCGCGCGCGCCAGCGAATGCAGCTCGGGCGGCGCGGCCTCGATCTCGATCGGCGTCAGGTCGTTGGCGGCGCGCCCTTCCACCTGCCGCTGCAGCAGCGCCAGCGGCTTCAGGCCGGCGCGGATGCCGGCCCAGACGATGACCGTCATCAGCGCCATCAGCGCCGACAGCGGCAGCGCCATGTCCAGCCCGATGCGGCGCGCCAGCTCTTCCCGGTTGGCGCGCGAACGCGCCACCTGCACGAGCATCGTGCCTTCGCTGGCGCCGGCGCCGCCGAAGGGCAGCAGCAGCGCCACCACGCGCACGCGTTCGGCCACCACCGCGCCGCCGGCCTTCGCCGGTTCGGTGAACACGCCGTCGTAGAAGGTGGGTTCGCCTTCTGCCGGGCGCGCCGGCGGTGGCGGGATGTTGGGCGTGCCCAGCAGGAACTGGCCCGGCGGCGCGCTCAGCATGTAGAGCACGCGGTCGGCGGGGTCGGCTTCCAGGATGTCCTGCGCCGAGCGGGGGAAGTCGATGAACAGCCCGCTCGCGGTGGGCTTGACCTGCCGCGCCAGCGCGCGCGAAGCCTGCAGCAGGCTGGCGTCGATGGCCTCGTTGGCGTAGCGCGAGGCCAGGTTGTAGGTGAACAACGCCGCCGCCAGCCACAGCACCACCTGCGGCAGCAGCAGCCACACGAACAGCTGCCGGTGCAGCGAACGCGCCCCCGGCATCGCCGCCAGCCAGCCGGCGCGCGGCGGGCTCACGGCTTCGCGTGCTCCGCCTCGAGCAGGTAGCCCAGGCCGCGCACGGTGCGGATCAGCAGGCCCGACTGCTCCAGCTTGCGGCGCAGGCGGTGGATGTAGACCTCGATCGACCCGCCGCCGGCCGCTTCGCTGCCTTCGGTGCCCCAGGCCTGCACGATCTGGTCCTTGGTGACCACCTTGTCGCGCTGCGAGACCAGCAGGTCCAGCAGCATCCATTCGCGCGGGCTCAGCTCCAGCGCTTCACCGCGCACGCTGGCGCGCCGAGTGGCGCGGTCGAAGGCCAGTTCGGCCAGTTCGGTGCTGCTGCTGGCCGGCCGCGAACGGCGCAGCAGTGCATGCAGCCGCGCTTCCAGCTCAGGGAAGTCGAAGGGCTTGGTCAGGTAGTCGTCGGCGCCCGCGTTCAGGCCCGCGACGCGGTCGTCCAGGCTGTCCAGCGCCGTCAGCACCAGCACGGGCAGGGTGCGCTTGGCCGCCCGCACGCGCTTGAGCACCGTGAGGCCGTCCACCATCGGCAGCCCCAGGTCCAGGATGGCCACGTCGAAGGGCTGCTTGACCAGCAGGTACTCGGCCACCGCGCCGTTGGGCGCCAGTTCCACGTCGAAGCCGGCACGCCGCAGCTGCGCCGAGAGCGCGTCGGCCAGGATCGCGTCGTCTTCGGCCATCAGCAGGTGGATCACGGAAGGCATGGCGCGAACGGCGGGTGGGGCGCGGGTCTGCAGAGGCCCCGAACTGTAACGGCCGCAGCCCCGACAACCGCGGGGTGACTAGGGTTAACAGCAGATTAACGAAGTTTCATACGCATTAATAATGCGCCGGAGCGAAGCCGGGAACGGGCCCGGTCCACCCACAAGGAGACAACGGATGAACCCCACGCAGCGCCGCATGCGCGCCCTGCCCGGACTCACGCCCATTGCCGCGGCGGTATCCACCTTGTGGCTTGGCATGGCGCCCGCACAGGCCCAGCAGGCAGCCGACACGGTGGTGGTCACCGGCATCCGCCACGCGGTGGAGACCTCGATCCAGACCAAGCGCGACAGCGACAGCATCGTCGAGGCCGTGACCTCCGAAGACATCGGCAAGCTGCCGGACACCAGCATCGCCGAGTCGCTGGCGCGGCTGCCGGGCCTGGCGATGGAACGCGTGAACGGGCGCGCCACCAAGATCACCATCCGCGGACTGGGCAGCAACTACTCGGCCACGCTGCTGAACGGGCGCGAGGTCGTCTCCACCAGCGACAACCGCGACGCCGAGTTCGACCAGTTCCCGTCCGAACTGCTGGGCAGCGCCGTGGTCTACAAGACCGCCGACGCGGCGCTCATCGGCCAGGGCCTTTCGGGTTCGGTCGACATGCGCACCGTACGGCCGCTGGACTTCAGCGACCGCAAGGTGGTGCTGGGCCTGCGCGGCGAGCGCAACTCCAACGGCTCGGTGTCGTCCGGCGGGCCCAGCGACAAGGGCAACCGCTTCGCCATCAGCTACATCGACCAGTTCGCCGACCGCACGCTGGGTGTCGCGCTGGGTTATGCGCGCCTGGATTCCACCAGCCAGGACAAGACCTACAAGTCCTGGTGGTGGGGCAACACCGCCATCTGGGGCCGCGCGGTGCAGGGCGCGCCCGCGGGGGCCATCACGCTCAACGGCTTCGAGGCGACGGTCACCTCCAGCAAGAACAAGCGGGACGGCTTCGTGGGCGTGCTGGAGTGGAAGCCCAGCAAGGAACTGCACAGCACGGTCGACCTCTTCTATTCGAAGTTCGACCAGAAGCGCAACTACCGCGCGCTGATGACCAACCTGGGCCCGACCTGGAACGACGCCACCGAGCCGGTCTGGACCAACCCCACCACCAGCGTCGTCAACGGCGACACCATCCTCACCGGCGGCACGGTGGGCAACCTGAAGCCGGTGGTCCGCGCCGACTACAACACGCGCGACGACAAGATCAGCGCCATCGGCTGGAACACCGAATACAAGACCGGCGGCTGGACCGGCACCGCCGACCTGGCCTGGTCGAAGGCCAGGCGCAAGGAGCAGATCCTCGAGACCTACGCCGGCACGCTGAACCCGGGCTCCTTCCAGGCCAGCATCGTCACCGGCTTCGACGGCACCTCCACCTTCACGCCCATCACCTACAACTACGCCGACCCCAGCGTGGTGGTGCTGAGCGACCCCGCCGGCTGGGGCCACGACGGCCTTGTGAAGTACCCGAAGATCACCGACACCGTGAAGTCGCTACGCCTGGGCGCCCGGCGCGACCTGGACTGGCTGTTCTTCAGCAGCTTCGACTTCGGCGGCAACCAGACCCGCCGCACCAAGGACGTCCACAAGGACGAGTACACGGTCAACCTGAAGAACGGCCGCACGCCGATCGCGGTGCCGGGCAACCTGCTGCTGGCACCTACCGCGCTGGACCAGTCGGGCATCCCCGGCATCCTGAGCTGGGACGTGATGGGCGCCTTCAACACGCTCTACGACATCGAGCCCACCGCGCTGGACCAGGCTTCCAAGCGCGACTACGACGTCACCGAGAAGGTGAGCACCGCCTACCTGAGGGCCGGCATCGACGGCAAGCTGGGTGCGGTGCCGGTGCGCGGCAACCTCGGCCTGCAGATCGTTCGCGCCAACCAGCATTCCAACGGGCTGGTGAGCAACGGCGCGGTCGCCACGCCGATCGAGGACGGCACCTCGTACACCGACTTCCTGCCGAGCATGAACCTGATCTTCGAGCTCGACCGCGACGTGCTGCTGCGCCTGGGCGCCAGCCGCACCATGGCGCGGCCGCGCATGGAGGACATGCGCGCCGGCCTCTTCAACGTGAGCGTGGACAACGTCAGCCACCTCTGGCACGCCGAAGGCGGCAACGCCAAGCTGGAGCCCTGGCGCGCCGAGGCCTACGACCTTTCGCTGGAACGCTACTTCGGCAAGTCCAGCTACGTGGCGCTGGCGGCCTTCCACAAGCACCTGAAGAACTTCATCTACAACCAGAGCGTCATCTACGACTTCACCGGCTTCACCAACCCGGGCACGACCGAGCCGCTCACGAACATCGGCACCATCACCGCGCCGGCCAATGCGCAGGGCGGCAAGGTCGAGGGCGTGGAACTGATGGGCTCGCTCGACGCCGGCCTGCTGGCTTCGTGGCTGGACGGCTTCGGCGCCAGCGCCAGCTTCGCGCGCAACCACAGTTCGCTGCACGAAGGCGGCAACGTCACCAACCCGCTGGACGGCCTGTCCAGGCGCATCAACACGGTGACGCTGTGGTACGAGAAGTACGGCTTCTCGGCGCGCGCGGCGCAGCGCACACGCTCGGAATTCGTCTCCTACACGCGCGGCGTGTTCCTGGACTCGACCGTGAGCCGCATCGAACCCGAGAGGCAGCTCGACCTGCAGTTCGGCTATTCGTTCGACAACGGGCCGCTGAAGGGCCTGTCGCTGATGCTGCAGGTGAACAACGCCACCAACGAGCCCTACCGTACGCGCACCGGCATTTCGGTGGGGGCCAGCGATCCGAACGCCACCCTGCCCGAGAAGTACGAGACCTACGGCCGCGTCTACCTGCTCGGTGCCTCGTACAAGTTCTAGCGCGCTGGCGGCGGTCTTCTGCGTGCTGTTCGCGGGCGGCTGTGCAGCCGCCCGCGACGGCGGGAACGAGAGACGCATCGAAGGCCTCGTGGCTTCGATGACGCTGGAGCAGAAGATCGGGCAGATGACGATGGCCGAGATCGGGCACATCACGCCGCAGCAGGCGGCCGCGTTCCACGTGGGTGCCGTGCTCAACGGCGGCGGCGGCCGGCCCTACGGGCGCGACGACGCGACCCTGGCCGACTGGCAGCGTCTGGCCGGTGAGTTCGACGCCGCCACGCGCGCCGCCGGCGTGCCGCTGCTGTGGGGCACCGACGCCGTGCACGGCCACAACAACGTACGGGGGGCGACGCTGTTCCCGCACAACATCGGACTCGGCGCCACGCGCGACCCGGCGCTGGTGCGGGCCATCGGCCTGGCCACCGCGCGCGCGCTCCGCGCCAGCGGCCTGGCCTGGACCTTCGCGCCCACGCTGGCGGTGGCGCGCAACCTGCGCTGGGGCCGCACGTACGAGAGCTATTCCGAAGACCCGCGCCTGGTGGCGCTTCTGGGCGCGGCCCAGGTGCGCGGTCTGCAGGATGGCGGTGCGCTGGCCACGGCCAAGCACTTCATCGGCGACGGCGCCACCGAAGGCGGCGTCGACCAGGGCGACGTGCGCCTGGGCGAAGCCGATCTGCTGGCCACCCATGGCGCCGGCCACCGGGCCGCGCTGCGCGCCGGCGTGCCTGCCGTGATGGCTTCGTTCAACAGCTGGCGGGGCCGCAAGCTGCATGGCCACGGCCATCTGCTCGGCACGGTGCTCAAGCGGCGCCTGCGCTTCGAAGGCCTGGTGGTCACCGACTGGGACGGCATCGGCCAGGTGCCCGGCTGCACGGCCACGCGCTGCGCGGCGGCGCTGAACGCCGGCATCGACATGGTGATGCTGTCCGAACGCTGGCAGGGCTTCATCGAGGACACGCTGGACCTGGTGCGGCGTGGCGAGGTGCCCGAAGCGCGTGTGGACGACGCCGTGCGCCGCATCCTGCGCGTGAAGCTGCGCGCCGGGCTGCTGGACCGGCCGCTGGCGCGCCCCGACGACCCGGCACTCGCCGACCGTGCGCTGGCCCGACGCGCGGTGCGCGAGTCGCTGGTCCTGCTGAAGAACGAACGCGGCCTGCTGCCGCTGGCGCGCGGCACGCGCGTGCTGGTGGTGGGCAAGGGCGCCGACAGCGTGGCGCTGCAGGCCGGCGGCTGGTCGCTGTCCTGGCAGGGCGGGCAGCACGCCAATGCCGACTTCGCGCCGGCGGAGACGGTGCTGCAGGGCATCCGCGCCGCGCTTGGCGCAGCCAAGGTCGCCTTCAGCGAGACCGGCGAAGGCGTCGACGCGGCGGACTTCGACGCCGTGATCGCCGTCATCGGCGAGCGGCCTTATGCGGAAGGGAAGGGCGACATCCCGCCCGGTGCCACCCTGCGCCATGCCGATCGCCACCCCGAAGACCTGGCCGTGCTGCAGCGCGTGGCCGGGCAGGGCCGCCCGGTGGTCACCGTGTTCCTGAGCGGCCGCCCGCTGGAGGTGAACGAACTGCTGGCGCTGTCCGACGCCTTCGTCGCGGCCTGGCTGCCGGGCAGCGAAGGCGGCGGCGTCGCCGACATGCTGTTCCGCCGCGCCGACGGCCGCATGGCGCACCGCTTCCGCGGCCGCCTGCCTTTCGCATGGCCGCGCAGTGCCGACGCTGCAGACTACGCGTCCCGGCGCGCGCAGCCGCTCTATCGCTTCGGCCACGGCCTTGCCGGCGGCCGCTGACCACCATGAACGACCTCCACGCCTTCGACCTTCCCACGGTGCGCCGCGCCGACTTCCCGCCCGACTTCCGCTGGGGCTGCGCGACCGCGGCGTTCCAGATCGAAGGCGCCGCCAACGAAGACGGCAAGGGCGAGTCGATCTGGGACCGCTTCTGCTCGCGCCCCGGCAACGTGCGCAACGGCGACACCGGACTGGTGGCCTGCGACCACTACCACCGCTGGCCGCAGGACCTGGACCTGGCGGTGAAGCTGGGCGTCAACGCCTACCGCTTTTCCATCGCCTGGCCGCGCATCTTCCCCGGCGGCCGCGGCACGCCCAACGAGCGCGGCCTGGCCTTCTACGACCGCCTGGTCGACGGCATGCTCGAACGCGGCCTCGAGCCCTGGGCCACGCTCTACCACTGGGACCTGCCGCAGCCGCTGCAGGAAGAAGGGGGCTGGGCTTCGCGCCGCACGGTGGACGCCTTCGTCGACTACAGCGCGGCCGTGACGCGCCGGCTGGGCGACCGCGTGAAGCGCTGGATCACGCACAACGAGCCCTGGTGCACGGCCTTCCTGGGTCACCACGAAGGCATCCACGCGCCGGGCCTGCGCGACCTGTCCATAGCGATGCAGGTGTGCCACCACGTGCTGCTCTCGCACGGCAAGGCCGTGCCGGCCATCCGCGCCGCGGTGAAGGACGCGCAGGTCGGCATCACGCTCAGCATGCACCCCATCCTGCCGGCCAGCGGCAGCGCGGCCGACGCCGCCGCGGTGCGCCGCCACGACTCGGTGCGCAACGCCTGGTTCATGGACGCGCTGTCCGGCCGCGGCTACCCGGCCGAGGCGCTGGCGGCGCTGGGCGCGGCGGCGCCGCGCTTCAGCGTGGCCGAACTGGCCGACATCGCGACCCGCACCGACTTCCTGGGCGTCAACTACTACTTCCCCGAGATCGTGGCCGACGCACCGGGCGAAGGCATGGTGGGCACGCGGGTGGCGGTGCCGCCCGGCACCGAACTCACCGCGTTCGGCTGGCCGGTGATGCCCGAAGGCCTGGTGCTGCTGCTCGAACGCGTGGCGCGCGAATGGGGCCCGCGCGCGATCTACATCACCGAGAACGGCTCCACCTTCGACGACGCGGTGCGGCCCGACGGCCGGGTGCACGACCCGCAGCGCCGGCGCTACCTGGCGCGCCACCTGGCGGCGGCGCGCGAGTGCCTGGCGCGCGGCGTGCCGCTCGCGGGCTACTTCGCCTGGAGCCTGCTCGACAACTTCGAATGGGCCGAAGGCTACGAGCGCCGCTTCGGCCTGACCTACGTCGACTTCCAGACGCAGCAGCGCACGCTGAAGGCCAGCGGCCAGTGGTACGCCAACTTCCTGGGCTCCCGATGAAACCCCAACGCTTCCTGCTGGCCGCGGCCTGCGCCGCGCTGCTGCTGCCCGCCACCGCCGCCGAAGCGCCGCCGCGCGCCGAGGTGATCCACTGGTGGACCTCGGGCGGCGAATCGGCCGCCGTGAAGACGCTGGCCGACGCCTACCGCGCCGCCGGCGGCCAGTGGGTGGACATGGCGGTGGCGCTGGGCGAGCAGGCGCGCGCGGTGGCCATCAACCGCCTGGTGGGTGGCAACCCGCCGACGGCGGCGCAGTTCAACACCTCGCGCCAGTTCCTGGACCTGGTCGAGCAGGGCATGCTGAACCCGATGGACGACGTGGCCCAGCGCGACGGCTGGGACAGGTTCCTGCCCGAGACCGTGCTGCAGGCGGTGCGCGTGAAGGGGCACTACTACGCGGTGCCGGTGAACATCCACATGCCGGCCTGGATCTGGTATTCGAAGGCCGCGTTCGCGAAGGCCGGCATCGCCGCCGAGCCGAAGACCATGGACGAGCTCTTCGCCGCGCTGGACAGGCTCAAGGCCGCCGGCCTGGTGCCGCTGGCGCATGGCGGCCAGAGCTGGCAGGACAACATCGTCTTCACCGCCGTGCTCACCAACGTGGGTGGGCGCGAGCTCTACCTGAAGGTGCTGCGCGACCGCGACCCCGCGGCCATCCAGTCCGAAGCGTTCCGGAACGTGCTGCTCACCTTCAAGCGCCTGCAGGGCTACGTGGACAAGGGCTCGCCGGGCCGCAACTGGAACGACGCCACCGCGATGCTGATCACCGGCAAGGCCGGCCTGCAGTTCATGGGCGACTGGGCCAAGGGCGAGTTCACGCAGGCCAACCAGAAGCCCGGCACCGACTACGGCTGCATCGCCGGCTTCGGGCCTGCGTCGCCCTACATCATCCAGGGCGACGTGCTGGTGTTCCCGAAGACGACCAACGCCGAGGCGATCAAGGCGCAGAAGCTGCTGGCCAGCGTGGTGACGACCCCGGCCACGCAGGTGGCCTTCAGCATCAAGAAGGGCTCGATCCCGATCCGCACCGACGTCGACGCTTCGAAGATGGACCTGTGCGCGCAGCAGGGCATCGCCATCATGAAGGACAAGGCGCGCCAGCTGGGCAACGGCGAGATCTACCTCAGCCCCGACCAGAACGGCGCCCTGGCCGACATCCTCACCGCCTACTGGAACCGCAACATCCCGGTCGAGAAGGTGCAGAAGGACATCGTCGGCGCGCTGCGCCGCTGAGAGCCGCCGCTCGCCATGGCCGCCACCCGCCCTTTCACGCTGCGCCGCCTGGTGCCGTGGGCGGCGCTCGTGCCCATGTTGCTGGTCACCGCGGTCGGCTATCTGGGCTCCACGCTGTGGTCGCTGCGCGTCTCGCTGTCCAGCAGCCGCACCTTCCCGGCCGACGACTGGGTCGGCCTGGACCAGTACACGCGCCTGTTCGAGAACGAACGCTGGCTGCTGGCGCTGCAGAACGTGGCGGTCTACGGGCTGCTGTTCATCGCCGCGGCCACGCTGATCGGCTTCCTGCTGGCCGTCTTCATCGACCAGAAGGTGCGCGCCGAAGGGGCGCTGCGCACCGTGTTCCTCTACCCCTATGCGATGAGCTTCGTGGCCACCGGCCTGGTGTGGCAGTGGCTGCTGAACCCGGCCAGCGGGCTGCAGGAAGCGGTGCGCCGCCTGGGCTTCGCCGAGTTCAGCTTCGACTGGATCGTCGACCAGGACCTGGCGATCTACACCATCGTCATCGCCAGCGTCTGGCAGGCCTCGGGGCTGGTGATGGCGCTCGTGCTGGCGGGGCTGCGCGGCGTCGACGACGAACTCTGGAAGGCGGCGCGGCTGGACGGCATTCCGCGCTGGCGCTTCTACGTCTCGGTCGTGGTGCCCATGCTCGGACCCACCTTCGCCACCGTGTTCGTGCTGCTGTTCAGCGGCGCCGTGAAGGTGTTCGACGCCGTGGTCTCGATGACGCAGGGCGGCCCCGGCATGGCCACCGACGTGCCGGCCAAGTTCATCATGGACCACCTGTTCGGGCGCGCCAACATCGCGCTCGCCTCGGCCGGGTCGATGGTCATGCTGGCCGGCGTGCTGGCCATCGTGGCGCCGTTCCTGTACCTGCGCAGCCGCGCGCGGAGCGGTCCGTGAGCCCCCGGCCACGCCGCTTCGACGCCGGCCGCCTGGGCCTGTACGCCTTCCTGGCGGTGGCGGCGCTGTTCTTCGCGATGCCGCTGTACGTGATGCTGGTCACCTCGCTGAAGAGCATGGACGAGATCCGCACCGGGTCGATCTTCGCACTGCCCCTGGCGCCCGGTTTCGACGCCTGGCGCACCGCGTGGGCCGAAGCCTGCACCGGTGTCGACTGCGAAGGGGTGCGGGTGGGGTTCTGGAACTCGGTGGCCATCGTCGTGCCGAGCACGCTGCTGCCGATCGCACTGGGCGCGCTCAACGGCTACGCGCTCAGCTTCTGGCGCCCGCGCGGCGCCGAGGCGCTGTTCGCGGTGCTGATGCTGGGCGCCTTCATCCCGGCGCAGGTGATGGTCTACCCGCTGGTGAAGATCCTGGCCGCCACCGGCCTGTTCGCCTCGCTGGCCGGCATCGTCTCCGTGCACGTGATCTTCAGCATGCCGGTGATGACGCTGCTGTTCCGCAACCACTTCGCCGCCGTGCCGGCCGACCTGTTCAAGGCCGCGCGCATCGACGGCGGCGGCTTCTGGCGCATCTTCGCGCAGGTGATGCTGCCGATGTCGCTGCCCATGGTGGTGGTGGCGGCGATCATCCAGGTGACGGGCGTGTGGAACGACTACGTGCTGGGCCTGGTGTTCGCCGGTCGCGAGATGCTGCCGATGACGGTGCAGCTCAACAACGTGATCAACACCACCACCGGCGAGCGCCTCTACAACGTGAACATGGCGGCAACCATCCTCACGTCGGCGGTGCCGCTGCTGGTGTATTTCGTCTCCGGGCGTTGGTTCGTGCGCGGCATCGCGGCCGGCGCCGTGAAAGGGTAGGTCTGGTGGCCGGCGTCTCGATCCGCAACCTGGGCATCCGCTTCGGCGGCCACGAGGTCATCTCGGGCCTCGACCTCGACGTCGCCGAAGGCGAGTTCCTGGTCCTGCTGGGCCCTTCGGGCTGCGGCAAGAGCACGCTGCTGCACAGCATCGCCGGCCTGGTGGACGTGGCCGCCGGCAGCATCGCCATCGACGGCCGCGACATGACCTGGACCGACCCCAGCGAACGCGGCATCGGCATGGTGTTCCAGAGCTACGCGCTCTACCCGACGATGACGGTCGAACGCAACATGTCCTTCGGCCTGCGCGTGGCCGGCGTGCCGAAGGCGGAAGTGGACCGCCGCGTCGCGAAGGTGGCGCAGATGCTGCAGCTGGAGCCGCTGCTGGCGCGCAAGCCTTCGCAGCTGTCGGGCGGCCAGCGCCAGCGCGTGGCCATCGGCCGGGCGCTGGTGCGCGAGGCGGGCGTGTTCCTGCTGGACGAGCCGCTGTCCAACCTGGACGCCAAACTGCGCGCCGAGCTGCGGCGCGAACTCAAGCTGCTGCACAAGCGCCTGGGCGCGACCATGATCTACGTGACCCACGACCAGGTGGAAGCGATGACGCTGGCCACCCGCATCGTGGTCATGAAGGGTGGCCGCATCCAGCAGACCGGCACGCCGGGCCGGGTGTACGAGAGGCCCGCCAACCGCTTCGTCGCCGGCTTCCTGGGCTCGCCGGGCATGAACTTCGTCGAAGGCACGCTGCATGCCGGCGGCTGCTTCGAGTCGTCCGTGCTGCGGCTGTCGCTGGCCGGCTACCCCTTCGCGCAGCCGCCCGCCGCCGGCCGCATGGCGGTGCTGGGCGTGCGGCCCGAACACGTGCGGCTGGACCCCGAAGGCCCGCACGACGCCATCGTGCAGCTGGTGGAACCCATGGGCAACCACCAGGTCGCCTGGCTCGACGCCGGCGGCAGCGTGCTGGCCGCGCTGCTGCCCGAGTCGACCGCGCTGCGCGCCGACGAGAAGGTACGTTTCGCGGTCGACACCGCCCGCGTCTCGGTGTTCGACCGCGAAAGCGAGCAGCGGCTGTAGGGCCGCCGGAGAAGGCAGCATGAGCGTTTCACCGATCCGCCGCGTCGTCATCGTGGGCGGCGGCACCGCCGGCTGGATGAGCGCCGCCGCGCTGTCGCAGCTGCTGGGGCCGGGCACCTCGGTGCGCGTGGTGGAGTCCGACGAGATCGGCATCATCGGCGTCGGCGAGGCGACGATCCCGCACATCAAGGTCTTCAATGAAGCGCTCGGCATCGACGAGAACGAGTTCCTGAAGGCGACCCAGGGCACCTTCAAGCTCGGCATCGAATTCCTGAACTGGGGCGCACGGGGCGACCGCTACACGCACGGCTTCGGCAAGGTGGGGCACGAATACCAGGGCGTACCCTTCCACCACTGGTGGCTGCGCCTGAAGGCCGAAGGTGTCGTCGAGACGCTGGCGCCGTATTCCATCAACACCGCCGCGCCGGCGCAGGCGAAGTTCATGCGCGCGCGGCCCGACCTGGCGGGCTCGCCGCTGGCCGACATCGCCTATGCCTTCCACTTCGACGCCAGCCTGTACGCGCGCTTCCTGCGCCGGCATGCCGAAGGCCATGGCGCGGTGCGCACCGAAGGCCGCATCGTGCAGGTGGAGCAGCACGCCGGGACCGGCTTCATCACGGCGGTCGTGCTGCAGAGCGGCGAACGTGTCGAAGGCGACTTCTTCATCGACTGCTCGGGCCTGCGCGGCCTGCTGATCGAGCAGACGCTCAAGGCCGGCTACGAGGACTGGTCGCACTGGCTGCCGGTGGACACCGCGATCGCCGTGCCCAGCGAACCGGTGCAGCCGCTGCTGCCGCTGACGCGGTCCACCGCGCACGGCGCGGGCTGGCAGTGGCGCATTCCGCTGCAGCACCGCATCGGCAACGGGCATGTGTTCTCCAGCAGCTTCATCGGCGAGGACGAAGCCCGGCGCGTGCTGCTGGACCACCTGGACGGCCGGCCGCTGGCCGACCCGCGCACGGTGCGCTTCGTGACCGGCCGCCGCAGGACCTTCTGGGTGAAGAACTGCGTCGCGGTCGGGCTGGCCAGCGGCTTCCTGGAGCCGCTCGAATCGACCAGCATCCACCTCATCCAGACCGCGGTGACGCGCATCCTGGCGTTCTTCCCGCACGCCGGCTTCGACGCCGCCGACATCGCCGAATACAACGAGCAGACGCGCTTCGAATACGAGCGCATCCGCGACTTCATCGTGCTGCACTACCACGCCACCGAGCGCAGCGACACCGATTTCTGGAACCACGTGCGCACGATGTCCGTCCCCGACACGCTGCGCCACAAGATCGAGCTGTTCCGCAGCAACGGCCGCATCTTCCGCGAAGGGCAGGAGCTGTTCGCCGAACTGTCCTGGCTGCAGGTGATGGTGGGCCAGCGCATCCTGCCGCGCGGCTGGCATCCCTTTGCGTCGCTGCCACCGCGCGCCGAGGTGGAAGACCTGGTGCGCAACGTCGGCCAGGTCATCGCCAAGTGCGTGCAGGTGATGCCCACGCAGGCCGAGTTCATCGCCGCCGAATGCGCGGCGCCGCGGCCGGCATGACGGGGCGCCGCCTGCTCGCAGCGTTGCTCGCGGCGCTGGCGTGCGCCGCCGCGTCCGCGGCCGGGCCGCCGCTCACCGTGGCCACCTGGAACCTGCGGCTGGACCTGGCGGCCGACGGCGCCAGCGCGTGGCCGCAGCGCCGCGAGGCGGCGAAGGCGCTGGTGCGCTGGCACCGCTTCGACCTCATGGCCACGCAGGAAGGGCTGCCGCACCAGATCGACGACCTGGCCGCGATGCCCGGCTGGGCCTTCGTGGGCGTCGGCCGCGACGACGGCCGGCGCGGCGGCGAGCATGCCGCTCTCTTCTACCGCACCGCGCGCCTGGAACTGCTGACGCACGGCGACTTCTGGCTCAGCGAGACGCCGGAGAAGCCGTCCAGGGGCTGGGACGGCCGCTGCTGCAACCGCCTGGCCACCTGGGCCCGCTTCGCCGACCGCGAGAGCGGCCGCCGCTTCACCGCGATGTCGGTGCACTTCGACCACGAAGGCGTGCTCGCGCGGCGCGAGTCGGCGCGCCTGGTGCTGGCGCGCGCCAGCGCGCTGGCCGAAGGCGGGCCGCTGCTGCTGCTGGGCGACTTCAACGCGGAGCCGGGCAGCGAGCCGATCGCCATCCTCTCGGCCGCGCTGCGCGACGCGCGTGCCGTGAGCGAAACGCCGCCCTACGGCCCGCCAGGCACCTTCAACGACTTCAAGCCCTGGCAGCCGGCGCGCGAGCGCATCGACTGGCAGTTCGTCTCGCACCACGTGCGCGTGCTGCGCTACGGCGTGCTCACCGACACGCTGGACGGTCGCGCCCCTTCGGACCACTTCCCCGTGGTGACCGAGCTTGCCTTCGACTGAGATGACTTCGCTGCACCGCCTATCCATGTTCATCGCCGCCGCCCTGGTGGCGGCTTGCAGCAGCACCGCGCCTGCGGAGCCCGGCGTCGAGTCCTGGCTCACCACCGGCGACCGCACGCAGCTGTTGGCGGCGCAGCCACGCATCGCGATGGAATTGGTGCCGCCTTCGCTGCCCACGATCGAGGTCGACGCCGGCCGCCGCTACCAGCGCATGGTGGGCTTCGGCGCTTCCATCACCGACGCCTCGGCCTGGCTGCTGCGCCACCGCATGAACGACGCGCAGCGCGAGGCGCTGCTGAAGGAACTGTTCGGCCGCGCCGAAGGCGGGCTGGGCTTCGACTTCACGCGCCTGACCATCGGCGCCTCTGACTTCTCGCTGCACCACTACTCGCTGGCCGACATGCCGCCGGGCCAGAGCGACCCGACGCTGGCGCGCTTCTCGATCGAATCCAACCGCGCCGACCTGCTGCCGGTGCTCAAGCGCGCACTGGCGATCAACCCCAGGCTGCAGGTGATGGCCTCGCCCTGGAGCGCGCCGGGCTGGATGAAGACCACCGACAGCCTGGTGCAGGGCGCGCTGCGCCCCGACCGCTACGGCGCCTTCGCCGACTACCTGGTGCGTTATGTCGATGCCTACGCGGCCGAAGGCGTGACCATCTTCGCCCTCACGCTGCAGAACGAACCGCACTTCGAGCCCAAGGACTACCCCGGCATGCGGCTGGACCCGCCGGCGCGCGCGCGCGTGGTCGCCGACCACCTGGGCCCGCTGCTGAAGCGGCGCGGCCTGAAGACGCAGATCATCGAGTGGGACCACAACTGGGACGAGCCGCAGGCTCCGATCGCGGTGCTGGCCGACGCGCAGGCGCGGCCGTTCGTCAGCGGCGTGGCCTGGCACTGCTACGCCGGCCAGCCCGAAGCGCAGGTGCAGGTGCACGACGCCTTCCCCGAAAAGGACGCCTGGTTCACCGAATGCTCGGGCGGCGAATGGAAGCCGCACTGGCCCGAGACGCTGCCCTGGCTGGTGCGCAACATCGTCATCGGCAGCACGCGCGGCTGGGCGCGCGGCGTGCTGATGTGGAACCTGGCGCTGGACGAGAACCACGGACCGCATCTGGGCGGCTGCGAAGACTGCCGCGGCGTGGTGACCATCGACTCGCGCACCGGCGCCGTCACCCGCAACATGGAGTACTACGCGCTCGGGCACGCCAGCCGCTTCGTGCGGCCGGGGGCCGAACGGGTGCACTCGTCGGGCGCGGTCGAAGGGGTCGAGAACGTCGCCTTCCGCAATGCCGACGACGGCAGCCTGGTGCTGGTGGTCACCAACCCGGCGCCCACATCGCGCACGCTGGCCGTGCGCGAAGGCGCGCGCCTGTTCCGTGTGACGCTGCCGCGCGAGAGCGTGGCCACCTACGTCTGGCGGCCGTGAAGCGGCTGGCCGTGCTGCTGGCTCTGCTGGCTGCCACGGCCCGGGCCGAGCCGCGGCTGGCCGCCTTCTTCGGCGACCACATGGTGCTGCAGCGCGACCGGCCGCTGCGCGTGTGGGGCAGCGGCAGTCCCGGCGAGCGCCTGCAGGTGGCGATCGCCGGCCACCGCGCCAGCACCATGGTGCCGCGCAACGGCCGCTGGCAGCTGACCCTGCCCGCGCTGCCGGCTGGCGGCCCGCATGAACTGGTGCTGCGCGCCGGTGCCACCACCACCCGCCTGCAGGACGTGCTGGTGGGCGAACTGTGGCTGGCCGGCGGCCAGTCGAACATGGAGTGGAACCTGGCGCGCGCCGAAGGCGGCGACCGCGAGGCGGCCGAGGTCGACGACCCGCAGATCCGCGTGCTGCGCGTGCCGCACGTGGCGGCGCTGCGGCCAAAGGCGGATGTCGCCGCCGCACCCTGGGTGCCGGCCACGCGAGGCGCGGCGGGCGACTTCAGCGCCGTCGGCTGGTTCTTCGCACGCAAGCTGCGCGCCGCGCTGGGCGTGCCGGTGGGGCTGGTCGACGTCTCCTGGGGCGGCGCCCACCTGGAGACCTGGACGCGCCGCGAAGCCGCGCTGGCCGACCCTGCGCTGGCGCGTTTCGTGCGCATGCTGCCGGCTGACACGCCGGCGTTCCTGCACCGGCGTGCGCGGCAGCTGCGCGAACAGGCGCTGCGCTGGCAGGGCGGCCTGCCGATGGCCGCGCCGGGCTTCGCCGGCTGGGCCGCAGCGGGCGAGCCCGATGCACGCTGGCGCGAGATCCAGGTGCCCGGCGCCTGGGAAGAACAGGGCCTGGCCGACTTCGACGGCCGCGTCTGGTTCCGCCGCCACGTCCGCCTCACGGCCGCGCAGGCGGACGGTGCCGCCACGCTGCACCTGGGCAGCATCGACGACTGCGACGAGAGCTTCGTCAACGGCAGGCCGGTGGGCGGACTGTGCCAGTGGGACGCGCCACGCCACCATGCGCTGCCGGCCGGTGTCCTGCACGAAGGCGACAACGTGATCGCCGTGCGCGTCACCGACACCGGCGGCGGCGGCGGCTTCCACGGCGATGCCGCGGCACTTCAGCTGGCACTGGCCGACGGCACGCGCCTGCCGCTGGCCGGCCGCTGGCGCGCGCGCGTCGAAGCGGCCGCCGAGCCGAAGGAGTTGCGGGCCAACGACGCGCCCACGCTGGCCTTCAACGGCATGGTGGCGCCGCTGGCGGGCCTGCCGCTGGCGGGCGCGGTCTGGTACCAGGGCGAGTCCAACGTCGGCCGCGCCGCCGCCTATGCAGGCGCGTTCCGGCGCCACATCGCCGACTGGCGGCGCCACTTCGGGCGTGCCGACCTGCCGTTCCTCTTCGTGCAGCTGGCCGCCTTCCTGCCGCTGGAGCGCAACACGCTGCAGGGCAGTGCCTGGGCCGAGCTGCGCGACGCACAGCGCCAGGCGCTGGCACTGCCGCACACCGGCATGGTGGTGGCCACCGACGTGGGCGACGCCAGCGACATCCACCCGCGCCGCAAGCGCCCGGTGGGCGAGAGGCTGGCGGCGCTGGCGCTGGGCGAAGCGGCCGGGCCGCTGTATCGGTCGATGCGCGTGGCCGGCACCGAAGCGCGGCTGCGCTTCGACGGCGGCCCTCTGCAGGCGCGGCGTGAAGGCGAAGGTTTGCGCGGCTTCGCCGTCGCCGGCGCCGACCGCCGCTTCGTCGAAGCCGAAGCCCGCCTCGAAGGCGACGAGGTCGTCGTCTCCAGCCCGGCGGTGGCACGGCCGGTGGCGGTGCGTTTCGGCTGGGTCGACAACCCCGAGCAGACCAACCTGGTGGACCGCCGCGGCTGGCCGGTCTCGCCTTTCCGGACCGACCGCTGGCCGCTTCTGACCCGACATGCGCAATACCCTTGAACGCCTCTTCATCGTCGTGCTGCTGGCCTGCGGCGCCGTCCAGGCGGCGCCGCTGCCGCCGCTGAAGGCGCAGGGCACGCAGTGGGTGGACGACAGCGGCCGCGCGGTCGCGCTGAAGGGCGTCAACCTGGGCAACTGGCTGCTGCCCGAGTTCTGGATGATGGGGCAGGGCGCCCATGGCATCGACGACCAGTGCAGGCTGGGAGCGGTGCTGGACCGCCGATTCGGCCGTGCCGAGCGCGACCGCCTGATCACGCTGTTCCGCGAGAACTGGATCGGCGCGCGCGACTGGGACCTGATCGCCAGCTTCGGCTTCAACGTCGTGCGCGTGCCCTTCCTCTGGAGCATCGTCGAGGACGAGGACCACCCATTCCGGCTGCGCACCGATGCCTGGCGCTGGCTGGACGCCGCGGTGGAAGCGGCCGAAGCGCGCGGCCTGTACGTGATCCTGGACCTGCACGGCGCTGCCGGCGCGCAGGGGCGCGAACACCACAGCGGCTGCGCGGGCCGCAACGAGTACTGGACGAACGCGCAGAACCAGGAGCGCACCGCCTGGCTGTGGGAACAGGTGGCCGCGCGCTACCGCGGCCGCCCCGCGGTGGCGGCCTACGGTCTGCTCAACGAGCCCTGGGGCGCCGCCGACGAAGCCGGGATGGCGCGCACGATGAAGGCGCTGGCGCGCCGCGTACGTGCCGCCGACCCGGACAAGGTGATCGTGCTGCCGGGCCACCACAAGGGCATAGCCGCCTATGGCCGCCCGGCCGACGAAGGCCTGGCCAACGTGGCCTTCGAGATGCACCCCTACCCCGGCTTCTTCGGCTGGGACAAGCCCGGTCCGGAAGTGCACCGCCGCTGGCTGCAATGCGCGGGCCCGGGCGGCACGGTGTGCGAGTGGCAGGCGCGGCTGGCGAAGCTGGACACGCCCTTCCTGGTGGGCGAATTCCAGCCCTGGGCCGAACTGCCGCCGGCGCTGGGCGGCCGCATCACGCGCCTGACTTACGACACCTACGCGCGCCTGGGCTGGGCCGCCACCGCCTGGTCGTGGAAGTGGCTCTCGAACCGCGGCGGGCCGGCCAGGGGCCGCTGGGGCCTGGTCACGAACGCCGCCGGCCAGGCCTTGCCGAAGCTGGACTTCCGGCGCGCGCCGCTGGCGCAGATCGAAGCGTTGTTCCGGCGCTTCGGCAGCGTGCCGTATCTCGTCCACGAGGAGGTGCGGCAGGCGCTGACGCGTCCTGAGGCGCCGGGCTTCCCGCTCGAGGTGCCCGCCGGATGGTGCCGCGTCTGGGCAGACGAGTTCGAGCGCCCGGGCCTGCCCGCGGCCGCGAAGTGGGAGCACGACACCAGCCGCAACAAGGAAGGCTGGTGGAACCACGAGCTGCAGTACTACGCGCGTGGCCGGCTCGAGAACTCACGCGTGCAGGGCGGCCGGCTGCAGCTGGTGGCGCGGCGCGAGTCGCTGTCGGACCAGCCCGACTGGGGCGGCCAGCGCTACAGCAGCGCGCGCCTGGTCACGCGCGGCAAGGCCGAGTGGACCTACGGCTTCTTCGAGGTGAGCGCGAAGCTGCCCTGCGGCCGCGGCACCTGGCCGGCGATCTGGATGCTGGGCAGCGGCGGCCACTGGCCCGACGACGGCGAACTCGACATCCTGGAGCAGGTGGGCCAGCGGCCGGAGCGCCTGTTCAGCACCGTGCACACGAAGGCCGGCCACGGCGCCCACGGCAGCGGCGCGGAAGTCTTGCGCAGCGACGCCTGCAGCGCCTTCCACCGCTACCAGATGCTGTGGACGAAGGACGAGATCCGATTCGGCATCGACGGTGTGGAGCACTACCGCTACGCCAACGACGGCAGCGGCCGGGACCGCTGGCCCTTCGACCGGCCGCAGTACCTGATCCTGAACATCGCGCTCGGGGGCGACCTGGGCGGCGAGATCGACGATGCGGCGCTGCCGGTGACGATGGAGGTGGATTACGTGAGGGTCTGGCAGGGGCCGCGCTGAGATACCGCCAGCCGATCCGCGGCCTTTGCTGATGTCGCGCGGCAGCGTCCGCAAACGCGGCGCGCTGTTGCGCGCGCTGGGTAGGCCAGGCTAGGCCTCATACAGCCTGCCTCCGCTCGAGCGGGTTACGGGATCGAGTGAGCCTTGCCGCGCACCAGTCAAGTGACATAGGGCGTTGGCTTCTTGGCAGCGTCCTTGATCTGGATAGAGGCCTGCAGCGCATTGATATGGGCGGGCTTGAACTGGTCCAGCTTGCAGGCGCTGTCTCGCAGCAGAACGTCGAGCGGGATGGTCATTCCTGGGTCTTGTGGTTGGCGCTCGGCCACAGCCGAGCAAAGTCAAACGAAAGCTGGCGGTGGTGCCGGATGGTCAGCAGATACACCGTCGCATTGGCGTCCAAGGCCGCGTAGAGCATCAGGTAGTCGCCATGCAGGTACTCGCGCAGCGCGCTCGCTGCGCCGGCGGGCAGCGCTGCGAGCTGGGCCAGGGCCTCCGCCGACTGCGGCGGGTTGTCCAGGTAGCGCCGGCCGATGCGGGGAAACCGTGCCAGGTTGGGAAAGACCGTGGCGCGGAGTTCGGTCAGCAGGTCGTCGAAGGCGAAGGCCGCGTCGGCTTCGGTCAGGAATGCCTCGATGGCGTCCAGGCGCTCCAGGAAGCTCGCGGTCAGCTCGACCCGGTACAGATCCTCAGCCACGCTTCCTGCCGGCTTTGGCAGTGTGGGTGGCTGCGCGCCGCTGTTGAAGCTGGGCGATGGCGGCATCGGCAGCAACCGTGCGGCCGGCCTCGATGTCGGCCAGACCCCGCCTGGCGTCGTCGATCAGCAGCAGGTGGATGCGCTCTCGCTCCAGGCGGTGGTAGTAGTCCAGACGGTCGGCGTCGATCAGGGCGACGTAGCTCTCGCCGTTCTTGGTGATGATCTTCTCGGCGCCGGCCTTGGCCTGGTCGGCCAGTTCGGAGAGGTTGGCGCGTGCCTGGGTGAAGGGCACCACGTCGCTGGCAGAAAAGCCCATGTCGGTTCCTTCAACGGGGTGGATGACAGAATCCTGTGCAGTCTACGCCATCCCCGCAATCGGACGAAGGGCCCCGCTGTTGCAGCGAGGCGATCGCGCAGACTCCTAGCACTCCACGATGTTCACCGCGAGACCGCCGCGCGCGGTCTCCTTGTACTTGGTCATCATGTCGGCACCGGTCTCGCGCATCGTCTTGATGACCTGGTCCAGGCTCACGAAGTGGGTGCCGTCACCGCGCAGCGCCATGCGCGCGGCGTTGATCGCCTTCACCGAGGCGATGGCGTTGCGCTCGATGCAGGGGATCTGCACCAGCCCGCCCACCGGGTCGCAGGTCAGGCCCAGGTGGTGTTCCATGCCGATCTCGGCCGCGTTCTCCACCTGCGCCGGCGTGCCGCCCGTCACCGCGCACAGCGCGCCGGCGGCCATGCTGCAGGCCACGCCCACCTCGCCCTGGCAGCCGACCTCGGCGCCGCTGATGCTGGCGTTCTCCTTGTAGAGGATGCCGATCGCGGCGGCGGTGAGCAGGAAGTCGACCACGCCGCGCTCGTCGGCGCCCGGCACGAAGCGCGTGTAGTAGTGCAACACCGCCGGCACGATGCCGGCGGCGCCGTTGGTGGGCGCGGTGACGACGCGGCCGCCGGCAGCGTTCTCCTCGTTCACCGCCAGCGCGTACAGGTTCACCCAGTCCAGCACCTGCAGCGGGTCGCGCAATGCGGCTTCGGGGTGCGCCGTCAGCGCCAGCTTGAGCGCCGCCGCGCGCCGCTTGACCTTGAAGCCGCCGGGCAGCGTGCCGCCCGTGGTGCAGCCGCGGGCCACGCACTCCTGCATCACGCGCCAGATCATCAGCAGGCCGGCGTCGATCTCGGCGTCGCTGCGCCAGTGGCGTTCGTTCAGGCGCATCACCTGGGCGATGCTGCAGCCGAGCTCCCGCGTCAGTTCGAGCAATCGGGCACCGCTGGTGAAGGGCTGCGGCAGCACGGTGGCGTCCGGCGCCACCGCCTTCTGCCGCGTGCCGTCGGCCGCCACCTCGTCGCTGACGACGAAGCCGCCGCCCACCGAGTAGTAGGTGCGCGAGATGATCTCCTCGCCTTCGCCGTCGAAGGCCGCAAAGCGCATGCCGTTGGCGTGGAAGGGCAGGGTCTCGCGGCGGTGGAACTTCAGGTCGGCCTTCTCGGCGAAGGCGACGACGTGGCGGTCCAGCAGCTTGAGCCGGCCGGTGCCGCGCACCTGCGCCAGCAGCTGCGGAATGGCGTCCACGTCCACCGTGTCGGGCTCGTGGCCGGCCAGCCCCAGCAGCACCGCCTTGTCGCTGCCGTGGCCCTTGCCGGTGGCGCCCAGCGAACCGTAGAGCGCGGCGGTGACGCGCACCGTGCGGTCGAGCTGGCCGTCGTTGGCCAGCCGCTGCACGAACAGCCGGGCCGCCCGCATCGGGCCCACGGTGTGGCTGCTGCTGGGCCCGATGCCGATCTTGAAGAGGTCGAAGACCGAGACCGCCATCGGGAGACCCGCCTTCAGGCGTAGTCGCTCACGGGCACGCAGCTGCAGAACAGGTTGCGGTCGCCGTAGACGTTGTCGACCCGGCCCACCGGCGACCAGTACTTGTTGCGCTTCAGGCTGGCCGGCGGGTAGGCCGCCTCCTCGCGCGTGTAGGGGTGCGACCAGTCGGCCTTCAGCAGCGCGGCGGCGGTGTGGGGCGCGTTCTTCAGCGGGTTGTCGTCCTTCGGCCAGACGCCCGACTCGACCTTCGCGATCTCGGCGCGGATGGCGATCATGGCGTCGCAGAAGCGGTCCAGTTCGACGAGCGGTTCGCTTTCGGTGGGCTCCACCATCAGCGTGCCGGCGACCGGGAAGCTCAGCGTGGGGGCGTGGAAGCCGTAGTCGATGAGGCGCTTGGCCACGTCTTCGGCGCCGACGCCGCTGCTCTTGGCCAGCGCGCGCACGTCGAGGATGCACTCGTGCGCGACGCCGCCGCCCTTCAGGCCTTCATGGCCGCCCGAATACAGCACCGGGAAGTGGTCGTGCAGGCGCGCCGCCACGTAGTTGGCACTGAGCATGGCCGTCTCGGTGGCGGCCTGCAGCGCTTCGGCGCCCATCATGCGCACGTACATCCAGCTGATGGGCAGCACGCCGGCGTTGCCCAGCGGCGCGGCGCTCACCGCGCCCACGCTCTGCGCGCCGCCCACGCCGCCGGTGCGGTGGCCGGGCAGGAAGGGCGCCAGGTCGGCCACCACGGCCACCGGGCCCACGCCCGGGCCGCCGCCCCCGTGCGGGATGCAGAAGGTCTTGTGCAGGTTCAGGTGGCTGACGTCGCCGCCGAACTCGCCCGGCGCCGCCACGCCGACGAGCGCGTTCATGTTGGCGCCGTCGACGTAGACGCGGCCGCCGTGGCGGTGCACCAGCTCGCACAGTTCCTTCACCTGCACCTCGAACACGCCGTGCGTGCTGGGGTAGGTGATCATCACGCAGGCCAGGTTCGCGCTGTGCTGCTCGCACCTGGCCCGCAAGTCGGCGAGGTCGACGTTGCCCATGGCGTCGCACTTCGTCACCACCACCTGCATGCCGGCCATCTGCGCCGAAGCCGGGTTGGTGCCGTGCGCCGATTCGGGGATCAGGCAGATGTTGCGGTGGCTCTCGCCGCGCGAAGCGTGGTACGCGCGGATCACCAGCAGCCCCGCGTATTCGCCCTGCGAGCCGGCGTTGGGCTGCAGGCTCACGCCGGCGTAGCCGGTGGCCTGGCAAAGCCATTCGCAGAGCTGGTCGTTCAGCTCCTGCCAGCCGGCGCGCTGGTCAGGCGGCGCGAAGGGGTGGATGTGGGCGAACGCCGGCCAGGTGATGGGCACCATTTCCGAGGTGGCATTCAGCTTCATCGTGCACGAGCCGAGCGGAATCATGCTGCGGTCGAGCGCCAGGTCCAGGTCCGACAGGCTGCGGATGTAGCGCAGCATCTCGGTTTCCGAATGGTGGGCGTTGAACACCGGGTGGGTGAGGAAGGCGCTGGTGCGGCGCAGCCCTTCGGGGATGAGAGGCTCGATGCCCTTGTCGAACGCGGCCACGTCGGGCAGCACCTGGCCCGATTCCATGAACCAGCCCCACAGCAGCGTGAGGTCTTCGCGCGTGGTGGTCTCGTCGAGCGTGATGCCGAGGTGCAGGTCGGAGGCGCGCCGCAGGTTGGCGCCTTCGGCGAGCGCGCGCTTCAGGATGCCGTCGGTGCGCGGGCCGGTCTCCACCAGCAGGGTGTCGAAGGCGTGTGGCGTGACCACCTTGTGGCCCAGCGACTTCAGGCCTTCGGCCAGGATGGCGGTGTAGCTGGCCACGCGCTGGGCGATGCGCTTCAGCCCCTCGGGCCCGTGGTAGACGGCATACATGCTGGCCATCACCGCCAGCAGCACCTGCGCGGTGCAGATGTTGGAGG
The DNA here is from genome assembly GCA_044224175.1 of Rubrivivax sp. Classification (GTDB taxonomy): domain Bacteria; phylum Pseudomonadota; class Gammaproteobacteria; order Burkholderiales; family Burkholderiaceae_C; genus Rubrivivax. The sequence goes on along the minus strand of JBGAKY010000053.1, from coordinate 18,813 downwards.
TGGCCTTCTCGCGCCGGATGTGCTGTTCGCGCGTCTGCAGCGCCAGCCGGTAGGCGGGCTGGCCGTGGGTGTCGACGCTGACGCCGACCAGGCGGCCGGGCATGGAACGCTTCCACTCGTCGCGGCAGGCCAGGTAGGCGGCGTGCGGGCCGCCGTTGGCCATGGGCACGCCGAAGCGCTGCGTGTTGCCGACCACGATGTCGGCGCCGAACTCGCCCGGCGGCACCAGCAGCGTCAGCGCCAGCAGGTCGGCGGCGACGATGAAGGCCGCGCCCTTGGCGTGCGCCTTCTCGACGTAGGGCTTCAGGTCGTGGATCAGGCCGCCGGTGGACGGGTACTGCGCCAGCACGGCGAAGTAGTCGTGCTGCTCCATCAGCTGCGGCGCGAAGCCGACCAGCACCTTCAGGCCCAGCGGCGCGGCGCGCGTCTGGATGACCTCGATGGTCTGCGGGTGGCAGTCGCCGGCGACGATGAGGGTGTCGCTCTTCGATTTGACGCTGCGCCTGGCCAGCGTCATCGCCTCGGCGGCGGCGGTGGCCTCGTCCAGCATGCTGGCGTTGGCGATCGGCATCGCCGTCAGGTCGCACACCATGGTCTGGAAGTTCACCAGCGCTTCCATGCGGCCCTGCGAGATCTCGGCCTGGTAGGGCGTGTAGGCGGTGTACCAGGCCGGGTTCTCCAGGATGTTGCGCTGGATGACGCCGGGCGTGAGCGTGCCGTGATAGCCCTGGCCGATGAAGCTCTTCAAGACCTTGTTCTTCGCCGCGATGCGCTGCAGTTCCGCCAGCGCCGCCGCTTCGGTGACCGGCGCCGGCAGCGCCATCGGCCGCGAACGCGCGATCGCGCGCGGCACGATGGTGTCGACCAGCGCGCGCCGCGAGGCGGCGCCGATGACCGAGAGCATGTGCGTTTCGTCTTCGGGCGAAGGGCCGATGTGGCGCGCCGCGAATTCGGCGGCGTTCTCCAGTTCGGCCAGCGGCTTGAGCGCAGACATCAGCATGGCGGCGGGCCTCTCAAAGGCTCTTCAGGAGCTTGTCGTAGGCGGGCGGGTCCATCAGTTCGTCGAACTGCTCCATGTGCGTGACATGGACCTTGAAGAACCAGCCTTCGCCCATCGGGTCCTTGTTGGCCAGCGCGGGGTCGGCGCGCAGCGCCTCGTTGACCTCGACGATCTCGCCTTCCACCGGCATGTAGATGTCGGCGGCGGCCTTCACGCTTTCCACCACGCCGGCGATCTCGCCCTTCTTGTAGGTGCGGCCGACCTCGGGCAGGTCGACGAAGACCACGTCGCCCAGCGCGTCCTGCGCATGCTGGGTGATGCCGACGACCGCGGCTTCGTGGTCCTCGATGTTGATCCATTCGTGGTCGGGGGTGAACATCGTGGTCATCGGTGGGGGCTCCTGTGGGATTTCGGGAGGGGAAAGGTCGGGGTCAGCCGCGGAAGTAGCGGTGCGGGTGGAAGGGCATCGGGCTCACGCGCATCGGGATGCGCTTGCCGCGCACTTCGGCGTACACCTCGTGCTGCGGCTGGGCGTGGTCCACCGGCAGGTAGGCCATCGCGATGGGCTGGTTCACGCTGGGGGCGATGGTGCCGCTGGTCACGTGGCCGAGCTTGCGGCCATGGCTGTCGACGACGGTGGTGCCTTCGCGCACCGGCACCCGCTCCAGCGCGACCAAGCCCACCCGCTTGCTGGGTGGGGCGCCGGTCAGGTGCTTCTCGATCACGTCGGCGCCGGGGTAGCCGCCGGCGCGCGCGCCGCCGGGGCGGCGCACCTTCTGGATCGCCCATTGCAGGCCGGCTTCGACCGGGCTGGTGGATTCGTCGATGTCGTGGCCGTAGAGGCAGAGCCCCGCTTCCAGGCGCAGCGTGTCGCGCGCGCCCAGGCCGGCGGGCTTGACTTCGGGCTGGGCCAGCAGCGCGCTGGCCAGCGCCTCGGCCTGGTCGGCCGGGACCGAGATCTCGAAGCCGTCCTCGCCCGTGTAGCCGCTGCGCGTGACGAAGCAGCCGGCGCCGGCCAGCTCGAACAGGCCGCCGGTCATGAACACCAGCTTGGCCACCCAGGGGTTCAGCCGCTCCAGCGCCTTCACCGCCAGCGGGCCCTGCAGCGCCAGCAGCGCCCGTTCGGGCAGCGGCACCACGTGGCAGCGGTGGCCGATGCTGGTGTGCAGCAGCCGGATGTCGGCATCCTTGCAGCCGGCGTTGACCACCAGGAAGAGGTCGCCGAAGCCGGCGTCGGCGGCGGGCCGCGTGACCATCAGGTCGTCGAGCAGGCCGCCGGCACCGTTGGTGAAGAAGGCGTAGCGCTGGCGGCCGGGCGCCAGGTCGACCAGGTCCACCGGCACCAGCGTTTCGAGTGCCGCCGCGGCTTCGGCGCCGACCAGCTTGACCTGGCCCATGTGGGACACGTCGAACAGCGCCGCCGATTCGCGGCACTGCTTGTGCTCGGCCATCAGGCCGCCGGCGTATTGCACCGGCATCGAATAGCCGGCAAAGGGCACCATGCGCGCACCCAGGCGCAGGTGCAGTTCGTGCAGGGGGGTCTTAAGAAGTTCGCTCACGGGCTCTCCTCTCCGGCTCGCCAGGGGCATGCACATCGCGCACCGGGCGAAGTCCCGGTGAAACGCGTCGTTGTCTGCCCCCGCTGTCCGCTTTACCTGAGAGATTCGGCCACGCCCCTTCCGCATACGGCGGATCGGCGGGCCTTGCCCCTTCGGTGGGCCGCCGGTCGTTGCCACCGGCAGGCCTCTCTCCAGTGAGGAAGGTCCGAGTCAGTCCTTTTGCCTGAGCGTTCGAGGCTTCATTCGCCCCTGCGCCTTCGGCGGTTTCGCTTCACGAAACGCTCTCCTGACGGCGGGAAGTGTAGCAGCGGGAACGGCCGTTCCAGCGTGCATGATCGCCGCTTCCGGCAGGGAGGAACCGTTCGATGGAGCAAGACGCGCAGGCGATGTCGCGCCTGATGCAGGGCCACCGGTCGATCCGGCGCTACGAGGCGCTCGACGTGGACCCGGCGCTGGTGCAGCGGGTGCTGGAGGAGGCGCTGGCGGGCTCTTCGTCCAGCGGCAACCTCAACATGGTCTCGGTGGTGCGCACGCGCGACGTGGCGCGCAAGCGCCGCCTGTACGAACTGCACGGCGAACAGCCCATGGTGCTGGAAGCGCCGCTGGTGCTGACCTTCTGTGCCGACACCTTCCGCACCCGCGAGTGGCTGGCGCTGCGCCAGGCGCGGCCCGGCTTCGCCGAGTTCCTGAGCTGGCACGTGGCCGGCTACGACGCCATCATCCTGGCGCAGACCGCCGCGCTGGCCCTGGAGTCCCGCGGCCTGGGCATCTGCTACATGGGCACCACGCTGTACGCGATGCGCGCGATCGCCGACTTCCTGGAATTGCCGCCGAACTGCCTGCCCGTCACCAGCCTGGTGGTGGGCTGGCCGGCCGAAGCGCCGGCGCAGCGCGACCGCCTGCCCTCATCCGCCTGGATCCACGACGAACGGTACCGCCGGCCCACGGCGGAGGACATCGAACGCGACTTCGCCGCGCGCGAGGTGCGCGGCCGTGCGCGCTACATGGATTCGGCGCCGGAGATGCGCCGGCTGTGGGAAGAGCACGGCATCACCTCGCTCGCGCAGTATTACACCAGCCGCATCAAGTACGACCCCGACGTGCTGGGCCCGTTCGCCGAGGAGATGGAAGCGCTGCTGCGCGAGCGCGGCTTCTTCGGCTGAGGCCCCGCACCCGGCGCGCCGTCGGGCCGCCTGCCTTCGCGGCGGGGGGTGGCGATCCGGGCATCGGTCCGGCGGCCGGTGCCGGTTTCGGGCCCGGGCGCGAGGTGGGGCACGCGGGCGGTGAAGGGCGGCTCTTCGATCAGCCTGCTGCCGTACGTCTCCTGGCCCGCCACCGCACCTTGTTCAGCGGCCGGCGCGCACGGCGCGCCGCGGCCGGTCGCCCAGCAGGTAGCGCGCGCCGGGGCCGCGCGCGGCGGCGGCGTCGCCCGGGTTGTAGAGCGCGCAGCGCGTCAGCGAGAGGCAGCCGCAGCCGATGCACGACGCCAGCTGGTCGCGCAGCTGCTGCAGCGCGGCGATGCGCTCGTCCAGCAGCGGCTGCCAGCGGCGCGCCAGGCGTTGCCAGTCGGCGGCGGTGGGGGTGCGGCCTTCCGGCAGGGTGGCGAGTGCGGTCTTCACCTCGTCCAGCGACAGCCCCACCTGCTGCGCCGCGCGCACGAAGGCCACGCGGCGCAGCACGTGGCGCGGGTACTCGCGGCGACCGCCGGCGCTGCGGCGTCCGGCCAGCAGGCCCTGCGACTCGTAGAAGCGCAGCGCGCTCGCCGCCACGCCGGCGCGCGCCGCCAGTTCGCCGATGGCCATCCAGCCTTCATCCATGCCGGGCTCCGGGGCTTGACTTCAAGTTCACTTTAACTTGCACGATGGCGGTCCGTTCGACGAGACCCCACGATGGACACTGCTTCACTGCACCGCTGGCTGGACGCCGGCCTCGTGCTGCCGCCCGAATACCACGACCAGCTCAGCAGCCACCTGCCGATGGCGCTGCAGGCGCTGCACGCGCTGGGCGCGGACGAAGCGCGGCTGGCCTCGTTCTTCGACACCTATGCGCGCCGCTTCGAAGGCCGGCGCGCGGCGCCGCCGCCGGCTCCGGCACCGGACTGGCGCGACTGGCGCATGCTGCGCGAAGCACCGGACCCGTACCCGGCGCTGCGGGCCGCCTTCACGGCCGCGCTGGCGCGCGAGGGGCGTGACGTCCTGATGCGTGCCGTGCTGCCGGGCTTGCTGGAAGGCGTGGCCGGGGCCGCGTTCCACGGCGCCATCCGCACTGGCCATGCGGTGGAGGCCGCGCACGAGCGCGAACTCGCGGCCGCGCTGGCCTACTGGGCCTGGCGCTGGCAGCCGCTGGCCGCGCCGCCGCCGGGCGAACCCCTGCCGTTCGCGGAGTGGGCGGCCCGCTTGAAGCAGGCGGGGCAGGGCGGGACGTTCGAAGGGCCGCTGATCTCCGTCCGCATGGCCGCCGCGGCGCAGTCGGCGCCCTACCGAGACCTCGCCGGGCGGCTGGCGACCCCGTCCGACGTGCTGCAGCGGCTGGCCGCGCTGGCGCTCGAACGCTACGCCGCCACGCGCAACTTCACCGTGCTGCACATGGTGACCGGGTTGCGGGCGCTGGGCGTGCTGGCGCCCTGGGTCGACACCGCCGCGGCCGCGCCGGGGCTGGTGGCGGCCTTCACCGCGGCCTGGCTGGCGGCGCGAATGGCGCCGACCGACCTGCCGCCGCTGGCCGCCCTGGCATGGACCGAGCTGGTGCCGCGCGCCAGCGCGCAGGACGACGACCATGTCATCAAGCTGGTACACGCCAGCCGCGACTGGGCTGCGTGGGGCCTCGGAGACGAAGCCTGCCGGCGCGCTGCGACCCGAGCGCTGGCGTCCTAGAACGCGAACTGCGCGAAAGCGTGCGGACCGTGCTGGCGGTAATCCAGCAGGAAGCGCTCGACACCGGCGACCAGGCCCCAGCGCACGTCCACGTCGGCGCGCAGCCAGCGCCAGCCCAGCCCGAAGGTGAACATCGGGTGCGGCCGCCACAGCAGGTCGGCGGCAAGCGAACGGTAGGTGGTGCCGAGCGCCGCCACGCCGCGCGCGTTCCAGCCGAAGCCTTCGCCGAAGCGGCCTTCGCCAAAGGCGCCGACCACGGGCATGGGCGCCGAGTCGGAAGTGTCCCAGGTGTTCTCGAAGCCGCTCAAGTACGTGCCGCGCAGTTGCCGCCCCAGCTGCAGGACCTGGCCGCCCACCAGCACGCCGGCTTCCAGATCCTCTGACTTCAGCGCCGTGTAGCCGGCGTTCACGCGCAGCTGGCGCACGCGCAGCGTGGTGTCCAGGCGGGTGCCGGCGGCGTAGGTCTGGCCGCCCACGCGGGTGTCGGCGGCCAGGGTGGTACTGCCGCGGCGGCGGTCGCGCCACCCCTCCACTTCCACCCGCCAGGCCTGTCCGATGCGGCGCCCGAAGCCCAGCCCCAGCACCGTGCCATGACGCGCGACTCCCAGGTCTTCCTCGTAGCGGATGTCGGGGCCGACCACGTCGCCGCCGTAGTCCGTGTCGCGCGAAGCGGTGTGCTGGGTGCCGGCAGTGGCCGACAGGCGGAACCACGTGCGCGGCTCGTCGGCCAGCGCGGCACCGGCTGCAAACGCCAGCATCCAGGGCAGCTGCCGCCTCATCTTCTTTCCTCCGTGAATGGTTGTTGTGCGGCACGCTAGCATAGGACCATGGCCGACGACATCAGCACGCTGCGGCGCATCCTGAAGGGCTGCAGGACGATCGCCGTGGTCGGCCTTTCGGCCGAGTGGCACCGCCCCAGCTACTTCGCCGCCAAGTACATGCAGCAGCATGGGTACCGCATCGTGCCGGTGAACCCGCGCTACGAGACCATCCTGGGCGAACGCTGCTACGCGCGGCTGGAGGACATCCCCTTCCCGGTGGACATGGTCGACGTCTTCCGCAAACCTGCGGATGTGCCGCCGATCGCGCAGGGCACCATCGCCATCGGCGCGAAATGCCTGTGGCAGCAGCTGGGGGTGAAGAACCTGGAAGCCGACGCGCTGGCGCGCGGCGCCGGGCTCGACTCGGTGATGGACCGCTGCGTGAAGATCGAGCACGCGCGCCTGTTCGGCGGCCTGCACTGGGCCGGCGTGAACACGAAGGTCATTTCCGCCAAGAGGCCCCTCTGATGGCCGATCGCGTCTTCAAGCCCGAGACCCTGGCCATCCACGCCGGCCAGATCCCCGACGCCGCCACCGGCGCGCGCGCGCTGCCCATCTACCAGACCACCAGCTTCGTGTTCGACAGCGCCGAGCACGCGGCCAGCCTGTTCAACCTGCAGACCTTCGGCAACGTCTACTCACGCCTGTCCAACCCCACGGTGGCGGCGCTGGAGGAACGCGTGGCCGCGCTCGAAGGCGGCCGCGCCGCGGTGGCCAGCGCCAGCGGCATGGCGGCCGAGGCGATGGCGCTGATGACCATGCTGCAGCACGGCGACCACGTGGTGGCCGCCGGCGCGCTGTACGGCGGCAGCGTCACGATGCTGGCGGTGAACCTGAAGAAGTTCGGCATCGAGACCAGCTTCGTCGACGCCACCGACCCCGCCGCCTTCGAAGCCGCGATACGCCCGAACACGCGCGCCGTGTTCGCCGAATCGCTGGGCAACCCCAGCCTGGTGGTGCTGGACATCGCGGCCGTGGCCGCGGTGGCGCATGCGCACGGCGTGCCGCTGGTGATCGACAACACGGTGCCCAGCCCCTTCCTGTGCAACCCGATCGCGCATGGCGCCGACATCGTGGTGCACAGCGCCACCAAGTACCTGGGCGGCCATGGCACCACGCTCGCCGGCGTGGTGGTCGAAAGCGGAAAGTTCCCCTGGGACAACGGCAAGTTCCCCGGCATGACCGAGCCTTCGCCCGGCTACCACGGCGTGAAGTTCTACGAGACCTTCGGCGACTTCGGCTTCACCATGCGCTGCCGCATGGAGACGCTGCGCGTCTACGGCGCCGCGCTCGCGCCTGCCAGCGCCTGGCAGGTGCTGCAGGGCGTTGAGACGCTGCCGCTGCGCATGGAACGGCATTGCGCCAACGCGCTGGCGGTGGCGCGCTTCCTGAAGGCCGACCCCAGGGTGAGCTGGGTCAACTACCCGGGCCTGGAAGACCACCCGCAGCACGCGCTGCTGGCGCGCCAGATGAAGGGCGCTTCCGGGCTGCTGGCCTTCGGCGTCAAGGGCGGGCTCGAACGCGGCGTGAAGTTCATCGAGAGCGCGCAGTTCATGAGCCATCTGGTCAACATCGGCGACACGCGCACCCTCATCAGCCACCCGGCCAGCACCACCCACCGGCAGCTGGACGAATCGCAACAGCTGGCCGCCGGCGTGAAGCCCGACATGATCCGCATCTCGGTGGGCCTGGAACACGTGGAGGACATCCTGTGGGACATCGACCAGGCCTTGCACGCCGCTTCGCGCTGACGCTGGCCGGTGCGCTGCTGGCCGTCACGGCCCGCGCCGCCGACTACGTGGTGCTGGTGCAGAACCAGCCCGCCGGCCACCTGAAGGTCACGCGTTCGCCCGAAGGCGAGATCAGCACCGACTTCAGCTTCCGCGACAACGGCCGCGGCCCCGACACGCGCGAGCGCTTCACGCTCGGCCCCCAGGGTCTGCCGGTGCGCTACGAGATGGAGGGCAAGACCACCTTCGGCGCCGCCGCGAAGGAAAGCTTCGCGCTCGAAGGCGGGCGCGCGCGCTGGAAGTCGCGCGTCGACGAAGGCGACAGCGCCGCCGGAGACGACTTCGTCTTCATCCCGATGGAGGCCACCTTCGGCTACACCGAGCCCGTGCTGCGCTTCCTGCTGGCGCGCGGCGAGGCGGGGGCGCCCACGCTGTTGGGCCTGCGGCTTCGCGCCACGCGCGGCGAGAAGGTCTCGCTGCCCGGACCGGCGGGTCCGGTGCCGCTGGTGCTGGCGCTGGTGACCGGCGCCGACGCCGAGCCCTGGTACTTCTGGCTGCGCGACGACGGCAGCGACCGCTTCTTCGCCGTCGCCTGGCCGGGCTGGGCGGTGGTCGAGAAGGGCTACGAGTCGCTCGCGCCCGCGCTCGCCGAACGCACGCTGAAGGCTTCGGAAGACCGCCTGGTGGCGCTGCGGCAGGAACTGGCGCAGCCGATCGACGGGCTCACCGTGTTCCGCAGCGTGCACTGGTTCGACAGCCCGGCGGCGAAGCGGCGCGGCCCGGCCGACGTGTGGCTGTTCGACGGCCGCATCGCCGCCGTCACCGCCCCCGGGACGCTGAAGGCGAAGGCCGAGCGCGAAGTCGACGGCCGCGGCCGCACGCTGCTGCCAGGCCTGTGGGACATGCATGCGCACCTGTGGCCGGCCGGTGGCCTGGCCCACATGGCCGCCGGCGTGACCAGCATCCGCGACCCCGCAAACCAGAACGACTTCATCCTGCGCCTGCGCGACCGCATCGCGCGCGGCGAACTCGTCGGTCCCTACGTCCACCCGTCGGGCTTCATCGAAGGCAAGAGCCCGTACTCTTCGCGCAACGGCTTCGTCGTCGATTCGCTGGACAAGGCGCTGGAAGCGGTGGACTGGTACGCCGCGCGCGGCTTCCACGGCCTGAAGCTCTACAACTCGATGAAGCCCGAATGGGTGAAGCCGGTCGCCGAGCGCGCTCACGCGCTGGGCCTGCGCGTCACCGGCCACGTGCCGGCCTTCATGCGTGCGGAAGAGGCGGTGCGCGCGGGCTACGACGAGCTCACGCACATCAACCAGGTCATGCTGAACTTCGTGGTCCGCCCGGGCGACGACACGCGCACGCTGCTGCGCTTCGAGCGCGTGGGCGCCGACGGCCGCACGCTGGACCTGAAGAGCAAGAAGGCACGCGAATTCATCCGCCTGCTGCAGCAGCGCGGCACCGTGGTCGACCTGACGCTGATGACCTTCGAGGCCATGTTCAACCAGGCCCAGGGCCAGCCCGACCCCGCGGTGGCCGACGTCGCCGACCACCTGCCGGTGCTGTGGCAGCGCGGCCTGAAGCGCGCCGAGATGGACCTGGAAGGCAAGAAGCTGGCCGACTTCCGCGAATCCTGGCAGCGCATGCTGCAGCTGTCGCGCGCGCTGCACGCCGCCGGCCTCACGCTGGTGCCGGGCACCGACGGCTGGGCCGGCATCGGCCTGCAGCGCGAGCTGGCGCTGTACGTGAAGGCCGGCATCCCGGCCGCGGAAGCGCTGCGCATCGCCACCTTCAATGCCGCCCGCGTGGCCGGCGAGTCGGCCACGCGGGGGCGCATCGAACGCGGCTACGCGGCCGACCTGGTGCTGGTGGAAGGCGACCCCACGACCGACATCACGGCGCTGCGCAACAACAGCCTGGTGGTGCAGGGCCGCTTCGCCTACGCGCCCGAGAAGCTCTACCAGGCGATGGGCTTCAAGCCCTTCGCCCCCGCCGCGCGTTTCGAGACGCCGGCCCCCTGAACTCCGAGGAGACGGCGATGTACCAACAAGACCTGATGGCCGGCCAGCGCGTCCTGGTCACCGGCGGCGGCACCGGGCTGGGCAAGGCGATGGCCGAACGCTTCCTGGCGCTGGGCGCCGACGTCGCTATCTGCGGCCGCCGCCAGGCGGTGTGCGAGGCCACCGCCGCCGAATGGCGGCAGCGCTTCCCCGGCCGGAAGGTCGACACCTTCGGCGTCGACATCCGCGTCGCCGCCGCGGTGGAGAAGATGGTCGAATCGCTCTGGGTCAGCGGTGGCCTCACCGGCCTGGTGAACAACGCGGCCGGCAACTTCATCGCCCCCACCGAAAGCCTGAGCCCGCGCGCCTTCGACGCCGTGGCCAACATCGTCTTCCACGGCAGCTTCTACGTCACGCAGGCGGTCGGCAGGCGCTGGGTGGCCGAAGCGAAGGAAGGCCGCTGGCAGCCGGGCCAGCCGTTCCGCAGCGTGATGAGCATCATCGTCACCTGGGTCGACAACGGCAGCCCCTACGTGGTGCCCTCGGCGATGAGCAAGGCCGGCATCGAGGTCATGACCAAGTCGCTGGCGGTGGAGTGGGCCAAGTACGGCGTGCGCCTGAACGCGGTGGGCCCGGGCGAGATTCCTACCGAAGGCATGAGCAAGCGCCTGAACCCGGGCGAGGAACCCGGCGCGCGCAGCCGCGAGCGCAACCCGATGGGCCGCCCCGGCACCTTCGACGAACTGCAGAACCTGGCCGCCTTCCTCATGGCGCCCGGCCGCTGCGACTGGCTCACCGGCCAGAGCATCATGATGGACGGCGGCAGTGCGCTGGCCACAGGCGGCAACTTCTACGAACTGCGCGCCTGGAGCGACGACGACTGGCGCGCCGCGCGCGAGCGCATCGAAGCGCAGAACGCGAAGGACCGCGCGGCGAGGAATTCATGAAGCCCTGGAAGGACGACGCCGAACTGTTCGCGCTCATGCGCGCGCAGCTCTTTCCGGCCGTGGTGGGCGACATCCTGGACACCATGGGCTTCCTGCGCCAGTTCCTGAGCCCGCAGATCCGGCCGCTGAAGAGCAGCATGGTGATCGCCGGCCGCGCGATGCCGGTGCTGGAGGCCAACGCCTTCAGCGCCCGTGAACCCGAAGGCCGCGGCCCGCTGACGCAGCAGCCCTTCGGCCTGCTGTTCCAGGCGCTCGACGACCTGAAGGCGAACGAGGTCTACGTGGCCACCGGCTGCGCGCCGCAGTTCGCGCTGTGGGGCGGCCTGATGACCACGCGCGCCCTGCACCTGAAGGCCGCCGGCGCCGTGCTGGACGGCTATTCGCGCGACACCCCCGAGGTGCTGGAAGCCGGCCTGCCGGTGTTCAGCTTCGGCGGCTACGCCCAGGACCAGGGCCCGCGCGGCAAGGTGGTCGACTGGCGCGTGCCGGTGGAAGTCAACGGCGTGCGCGTGGCGCCCGGCGACATCGTCTTCGGCGACCTGGACGGCGTGCTCGTCATTCCGCGCGCGGCCGAGGAAGAGGCGGTGCGGCGCGCGCTGGAGAAGGCGAACACCGAAAACAAGGTGCGCGACGCCATCCGCGCCGGCATGAGCACGGTGGAGGCGTTCCGCACCTTCGGCGTCATGTGAGGCGAAGGCGCCGGCGGCGGCGTACCGCCGGCAGGGAGGCGAACGATGAAGACTCGTCCGGGTGGCAGGCGCCGCGCGTGGTGGGCCGCGGCCGCGTGGTGGCTGGCCTGCGCGCCACCGGCCGTGGCGGCCGAATGCCATCTCCAGCGCATGGAGATCCCGGTGCGCATGGTCGGTGCGCGACCGGTGGTCACGGTCGGGCTCAACGGCACCGACTTTCCGCTGCTGCTGGACAGCGGCGCCTTCTTCAGCATGCTGACCGAGTCCACCGCCCGGCAGCTGAACCTGCCGCTGCGCAGCCTGAACGGCGTGCGCGTGGAGGGCTACACCGGCCGCATCGCGGCCCGGCGCACCGAAGTGGCCAAGGTCTCGCTCAATGGTGTCGTGCTGTCGGACATGGAGTTCATCGTCGGCGGCAACGAACTGGGCAACGGCATCGCCGGGCTGCTGGGGCGCAACGTGCTGTCGGCGACCGACACCGAATACGACCTCGCGAACGGCCTGCTGCGCATGGTGCTGCCCAAGGGTGACTGCCGCGACGCGATGCTGGCCACCTGGGCCGGCGAAGCGCCGGTGGTGGTGGTGCCGCTGGCCTCGAGGGCGGGCGACCGGTCGCTGCAGGTCGACGTGCTCGTCAACGGCCGCAAGGTGCGCGCGGAGATGGACACGGGTGCCCCGCACTCCACGCTGAAGAAGTCCGTGGCGCTGGCCGCCGGCGTGGCCGAAGCCGACCTGAAGCCGGCCGGCCGCACCGGCGGCGGCGGTGCCGGCAGCGCCGCGCTGTGGCGCGCGCCGGTGGCCACCTTCGAGCTGGGGGGCGAGAAGGTCAGCGGCAACCTGCTGTACGTGGACGACGCCGACAACCTCGGCGTCGAGATGCTGCTGGGCCTGGACTACTTCCTGTCGCACCACATCTATGTCTCGCGGCTGCAGAAGAAGGTCTACGTCACCTGGAACGGCGGCCCGGTGTTCAGCGGCAACAGGCCTTCCGCCGCGAACGCGGAGCCCTATGCCGCGCCGCCCGCCGAGGTGGCGGCCGACGACGCCGACGGGCTGGCCCGGCGCGGCCAGGCGGCGGCGGCGCGGGGCGACTTCGCGCGCGCGCTGGAGGACCTGGACCGCGCCTGCGCCCTGGCACCGCAGGCGGCGCCCTACTTCCTGGCGCGTGCGCGCGTGCTGGGGGCGCTGGGCCGCGCGCCGGCGGCGCTCCAGGACCTGGACCGGGCGCTGCAGATCGACTTCGACCTGCACGAAGCGCGCGTGCTGCGGGTGCCGCTGCGCGACGGCCGGCGCGACCGTGCCGGCGCCCTGGCCGACCTGCAACTGCTCGACGGCGCGCTGCCGGCCTCCGCCGGCCTGCGGGCCGACATGGCCGACCACTACGCCCGCATGGACCAGCCGGAGCAGGCCCTGCGTCAATGGGAACTCTGGATGCCCAGCCACGCGAACGATCGCCGGCGGGTGAAGGTGTTCAACGAACGCTGCTGGCTGCGCACGCGGCTGGCGCAGGACCTGGCCGCGGCGCTGGAGGACTGCAAGGCCTCGGTGGCGCTGGAGGACCACAACGCCCACGCCCACGACAGCCTGGGCTGGACCTGGCTTCGCCTGGGCGAGCCCGAACGCGCCGCGCGGTCGTTCGACCGCGCCCTCGAACTCGACGGCCAGCAGGCCTGGTCGCACTACGGGCGAGGGCTGGCGCGCCTGCGCACCGGCCCGGCCGACGAAGCGGCGCGCGATCTGGCCGCGGCCCGCCGCCTGCAGCCGGACATCGACGAGAAGGTGGTCAAGGCGGGCTTCGAAGCGGCGCCGCGGCCCTGAAGTGTTCAGGCGGCCGGCGCCGGCCTTCCGATGCCCATCCACGGCCGCAGCGCGGCCACGCCGCGCGCCCCTCGCCAGGCGACGAAGCCGCCGCCGAAGGCGAACAGCACGAGCAGCAGCGCCTCGGCGCCGACCGGCAGCGCCAGCGGCCGCAGCAGCACGAAGCCGCCCAGGATCAGCGTCTGGTGCACGAGGTACAGCGGGAACACCGCTTCGGTGAGCGGCGCGCGCCAGCGGTGGTCGGCGTTCAGGTGGCGGCGCGCGAATCCGAAGGCGGCGACGATGGCGCACCACTGCTCGGCGGCGAAGGCGAAGCGCAGCGGCAGGCGCGGCCAGTCGGCCGTGCCGGCCACGAGAGCGCACCAGGCCGCCGCCGCGCAGGCCAGCGCCGGCCAGCGCAACGCCTCCAGCCCTGCGAGCAGCGCCTGCCGGCGTGCCAGCAGCACGCCGGAGGCGAACATCGGCGCGTAGGTGGCATGGGCCCACCAGTCGCCCAGCAGCGCATGGGTCTCGCCGAAGCGCGGCAAGAGCAGCGCGCGCACGCCGCCCAGGTAGAGCACCGGCAGCAGCAGCAGCACGGGCCCGGCGTTCAGGCCCGCCAGCGCGGTGGCGGCGCGCTCCAGCGCCCGGCGCGGCACCCAGCGCAACACGACCAGCAGCAGCGCCGTGTAGACCCACAGGTAGGGCAGGAACCACAGGTGGTTCCAGGTCGGCAGGCGCAGGCAGTCGGTGCCCTTGCAGAAGCCCGCGTAGCCGCTGAAGTACAGGCGCAGGAAGTCGATGTAGCCGCCCGTGTAGCCGAACTGGTCGCGCACCTGCCACCAGGCCTGCGGCGGCACGACGACGACCATGCCGAACAGCAGCGGCAGCAGCAGCCGCTTCGCGCGCGTGCGTGCCAGCCCGGGCCGGCCCGGCATGAGCCCGGCGGCCAGGCCCGAGACCACGAACAGCAGGCTCATGCGCCAGGGGTTGGACAGCCGCATCCAGGGTTCCAGCGCCGGGTAGGTGGGCTGGTGCTTGAGGTGGTAGTCCCAGGGGACGTAGACCATGCCCACGTGGTAGACCACCAGCAGCGCGAAGGCGCCGATGCGCAGCCAGTCGGCGAAGAACAGGCGTTCGCGGGGCGCGGCGTCGGGCATGGCGCGCATCATCGCAGCCGCGCCGGGCACTCCGCCACGCTCGCTCACCGCGTTAGGGGGGTGCCTGCCGGTGCGTCCGCGCCCAGCGGGGCATCTCGTTCTTACCGGGGGTGGAAGGCGACCCCTGCGAGGCCTGGATCCAGGCCACCTCCGATGTCGACGCCGGACGGGTGCGCGAACTGGCGGCAGCGCTGGCGCGGCACGGCGTGGCGCTGGCGGCGGCGCCGCGTCCCGGCCCGGGCGTGCTGCTGTGCGCGGGCACCGGCGGCGCGCTGAACGACCTGCTGCATGACAGCGGCGCCGGCCGCCGGCGCGTGGCGGTGGCCTGCCTGGGGGCCGCCGATCCGGCGGAGGCCTGGCGCCTGCTGCACGCCGGCGCCGCCGACGTGCTGTGCGCGGCGGACGCCAGCGCGCTCGCCGAGGCCCTGGCGCCCCGCCTTCGACGCTGGTGCCGCATCGAAGCGGTGCTGCAGTCGGCACTGGTCAGGCGCCACCTGGTGGGCGGCAGCGCGGCCTGGCGGCGTGCCCTGGCCGAACTTGTGGAAGGCGCGCTCTTCTCGCAGGCCCATGTGCTGCTGCTGGGCGAGAGCGGCACCGGCAAGGAACTGGCGGCGCGGCTGGTGCACACGCTGGACATGCGTGCCGACAAGAGCGAACTGGTGCTGCTGGACTGTTCCACCGTCGGCGGCGAACTGGCGGCCAGCGAGTTCTTCGGCCACGAGCGCGGCGCCTTCACCGGCGCCCACACGGCGCGCGACGGCGCTTTCGCGCGTGCCGACGGCGGCACCCTGTTCCTGGACGAGGTGGGCGAACTGCCGCTGGCGCTGCAGCCGCAGCTGCTGCGCGCGGTGCAGGAGCAGGCCTACAAGCGGGTCGGCGGCAGCCGCTGGGAACGGGCCCGCTTCCGCCTGGTGAGCGCGACGCAGCGCGACCTGGCGGCCGAAGTGGCGGGTGGCCAGTTCCGGCACGACCTTTACCACCGGTTGGCCGGCTGCGTGGTGCAGCTGCCGCCGCTGCGCGAACGGCGCGAGGACATCGTGCCGCTGGCCGAGCACTTCCTGGCCGAGGCCCTGCCCGCGGACACGCCCAGCACGCTGCCGCCGGCACTGCGCGACGCGCTGCTGGCACGCGACTGGCCGGGCAACGTGCGCGAGCTGCGCCAGCTGGTGCAGCGCATCGCTGCGCGCCATGCGGGCGGCGGCCCGCTCAGCTGCGGCGACCTGCCGCCCGACGCCTGGCCGGCGCCGGCGCGCCGCGGCGACGACGGGCCCTGCGACGCGCTGCTGCAGGGTGTGCGGCGAGCCCTGGCGCGGGGCGCGGGCCTGCGCGAGATCAGCCAGCAGGCGGCCGAACTGGCGATCCGTGCCGCCCTGGAAGAGGAGGGCGGCAACCTGCAGCGGGCCGCGCGCCGGCTGCAGGTGACCGACCGTGCGCTGCAGCTGCGGCGCGCCCAGGCGACCTAGACACCCGCCCAGCGCGCCCCGGTGACCGCCAGCTGGGCCAGCCGCAGCCCGCCCGGGTAGTCGCTCTGCAGGCGCGACCAGGTCGGTGCGCGCGTGTCTTCCCACCAGCGCGCCGGTGGCCGGTTGCCGGACAGGTTGCGCAGGGCGCCGAAACCGCGGCAGCCCACGCCGTCCAGTCCGGTGGCGCTGTTGTTGGCCTCCAGGGTGAGCACGCGGTCCGTCGGGGCGTGCCGCGCGACGATGATGAACTGGTGCCCGCTGGGAAAGCTGCGCCAGCCCTGCGCCAGGCACCAGGCGGTGGGCGGCTGGCCGGCCGCGAGCGCGCTGCCCATGCCGGTGGCCACCATCGCCGTGATGGGCGAGAAGATGTCGACACCGTCGTCGCGCACCATCATGTCCATGTGCCGGGTGCTGTCCCAGCGCAGCGCGCTGCCGTGGCGCGCCGCCCAGGCCGGCACCAGCACGCCTTCGGTGAAGCAGCAGCAGTTGATGAGCTGGGCGCTGCCGGTTTCCAGCCGCAGGTTGCCCGGCAGCGGGTGCGGGTAGCGCACCGGCGTGCCGTAGCGGTAGGGCAGGAAGGCGGGCAGCAGCGCGAGGATCTCGTCTTCGCTGACCGCCAGCCGGGCCATCGGCACCGGTACCGGCGCCGGCGCGGGTCTCGGTGCCGGCGCGAGGTTGCTGCCCGGCGGCGGCGCGGCACCGGCGCGCAGCAGGGCCGCTTCGGTGAGCGGGCCCACCACGCCGTCGGGTTGCAGCGCGTTGCGGGACTGGAAGGCTTTCACGGCGGCCTTCGTGAGCGTGCCGCTGATGCCGTCCTCGGCCAGCGCGGCGCCGGCCACCTGGTTCAGCGATCGCTGCACCCAGCGGATGTATTCGCTGCTGCTGCGGCTGACCTCGAATTCGAACTCGAACTCGAATTCCCGCTCGGCCGGGGTGCGCGGCGGCCGCGCAGGGCGCCGGTGCGACGGGCAGGGGCAACGCGGGTCGCGGCAAGGGCCGCTGCGGTGGGCGATGGTCTGCATGGCATGGGCTCCTTCGCTTCAGCGTTGCGCCCGGCGCCAGGCGCCGGCGTCTTCCAGCACCTCGGCGGCCACCACTTCCACCGCCGGCGGGCGGCGCTGCAGGTCGACGCGGCGCGCCGTCAGGTCGCGGCCGGTGATGGCGCGGCTGGCGTGCAGGTAGGTCTGGATCTCGGGCTTCCAGTAGCGCGCCCAGTTCATCGCCTGGGCCTGGTCGTCGACGGCGATCCAGTCGCCCAGCCGCACCGACAGCAGGATCTTCTCGGCCGTGTCGGCGAGGTCGCGAAAATGCGTCACCGAAGTCTGCGGCCAGCCCTGCAGCCGCTTCATGGTGTCGACCTGGCCCATCCAGGCTTCGCGGTAGGGCACCATCGCGCGGCCGCGCAGGAAGGCCGCCATCTCGGGCCGCGCCAGCAGGTACTGCATCATCAGCATCTCGGCGCGCGCGGTGCGCGGCAGCTCGCCGTACTGGTTGTTGGCCGACTGCGCCAGTTCCAGGTGCAGCTCCTTCAGCGCCTGCAGCAGCTTGAAGCCGTCGGGGCGCACGGTGGTGATGGCGTCGGCGTCGTAGAACTCGGCCGTGCAGTACAGCAGCTGCTGCAGGCTGTCCATGAAGTGGGCGCGCCGCTCCACCGGGCGCACGCCGGCGACCGCCTTGCCGTCGAGTTCCAGGCCGTAGGTGTACTGGTATTCCAGCGCGCGCCGCGCCACCGTGAGGCGGTCCTTGTCCTGCACCCAGCCCCACAGCAGGTTGGCCAGCGGCCGCAGCGGGTCGATCGCCAGGTTGGCCAGCGGGTCGTGCGGGCCGCGGCGGCTGTTCTGGAAGCGCAGCGCGATCGCGTTCATCGTCTGCACCAGGTAGCCGCTCTCCTGGTAGTAGCTCCAGATCAGCTCCAGCAGCTGCGGGCAGGACAGGCGCCGGTTCAGGGTGCCGTCGCAGAACGGCAGGCCCTGCACGCGGCCGCTGGGCGGGATCAGCGCCTCGACCACCCGCTTCAGGTAGGGCAGGCCGCGCTGGCTGACGGTGCCCACGTTGGCGCCCAGGTAGACGCCCAGCGCGCGCCGCGCCTGCGACCACGTGTACGACTGGCCCAGCCGGCTGGCTTCGCCGGGCATGGTCTCGTCCAGCGGGGTGCCGGGCTGGTCGCGCGGCGGCAGGATCTCGACGCCGGTCTCGTAGGCCAGGAAAGCGTCGGTGGCCAGGCGCAGCACCGCATAGGCCTCCTGGCCGCTGATGGTGGGCCGCGCGGCCAGGTCGTCCAGGCGTTCGTCGATCGAGGGCGCGCCCAGGCCGCCCGCCTGGGCCGGCGCCTGCGGGTCGGCGCCGCAGGTGGCGGCGCCCACGGGCTGGCGCTCGCACAGCAGGCGCTGCAGGAAGGCCGAGTAGGCCTCGAAGCCGATCGCGTTGGTGCGGTTGCGGATCGCCACCCACAACGCCTGGTCGGCGGTGGGGACGACCGAGGCCGGGTCCAGGGTCACGTGCAGCGGACCCGGTCCGTCGGCCTGCGGCAGCGTCGGGTCCTTTTCCAGCGTCACGGCCGCGGCCAGCGTGTCGGCGCTGCCGGGGCGCGGGGTGTTGCGTTGGGTTGCCTCCGGGATGCTACTTGGGGGGGGGCCGAGGGGGACAGGGGTTCAGGGCGCGGGGGCGCCCAGGCTGCGGCGCAGCGCCCAGTGGGTGAGCAGGTGGTCCATTCGGCGCGCTTCCTCGGCCGGCGCGAGGCGGCCGTCGGCACGCGCCTGGCCCAGCACCGC
>JBGAKY010000052.1:0-44945 GCA_044224175.1 Rubrivivax sp. | reverse complement strand
TCGAACGTCTTGTCGAGTTCCATCTTTCCGATCACCGAGCGCAGCGTCGTCTGGGCCAGCTGAGTGATCGCGATGATGTAGTTCGACGAGCCGTAGCTGGCGCGCATGGCATCGGTGACCTGGAAGTACAGGATGCCGTCCACCTGGAGCTGCGTGTTGTCCTTGGTGATGCACACCTGGCTCGGCACGTCGAGCGGAATCTCCTTCAGCGAATGCTTGTAGGCGACCCGTTCGACGAACGGGATCACGAACTTCAGTCCAGGCGTCAAGGTCCGGTCGAAGCGGCCCAGCCGCTCGACGACCCAGGCATGCTGCTGCGGCACGATCTTGAACGTGCGCGCGATGAAGATCACGGCGATGACGAGGAAGATCGCTGCCACTTCCATCTGAAGGCTCCTGTATGGCTGCTGCTGTTCAGTGCGAGGCGCGCGGCGACACCACCAGCCGGCTGCCCTGCACGGCCACGATGGTGTGCTCGCCGGGTGCCGGAGTTCCGCTGCCTCGGTAGACCGCCGACCATGACGCGCCGCGGTAGTGCACCTGCGCCGATCCCTCGGCATTCCAGGACTCGACGCGCACGGTCTGCCCGATGTCTAGATTGACATCCGGATTGGCTTCGGCCGGTGCCGACTGCGGGTTGCGGAAGCGCTTCAGGTGCCACAGCGCGGTAGCGCCCCCGCCGATCAGAGCGGCCGCGACGAGTTGGACATTGAATCCGGTGCCCAGATGCGCCGCTACCGCGCCTGCCGCCGCACCGAGCGCCAGCATCAGCAGATAGAAGGTGCCCGTGGCCAGCTCTGCCGCCACCAGCACGCCGGCGGCAACCCACCATCCGACCGCTGCATTCCAGTCCATCGAGCCGGCCTCCCGCCCGCGATGCGGGCGATCGGCAGTGTAGCCAGCCCGGCCGGTGGTGCAATCGGTCCTACACTGCGCTGCCCGCGACGGCGGCCCCAGTCCCCGGAGAACGACTCAGATGCTGCGCTTTCACTTCCCCATCGTCATCATCGATGAGGATTTCCGCTCCGAGAACGCGTCCGGTCTCGGCATCCGGGCGCTGGCCTCGGCGATCGAGAAGGAAGGCATGGAGGTACTGGGCGTCACCAGCTATGGCGATCTGTCGCAGTTTGCGCAGCAACAGAGTCGCGCCAGCGCATTCATCCTGTCGATCGACGACGAGGAGTTCACGCCGGGCCCGGACCAGAACCCGGCCACGGCAATCGTGAATCTGCGCAACTTCATCGGCGAGATCCGCCGGCGCAACGCCGACATCCCGATCTATCTGTACGGCGAGACGCGCACTTCGCAGCACATTCCGAACGACATCCTGCGCGAGCTGCACGGCTTCATTCACATGTTCGAGGACACGCCGGAGTTCGTGGCGCGGCACATCATCCGCGAGGCGCGAAGCTACCTCGACAGCGTGGCGCCGCCCTTCTTCAAGGCCTTGGTGGACTACGCGCAGGACGGCTCGTACTCATGGCACTGCCCGGGGCATTCGGGCGGCGTGGCCTTCCTGAAGAGCCCGGTGGGCCAGATGTTCCACCAGTTCTTCGGCGAGAACATGCTGCGCGCCGACGTCTGCAACGCGGTGGAGGAACTGGGCCAGCTGCTCGACCACACCGGCCCGGTGGCGGCTTCGGAACGCAACGCGGCGCGCATCTTCAACGCCGACCACTGCTTCTTCGTCACCAACGGCACGTCCACCAGCAACAAGATGGTGTGGCACCACACGGTGGCGCCCGGCGACGTGGTGGTGGTCGACCGCAACTGCCACAAGAGCATCCTGCACAGCATCATCATGACCGGCGCGGTGCCGGTCTTCCTGACGCCCACGCGCAACCACTACGGCATCATCGGCCCGATCCCGCAGTCGGAGTTCTCGCGCGAGAACATCCAGCGCAAGATCGCCGCCAACCCGCTGCTGGCGGGGGTGGACGCCGGCAAGGTGCGGCCGCGCATCCTGACGCTCACGCAGAGCACCTACGACGGCGTGCTCTACAACACCGAGACCATCAAGCACTCGCTCGACGGCTACATCGACACGCTGCACTTCGACGAGGCCTGGCTGCCGCACGCCGCCTTCCATTCGTTCTACGGCAGCTTCCACGCCATGGGCCGCAACCGGCAGCGGCCGAAGGACCAGATGGTCTTCGCCACCCAGAGCACGCACAAGCTGCTGGCCGGCCTGAGCCAGGCCAGCCAGGTGCTGGTACAGGACGCGCAGCAGCGCAAGCTGGACCGCCACCTCTTCAACGAGGCGTACCTGATGCACACCAGCACCAGCCCCCAGTACGCCATCATCGCCAGCTGCGACGTCGCGGCCGCCATGATGGAAGCACCCGGCGGCCGCGCGCTGGTGGAAGAGAGCATCCAGGAGTCGCTGGACTTCCGGCGCGCGATGCGCAAGGTGGACAAGGAATTCGGCAAGGACTGGTGGTTCCAGGTCTGGGGCCCGGACAAGCTGTCGGCCGAAGGCATCGGCAAGAGCAGCGACTGGGTGCTGCGCGCAGGCGACAAGTGGCACGGCTTCGGCGCCCTGGCCGACGGCTTCAACCTGCTCGACCCGATCAAGTGCACCGTCATCACGCCGGGCCTGGACCTTTCGGGCAAGTTCGCGAAGACCGGCATCCCCGCTTCCATCGTCACCAAGTTCCTGGCCGAGCACGGCGTGGTGGTGGAAAAGACCGGGCTCTACTCGTTCTTCATCATGTTCACCATCGGCATCACCAAGGGCCGCTGGAACACGCTGCTGACGGCGCTTCAGCAGTTCAAGGACGACTACGACCGCAATGCGCCGATGTGGCGCATCCTGCCCGAGTTCTGCGCCGCCCACCCGCGCTACGACCGCATGGGCCTGCGCGACCTGTGCCAGAGCATCCACGAGATGTATGCCAAGGGCGACATCGCGCGCCTGACGACCGAGATGTACCTGTCGGACCTGCAGCCGGCCATGAAGCCGGCCGACGCCTTCGCCCACATCGCGCACCGCAAGACCGAGCGTGTGGACATCGACGCCCTCGAAGGGCGCATCACCACGTCGCTGCTGACGCCTTACCCGCCGGGCATTCCGCTGCTCATCCCGGGCGAGCGCTTCAACCGGCGCATCGTCGACTACCTGCGCTTCACGCGCGCCTTCAACGCCGCCTTCCCCGGCTTCGACACCGACGTGCACGGTCTGGTGGAAGACGAAGGCCCGGGCGGAACCCGGGCCTACGGCGTGGACTGCGTGAAGGAAGCCTGAAGTCCCCGGCTACTCGGTGCCCGCGCCCGTCATGGCCTGGCTGAAGCCGCCGTCGACGTAGGTGATCTCGGCCGTCACGCCCGACGCCAGGTCCGACAGCAGGAAGGCGGCGACGTTGCCGACGTCGTCGATCGTGATGTTGCGCCCCAGCGGTGAGTTGGCCGCCAGGATGCCCAGCAGCTTGCCGAAGTCCTTGATGCCCGAGGCGGCCAGCGTCTTGATGGGCCCCGCCGACAGGCCGTTGACGCGCACGCCGCGCCGTCCCATGGCCGCCGCCAGGTAACGCACGCTGGCTTCCAGCGAGGCCTTGGCCAGGCCCATCGTGTTGTAGTTGGGCACCGCGCGGATCGCGCCCAGGTAGGTCATGGTCAGCAGCGAGGCGCCCGGCCGCAGGTAGGGTGCGGCCGACTTGGCCATCGCCGGGAAGCTGCAGGCCGAGATGTCGTGCGCGATGCGGAAGGCCTCGCGCGAGAAGCCTTCCAGGAAGTCGCCGGCGATCGCCTCGCGCGGGGCGAAGCCGATCGAATGCACGAAGCCGTCGAACTGCGGCCAGGTCTTGGCCAGGTCCGCGAACATGGTGTCGATCTGCTCGTCGGAGCTGACGTCGCAGTCGAAGGTCAGTTCGGAGCCGAACTCGCGCGCGAACTCGACGGTCCGGTCGCGGAAGCGTTCGCCGACATAGCTGAAGGCCAGTTCCGCCCCTTCGCGGTGGCAGGCGCGTGCAATGCCGTAGGCGATGGACCGGTTCGAGAGCAGGCCGGTGATGAGCAGGCGCTTGCCGGCGAGAAAACCCATGGTGTCTCCGAGAGTCAGCCCCGACGCGGGGCGCCGGATTCTCTCACCGGGGCTGCGCCGCGGCACGCGTCTTGCCCCGTGCCAGGGGGCGCGCTATAATGCGCTTTTCCCGGGTAAAGCTGCGTGGGCGGATTCTTCCAGCCCATTTTTTTTGCGCGGCCCTCGCCTGGGGCGGATTTCCGGGTGCTGGGTTGATCGTTGATCGTTGATCGTTGATCGGCCGGCGCCCACAAGAGGAGCGGAACGCGATTTTGGGTCAGGCGAAGACAGCGTATCACGCCAGGACGGCGGCTGCGGCGGAGGTGAAACCCCTGCCGGCGCTGCGTGCGGACTGGCGCGAGCTGATCGGGCAGACGGTGAGCGGTCTCGGCTACGAGCTGGTCGACGTCGAGCGGTCGGCACGCGGGCTGTTGCGCGTGTTCATCGACCGCGTTCCCGGCCACACCTACCCCACGGGCGAAAGCGAGTCCGTCACGGTCGACGACTGCGAGCAGGTCACGCGCCAGCTGCAGTACGCGCTGGAGGTGGACGCCATCGCCTACGAACGGCTGGAAGTCTCCAGCCCCGGCCTGGACCGGCCGCTGCGGCGCGAGGCTGACTACGAACGTTTTGCCGGCAGCCCGGTGGACCTGGCGCTGAAGGCGCCGTTCCAGGGCCGAAAGCATTGGAAAGGCCGGCTCGAGCGGGCGTCCGAAGGCGGTGGCTGGAGGCTGCTGCTGGAAGGCGACCAGGTGCTGTCGTTCTCGCTCGAAGAGGTGCGCGAAGCGCGCCTGGTACCGGTGTTGGATTTCAAGGGCAGGCGCAAGAGCCAGAGCGCGCCGGCTGAAAAGGGTTGACGGAGGTCTGGGCGATGAATCGCGAAATGCTGATGCTGGTGGACGCCATCTCGCGCGAGAAGACGGTCGAACGCGACGTCGTCTTCGGCGCGGTGGAAGCCGCGCTCGCGTCGGCCACCAAGAAGCTGCACGGCGGCGAGGTCGACATCCGCGTGGCGGTCGACCGCGACACCGGCGACTACGAGACCTTCCGCCGCTGGCACGTGGTGCCGGACGAGGCGGGGCTGCAGCTGCCGGACTCGGAAATCCTGCTGTTCGAGGCCAAGGAGCAGATCGGCGACATCGAGGTCGACGACTACATCGAAGAGGCGGTCGAGTCGGTGCCCATCGGCCGCATCGGCGCCCAGGCGGCCAAGCAGGTCATCCTGCAGAAGATCCGCGACGCCGAACGCGAACAGCTGCTAAACGACTTCCTCTCGCGTGGCGACCGCATCTTCGTCGGCACCGTCAAGCGGCTGGACAAGGGCGACATCATCGTCGAGAGCGGCCGCGTCGAAGGGCGACTGAAGCGCAGCGAGATGATCCCGAAGGAGAACCTGCGCTCGGGCGACCGCGTGCGGGCCTTCATCCTGGGCGTCGACCCCACCCAGCGCGGTCCGCAGATCATGCTGTCGCGCTCGGCGCCCGGCTTCATGATCGAACTGTTCAGCCAGGAAGTGCCCGAGATCGAGCAGGGCCTGCTGGAGATCAAGAGCTGCGCCCGCGATTCCGGCAGCCGCGCCAAGATCGCCGTGGTCAGCCATGACCGCCGCGTCGACCCCATCGGCACCTGCGTGGGCGTGCGCGGCTCGCGCGTCAACGCGGTCACCAACGAACTGGCCGGCGAACGCGTCGACATCGTGCTGTGGTCCGAGGACCCGGCGCAATTCGTCATCGGCGCGCTGGCGCCGGCCAATGTGCAGTCCATCGTCGTCGACGAAGAACACCACTCGATGGACGTGGTGGTCGACGAGGAGAACCTCGCCATCGCCATCGGCCGCGGCGGCCAGAACGTGCGCCTGGCGTCGGAACTCACCGGCTGGCGCATCAACATCATGACCGCCGAGGAATCGCAGGCCAAGCAGGCGACCGAGAGCGAGTCCATCCGCAAGATGTTCGTCGACCGCCTGGACGTCGACGAGGAAGTGGCCGACATCCTCATCGCCGAGGGCTTCACCAGCCTGGAAGAGGTGGCCTACGTGCCGCTGCAGGAGATGCTGGAGATCGAGTCCTTCGACGAGGACACGGTCCAGGAACTGCGCACCCGCGCCAAGGACGCGCTGCTGACGATGGAGATCGAACGCGAGGAGAAGGTCGAGGAGGTCTCCCAGGACCTGCGCGACCTGGAAGGCCTGACGCCCGAACTCATCGGCAAGCTCGCGCAGGGCGGCATCCACACCCGCGACGACCTGGCCGACCTGGCCGTCGACGAGCTGGTCGACCTGACCGCTGTCGACGAAGCGCAGGCGCGTGCGTTGATCATGAAGGCGCGCGAGCACTGGTTCACCGCCTGAAGCCCGCCGCCAGCGAAAATCACCCGAGGAAAACCGCCACATGGCCGTGACCACCGTAGCCCAGTTCGCGCAACAGTTGAACCGCCCGACGGCGGCGCTGCTCGAGCAGCTGCAATCGGCCGGCGTCGCCAAGCTTTCGCCAGACGACTCCCTGACCGAAGCGGACAAGGAGCGCCTGCTCGACTTCCTGCGCACCGCGCACGGCACCGGCGGCGCCGAGCGCAAGAAGATCACGCTGACGCGCAAGTCGACCACCGAGATCAAGCAGGCCGACGCCAGCGGCAAGGCGCGCACCATCCAGGTGGAAGTGCGCAAGAAGCGGGTCTTCGTCAAGCGCGACGACGCCTCCGGCGGCGAAGCGGTGCCCGGCCCCAGTGCCGAGGAACTGGACCTGCAGCGGCGCGAGGAAGAAGCGCGCGCCCAGGCCGACGCCATCCGCCAGCAGGAAGAAGAGCTGGCCGAACAGCGGCGCCAGCGCGAGGAACAGGAACGCGCGGCCCGCGAAGCGGCCGAAGCCGCCGCGGCCGCCGCGGCCGAAGCCGCCGCCAAGGCGGCGGCCGAAGCGGCCGCGAAGGCAGCGGCCGAAGCCGCCGCCGCGGCTGCCGCGTCCGCCGCCGCCGCAGCTTCCGGTGCACCGATCCCCGCCACCGACGTCGCCGCCCCGGCGGCCGAAGCGCCGAAGGCCGAGCCCGCGCCCAAGCCGGCCGAGCCGCCCAAGCCGGTGCTGCGTGTCGTCAAGGCCGCCGACAAGGCGGCCGAGGACAACGCCCGCCAGGCCGACCTGGAGCGCCGCCGCAAGGCCGCCGAAGCCGAGGCCGCGGCCATCCGGGCCATGATGTCGGCGCCCAAGAAGACCCTGGTCGCGAAGAAGCCCGAAGAAGCCAAGCCCGAGGCCAGCAAGGAAGCCATCAAGGGCACCATCCACAAGCCCAAGGCCGCGCCGGGCGCCCCCGCGGCGGCACCTGCCGGTGCCGCCAAGCCGGGCGACAAGAAGCAGGTCAAGTCCGAGAAGCTCAGCTCCAGCTGGGCCGACGACGCTGCCAAGAAGCGCGCCGCGCTCAAGACGCGCGGCGGCGACCCGGGCGCGCGCCGGCTGGCGTGCGCCTCGCGGCGGCCGCCGCGGCGAGCGCAGCGACGGCTCGCAGTCGAGCTTCGTTCCGCCGGCCGAGCAGCAGACCCAGGAAGTGCACATCCCCGAGACCATCTCGGTGGCCGACCTCGCCCACAAGATGTCGGTCAAGGCCTCCGAGGTCATCAAGCAGCTGATGAAGCTGGGCCAGATGGTCACCATCAACCAGCAGCTCGACCAGGAGACGGCGATGATCGTCGTCGAGGAGATGGGCCACAAGGCCTTCGCCGCCAAGCTGGACGACCCCGAGGCCTTCACCGAGGAAGAGACCGCCGCCCACGACGCGGCCGAAGCGCTGCCGCGCCCGCCGGTGGTCACGGTCATGGGCCACGTCGACCACGGCAAGACCTCGCTGCTGGACTACATCCGCCGTGCCCGCGTGGCGGCGGGCGAAGCCGGCGGCATCACGCAGCACATCGGCGCGTACCACGTCGAAACGCCGCGCGGCGTCATCACCTTCCTGGACACCCCGGGCCACGCGGCGTTCACCGCCATGCGCGCGCGCGGCGCCCAGGCCACCGACATCGTGATCCTGGTCGTGGCCGCCGACGACGGCGTGATGCCGCAGACCAAGGAAGCCATCTCGCACGCCAAGAGCGCCGAGGTGCCCATCGTCGTGGCGATGAACAAGATCGACAAGCCCGACGCCAACATCGAGCGCGTGCGCAGCGAGCTGGTGTCCGAAGGCGTGGTGCCGGAAGACTTCGGCGGCGAATCGCCCTTCGTCCAGGTGTCGGCCAAGACCGGCCAGGGCATCGACGACCTGCTGGAACAGGTGCTGCTGCAGGCCGAGGTGCTGGAACTGAAGGCGCCCACCGACGCCGCCGCCCGCGGCCTGGTGATCGAAGCCAAGCTCGACAAGGGCCGCGGCCCGGTGGCCACCGTGCTGGTGCAGAGCGGCACCCTGAAGAAGGGCGACGTGGTGCTGGCCGGCTCCAGCTTCGGCCGCGTGCGCGCCATGCTGGACGAGGACGGCAAGTCCACCGAATCGGCCGGCCCTTCGATGCCGGTGGAGATCCAGGGCCTGACCGAGGTGCCGCAGGCCGGCGACGAGTTCATGGTCCTGTCCGACGAACGCCGCGCGCGCGAGATCGCGACCTTCCGCCAGGGCAAGTACCGCGACGTCAAGCTGGCCAAGCAGCAGGCCGCCAAGCTGGAGAACATGTTCGAGCAGATGGGCGAGAGCGCGCAGACGCTGTCGCTCATCATCAAGGCCGACGTGCAGGGCTCGCAGGAAGCGCTGGCACAGAGCCTGGTCAAGCTCAGCACGCCCGAGGTCAAGGTGCAGATCGTGCACGCGGCGGTGGGTGGCATCACCGAAAGCGACATCAACCTGGCCATCGCCTCGAAGGCCGTCATCATCGGCTTCAACACGCGTGCCGACGCCGGCGCGCGCAAGCTGGCCGAAGGCAACGGCGTCGACCTGCGCTACTACAACATCATCTACGACGCGGTCGACGAGGTGAAGGCGGCCATGTCCGGCATGCTGGCGCCCGAGCAGCGCGAGGAAGTCATCGGCATGGCCGAGATCCGCAGCGTGTTCGTGGCCAGCAAGATCGGCACCGTGGCCGGCTGCATGGTCACCGCCGGCCAGGTCACGCGCAACGCGCGCTTCCGCCTGCTGCGCGAGAACGTGGTCATCTACACCGGCGAGCTGGAATCGCTCAAGCGCTTCAAGGACGACGTGCGCGAAGTCAAGGAAGGCTTCGAGTGCGGCGTCAAGCTGAAGAACTTCAACGACATCAAGGAAGGCGACCAGCTCGAGTTCTTCGAAGTCAAGGAAGTCGCCAGAACCCTCTGACGGAGCTTCCGCCCCTCGCGCAGGCCCCGTCGACCCGGCGGGGCCTTCGTGTTTTGGGAGCATCCCGACCATGCGCCACAAGAAATCCGTTCCCAACCGCAGCTTCCGCGTCGCCGACCAGATCCAGCGCGACGTGGTCGAGCTCATACGCGACCTGAAGGACCCGCGCGTGGGCATGGTCACGGTAAACCAGGTCGAGGTCTCGCCCGACTACGCGCACGCCAAGATCTTCTTCTCGGTGCTGGTGGGCAGCGCCGACGACAGCCTGGTCGCCCTGAACGAAGCCGCCGGCTTCCTGCGAAACGGCCTCTTCAAGCGGCTGGCCATCCACACGGTGCCGACGCTGCACTTCGTGTTCGACCGCACCACCGAGCGCGCGGCCGACCTCTCGGCGCTGATCGCGCGCGCCAACGCCACGCGGGCGAAGGAAGACTGACGTGGCGACCCGGCTGCCCCGGCGCGCCCTGCATGGGGTGCTGTTGCTCGACAAGCCTCCGGGCTGGACCAGCAACGACGCCCTGCAGAAGGCCAAGGGCATCCTGCGCGCCGAGAAGGGCGGCCACACGGGCACCCTGGACCCGCTGGCC
Source organism: Rubrivivax sp. (assembly GCA_044224175.1). Lineage (GTDB taxonomy): Bacteria > Pseudomonadota > Gammaproteobacteria > Burkholderiales > Burkholderiaceae_C > Rubrivivax. The sequence goes on along the minus strand of JBGAKY010000052.1, from coordinate 35,060 downwards.
ACCGGCCTGCTGCCGCTGTGCTTCGGCGCCGCCACCAAGTGGAGCCAGGCCAACCTGGACGCCGACAAGCGCTACCGCGCCACGCTGCACCTGGGGCGGCGCACCAGCACCGGCGACCTGGAAGGCGAGCTGCTGGAGGAACACCCGGTGTCGGCCGACCGTGCCGCGATCGAAGCCGTGCTCCCGCGTTTCACCGGCCCCATCCAGCAACTGCCGCCCATGCATTCGGCGCTGAAGCACGAGGGCCGCGCCCTCTACGAGTACGCGCGCGCCGGCATCGAGATCGAACGCGAGGCACGGCCGGTGACGATTCATGCCATCGACATCGTCGAATGGCAGGCTCCGGTGCTCGTGATCGACGTCCACTGCAGCAAGGGCACCTACATCCGCACGCTGGCCGAAGACATCGGCGCCGCGCTCGGTTGCGGCGCCCACCTGGCCGCGCTGCGCCGCACCGCGAGCGGCCCGCTCACGCTCGACGCCGCCGTCACGCTGGAACAGCTGCAGGCGCTGGAGCCGGCCGCGCGCGAAGCGCTGCTGCTGCCGCCCGATGTGCTGCTCGCCGGCTGGCCCGAAGTGCAGCTGCCCGACGACGAGGCCGGGCGCTTCCTCACCGGCCTGCGGCGCCGCGTGGCGCTGGCCGACGCGCCCGCCGTGCGAGTCTACGGTTCCCATCCGCGCGCCTTCCTCGGCAGCGCCCACATCGCCGGCGGCGAACTCATCGCCGACCGCCTGCTCAGCCCGCTAGAAGTGTGCCCCCAGCCATGACCCGCCAGATCCGCAACATCGCCATCATCGCCCACGTCGACCATGGCAAGACCACCCTGGTGGACCAGCTGCTGCGCCAGAGCGGCACCTTCCGCGACAACCAGCAGGTCGCCGAACGCGTGATGGACAGCAACGACATCGAACGCGAGCGCGGCATCACCATCCTGGCCAAGAACTGCGCCGTGGAGTGGAAGGGCACCCACATCAACATCGTCGACACCCCGGGCCATGCCGACTTCGGCGGCGAGGTCGAGCGTGCGCTGTCCATGGTCGACGGCGTGGTGCTGCTGATCGACGCCCAGGAAGGGCCGATGCCGCAGACCCGATTCGTCACCAAGAAGGCGCTCGCGCTGGGCCTGAAGCCCATCGTGGTGGTCAACAAGGTCGACAAGCCCGGCTCGCGGCCCGACTACGTGATCAATGCCGCCTTCGACCTGTTCGACAAGCTGGGCGCCACCGAGGACCAGCTCGACTTCCCGGTGGTCTACGCCTCGGGCCTGAACGGCTGGGCCTCGCTCGCCGAAGGCACGCCGGGCGAGCCCTGGGGCACCGACATGGCGCCGCTGTTCGAGACCGTGCTCGCCCACGTGCCGGCGCACGAAGGCGACCCGGCGGCGCCGCTGCAGCTGCAGATCTCGTCGCTGGACTATTCCACCTACGTGGGCCGCATCGGCGTCGGCCGCGTCAACAGCGGTACCGTGCGCCCGGGCATGGACGTGCTGATGATGGAAGGCCCGGACGGCAAGCAGACCAAGGGCCGCATCAACCAGGTGCTCACCTTCGAAGGCCTGGAACGCAGGCAGGCCGAAGAGGCGGGTCCCGGCCACATCGTGCTGATCAACGGCATCGAGGACATCGGCCTGGGCGTCACCATCACCGACCCGCTGAACCCGCAGCCGCTGCCGATGCTGAAGGTCGACGAGCCGACGCTGACGATGAACTTCTGCGTCAACACCAGCCCGCTGGCCGGCCGCGAAGGCAAGTACGTCACCAGCCGCCAGATCTGGGACCGGCTGCAGAAGGAACTGCAGAGCAACGTCGCGCTGCGCGTCAAGGAGTCGGGCGAGGACGGCATCTTCGAAGTCTCCGGCCGCGGCGAACTGCACCTGACCATCCTGCTGGAGAACATGCGCCGCGAAGGCTACGAGCTGGCGGTGAGCAAGCCGCGCGTGGTGTTCCACGAAGAGAACGGCGTGCGGCTGGAGCCGATCGAGCTGGTCACGGTGGACATCGAGGACCAGCACCAGGGCGGCGTGATGCAGGCGCTGGGCGAGCGCAAGGCCGAGCTGGCCAACATGGAAACCGACGGCCGCGGCCGCGTGCGGCTGGAATACCGCATCCCGGCGCGCGGGCTGATCGGCTTTTCCAACGAGTTCATGAACCTGACGCGCGGCACCGGCCTCATCAGCAACATCTTCGACGGTTACGAGCCCTACAAGGGCGAGATCGAAGGGCGCAAGAACGGCGTGCTGATCAGCATGGACGACGGCGAGATCGTCACCTACGCCCTGGGCAAGCTGGACGACCGCGGCCGCATGTTCGTGAAACCGGGCGACCCGGTCTACGAAGGCATGATCGTCGGCATCCACAGCCGCGACAACGACCTGGTCGTGAACGCGGTGCGCCAGAAGCAGCTCACCAACTTCCGCGTCAGCGGCAAGGAAGACGCGATCAAGATCACGCCCCCGATCGACGCCACGCTGGAATACGCGGTCGAGTTCATCGCCGACGACGAGCTGGTGGAGATCACGCCCAAGAGCATCCGCCTGCGCAAGCGGCACCTGAAGGAACACGACCGCAAGCGCGCCTCGCGCGAAGCGGCCTGAACGGCCGCCCGGTTCAGGGCAGCTTGTCGAGTTCGGCGCGCAGCGCGATGCGCGTCTGCGGGTCGTCCAGCGCCATTTCAAGCGCCTCGAAGAAGGCCGCCCGATGACGCGCCTTCGCCGCAGCGCGCTTGGTCACCACCGAAGCGATGGGCCCCAGGTGGACGATGAGCAGCTTCGTGCACCGGGCGACGAGTGCGTCGTCCACCGGCAGCCCGGACCCCGCCATGAAGCCAGCCGACAACTGGCTCGGCATTCCGCTGTTGCCCGTGAGGCGGCTGTTTCCGCTGCTCGACCCGGAGCCGGACTGGGCGACGAAGGCGCTGCGCGCGCCGGGGTCGGTCACCTGCTCGGCCAGCCTGGCGTACAGGGATGGCAGATCGGCGCACTCGCGCGCCGCGCGCTTGACCAGCACACTCGCCAGCGGCCCCACGTGGCGCGCCAGCGAGGCTTCCACCTGCGCCAGCACGGCGCGGTCCCAGTGCGACGCGGCGGAAGGCGTGGTGGGCGGGGCGGCGGCGGGTGGCCGGGTGCGCAGCGCCAGCACCAGCGTGTCGCTCGAGATCGTGGCCTGCGGCGAGCGTCCGGCGGCGGCCACCAGCGCCTGCTGGAATATCGCCGCCGAGGCGAAACGCTGGTTCGGGTCCTTGGCCAGCGCGGTGGCGACGACACCGTCGTAGGGCAGCAGGTGCTCGAAGCCGGGCAGGGCGGAAGGCAGCACCGGCGGTTCGTTCAGCACCTTGTACATCAGCGCTTCGGTGGTGCCGCTGAAGGGCGCCTTGCCCACCAGCAGGTGGTACAGCAGCACGCCGGCGGCGTAAATGTCCACCCGGCGGTCGATGCCCTTGCCCTGGAACTGTTCGGGCGCCATGAATCCCGGCGTGCCGACCACGCTGGTCACCTGCGTCAGCGCCACCGACTCGATGCGTGCGATGCCGAAATCGGCGATCTTCAGCCTGCCGTCGCGCGTGAGCAGCAGGTTGGCCGGCTTGACGTCGCGGTGCCACACGCCCTTGGTATGGGCGTGCTCCAGTGCTTCGAGCAGCTGCGCCATCACGCTGAGCAGGTCGTCCTCGGCGAAGCGGGTGCCGCCGGCGAGGGCGCGCGCCAGCGTGTTGCCTTCGACGAACTCCATCGCGATGTAGGCCACGTCGCCTTCGTCGCCGTAGTCGTACACGGCGACGATGCCCGGGTGCATCAGGCGCCCGGCGGCCTGCGCCTCGTTGCGGAAGCGCGCCGCGATCACCTGGCCGGAGTCGGCGCCGTCCAGCAGGTGGCGTCGGATGGTCTTGAGCGCCACGGTGCGCCCGATGCCGGGGTCGAAGCCCTTGTAGACGACCCCCATCGCGCCTTCACCGAGCACTTCGGTGATGCGGTACTTGCCAAGGCGCTCGGGGTGGGGCATGGCCGGGGGTACGGGCTCAGCTGTCGAGCATCTTCATCGCCTGCACGACGCTCGTGCGCATGCGGCTGAAGCTGGCGGCCAGGTTGCCGATCTCGTCGCCGCCGCCGCGGCCGAAGTCGGGCGCGTCCAGCTCGCCCTGGCTCACCCGGTCGGCCAGCTTCGACAGGCGCGTCACGGGGCGCACGATCACCAGCCAGATCATCAGGTTCAGCACCAGGCCCACGGCCAAGAAGACCGCCAGCTGCGAGATCATGAAGACGCGGAACGAACGGTCGGCACGCGCCAGCGGCACCGCCATCGGCACCGAGACCACCTGGGCGCCGATCACCTCGTTCAGGTTCCAGCCGAAGCCGTTGGCCGGGCCGTAGCGTTCGACCAGGGTCTTGGGCGCCGCCTCCACGCTGCTGTGGCATTCCAGGCAGGCCGGGTTGGTGATGCGCAGCGGCCGCGCGATCCACAGCGAAGGGCCGGTGGCCGACTCCCGCTGGCCGCTGGACTCCTTCAGGTCGGCATTGGTGCGGAACTGGCTCACCACGTCGACCTCCCAGCCCACGGCGCGGTCGCGCGGGTTGGTGGGGTTCAGCGTGGCCTCGCGGTAGCCGAATTCGGGGTACTTGCCCTGCAGCTTGGAGAGCACTTCCACCGCCGAGTAGCTGGGCACCGACTGCGGCAGGAACTCGTACTTCATCTGCGTCTGCAGCAGCCTGGTGATCTGGTCGTTGGTGTACGCGCGCACCGCCAGCGCCTGTTCCATCATCAGGCGGGCGTTGTTGAGCGTCTCTTCCTTGGCGTTCTGCTGCAGCAGTTCGCGGCTGATCAAGCCGCTGGTGGCCAGGCCCAGCGCCATCACCAGCAGGAACAGCAGGTTGAACTTGACCAGCAGCTTCATCGGGTTGCCTTGCGGTTGTCGTGGCCTGTCATGCCGGCCACCGCCGGGTTCAGCACCGGACCCCACTCGGGGTGCGCCCCCAGGTGCGCCAGCAGGTCGCGCCGAAACGCCGGGTCGGCGGCCCAGGGGCCGAAGCGTTGCGGAAAGTGATGCCGCAGCGCCGGTTCGGCGGCCAGCCAGTCGGCCATCGCGGCGTAGCCGGGCGCGGGCAGGGCGGTGGCGGTCACGCTGCGGTCCTTGAAGGCTGCAGCGCGATGCGGGATGGGGTCACGAAAGGGACGCGGCACGCGTGCCAGCCATTCCGCGGGCGGCCGCGCCAGCACGGACGAAGGCGCACTGGCCGACGCGGCGCTGTAGAACTGGCCGGCAGGCAGCGCCACGCGGCGGCGGCCGGCGCGTTCGACCACCTCCATCGCGCCGCCTTCGGCAAAGGCCTGGCCCAGGTGGCGGTCGGCCATCAGCACCGCGCTGCCGGCGAACGGCGGCAGGTCCAGCACCGGCGTCAGCACACCGCCGCCGTCGGCACTGCCGCTGCGCTTGGCCCAGCCCTGCAGCAGGTACAGCGCCGGCGCCTGGCCGCCGGGCGACGCGAAACCGGGCGGCTGCAGCATGGCCTTGGTGGCCGGGCCCAGGTCGACGACGCTGCCGTCAGGCCATTCGACGCGGGTGAGCATCGCGGCCGGGCCGGTCTCGACGATGGTGCCGGCACCGACGCGCAAGCCGGGCGTGGCGGCCAGACGGTGCGCGCCGTCGATGACGAACGCGTCGCCCTCCACCAGCGTGAGCAGAAGGCCCTGCGCCGCGGCCGACAGCGCGGCCCCCGCCAGCAGCGCGGCGGCGGCCCAACGCAACGAAGACCGTCGAATGGCGTGCAATCTGGGATCCCGATGAAGCGCGCAATGGTAGCCCGCCACGCCAGGCGGCTACAGTGGAAGGCTTGCCAACAAGTGCCGCCAAGCTGTGCCCCCCGGCCCATGACCCACCGCCAAGCCGTCTTCACGATGATCGCCGTCACGCTGATGTGGAGCATCGCCGGCGTCGTCACCCGCCAGCTGGAGGCCGCGCGCAGCTTCGAAGTCACCTTCTGGCGCAGCGCCTTCAACGCGTTGGCGCTGGTCGGCCTGCTGGCCTGGCAGCGGGGTGCCGCCACCCTGGTTCGCGACCTGGCCGTCGGCGGCCGCGTGCTGTGGCTTTCGGGCCTGTGCTGGTGCGTGATGTACACCGCCTTCATGGTGGCGCTCACGCTCACCACGGTGGCCAACGTGCTGGTCACCATGGCCACCGCCCCGCTGTTCACGGCGCTGGTCTCGCGCTTCGCGCTCGGCCACCGGCTGGCGCCGCGCACCTGGGCGGCCATCGGCGCGGCCGGCGCCGGCATCGCCTGGATGTACGGCGGCCAGGTCAGCACCGGCGACCCGCGCCACCTGGCGGGCACCGCGGTGGCGCTGGCGGTGCCGGTGGCGGCGGCGGTGAACTGGACGATCCTGCAGTCCGAACGCGGCCGCCCCGGCAGCGACATGCTGCCGGCGGTGCTGATCGGTGCCGTGCTGTCGGCCCTGGTGACGCTGCCTTTCGCGCTGCCGTTCGGCGCTTCGGCCGCCGACCTGGGCTGGCTGGGCCTGCTGGGCGTGGTGCAGCTCGCGATTCCCTGCCTGCTGGCGGTGCGCGCGGCGCAGGTGCTCTCGGCGCCCGAAGCCTCGCTGCTGGCCCTGCTGGAGGTGCTGTTCGGCGTGGCCTGGGCCTGGATCGGCGCGCACGAGGCGCCCGGTGCGGCGGTGCTGGGCGGCGGCACGCTGGTGCTGGCCGCGCTGGCGGCCGACGCCGCGGCCTCGATGCGGCGGGCCCGAGCCGACGCACCTTCAGGGTGAACACGGGGCCGGGGCCTGCAGCCCGGCGCCTAGCATGCGCGCCAACCCGCCACCGGGAGACTGCATGAAGCAGCTGTCAGGACTCGACGCCGCCTTCCTCTATCTCGAGACGCCCGAGATGCCCATGCACGTGGGCGCGCTGCATCTTTTCGAGCTGCCGGCCGGCACCAAGGGCCGCTTCGTGACGGCGCTGCGCAAGCACATGGCCAGCCGGTTGCCGGTGGCGCCCGTGCTGCGGCGCAAGGTGTGGTGGATGCCGCTCAACCTGGCCAACCCGGCCTGGGTGGACGCCGTGCCCGACATGCGCCAGCACATCGTGGAGATCAAGCTGCCCCGGGGCTCCGGCCTGCCAGAGCTGGAAGCCGAGGTCTCGCGCCTGCACCCGGTCCTGCTGGACCGCAAGCGCCCGCTGTGGAAGATGCATGTCTTCGAAGGCCTGGCGCCGGGGCCGGGCGGCGCGCGCCGGGTGGCGCTGTACACCCAGCTGCACCACGCGGCGGTCGACGGCCAGGCCGCGGTGGCGCTGGCCAATGCCATCCTCGACCTGAGCCCGGAACCGCGCGCCGTGGACGCGAAGCCGGCGCGTCGCCAGAAGACCTTCCGCCTGGAGATGACCGAGATGCTGCGCGGCGTGATCGGCGGCCAGGCGCAGAAGGTGGCGCAGATCATCCGCGAACTGCCGTCCACCGTGGGCACGCTCTCGGGCGCGGCGCAGCAGGCCATCGGCCGCAGTTCGCTGCTGGGCGGCAGGAAGGGGCCTTCGAACCTGACGCTGGCGCCGCGCACGCCACTCAATGCCTCGGTCACTGCCGGCCGCGCCTTCGCCAGCGCGACCTTGCCGCTGGCCGAGCTGAAGGCGCTGGGCCGCGCGCACGAGGCCACCATCAACGACCTGGTGCTGATGGTCTGCAGCAGCGCGCTGCGCCGCTATTTCCAGAAGAAGCGCGCACTGCCGCGCAGGTCGCTCATCGCCGCGGTGCCGGTCTCGCTGCGCGAGAAGGGCGACACCAGTTCCGACAACCAGGCGTCGATGAGCTTCATCAGCCTGGGCACCCACATCGCCGACGCGCGCAAGCGGCTGGCCCACGTGAAGGCGGCCACGGCGGCGATGAAGTCGACCATGGGCTCGATCAAGAACATCCTGCCGACCGACTTCCCCTCGCTGGGCGTGCCCTGGCTGATCGAGGCCGCCACCGCGCTGTACGGCAAGGCCAAGGTGGCCGACCGCGTGCCGCAGGTGGCCAACGTCGTCATCTCCAACGTGCCCGGGCCGCCGGTGCCGCTGTACATGGCGGGCGCCAGGATGCTCACCAACTACCCGACATCGATCGTGGTGCATGGCGTCGCGCTCAACATCACGGTGCAGAGCTACGACCAGAGCCTGGACTTCGGCCTCATGGCCGACGCCGCCGCGATGCCCGACGTGAAGGAACTCGCCGACGCCATCCGCATCGCCTTCGACGACCTGCGCGCGATGCCGCAGCCCGGCGACCCCGACGAGGACGCGCCGGCGCCCGAAGGCCTGGTGCGCCGCACCGGCCGCCGCCTGGGCGGTGCAGTGGGCAGCGCGGTCGGCAAGGTGGCCGGCGACGTGATGAAGGCCGCCATCGGCAGCGCCGTCAGCCAGGTGACCCGGCGCGGCGCGCCGGCCCCGGCGTCTAGGGCGCGCGCTCCAGTGGCACGCAAGCGGGCCCGATAAGATCATTCGCATGAGCAAACGCCCGCGCGCCAGGCCGGCCGCCGAAGAGAGCGAAGGACTGCAGCCCCCGAGCCCATGGCTCATGCTGATGGAAGCACGGGCGCCTTGGGAATACGCCGCCATGTGGGCTTCCATGCCCTGGCTGACGCGCATGCCGGTGGGCGACGGCCACCCGGTGCTGGTGTTCCCCGGCCTCGGCGCGGGCGACTTCACCACGCTGGCGCTGCGCAACTTCCTGCGCGACCGTGGCTACAGCACCTACGGCTGGGAACAGGGCCTGAATTTCGGCCCGCGCCAGGGCGTGCTGGAGAGCTGCCGCGCGCAGGTTGCGCAGCTGGCCGACCGGCATGGCGAGAAGGTCAGCCTGGTCGGCTGGAGCCTGGGCGGCCTGTACGCGCGCGAGATCGCCAAGGAGCAGCCCGAACATGCGCGCTGCGTCGTCACGCTGGGCTCGCCGTTCTCGGGCCACCCCCGCGCCACCAATGCCTGGCGCTTCTTCGAGATGGTGTCCGGCCAGAGCGTGGCCGACCCCGCCATGGTGCACGGCCTGCGCACCGCGCCGCGCTGCCCCACCACTTCCATCTACAGCAAGACCGACGGCATCGTGGCCTGGCAGTGCAGCCTGAACGAAGACGAGCCGCACACCGAGAACATCGAGGTCCATGCCAGCCACATCGGCATGGGCCTGAACCCGCTGGCGCTGTTCGCGCTGGCCGACCGGCTGGCCCAGGACCCGGCCCGCTGGAAGCGATTCGACCCCGCGGGCGCGCGGCGCTTCTTCTTCAAGGTCTGACCCGGCCCCATGCGCCTGTCCGCCAACGGCATCGGCATCGAGGTCGACGACCGCGGCCCCGCCAGCGGCGAGCCGCTGCTGCTGGTCATGGGCCTGGGCATGCAGCTGACCGCGTGGCCCGACGAACTGGTGGGCGACCTGGTGGCGCGCGGCTTTCGCGTCATCCGCCTGGACAACCGCGACGCCGGCCTGTCCGACGGCTTCGACCACCTGGGCGTGCCCAACCTGGCCTGGGCCGGCATCCGCTGGTCGCTCCACCTGGCGGTGTATGCGCCCTACACGGTGGCCGACATGGCGGCCGACGCGCTGGGCGTGCTGGACGCGCTGGGCCTGCAGGCGGTGCATGTGTGCGGCGCGTCGATGGGCGGCATGATCGCCCAGCACCTGGCGGCCCGCCACCCGCAGCGGGTGAAGAGCCTGACGCTGATGATGACCACTTCGGGTTCGCGCAGGTTGCCGCAGCCGGCGCTGAAGGTGCGCCAGGTGCTGATGTCGCGCCCCGACGGCCGCGATCGCGAAGCGGTGGTGCGCCACCTGCAGCACGTCCTGGGGGTGATCGGCAGCCCGGCCTACCCGGCCGAGCCCGAACGCCAGCGCCAGCGGCTGCAGGAGAGCGTGGCGCGCGCGTGGCGGCCCGCCGGCACCGCGCGCCAGATCACGGCCATCATCGCCGACGGCGACCGCAGCCCGATGCTGGGGCGCCTGCACGCGCCCACCCACGTGATCCACGGCGAAGCGGACCCGCTGGTGCCGGTGGCGGCGGGGCACGACCTGGCCCGCAAGATCGCTGGCGCAACGCTGGACGTGGTGCCCGGCATGGGTCACGACCTGCCGCTGCCGCTGCTGCCGCGCTTCGCGGCCGGCATTGCAGGCAATGCCGGGCGGGTGCTCAGCGCGGCTTGACGCCGCTGTATTCCGAGAAGATGCCCAGTTCCAGGTGCCGCTTCACTTCGGTGAAGCCGGCGGCGCGCAGCGCGTCCAGCACCGTTTCGGGCGGGATGCAGGCCTCGATCGTGTCCCAGTAGTAGCGCCACAGGTGGGCGGTGTCGCGCTGCCGCGAGACGAAGCGCGCCAGCAGCGGCACCACGCCGCGCATGTAGGCCTTCAGGCCCCAGGTGGCCAGCCGGCCGCGCGGCTTGCTGATCTCCAGCACCAGCACCCGGCCGCCCGGGCGCAGGACGCGGTGGAACTCGTTGAAGGCGGCCTGCACGTCGCTGATGTGGCGCAGCGCATAGCCCATGGTGACGAAGTCCTGGCTGGCGTCGGCCTGGGGCAGGGCCTCGGCGCGGCCTTCCACGAGTTCCACCCCGGGCAGGTTGACCTGGCCCATCATGCCCGGGCTGGGGTCGACGCCGATCACGCGGCCGCCGGGTCCCACGATCTTCTGGATCTCGCGCGCCACCAGGCCCGTGCCGATGCCCACGTCGAGCACCTGCGTGCCCGCCGACAGGCCGGAACGCTTGAGCGCCTCGGCCCGGTACCAGGAGCCGCTGCCCTGGGCCAGCAGGCGTTCGATGCGGTCGTAGTCGGCCGCCGTCTCGTCGAAGATGCGGCGGATGAACTTCTGGCGTTCGGCTTCGCTGGCGTAGTAGTCGCGAAGCAGTTCGTGAGGCGGCAGCTTGCGACCGGTGTCGGGAGTGGCGGTTTCCATGGCCGACGATTATCCCTGCCGGCAGGCGACAATCCGGCCATGCCCGCGACGTTTTCGCCGTGGCGGCTGTCGGTGGCGCCGATGATGGACTGGACCGACCGCCACTGCCGCTTCTTCCACCGCCTAATCACCCGCCGCACCCGCCTGTACACCGAGATGGTGACCACCGGCGCGCTGCTGCACGGCGACGTGGCGCGCCACCTGGACTTCGACCCCGCCGAGCACCCGCTGGCGCTGCAACTGGGCGGCAGCGAGCCTGAGGATCTGGCCGCCTGCGCGCAACTGGCCGAAAGCCGGGGCTACGACGAGATCAACCTCAACTGCGGCTGCCCCAGCGAACGCGTGCAGCGCGGCGCCTTCGGTGCCTGCCTGATGGCCGAGCCGCAGCTGGTGGCCGACTGCGTGAAGGCGATGCGCGACGCCTGTTCGCTGCCGGTGACGGTGAAGCACCGCATCGGCGTCGACCGCATCGAGAGCTACGACTTCGTGCGCGACTTCGTCGGCACGGTGGCCGATCGCGGCGGCTGCGAGGTCTTCGTCGTGCACGCCCGCAATGCCTGGCTGCAGGGCCTGAGCCCGAAGCAGAACCGCGAAGTGCCGCCGCTGCGCCACGAATTCGTGCACCGGCTCAAGCGCGACTTCCCGGCGCTGACCATGGCCGTCAACGGCGGCATCGCGGGCGACGAGGCCATCGCCGCGCAGCTGGACCACGTCGACGGCGTGATGGTCGGCCGCGAGGCCTACCACCACCCGTGGAGCATGGCGACCTGGGACGCGCGCTTCCTCGGCGCGGCCGCTGCAGCACCGGAGCGCGAAGCGGTCGAAGACGCGATGGTCGCCTACATGGCCCGCCACCCCGGCCTGCCCTGGGCGCACGTGGCGCGCCACATGCTGGGCCTTTGGAACGGCACGCCGGGCGCACGCCGCTGGCGCCAGGTGTGGTCCGACCACCGGCTCAAGGGTGAGCCGCCGGCGGCTGTTCAGCGACGCGCGACGCAGGCGCGCCTGGGACACGAACGCGCCGCGCTGGCGGCGTAGGACGAAAGGGAAGCATGAGCAGCACAGCACGCCTGGGCATCATCGGCGGCAGCGGCCTGTACGACCTGCCCGGTCTCACCGACACGCGCTGGGTCACGGTGGAGACGCCCTGGGGCGCGCCTTCGGACCAGATCTTCCTGGGCCGCCTGGGCGCCGCCGAGCTGGCCTTCCTGCCGCGCCACGGCCGCGGCCACCGCATCCCGCCTAGCGAACTGAACTTCCGCGCCAACATCGCGGCGCTGAAGTCGCTGGGCGTGACCGACGTGCTCTCGCTCTCCGCCGTGGGCGGCCTGCGCGCCGACCTGCCGCCCGGCACCTTCGTCGTCGTCGACCAGTTCATCGACCGCACCCATGCGCGCGCGAAGAGCTTCTTCGGCACCGGCCTGGTGGCCCATGTCTCGATGGCCGACCCCGTTTGCGCACGCCTGGGCGACCACGTGCAGGCGGCGCTGGCGCAACAGGGCGTGCCGCACGTGCGCGGCGGCACCTACCTCACCATCGAAGGGCCGCAGTTCAGCACCCGCGCCGAGAGCGAGCTGTACCGCAGCTGGAACTGCAGCGTGATCGGCATGACCAACATGCCCGAAGCCAAGCTCGCGCGCGAGGCCGAGCTCTGCTACTGCTCGGTGAGCATGGTGACCGACTTCGACTGCTGGCACCCGGCGCACGACGCGGTCACGGTGGACGCCATCATCCAGGTGCTGCTGGCCAACGCACGCCAGGCGCGCGAACTGGTCATGGGGCTGGCCGATTCGGTGGCGAAGGACACGAAGGCCGCCTCCTGCGCCTGCCGCCACGCGCTGGACCACGCGCTCATCACCTCGCCCGAAGCCCGCGACCCGGCCGTGGTGCAGAAGCTGCGCGCCATCGCCGGCCGGGTGCTGCCGGCATGAGCGAGACGCTGCGTCCGATCCGTCCGCTGCCCGGAGGCGATGCGGTCGAGGTCATCGACCAGCGCGCCCTGCCGCACCGGCTGGTGATGGAGCGGCTGGACACGCCCGAGGCCGTGTTCACCGCCATCCGCGACATGTGGGTGCGGGGCGCGCCGCTCATCGGCGCCAGCGCGGCCTACGGGCTGGCGTTGTGGGTGCGGCGGGACGCCACGGACGCGGCGCTGGAGAAGGGCGCCTCCTGGCTGGCGAGCGCGCGCCCCACGGCCGTGAACCTGGCCTGGGCGCTGGAGCGCATGCAGCAGGTGCTGCAGCCGCTGCCAGCCGCGCAACGCGCTGCGGCGGCCTGGGCCGAAGCGGGCGCCATCGCCGAGGAGGACATCGCCGTCAACCGCGCCATCGGCGAACAGGGCCTGGCGCTGCTGCGCGCCATCGCGGCGCGCAAGTCCGGGCCGGTGCGCGTGCTGACGCACTGCAACGCCGGTTGGCTGGCCACGGTGGGCTACGGCACGGCCACCGCACCGATCTACCTGGCGCACGAAGCCGGCCTGGCGATTCACGTCTGGGTGGACGAGACGCGGCCGCGCAACCAGGGCGCCAGCCTCACGGCCTGGGAACTGGGCCGCGCCGGCGTGTCGCACGCGCTGGTGGCCGACAACGCCGGCGGCCACCTGATGCAGCGCGGCGAGGTCGACATCGTCTTCGTCGGCTGCGACCGTGTCAGCGCACGCGGCGACGTCTGCAACAAGATCGGCACCTACCTGAAGGCGCTGGCGGCGCAAGACAACGGCGTGCCGTTCTACGTGGCGATGCCGTTGTCCACGCTGGACCGGCGCGTGCGCGACGGCCTGGCCGAGATCCCGATCGAGGAGCGCAGTGCACGCGAGGTCACGCACCTGGCCGGGCGCGACGCATCGGGCCAGGTCGTCGAGGTGCAGATCGCGCCCGACGGCACGGCGGCCGCCAACCCGGCCTTCGACGTGACGCCGGCGCAGCTGGTGACCGGCCTCATCACCGAACGCGGCATCGTCGCCGCGAACGAGGCTGCGCTTGCGCAGATCGCCCGCCATGGATGACCCGAAAGCCCGCGAAGACCTCGTGGCCGCCGTCGCGCGGCTGGACGAACTGGGCCTGAACCGCGGCAGCACCGGCAACCTGAGCGTGCGCGCTGCGAAGGGCGGCTTCTGGATCACGCCCACCGGCATGGCGCCGGAAGAGATCACGCCGCGCGCACTGGTGAGGCTGGCCGACGACGGCACGGCGCTGGAAGGCGACTGGGCGCCGTCCAGCGAGTGGCCCTTCCACCGAGCCATCTACGCCGCGCGGCCCGACCTGGGCGCCGTGGTGCACATGCATTCGCCGCATGCCACAGCGCTGGCCTGCCTGCGGCGCGGTCTGCCATCGTTCCACTACATGGTGGCGGTGGCGGGCGGCGATGACGTGCCCTGCACGGGCTACCACCTGTTCGGCACCGAGGCGCTGTCACAGGCGGTGGCGGCCGCCTTCGCCGACCGCCACGCCTGCCTGATGGCCAACCACGGACTGGTGGCCGGCGGCGCCGGCATCGCGCAGGCCATGAAGGTGGCGCTCGAAGTGGAAAGCCTGTGCGGCATCTACCTGCAGACGCTGGCGGTGGGCGAACCGGTGCTGCTGTCGAAGGCCGAGATGGCCGTCGTCATCGAACGCTTCAAGTCCTACGGCAAGGCGCGCCGCGCCTGAGCTTCAGCGCGGCGTCGGCCAGGTGGCCAGCAGCAGTCCGGCCAGCGCCAGCGCGAAGGCCACGCCGTGCGCGCTGCCGAAGGGTTCGCCCAGGAACAGCACGCCCACCAGCGCCGCCGCCACCGGCAGCATCACGCTGAAGACGCCGGCCTTCGGTGCCGGGACCTCCTGCAGCCCGCGCATCCACAGCCACACGGTGACCATGCTGGCAGCCAGCGAATAGAAGACCAGCAGCGCCCACATCGGCACCGCCACGGCCTGGAAGTCGAACTGCAGCGCCTGCCAAAGCCCGAGCGGCGTCACCAGCGCCAGGCCCCACAGGTTGATGAGCGCACTGATGCGCCGCGGCGAGACGTTTCCCGTGAGCCGCTTGCCGATGACCACGTAGCAGGCTTCGCAGAACACCGCGCCCAGCAACAGCGCGTAGCCCCACCAGGGCGCTTCACCGGCGCCCCCGGCCGGCGCCTTGGCCCAGGCCAGCAGGGCGATGCCGCAGGCCGCGCAGCCGATCGCGGCCATCGTGCGGCGCCCGATGCGTTCGCCCAGGAAGGCGCGCGCCAGCAGCGCCACCGCGGCGGGAATGGCCGCCATCACCACGCCGGCGGCCACTGCCGAGGTGGCGCGCACGCCGAACAGCATGCAGATGGAGAAGAGGAAGTTCCCCAGGAAGCTCTCCCAGAACAGCAGCCAGCGGTCGTGGCGCGACAGCGGCGCTTCGCCGGGCGTGCGGTGCAACCAGCCCGCCATCGCCACGGCGGCGATGCCGAAGCGCAGCCAGGCCAGCAGGAAGACCGGGAACACCGCCACCAGCAGGCGCGACAGGCCCACGTAGCTGCCGACCAGCGCCATGCTGGCGGCCAGGCAGGCGTAGGCGAACCAGGGGACGCGGACCATCAGAAGCGGGCCGCGTAGCGGTCCAGCTCCCAGGCACCGACGTGGCGCGCGTAGTCGGTCCATTCCGCGCGCTTGAGGCGCAGGAACTCGGCCGCCAGCGTGTCGCCCAGGGCACCCCGCACGACGGCGTCGGCCTCCAGAGCGTCGAGCGCCTCGTTCAGCGACTGCGGCAACAGGCCGATGCCGCGCGCGCGCTGCTCGGCCTTCGGCATCACGAACAGGTCGTCGGTGACGGCAGGGCCAGGGTCGAGCTTGCGGTCGACACCGTCCAGTCCCGCCGCGACCAGCGCGGCCGTCGCCAGGTACGGGTTCGCGCTGGCATCCGGCAGCCGCCATTCGAAACGGCCCGGCAGCGTGCGCACCAGCGCCGTCCGGTTGTTCGGCCCGTGGGCGATGCTGGCGGGCGCCCAGGTGGTGCCGGACAGCGATTCGCCCACCGTGAGCCGCTTGTACGAATTGACCGTGGGCGCCGCGATCGCCGCCAGTGCCGGCGCATGCGCCAGCACGCCGGCGATGAAGTGCTTCGCCACGCCTTCCACCGGCTGCGGGCCCCGCCACAGCGAGATGTGGAAGTGCAACCCGCTGCCCGGCTGGTTGGCGAAGGGCTTGGGCATCATCGAGAACACCATGCCGCGCGCTTCGGCCAGCGCGTGCGCCGCCAGCTTGAACAGCATCAGGTGGTCGGCGCTGGCCAGCGCGTCGTCATGGGCGAAGTTCACCTCGTACTGGCCGTGCGCGTCCTCGTGGTCCAGCTGCAGCACGTCCAGCCCGCAGGCGGCGAGGGTGGCGTTCAGCTCGTGCAGGAAGCCGGCCTGGCGCGGCAGCGCCTTCAGGTCGTACGAAGGCTTGTCCTCGCGGTCGTGGTCATCGGCCGGGGCCCAGCCGCCTTCGGGCGTGCGCTTCAACAGGAAGAACTCGGGCTCGATGCCGGTGCGCATCGTCCAGCCGCGTTCCGCCAGCCGGGCCAGCGCCCGCCGCAGCACCTGCCGCGGGCAGCCTTCGAAAGGGCGGCCGTCGACGAAGCCGTCGCCGACGATGCGCGCCACACCCGGCAGCCAGGGCAGCGGCTGTGCCGTCGCGGCGTCGCCGCGCGCGTGGTACTCCGAACGCGGGCCGGTGCGCGGCAGCCCGGTGCCCCAGATCGAAGGGCCGGCGAAGCCGGCACCGGCGGCCAGCACGTCGGCCAGGTGCGCCAGCGGCACCAGCTTGCCCTTGGCGACGCCATGCACGTCGGTGAACTGCACGAGCAGCGAGTGCACGCCCGCGGCGCGCAAGCTTTCCTTCAGATCGGTCATTGGACGAGCCTTCGCGCTGCGCGCTCCGGCATGAGCGCTTGGGAGCGGCCCGGCGCGCTCATGCCGGATCGACCCGGATCCAGGTCGTCTTCAGCTCGGTCACCTTGTCGAAGGCGTGCAGCGACTTGTCGCGGCCGTTGCCGCTTTGCTTGACGCCGCCGAAGGGCACCGTGACGTCGTCCTCGTCGTACTGGTTCACGTGCACGGTGCCGGCGTGCAGCGCACGCGCGACGCGGTGGGCGCGGCTGAGGTTGTCGCTCCACACGCTGGCCTGGAGGCCGTAGGCACTGGCATTGGCCAGCTTCACCGCCTCGGCCTCGTCCTCGAAGCGGATGATGGAGAGCACGGGCCCGAAGATCTCCTCGCGCGCGATGCGCATGCCGTTGGCCACGCCGTCGAACACCGTGGGTTCGACATAGCAGCCGCCGCTGTCGGCGCGGGCGCGGCCGCCGCCGGCCAGGACCTTGGCGCCTTCGGTGCGGCCGCTCTCGATGTAGCCCAGCACCGTGTTGAGCTGGCTCTCGTCGACCACCGCGCCCATCACCGTGCCCGGGTCCAGCGGGTCGGCCGGCGCGTACTGCGGCGCCAGCGCCGCCACGCGGGCGGCGAACTCGTCGGCGATGCCGGCATGGACGATGGCGCGCGAAGGCGCGTTGCAGCTTTCGCCCTGGTTGAAGAACAGGCTGCCGGCGATGGTCTCGGCGGCGCGCGCCAGGTCGCCGAAGTCGGGGAACACCACGAAGGCCGACTTGCCGCCCAGTTCGTTCCACACCCGCTTCAGGTTGGACCGACTGGCGTACTCCAGCATGCGGCGGCCGGTGCGCGTGCTGCCGGTGAAGCCGATCGCGTCCACGTCCATGTGCAGCGCCAGAGCCTCGCCGGCCTCGCCGCCGTAACCCGGCACGGCGTTGAACACGCCCGGCGGCAAGCCGGCCTCGATGGCCAGTTCGGCCAGGCGCAGCGCGGTGTACGGGCTCTTCTCGCTCGGCTTCAGGACCACCGAGTTCCCGGCGGCCAGCGCCGGCCCCAGCTTCCAGGCCGCCATGATCATGGGGTAGTTCCAGGGCACGATGGCCCCGATCACGCCCACCGGTTCGCGCGTGATGAGCGCCAGCGAATTGGCCGGCGTCGGGGCGATCTCGTCGTACACCTTGTCCACCGCCTCGGCGTACCAGGCAATGGTGCGCGCGGTGGCCGGCACGTCGACGGCGAGCGAGTCCTTGATCGGCTTGCCCATGTCCAGCGTCTCGAGCAGGGCCAGTTCGTCCTTCGCGGCGAGGATCTTCTCGGCGAAGCGCTGCAGGATCTTCTTGCGCACCGCCGGCGGCGTGCCACGCCAGCGTGCGTCGGCGAAGGCGGCGCGCGCGCTCTTCACGGCGGCGTCGATGTCGGCGGCCGCGCAACGCGCCACGTCGCCCAGGCGGCGGCCGTCGATGGGGGAGTGCTTCTCGAAGGTCTCGCCGCTGGCGCTGGCGCGGCGTTCGCCTTCGATCAGGGCGCGACCGTCGGGCACGGCCGCGGCGGCACGTTCGTGCCAGGAGGGCAGGGGGTGGTTCATCGCCGGGCTTTCGCTGCCACGCCGCCCGGGCAGGCGGCGTGCAGCCCGGCGGTGGCTCAGAAACTGTAGCCGATGCCGAAGGTGATCTGCGGCACCCAGCGGATCTTCGCGACGCCGTCGCGCAGCTCCTGCGTTTCCTTGTCGATGTCGGCCTGCGACACCTGCGCCGCCAGCGGTCCGCTCACCGTGTAGGTCAGCTTGGCCTTGCCGAACATGGCGCCCACGTCGGCCGAGAAGCGAAGGCCGCTGCCGCTCTGGTGGCCCCAGCCGAAGCCCAGGTAGGGCGTGGCGCCGGGGAACTTGACGGTGCCGTCCAGCCGGTCGGCGGCGGTGGTGGTGTAGGTGTTGTCGCCGATCGTGAGCGTGCCGCCGGCGCCGGTGGCCGCCAGCGTGAGCTTGTAGTCGTTGGCGGTGACGCCCCCGGTGAACCGGAACGTGCCGGTGAAGGGGTACCAGTCGCCCAGGACCGCGAAGCGGTTGGCCTTGAGCTTCAGGTTGTATTCGATGCCTTCCTCGTTCGAGGTGCGGCTGCGGCTGCCGATGGTGGCGAAATCGGCCCGCACGCTGAACGACTCGCCCAGCGGTTGCGCGTAGCCGCCCAGCACGCCGGGAATGCCGATCGCGCCATACACCTCGCCGGCGAAAGCGGCGGAGCCGCCCAGGGCGAGCAGGGCACAGGCGGCAAGGGGGCGGAAGGCGGTCATGGCGCAGGACTCCGGAGTCGCGCCACGGCGGCGCAACCCGGATCTTCGGCCGCCGGTGGCGGCGCTGGAGGGGAAAACTTCGCGCCGCCGATGGCGCCGTCGTCAACAAATGTGACGGGCGTCCGCCGGAGCGGGGGTTCAGAACGCGACGACCAACGAGGCGCCGAGCAGGTGGTTGTCCTTCCGGTAGCTGCCTTCGGGCAGGACCAGGAAGACCGGCAGCGAGGCACGGTCGTACCGGTATTCCGCCTTCAGCCACATGTTCGGTGCGAGCAGGTAGTTCATGCCCAGGGCCAGCGCGTAGCGGTTCGCGCCCTTGTCGGGGTCGTTGACGGCCCAGGCGCCGGTGTTCTCGTCCAGCACCATGCCGGGCCCGAAGCCGTTCACGCCGTCGGGGGTGCAGACGCCGGTGTCGTCGCAGGGGAACAGCACGTTGAAGATGCCGCCGCCGTTCTTGGAGTTGTTGATCCAGTCCAGCCGCCCGCCCAGTTCCAGGCGCGGCGTGATCTTGTAGGCCACCAGGCCCGATGCGCCGTACCAGTTGGCGTCGCCACCGTTGAAGGCGGCCTTCTTCTGGCTGCCGTAGTTCACCTGGCCCTGCAATGTGAGGTCGCCGCGGATGAAGTAGCCGTCGACCTCGATGTTGAAGAGCTTCGAATTGCCGCCCGCCACGTTGTTGGTCGCCTTGCCGTACTGGAACGCGCTGCCCCAGCCGTTGAACTCGCCCTTCGCGTAGTCGACGCGCGCCGACAGCACCGGCTGCTTGAGCGAACGCCCGTCGTCGGCCGGGTTGTTGCGCGCCGCGTTCATGTTGCCGGCGAAGGTCTTCAGCTGCCACTTGCCGCTGATGAAGTCGGTGCCCAGGCCCGTGTAGAACGTCGGCGCCAGGAAATCGAACATCATGTTGTGGGTGATGAACTTCGTCTGGTTCGACATGTAGTACTCGTAGCCCGACCAGTCCGGGATCTGGCCCACCCACCAGCGCGTCTGCAGGTCGGTGATGGGGATCGAGACGCTGGCCTCGTGCACGATGGACGGGTAGTTGTAGTTGCTGCCCACGCTCTTGTGCGGCGCCAGCGTCAGGCGCCAGCGCGTGCCGCCTTCGAGTTCCTTCTGGAAGTCGAGCACCGCCATGCCGAAGTACGAGTTGTCGTAGCTGAAGGCTTCGCTGTCGCTGGCGAAGTTGTTCAGGAACACGAAGCTCGAGGTCGAGAGGTTCTTGTTGTAGATGTAGACCGGGTCGAGCAGGCCGCTGATCTTCAGGCCCTTGAAGCCGGCGGCTTCGGCGTTGTCTTCCAGCGCTTCGGTCTTGGTGGCGATGCGGTTCATCTCGCGCACCTGCTCGGGCGTCATGCCCCACTGGCCCTGCGCCGGCTGCTGCTGCGACGGCGCGGCCAGCTTCTTCTCGAGTTCGTTCACGCGTTCGCGCAGCGCCCGCAGTTCGTCCAGCAGTTGCTGGTTGCTCTGCGCGAATGCGGGGAAGGCGGCGCCCAGGGCCAGGGCCAGCAGGGTGGGACGGAGGCGTGTCATCGGTCTTCTCCTCGGGTGCGGTTTCGTCTGTTCTTTCGGGTTCAGGCGCGGGCGGCGGCGGCCAGGTCCAGCACGCGCTGGCGTTCGGCGCGGGCGATCAGCCAGCTGGCGACCAGGATGCCCACCGAGACGATGGCCACCGTGATCGCAGCGACCACGTTGACGCTGGGGCTCAGCCCCAGCCGTGCGCGCGAGAAGATCACCAGCGGCATCGTCGTCGAGCCGGGCCCGGACAGGAAGTTTGAGAGCACGACGTCGTCGAGCGAGATCGTGAAGGTCAGCAGCCAGGCCGACACCAGCGACTGCGAGATCATCGGCAGCGTCACCAGCCAGAACACCTGCGCCGGGCGCGCGCCCAGGTCCATCGCGGCCTCTTCCAGCTGCGGGTTCAGGTCCTGCAGGCGCGACTGCACCACCACGGTGGCGTAGGCCATGCCCAGCAGCAGGTGGCCCAGCCAGATGGTGGTGGCGCCGCGTTCCGGGAAGCCCAGTGCGCGCTGCACCGTGACCAGCATCAGCAGCAGCGACAGGCCGACCACCACCTCGGGCATCACCAGCGGCGCGTTCACCATGCCGCTGAACACGGTGCGGCCGAAGAAGCGCTTGTACTTCACCAGCACGAAGGCGGCCACCGTGCCCAGCACCACCGAGCCGCAGGCGGTGAAGAAGGCCACGCGCAGGCTGAGCAGGAAGCCGCTCACCAGCTCGTTGTCGGCCGCGACGTCGCGGTACCACCTGAAGGTGAAGCCGCGCCACACGTTGGGCAGCGGCGAGTCGTTGAACGAGTAGATGACCAGCGTGACGATGGGCAGGAACAGGAAGCCGTAGCCCAGCGCCAGCCAGCCGCGCCCGAACCACTGGTTGAAACGCGCGGCGTTCATCTGCGAACCTCCTGCGCCTCGGCCTGGTACTTGTTGAACACCGCCAGCGGCACGATGATCAGCAGGATCATCACCACCGCCACGCTGCTGGCCATGGGCCAGTCGTTGTTGGAGAAGAATTCGTCCCAGATCACGCGGCCGATCATCAGCGTCTCGGGGCCGCCCAGCAGTTCGGGGATGACGTACTCGCCGACGCAGGGAATGAACACCAGCATGCTGCCGGCGATGATGCCGGCCTTGGACAGCGGCACCGTGATCTTCCAGAACGCCACCCAGGGCGTGGCGCCCAGGTCGGCCGCCGCCTCCAGGAGCCGCAGGTCCATCTTGGCCAGGTTGGCGTACAGCGGCAGCACCATGAAGGGCAGGTAGGTGTAGACCATGCCCAGCACCAGCGAGAAGGGCGTGTTCATCAGCTTGCCCGGCGCCGGGATCAGACCGGCCGCGGCGAGCAGCACGTCCAGGTGGGTGCCGATGATGAAGTCGGCCACCAGCCCGTGTTCGGACAGCAGTCCCTTCCACGAATACACGCGCAGCAGGAAGCTGGTCCAGAAGGGCAGCATCACCAGCATCAGCAGCGCCGGCTGCACGGTGCTTTTCGCGCGCGCCATGAAGTAGGCGAAGGGGTAGCCGATCGCCAGGCAGAGCACCGTGGTCCAGGCGGCGTACTTCAGGCTGGAAAGGTAGGTGTTGAAGTAGAGGCTGTCCTCGGCGATGAAGAAGTAGTTCGAGAGCTTGATCTTCAGTGCCAGCACGCCGTCGGCATAGCTGACGAGATCCTTGAACGAGACGTTCTCCATCTCGCTCACGCTGATCTTGCCGACGATCAGGAAGGGGAACAGGAAGAACGCCAGCAGGAACAGGTACGGCAGCGCGATGACGAGCCGCCGGCCGGTGAAGAAGGCACGCAGCGCGTTCACTGCGTCAGCACGACGTGGGCCGAGCGCGACCAGTGCGCCCAGACCTCGTCGCCCCAGGTGAGTTCCTCGTCGCGGTGGCGCTGGGTGTTGGCCACGCTCACCTTCAGGATCGCGCCACTGGCCAGCTGCAGGTGGTACACCGTGAAGCTGCCGAAGTAGGCCATCTCCTTGATGCGGCCCTTGACGGTGTTGAACTCGTCGTCGGGCTGCTTGCGGCCGATGTGGATCTTCTCGGGCCGCAGCGCCACCGTGACCGGCATGCCTTCGGTGCCGGTGATGCCGTGGCCCACGTAGTGCTTGCAGTCGGCGCAGGCGATCACCACGTGGTC
Organism: Rubrivivax sp.; assembly: GCA_044224175.1. GTDB lineage: Bacteria > Pseudomonadota > Gammaproteobacteria > Burkholderiales > Burkholderiaceae_C > Rubrivivax. Next base: position 12,409 of record JBGAKY010000052.1, on the reverse strand, counting down.
GGGCTCGTCGACCGCGAGTTCGCCGTCCATCAGGTTCACGTTGCCGATGAAGTCGGCCACGAAGCGCGAGGCCGGCGTCTCGTAGATCTCGCCCGGCGCGCCCACCTGCAGGAAGCGGCCCTCGCTCATGACGGCGATGCGCGAGGCCATGGTCATGGCCTCCTCCTGGTCGTGCGTGACCATCACGCAGGTCACGCCCACCTGTTCGATGATGTTGACCAGCTCGATCTGCGTCTGCTCGCGCAGCTTCTTGTCCAGCGCGCCCAGCGGCTCGTCCAGCAGCAGCAGCTGCGGCTGCTTGGCCAGGCTGCGCGCCAGCGCCACGCGCTGCTGCTGGCCGCCCGACAGCTGGTGCGGCTTGCGTTCGGCGAACTTGCCCAGCTGCGTGAGCTTGAGCATCGCCTCCACGCGCTGGGCAACGGCGTCCTTCGCCATGCCTTCGCGTTCCAGGCCGAAGGCGATGTTCTTCCACACCGTGAGGTGCGGGAACAGCGCGTAGCTCTGGAACATCATGTTGATCGGCCGCTCGTAGGCCGGCACGCCGGCCAGGTCCTGCCCGGCCAGCACGATGCGGCCCGAGGTGGGCGTCTCGAAGCCGGCCAGCATGCGCAGCAGCGTGCTCTTGCCGCAGCCCGAAGGGCCCAGCAGCGCGAAGATCTCGCCCTTGGCGATGTCGACCGTGGCGTGGTCGACCGCCTTGTAGCCGTTGAACTCCTTGACGACGTCCTGGATGCGCAGGTACGCCTGGTCGGCGGTCGCCACGGCGGCTACAGGCCCGTCTTGAACGACGTGTAGGTGCGCGTCATGAGCCGCCGCAGGTCGTTGTTCAGCGAATCGGGCGGGATCATCTTCGCCAGATCGGCCGGCGACAGGAACACCGTGGGGTTGCCGGCCACCTCGGGCTTGATGAACTTCTTCGATTCGAGGTTGGGGTTGGCGTAGAACACCTTGTTGGTGAGCGAGGCGTGCACCTCGGGACGCAGCACGTAGTTGATCCACTTGTGCGCATTGCCCGGGTGCGCCGCGTCGGCCGGGATCACCATGGTGTCGAAGAACAGCAGGCCGCCGGTTTTCGGGATCAGGGCCTGGATGTTCTGCCCCGTCTTGCCGTCGATCGCCCGCTGGCGCGCGATGTTGATGTCGCCCGACCAGCCCAGCGCCAGGCAGATGGAGCCGTTGGCCATGTCGTTGATGTAACCCGACGAGCTGAACAGCGTGATGTACTGGCGCACCGACTTCAGCAGCTGCGAAGCGGCGGTGTAGTCGCCCGGGTTCTTGCTAAACGAGGGCTTGCCCAGGTAGTGCAGCGCGGCAGGAACCACTTCGGTCGCCGAATCGAGGTAGCTCACGCCGCAGCTCTTGAGCTTGCTCATGTACTCGGGCTTGAAGACCAGGTCCCAGGCGTTGTCGGGCATGGGCATGCCGCCGAGTGCGGCCTTCACCTTGTCGACGTTGATGCCCACCGTGGTGAAGCCCCAGAGCCAGTTGACCATGTAGTCGTTGCCCGGGTCCATCGACGAGAGCGCCTTCAGCACCGCGGGGTCCAGGTTCTTCCAGTTCGGGATCTGGCTCTTGTCGATCTTGCGGAGCAGGCCGCCGTCGATCTGCAGCTTGGCCCAGTTGGAGCTGGGCACCACGACGTCGTAGCCGGTCTTGCCCGCCACCAGCTTGGCGTGGACGATCTCGTTGTTGTCGAAGTTGTCGTACCGGACCTTGATGCCGGTTTCCTTCTCGAAGTTCTTGATCGTGTCTTCGGCGATGTAGTCCGACCAGTTGTAGATGTTCAGCACCTTTTCTTCTTCCTGGGCGAGGGCGGCCGAACAACTCAGGACAAGGGCCGCCGTCGCGAGGACGGACACGATCTTCATGGGAGAACCTCCTGGGGCGGGTGATGCGGGTGGGGGTTGTCGGGCGGGAGTCTAAGCGAGCCAGCCGTTCGCCTTCGCGTCGGCCAGCGTGAGGTCCAGGCAGCGGCGCACGAGCATCATCATCTCGTCGATCTGCGCGCGCGTGATGACCAGCGGCGGCGCCACGATCATGCGGTCGCCGACGGCGCGCATGATCAGTCCTTCGCGGAAGCAGTGGCCGCGGCACACCATGCCGATCTCCAGCGCTTCGTCGAACGAAGTGCCCTTCGCCTTGTCTTTCACGAGCAGGATCGCTCCCATCAGGCCGCAGGTCTCGGCGTCGCCCACCAGCGGGTGATCGCGCAGACCCGCATAGGCCTTTGCAAGATGCGGGCCCACGTCGTCGTGCACGTGCTCCACCAGGCGCTGCTCGCGGATGAGCTTCAGGTTGGCCAGCGCCACCGCGCAGGCGACCGGGTGGCCGCTGTAGGTGTAGCCGTGGGCGAACTCGCCGCCCTTGTCGATCAGGACCTTGGCCACACGTTCGCCCACCATCACGCCGCCCAGCGGCACGTAGCCGCTGGTGACGCCCTTGGCGAAGGTCATCAGGTCGGGCCGGAAGCCCTGGGTCTCGCAGCCGAACCACTGGCCGGTGCGGCCGAATCCGCAGATCACCTCGTCGCTCACCAGCAGGATGCCGTGGCGGTCGCAGATGCGCTGCACCTCGGGCCAGTAGGTGGAAGGCGGGATGATCACGCCACCGGCGCCCTGCACCGGCTCGCCGATGAAGGCGGCCACCTTGTCGGCGCCGATCTCCAGGATCTTCTCTTCCAGCCAGCGGGCGGCGACCAGCCCGAACTCGTCGCGGCTCAGGCCCTGCGGCCGGCCGTGGTCCCACCAGTAGGGCTGGCCGATGTGCACGATGCCGGGGATCGGCAGCCCGCCCTGCGCGTGCATGCCCGCCATGCCGCCCAGCGACGCGCCGGCCATGGTGCTGCCGTGGTATGCGTTGTGGCGGCTGATGATGACCTGGCGGTCCGGCTGGCCCTGCAGGTCCCAGAAACGGCGCACCATGCGCACCACGGTGTCGTTGCCTTCGCTGCCGCTGCCGGCGAAGAACACGTGGCGGAACTGCGGCGGCGTGACCTCGGCCAGCCGTTCGGCCAGCTCGATGGCCGGCGGCGTGGCGGTCTGGAAGAAGGCGTTGTAGAAGGGCAGCGTCTGCAGCTGGCGCGTCGCCGCGTCGATCAGCGCCTGCTGGCCGTAGCCCACGTTCACGCACCACAGGCCGCTCATCGCGTCCAGGATCTTGTGGCCGTCGCTGTCCCAGAGGTAGATGCCTTCGGCGCGCGTGATGATGCGCGAGCCCTTCCTCGCCAGGCCCTGGAAGTCGGTGAAGGGGTGCAGGAAGTGGGCCGCGTCGGCCGCCTGCCATTCTTGGGTGGTGCGGGTCATGGGGCGGCGTCCTTCAAACGTGCAGCAGCAGGTGTTCGCGCTCCCAGGGCGAGATCACCTTCATGAATTCGGCGTGCTCGACTTCCTTCACCTCGGTGTAGACGGTCACGAAGCCTTCGCCCAGCACTTCGGCGAGCTCCTTCCGCTCGCGCAGCAGGGTGAGCGCCTCGCCCAGGCTGCGCGGCAGCTGGAAGTCGCCCAGGTAGGCGTCGCCCTTGCATTCGGGGCTGGGCTCGATGCGGTTCTTGATGCCCAGCCAGCCGCAGGCCAGCGTGGCGGCCAGGGCGACGTACGGATTCGCGTCGGCGCCGATCACGCGGTTCTCGATGCGGCGCGCCGCCGGCGGCGCCAGCGGGCTGCGGATGCCGACCGTGCGGTTGTCGGTGCCCCACTGGATGTTGATCGGCGCCGCCGTGAAGCGTGCCAGCCGGCGGTAGCTGTTCACGTAGGGCGCGAACAGCGCCATCGCCGCCGGGATGTAGCGCTGCAGGCCGCCGATGTACCAGAAGAATTCCTTGCTCGGCGAGCCATCCTCGTTGCTGAAGATGTTGCCGCCGTCGGCCTTGCGCACCACGCTCTGGTGGATGTGCATCGCGCTGCCCGGCTCGCCGGCGATCGGCTTGGCCATGAAGGTGGCGAACATGTCGTGCCGCAGCGCCGCTTCACGCACCGTGCGCTTGAAGAGGAACACCTCGTCGGCCAGCCCCAGCGGGTGGGCGTGGAAGAAGTTGATCTCCATCTGGCCCGCGCCGACCTCGTGGATGAGGGTGTCGACGTTGAGCTCCATCTTCTCGCAGTAGGCGTAGACCTCCTCGAACAGCGGGTCGAACTCGTTGACGGCGTCGATCGAATAGGCCTGGCGGCTGGTCTCGCTGCGGCCGCTGCGGCCCACCGGCGGCTTCAGCGGCACGTCGGGGTCGGTGTTGCGGGCGACCAGGTAGAACTCGAGCTCGGGCGCCACCACGGGGTCCCAGCCGGCGTCGGCGTACAGGCCGCACACACGCCGCAGCACGGAACGCGGCGCGAAGGGCACCAGCACGCCGGCGCGGTCGTAGCAGTCGTGGATGACCTGCGCCGTGGGGTCGGTCGCCCAGGGCACGATGCGCACCGTGCTGGGGTCCGGCCGCAGGTGCATGTCGCGGTCGGTGGGCGTGATGACGTCGTAGTACGGCCCCTCTTCGGGGAATTCACCGGTCACACCCATCGCGACCACCGCCTCGGGCAGCCGCATGCCGCGGTCTTCGGTGAACTTCTCGCGCGGCAGGATCTTGCCGCGCGCCACGCCGGTGAGGTCGGGCACGAGGCACTCGATCTCGGTGACGCGGTTCTTGTCGAGCCACTGTTCCAGGTCGCTGAAGTTGTAGGGTTCGCGGACCACCATGGGGCACCTGTCTTCGCTGTTTCATTCGGGCGGCACGCAAGGACTGCGCCGCCGCCGGCCGGGGGACTTCAGGCGAGGGTGGTGCGGCGAGGCAAGGGCACGCGCGCGCGGTCGCGGTACGCGCGCACGGCGTCGCCGAAGGCGGTGAAGAGCTTGACCGACACCGGGTTGGCAGCGGCGCGCCACTCCGGGTGCCACTGCACGCACAGGTTGAAGCCGGGCGCTTCGGGCTGGGTGAAGGCTTCGACCAGGCCGTCGGGCGCGCGCGCTTCCACACGCAGGCCGGGCGCCAGTTGCTTGATGCCCTGCCCGTGCACCGAGTTCACCTCGAAGCGCGATGCGCCCACCAGGCGTTCCAGCAGGCCGCCCGCCACCGCCTGCACCGGGTGCGCCAGGCCATACTGCACCTCGGCCGATTCGTCCTTCGGCGCCCGGTGGTCGGCCAGGCCGGGCTGTTCCTGCACCGCCTGGTGCAGCGTGCCGCCGAGCGCCACGTTGGCTTCCTGGGTGCCGCGGCAGATGCCGAACATGGGCATGCCGCGCTCCAGCACCTTGCGGATCAGCGGAAGCGTCCAGGCGTCGCGTTCGGGGTCGAGTGGCAGCGCAGGGTCGTGCACCGTCTCGCCGAAGTGGACGGGGTGCACGTTGGAAGGCGAGCCGGTGAAGAGCACGCCGTCGGCGACGTCGAGCAGGGCGTCCAGCTCCTCGGGCGCGAAGGGCGGGGCGATGAGCGGCAGAGCGCCGGCCAGGCGCACCGCGTCCACGTACTTGCGGCCGGCGATGTGGAAGGGGTGGTCGCCCAGTTGCCGGTTGCAGCTGGTGACCAGGACGATGGGGGGGCGGGTCATGTTGGCAACTACCCGAGCATATCGCGCAGCCGGTACCAGGCCATGCCCAGCACCAGGGCCGGGGTGCGCAACGGTCCGCCGGGGAACGGCAGGTGCTTCAGGCGCGCGAACACGTCGAAGCGGGTGCTGTCGCCGGCGATGGCTTCGGCCACCAGGCGGCCGGCCAGGCCGGTGAGGGCCAGCCCGTGGCCCGAGAAGCCTTGCAGGTAGTACACCTGCGGTGCCTGAGGGAGGCGGCCGAAGTCGGGCGCGCGGTTCATCGTGATGTCGACGAAGCCGCCCCAGGCATGTTCCACCTTCGCGTGCGCCAACTGGGGGAAGGTCTGCACCATGCGCGCGCGCATGCTCTCGGCCAGGCGCGCCGGGGTGAGCGTGCTGTAGCTGACACGGCCGCCGTAGAGCATGCGGTCGTCGTCGGTGGGGCGGAAGTAGTCGAGCACGAAGTTGGTGTCGCACACCGCCGAACGCGAAGGCACCAGCGATGCCGCCAGCCCGGGGTCCAGCCGCTCGCTGCAGGCGATGTAGGTGCCGACCGGCATGATGCGCGAGGCCAGTGCCGGCACCAGCCCCTGCAGGTACACGTTGCCGGCCAGCAGCACCTGGCGCGCCTGCAGCGTGCCGCGCGCGGTGCGCAGGCGCGGCGCGGTGCCGCCGGTTTCCAGTGCCTGCACCGGTGTTCCCTCGTGCACCCGGGCACCCGCCACCACCGCCGCGCGCGCCAGCCCCAGCGTGTACTTCAGCGGGTGCAGGTGGCCCGAACGCGGGTCGTGGAGGCCACCGTGGTAGCGCGGGCTGGCGATCCAGTCGCGCACCTGCGGCGCCGCGATGCGCGTGAGCGGGTAGGCGTAGACGCGCTCGACGCGGTCGGCCCATTCGGCCAGGGCCTTGGCCTTGCGTGCGCTGGTGGCCAGGCCGAGCCAGCCGTCGCGCCATTCGCACCCGATGCCGTGGCGGTCGATGCGCTGGCGCAGCAGGTCCAGCGCCTCGATCGACATGTCCCAGACGCGCTTCGCGTCGGCCATGCCGAGCTGTCCCTCGACGGTCTCGATGTCGCAGGCCAGGCCGTGGATGGCCTGGCCGCCGTTGCGGCCACTGGCGCCCGCGCCGACCGCGCGCGCCTCCAGCACGCAAACGTCGAAGCCGCGCTCGGCCAGGTCCAGTGCCGCCGACAGGCCCGCCAGCCCGCCGCCGACGACGGCGACGTCGCACGCCGCGTCGCCTTCCAGCGGCGCGAAGGATTCCGTGCGCGGCGCGGTGGCGGCGTACCAGGAATCGCGGGCGAGAGGCTCGTCGGTATCGACGAAGGGCATCGATCAGGCGGCGCGCCGGATCGCCCCGCGCAGGGTGTCGACGATCTGGTCGATCTGCTCGCGCTGCACGATGAGCGGCGGCGACAGCGCGACGATGTCGCCCGTCACCCGCACCAGCACGCCCTTCTCGTAGCAGTCGAGGAAGACGTCGAAGGCGCGCTTGGCCGGCTCGCCGGCCAGCGGCGCCAGCTCGATGCCGCCCACCAGACCGATGTTGCGGATGTCGATCACGTTGGGCTCGTTCTTCAGCGAGTGCACCGCCTCGGCGAAGTAACCCTGCAGTTCGGCCGCGCGCGTGAGCAGGCCCTCGTCGGTGTAGGTCTCCAGCGTGGCCAGGCCGGCGGCGCAGGCCAGCGGGTGGGCCGAGTAGGTGTAGCCGTGGGCGAACTCGATCAGGTGCTCGGGCCCGTTCATGAAGGTGTCGTGGATGCCGTCCTTCACGATCACCGCGCCCATCGGCACGCAGCCGTTGGTGAGCCCCTTGGCGCAGGTGATCATGTCCGGCGTGACGCCGAAGGTGCCGGCCGCGAAGGGCTTGCCGGTGCGGCCGAAGCCGGTGATGACCTCGTCGAAGATGAGCAGGATGCCGTGGCGGTCGCAGATCTCGCGCAGGCGCTGCAGGTAGCCCTGGGGCGGTACCAGCACGCCGGTGGAACCGGCCACCGGCTCCACGATGACGGCGGCGATGGTGGAAGCGTCGTGCAGCGCGACCAGCTTCTCCAGGTCGTCGGCGAACTCGGCGCCGTGCGCCGGCTGGCCCACGGTGAAGGCGTTGCGCGCCGGGTCGTGGGTGTGGCGGATGTGGTCCACACCGGCCAGCAGGGTGCCGAACATCTTGCGGTTGCCGACGATGCCGCCGACCGAGATGCCGCCGAAGTTCACCCCGTGGTAGCCACGCTCGCGGCCGATGAGGCGCGTACGCGATCCTTCGCCGCGCGCGCGGTGGTAGGCCAGGGCCATCTTCAGCGCCGTTTCGACCGATTCGGAACCCGAGTTGGTGAAGAACACCTTGCCCATGCCGGCGGGCGCCAGCCGGGCCACCCGGTCGGCGAGCTGGAAGGCCTTCGGGTGCGCCATCTGGAACGGCGGCGCGAAGTCCATCTCGGCAGCCTGCTCCTGGATCGCCTTCACGATCTTCGGCCGCGCGTGGCCGGCGTTCACGCACCACAGGCCGGCCACGCCGTCCAGGATCTGGCGGCCCTGGTCGTCCCAGTAGTGCATGCCGGAAGAACGGGCCAGCAGGCGCGGCGCCTTCTTGAACTGGCGGTTCGCCGTGAAGGGCATCCAGAAGGCGTCTAGGTTCGTGCTCATGAATCGGCTCCGAGAAAGGCAGACGCCGCGAGCACTGTGCGTGTCGCGGCGTGCCGGAACCGCCAGTCTAGCCGGCGGCGGGGGCCTTCAGGAGTGGCGCGCCTGGGCGCCCGCGTCCAGCGCCGCCTGGCGGCGCTTGGCTTCCGGGTAGATGAGCGACTCCTCGAGGCCGATGTGCTCGTGGTACAGCGCGGTGAAGATGGGCAGCGCCAGCCGCAGCATGGCCAGGTCGTACCAGCCGTATCCGTTGGCCACCGCCTCGATCTGCGGCGCCAGTTCCAGCCAGTCCTCTTCCAGCCAGCCATGGTCCTGCTGCAGGCGCTTCACGGCGTCCACCAGGGTGGCGTTGCCCGAAGCCAGCAGCTGCGGGAACACGTGCTTCTCTTCCTCGGCATGGTGCCTGGCGGCGTGCTCATGGAAGAAGGCGTGGATCTCGCTGGCCATGGTGCGCGCGTCGTCGTCGGCACCGTTGTCGTCGATGTGCTGCAGCAGCTGGTCGAAGCGGCCCAGCATCTCGACGATGCGGTGGTGCACGCGGTCCAGCGATTCGAAGGGCGGCAGCGCGGGCGCCGGCGGGCGCTGCGGGCGGTTCTTCGGGGTGGGGGCGGCGGTCGGGCGGGCCATGGCAACTCCTCGCGGTTCGCGCCATTGTTCGGCGCGGGCCGCGGCGCCGACCTTGCGGCGGATCAATGAGGCGTCAGGGCGCCTTCCGCGACCGTTGCGCCACCTGGCCGCACAGGTAGGTCCACACCAGCACGGCGGCGGCGTTGCCGGTGAGCTCGGCGTGGTCGTAAGGTGGCGACACTTCGACGCAGTCCATGCCCACCCAGGGCAGCGGCGCCAGTTCCTCCAGCAGCGTTAGCACCTGGGCGGTGGACAGGCCGCCGGGCTCCGGCGTGCCGGTGCCGGGCGCGAACGCGGGGTCCAGGCAGTCGATGTCCAGGCTCAGGTACAGCGGCGGGTGACCGTGCCGCGCCAGCCGCGAGCGGATGGCTTCGCACACCGGGGCCAGCTGAGCCGGGCTCTCCAGCCCGCGCAGGTCGCGCGCGGTGAAGATCTGCCCACCGCGTTCGTTCACGTACTCCCGAGGCGCGCGCTCGGCGGCCGAGCGGATGCCCACCTGCGTGACGCAGGCGTCGACCACCAGCCCTTCTTCCATCGCCTCGCTGACCCAGGTGCCATGGCCGCTGGGTTCGCCGAAGTGGTCGGTCCAGGTGTCGCAATGGGCGTCGAAGTGCAGTACCGCCAGCGGCCGGCCCAGCACCTGCCGGTAGGCGCGCAGGAGCGTGAGCGTGATGGAGTGGTCGCCGCCCAGCCAGGCCATGTGGTGGCGGCGGATCAGCGCCTCGGCCTGCGGCTGCAAGGCCGCACGCAGACCTTCGAGCGAAGTGTTGGGCAGCGCCAGGTCGCCGGCGTCGCCCAGCAGGCCGAGCGGCGACACGTCGAACAGCGGATGCGTGCCGTCGCACAGCATGTGGCTGGCGCGGCGGATGGCCGAAGGCCCGAAGCGTGCGCCAGGCCGGTTGGTGGTGGAGCCGTCCCAGCAGATGCCCGCCACGGCGAAGGGCAGGCCGTCGGCGGCCGCCGGGGCCTTGAGGAAACGGTGGTCGGAGGTGAAGGCAAATGACGTCATGGTGCACACTCGTGCCCCATGATAAGGAGCTGCCTCCGATGAAGCCGGTGCTGGTGCTGCAGCATCTTTCGGCCGATGGACCCGCCTACCTGGGCACCTGGCTGCAGCGCGAGGGCATGGCGTTCGAAGTGCGCAACACCGAAGCGGGCCAGGCCTTTCCGGAGGCGATGGACGGCTTCCGGGCCCTGGCCATCCTGGGCGGCGCGATGAGTGCCAACGACCCGCTGCCTTCGCTGCGCCAGGCCGAGCGGCTGGTCCTGCAGTCGATGGAGCGCGGCCTGCCCGTGATCGGCCATTGCCTGGGCGGGCAATTGATGGCCCGCGCGCTGGGCATGCGCATCGGCGCTTCGCCGCAGCCGGAAGTGGGTTGGCAGCCGATGCAGGTGCAGGACACCGCCACCGCGCGTGCGTGGTTCGGCGGATCCGGCCCGCGGCACGTCTTCCAGTGGCACTACGAAGCCTTCGACCTGCCGCCCGGCGCCGAACGGCTGGCCGGCAGCGAAGCCTGCCCGAACCAGGCGTTCGCGATCGGGCCCCACCTGGCCCTGCAGTTCCACGTCGAGGTCGACGCCGAAAAGCTGGGCCGCTGGTCGCTGGACACCGACGAGAGCTTCCTGCAGGTTCTGGCGCAGCACCCGCGTTCGATGCAGGACGGCGCCGCCATGCGCCAGGGCATGGCGCAGCATCTGGCGGCGCACCAGTCGCTGGCCGACCGCCTTTATCGCCGCTGGCTGGCCGCCGCGGGCTGATCCGCCGTCTTTCACCCATTGCAAACAGCGTTTCGCATGGCGGAAGGCGCGTACGCTGCGCCGCAACAAAATCCACCAGATGAGAAAACGACGTTCCGTATTACGGAATGCAAGATCTAACTCATTGATTTTAAATAACTGAATCTTTTGTCTTATATAAGACAGAAGTCTTCACGCGACATCCCGCTCCCGTTACGCTGAAGGTGTCTTGAATCTTCTTCGTCACAGGAGCTTTCGATGTCTCAAATGACCCGCGAACAACAAGCCGCCGCCCTTGAAAAGGACTGGGCCGAGAACCCCCGCTGGAAGGGCATCAAGCGCGGCTATTCCGCCGCCGACGTGGTGCGCCTGCGCGGTTCGCTGCAGGTCGAGCACACGCTGGCCAAGCGCGGCGCCGAGAAGCTGTGGGCCATGCTCAACAGCGAACCCTTCGTGAACACGCTGGGCGCGCTGACCGGCAACCAGGCCATGCAGCAGGTCAAGGCCGGCCTGAAGGCGATCTATCTCTCCGGCTGGCAGGTCGCCGCCGACGCCAACGACAACGGCGAGATGTACCCCGACCAGAGCCTGTACTCGGTGGACTCGGTGCCCAAGGTCGTGAAGCGCATCAACAGCGCCTTCGCGCGCGCCGACCAGATCCAGTGGAGCGAAGGCAAGAACGACACCGACTACTTCGCCCCCATCGTGGCCGACGCCGAGGCCGGCTTCGGCGGCGTGCTGAACGCTTTCGAGCTGATGAAGGCCATGATCGACGCCGGTGCCGCCGGCGTGCACTTCGAAGACCAGCTGGCCAGCGTCAAGAAGTGCGGCCACATGGGCGGCAAGGTGCTGGTCCCCACGCGTGAAGCGGTGAGCAAGCTGGTCGCCGCCCGCCTGGCGGCCGACGTGATGGGCACCCCCACCATCCTGCTGGCGCGCACCGACGCCGAAGCGGCCGACCTGGTGACGAGCGACGTCGACGACAACGACAAGCCCTTCATGACCGGCGAGCGCACCGTCGAAGGCTTCTTCAAGACGAAGAACGGCCTCGAGCAGAGCATCAGCCGCGGCCTGGCCTATGCGCCCTACGCCGACCTGATCTGGTGCGAGACCGGCAAGCCCGACCTGGCCTTCGCGAAGGCCTTCGCCGACGCCATCCACGCCAAGTTCCCGGGCAAGCTGCTGGCCTACAACTGCTCGCCTTCGTTCAACTGGAAGAAGAACCTCGACGACGCCACCATCGCCAAGTTCCAGCGCGAACTGGGCGCCATGGGCTACAAGTTCCAGTTCATCACGCTGGCCGGCTTCCACAGCCTGAACTACTCGATGTTCAACCTGGCCTATGGCTACGCGCGCAACAACATGAGCGCGTTCGTGGAACTGCAGGAAGCCGAGTTCGCCGCCGCCGAGAAGGGTTTCACCGCGGTGAAGCACCAGCGCGAGGTCGGCACCGGCTACTTCGACGCCGTGACCACCACCATCGAGCGCGAAGCCTCGACCGCGGCGCTGAAGGGCAGCACGGAAGACGAGCAGTTCTTCGACCGCAAGCACGCCTGACCGGCCGCTGAACCCTGCCTTCCGGACGCCGGGCCTCGTGCCCGGCGTTTTCGCTTTCAGGCGCCGGGTGCCCGCCCGGCGTCTCTTATTTCCCGCCCGTTACTTCTGCGGGGTAGGGGGGTGGGGCCTTTCCCCCCGCAGGTCCGGGATGCCCCTCGGTTGCGGGGGCACCCACCATTCGCGCACTCGCTGTTGAGCGACCTGGCAGGAGCGCACGACATGAACTTCAAGCGGTTTGCATTGTCCTGGATCGGCCGCTTGGCGGCCGCGGCCTCGGTGGTGCTGTCACTGGCGCAGCCCGCGCAGGCGGCCTACTACACCGGCGTCTGGGACCCCAAC
>JBGAKY010000051.1:0-45990 GCA_044224175.1 Rubrivivax sp. | reverse complement strand
CCGCCAACCGCCGCGCGCTGGCCGAGCGCACCGGCGAGACGCTCGGGCTGCACTACGCGATGCGCTGGCCGCGCCAGGAGCTGCAGACGGTGCGGCCGCTGCGCACCTCGCCGCTGCACGACCTGCTGGCAACGCGCGGAGCCGAGTTCGGCTCGAAGTTCGGCTGGGAGCGCGTGAACGTGTTCCGCCCCGCCGGTGCCGCGCCGGCCGCCGACACGCTGGGCACGCCCGGCTGGCTGCCGTGGGTGCAGGCCGAGCAGCGTGCCACGCGCGAGGCGGTGGCGTTGTACGACCAGACCTCCTTCGGCAAGCTGCTGCTGCAAGGGTGCGACGCACTCGCCGTGCTGCAGCGGCTGTGCGCCGCCGACGTGGCCGCTGCCGACAACGGCCGCGTGGTCTACACCGCGATGCTCAACCCGCGCGGCGGCTACGAGAGCGACTGCACGGTGATGCGCCTGGCCCCGGAGCGCTACCTGATCGTCACCGGCTCGGCGCAGCCGCTGCGCGACGCCGACTGGATCCAGCGCCACATCGAGCCGCACGAGCACGCGATGCTGCACGACGCCGGCAACCAGTGGAGCGTGCTGTCGCTGATGGGGCCGCGCTCGCGCGAGCTGCTGCAGGCGCTCACCGATGACGACGTGTCGACCGCCGCGCTGCCCTTCGCGCACGCGGCCGAGATCGACGTCGCGCACGCCCGCGTGCGTGCCGCGCGCATGGCCTACGTGGGCGGCCTCGGCTTCGAGCTGTACGTCCCGGTGGAGATGGCGCGCCACGTGTACCTGGCGCTGCATGCGGCGGGCGTGGGACCCGGTCTCGTCGACGCCGGCTACTACGCGCTCGATGCACTGCGCATCGAAGCCGGGAGGCGCGCCTGGGGCGCCGAACTCGGCCCCGACGAATCACCCGTCGACGCCGGGCTGCTTGCGACCGTGGCCCTGGACAAGCCGGTGCCGTTCATCGGCCAGGACGCCGTGCGGCGTCTCGCGGCCGAGCCGCCGCGCAAGAAGCTGCTGGTGTTCGTGACCGACGACCCGGCCGCCTACCTGTGGGGCGGCGAACCCATCGTGCACGAGGGCCAGCCGCTCGGCGAACTCAGCTCGGCCGGCTGGAGCCCCAAGGCCGGTGCCTGCGTCGCACTGGGCTACGTGCGCGGCGATGCCGCGCGGCAGGAGCACCACGGCACGCCGATGCACGTGGAACTGTGGGGCGTGCCGGTGGCCGTCAAGGCCTACGACCGATTGCCGTAGGCGCCTCACGACAACAGGGCCGCTTGTGCGGGCCCCTGCACAGCCTCAGTCCGCGTACTGCCCGGCGGCCTTGATGACCGGGCCCCACTTGTTGATCTCGGCCTCGACGAACTTCTTGTGCTCGGGGCCGTTGACGCGGTTGTCGGTGATCACAACCGCGCCCAGCGACTCCATGCTCTTCACGAAGCCGGGGTCCTTCAGCGCGGTCTTCAGCGCCGTGTTCATCGCGTCGACCACCGCCTTGGGCGTGCCCTTGGGGGCGTACAGGCCGTGCCAGATGCTGACGTTGAAGCCCTTGAGACCGGCAGCGTCGAGCGTCGGCAGCTTGGCCAGCGCGGGCGTCGTCAGTGGCTTGGCGCTGGTCACGCCGAAGGCCTTGATCGAGCCGGCGGCGATCTGCGACGTGGTGTTGGTGGTCTGGTCGCACATCAGGTCGACCTGCCCGCCCAGCAGGTCGTTCATCGCCGGCGCGGTGCCCTTGTACGGCACCGTGGTCATGTCGATCTTCACCGCCTGCTGGAACAGCAGACCGCAAAGGTGCGATGCGGCACCGAGGCCGGCATTGGCGAGGTTGATCTTGCCCTTGTTGGCCTCCAACCACTTCAGCAGGTCGGGGAAGTTCTCGGCCGGCAGGTTCTTGCGGCCCACCAGCGTCATCGGCACCTCGTTGATCATGCCGACGTACTCGAAGTCATCGAGCGTCTTGTAGGGCAGGCTGCGGTACAGCGCCGGCGACGTGGCCATGCCGATGTGGTGCAGCAGGAAGGTGTAGCCGTCAGGGGCGGCCTTGGCGACCTTCGTGGCGCCGAGCGTTCCGCCGGCTCCGCCGACGTTGTCGACGACGAAGGTCGAGTTGGGCACGGCCTTGCGCATCGCCTCGGCGAGGTCGCGCGCGACCTTGTCGGTGGGCCCGCCGGCGGCGAAAGGCACCACCAGCGAAACGGGCTTCTCGGGCCAGGCGGCCAGCGCCGACGACGCGAGGACGACGGCGGACAACGCGAACAGGATTCTCTTCATCATGGTCTCCGACATGAATCGAACGGGCAGGCCGCAATGGTAGGCAGCCCGCGGGAAAGCGGGCTGCGGGAACTACGGACAACGCGCGGGGACTTGAGCCAGATCAAGCGCGCGCCGGCGAGCGCCGGGCCGCCGACCAGGCTCACTCGTACTTGCGCAGGTCCTCGATCACCTTGCCGTCGTTGGGCAGCGAGCCCGGCGCCACCAGCACCACGTCGCAGCGCAGCTTGGTGACGTCGCGCACGGTGGCGGCCACGGCCTCGCGCAGGCCCTCGGGCTGTGCAGCTGCCTCGGCGCGCAGGGTCATGCGGTCGTTGGCCATCTCGCCTTCCACCACCAGCCGCGCGCGCGCCAGCTCGGTGTGGCGCGCCAACACCGCCGCCACCTGGCTGGCGTGCACGAACATGCCGCGCACCTTGGCCGTCTGGTCGGCGCGGCCCATCCAGCCCTTGATGCGCAGATTGGTGCGGCCGCACGGGCTGGCGCCCGGCAGCACCGCCGACAGGTCGCCGGTGCCGAAGCGCACCATCGGGTACTCCGGGTGCAGCACGGTGACCACGACCTCGCCGACCTCGCCGTCGGGCACCACGTCGCCGGTGCCCGGGCGCACGATCTCCACGAGCACGCCCTCGTCGACCACCAACCCTTCACGCGCCGGGGTCTCGTAGGCGACGAGGCCGACGTCGGCGGTGGCGTAGGCCTGGTAGCCCTCGATGCCGCGGTCGCGCAGCCAGTCGCGCAGGCTGGGCGGGAACGCCTCGCCGCTGACCAGCGCCTTCTTCAGCGACGGCAGCGCGATCTTCGCCTCGGCCGCCTTCTCCAGCAGGATGCGCAGGAAGCTCGGCGTGCCGGTGTAGGCGTCGGGGCGCAGGTGGTCGGCCGCCTGCAGCTGCAGCTCGGTGTTGCCCACGCCGCCGGGGAACACCGTGCAGCCGATCGCCGCGGCACCGGCGTCCATGAACCATGCGCCGGGCGTCAGGTGGTAGCTGAAGCTGTTGTGGACGAGGTCGCCGGCGCGGAAGCCCGCCGCGTGCAGCGCCCGCGCGGCTCGCCAGTAGTCGCCACGGCCCGGTTCGGGCTCGTAGATCGGCCCGGGCGACTGGTACACGCGGCGCGCACCCGCCATCGGCCGTCCGCCGCGCAGCAGCGCGCGCCAGCCGATCGCCGAGAAACCGCCGAACGGGTCACGCGGCTCGGCCGCATACCCGTGCTGCTGGCGCTCGAAGAGCTCACCCTTGCGCGTGACCGGCAATGCCGCCAGCGCGGCGCGCGTGGTGATCGACGCCGCGTCCACGCCGGCGAGCCGCTCGCCCAGCGCCGGCACGCCCTGCGCAGCCGTCACCTGCGCGGGCAGCGCCGCCAGCAGGGCCGCCTCGCGCGCGGCCGGGTCGCGCGTCTCCAGCGCATCGAGATACCCGCTCATCCCATCAGTTCCTTCTGCAGTTTCTTCGGCAGCCGCGCCAGCACCAGGGCGTGCGACCGCGACACGAGCGCCTTCAGCTCGGCCAGCGGCAATGCCTTGGGATCGCGCAGCTGCACCCACTTCACCCGCGCCAGGTAGGGCGCCGGCGTGAACCCCGGCAGCCCGGTGAGCTCCAGGAAGCGGTGATCGTCGACCTTGAACGAGCACGCCGTCGGCGTGCCCTGGTCGAGCGTGATGAAGAACATCTTGCCGCCGACGCTGGCCACCCAGTCGGCACCCCACTTGATGTCGACAGTGGCGCCCGGCAGCGACTGCGCGTGCGCCTTCAGCGCCGCGAAGGTCACTCCTCGTGCTCCCAGCGCGCCAGCCGCTTCTTCACTTCGTCGATCAGCTTGCGCTGGCCGTCGGCGGAGCTCACTGTCAGCTTGTCCCACTCGGGCGTCTGCATCAGGCGCCGCGCCAGGCGCACCTGGATCGCTCCGCCTTCGGCCACCAGCTCCACCACCCGCTTGCCGCGCAGCTCGAAACCGTTGCCGCGCTCGGCCAGCTTCAGGTCGCGCAGCGCGCGCCGGACCGTCTGCAAGGCGCCGTCGGCGTTGAACGGCGGCGGAGCGAAACCGAAGTCGTCAGACATCCCGATCCCCTGCACGCCGGGCACGCGCACCGGTGAGGCTCATTGCAGCCAGCGCTTGCGCCGCTTGTAGCTCTTCACGTCGCGGAAGCTCTTGCGGTCGCCACCGCCCATGCCGAGGTAGAACTCCTTCACGTCCTCGTTCTCGCGCAATGCCTTGGCCTGCCCGTCCATCACGAT
The DNA here is from genome assembly GCA_044224175.1 of Rubrivivax sp. Lineage (GTDB taxonomy): Bacteria > Pseudomonadota > Gammaproteobacteria > Burkholderiales > Burkholderiaceae_C > Rubrivivax. The sequence continues at coordinate 41,489 of JBGAKY010000051.1, read as the reverse complement.
GCGGCCGTTCTCGAGGATGTAGCCGTAGTCGGCGTAGCGCAGCGCCATGTTGGTGTTCTGCTCGGCCAGCAGGAACGTGGTGCGCTCCTTCTGGTTCAGGTCGCGCACGATCTCGAACACCTCCTCGACGATCTGCGGCGCCAGCCCCATGCTCGGTTCGTCGAGCAGCACCATCTTCGGGTTGGCCATCAGCGCGCGGCCGATCGCGCACATCTGCTGCTCGCCGCCCGAGGTGTAGGCGGCCTGGCTCGCGCGCCGCGTCTTCAGCCGCGGGCGCAGGGCATAGACCTTCTCCAGCGTCTGCGCGACAGCCGCCTTGCCGTCGGTGCGCGTGTACGCCCCGGTCAGCAGGTTCTCCTCGATCGTCAGGTGCGCGAAGCAGTGCCGGCCTTCCATCACCTGCACCACGCCGCGCTGCACCATCTCGGCGGTGGAGAGCTTCTCGATGCGCTCGCCGCGCAGCTCGATCGAGCCCTTGGTCACCTCACCGCGCTCGCCGGCGAGCAGGTTGCTCACCGCGCGCAGCGTGGTCATCTTGCCGGCGCCGTTGCCACTCGAGCAGCGCCTGACGCCGCCCTCGGCAGCACGGTCAGCGACGCAGCCCTGAGCACGAGGATCACGTGGTTGTAGATGACCTCGATGCCGTTGACGTTCAGGAGGACGTTGCTCATGGTCGCTTGCCCGGGGCAGGGCCTCCTGCGGAAGCCCTGCCCACGGGAGTCAGGAGTTGCAGTCCGCGTTGTCGCGGCGCTGGAGCTTCTTCTCGCTCATGTACTTCTCGGCCGAGGCCTTGACGAGCGGCTTCAGGATCGAGTCGTCAGCCTGGTACCAGTCGCTGCTGAACGACCACTTGGCGCCGTCCCAGGTGTGGATGCGCGCCCAACTCGACCCGAGGTGGTCGGCGCAACTCGTCGACACCGGCCGCATCACGCCCGAGAAGCCCAGCGAGTCGAGCTTCTTCTGGTCGAGCGCCAGGTTCTCCAGGCCCCAGCGCACCTGCTCGGCCGTCATGACCTTGCCCTTGCCGTAGCGGTCCTGTGCGCGCTTGACGCCTTCCACCGCCAGCATCGAGGCGATCAGGCCGCGCATGTACAGCACCTGGCCCACTTCCTCCTTCGGCCCGGTGCCCTGGCCCTTGGCGTGCACCTCCTTCAGGATGTCCTGCGCGATCTTCGAGCCGGGCTCGGCGCCATGCTGCATCGCCAGTGCGTTGTAGCCCTTGGCCGCCGCGCCGACATCCTTGACGTCGGGCTCGGCGCCCGACCACCACACGCCGTACATCTTCTCGCGCGGGTAGCCCGTGGCCACGGCCTCCTTCAACGCGGCCGAGTTCATCACACCCCATCCCCACAGGAACACGTAGTCGGGCCGGCTCTGGCGAACCTGCAGCCAGGTGGCCTTCTGCTCCACGCCCGGTGCGGTGACCGGCAGCAACTGGAGATCGAAGCCGTGCATCTTGCTGCGCTCCTGCAGCGCGGCGATCGGCTCCTTGCCGTAGGGGCTGTCGTGGTAGACGAGCGCGATCTTCTTGCCCTTGAGCTTGTCGAAGCCGCCTTCCTTCTTCGCGATGTGCTGGATCAGCACGTCGGCACCGGTCCAGTAGGTGCCCAGCAGCGGGAAGTTCCACTTGAACGACAGGCCATCGGCAGTGTCGGCGCGGCCGTAGCCGGACGTGATCAGCGGGATCTTGTCGCCGGGTGCCTTGTCGGTCAGCGCGAAGGTGATGCCCGTGGACAACGGCTGGAACACCGTGGCCCCGCCGTTCTTGCCCTTCAGGCGCTCATAGCACTCGACGCCCTTGTCGGTGGCGTAGCCCGTCTCGCATTCCTCGAAGGTGATCTTGACGCCGTTGATGCCGCCCTTGGCGTTCGTGTACTTGAGGTAGTCGACGTAGCCGTTGGCGAACGGCACGCCGTTGGGCGCATAGGCCCCGGTGCGGTACACCAGCACCGGGAAGAACTGCTCCTTGGCCTGGGCGTAGGCCGCACTGATGCCGCCCGCGGCGAGCGCGGCGGCGAGGGCGAGGGATCGAAACTTCATGCTTGCCTCCAGGGGGTGGGTGTGATGCACGCGCAGGTGCCGGTTTGGGATCTCGGGAACGGGAACAGGTTCAATGCGGGAAGGGCCACAGTCGCAGCTTCTCCTTGCCGATGGACCACAGCCGCGCCAGGCCGTGCGGCTCGACGATCAGGAAGAAGACGATCAGCGCGCCGAAGATCATGAATGTCAGGTGCGACGCCAGCGCGGTGTCGATCGGGATGCCGAACCAGTACGGCAGGTTGTCCAGCACGATCGGCAGCACGACGATGAAGGCGGCGCCGAAGAAGCTGCCCATGATCGAGCCCAGGCCGCCGATGATCACCATGAACAGCAGGTCGAACGAGCGCGTGATGTTGAAGGCCGCCGGCTCCCACGAGCCCAGGTGCACGAAGGCCCACAGCGCCCCGGCGATACCGACGATGAAGCTGCTCACCGCGAAGGCCGACAGCTTCGCGTAGACCGGGCGGATGCCGATCACGGCCGCGGCCACGTCCATGTCGCGGATGGCCATCCACTCGCGCCCGATGTGGTGGCGCACGAGGTTCTTGGCCAGCAGCGCGAACACCACCACGAAGCCCAGGCAGAACAGGTACTTGTCCACCGGGGTCTCGACCTTCCAGCCGGCCAGGCTCAGGCCGGACACGCTCACCGAGCCCGACGACGAATCGTTGGTCAGCCACTTGATGCGCAGGAACGCCCAGTCGCAGAAGAATTGCGCCGCGAGCGTCGCCACCGCGAGGTACAGCCCCTTGATGCGCAGCGACGGGATGCCGAACAGCACGCCCACCCCCATCGAGAACACGCCGCCCAGCAGGATGGCCACCACCGGCGGCATGCCGTCGATGCGCACCAGCAGGTTGTAGGCGGCGTAGGCGCCCACAGCCATGAAGCCGCCGGTGCCCAGCGAGATCTGGCCGCAGTAGCCCACCAGGATGTTCAGGCCGAGCGCCGCCAGCGAGAGGATCAGGAACGGGATCAGGATCGCGCGGAACAGGTACTCGCTGGCCACGAACGGCACGACGATGAAGGCCACCGCCAGCAGGGCGATGATGAGTACGCGGTCCTGCGCGATCGGGAAGATCTGCTGGTCGGCGCCGTAGCTGGTCTTGAACTGGCCGTTCTCACGGTAGAGCATGGGGTTCTCCGATCCTCTACACGCGATCGATGATCTTCTCGCCGAAGAGGCCCTGCGGCCGGACGAGCAGGAACAGCAAGGCCAGCACGTACGCGAACCAGATCTCGATGCCGCCGCCGAAGCTGGGGCCGATGTAGACCTCCGACAGCTTCTCGCCCACGCCGATGATCAGCCCGCCGATGATGGCGCCGGGCACGCTGGTCAGGCCGCCGAGGATCACCACCGGCAGCGCCTTCAGCGCCACCTGCGACAGCGAGAACTGCACGCCGAGCTTGCTGCCCCAGATGATGCCGGCCACCAGCGCCGCGAAGCCGGCGACGCTCCAGACGATGACCCAGATGCGCGACAGCGGGATGCCGATGCTCTGCGCGGCCTGGTGGTCGTCGGCCACCGCGCGCAGCGCGCGCCCCGTGGCGGTGTACTGGAAGAACGCGGCCAGCAGCGCCACCAGCGAGGCGGCGATCAGCGCCGCGAACAGGTCTTCCTGGTTCAGCAACAGCCCGCCGTCGAACACCTTCTCGAACAGGAACATCGGCTCCTTGGGCATGCCGATGTCGATCTTGTAGATGTCGCTGCCGAAGATCGTCTGGCCGAAGCCGTCCATGAAGTAGGTGATGCCCAGCGTGGCCATCAGCAGCGTCACGCCCTCCTGGTTGACGAGGCGCCCGAGCACCAGCCGCTCGATCAGCCAGGCCACCGCCACCATCACCACGAGCGCCAGCGCGAAGGCCAGCAGGTTGACGAGGAACTTGGCCTCCAGGCCCGTCCACTTCGGCAGCCACTCGGCGAAGCGCGCCATCGCCAGCGCGGCGAACAGCACCATCGCGCCCTGCGCGAAGTTGAACACGCCGCTGGCCTTGAAGATGAGCACGAAGCCCAGCGCCACCAGCGAGTACAGCATGCCCGTCATCAGGCCGCCGATCAGCGTTTCGAGGAAGGGTCCCATGTTCAGTGACTCGTGCCCAGGTAGGCGCTGATGACCTCGGGATTGCTGCGCACCTCGTCGGGCGTGCCGTCGCCGATCTTCTTGCCGTAGTCGAGCACCACGACGCGGTCGGAGATGTCCATCACCACGCCCATGTCGTGCTCGATCAACACGATGGTGGTGCCGAACTCGTCGTTCACGTCGAGGATGAAACGGCACATGTCCTGTTTCTCCTCGACGTTCATGCCGGCCATCGGCTCGTCGAGCAGCAGCACCTGCGGCTCCATCGCCAGCGCCCGTCCGAGGTCCACGCGCTTCTGCAGGCCGTAGGGCAGGCGCCCCACCGGCGTCTTGCGGAAGGCCTGGATCTCGAGGAAGTCGACGATGCGCTCGACGAACGCGCGGTGCTCGATCTCCTCGCGCGCCGCGGCGCCCCAGTGCAGCGCCTGCTGGAAGATGTTGGACTTCATGCGCAGGTTGCGGCCGGTCATGATGTTGTCCAGCACGCTCATGCCCTTGAACAGCGCGAGGTTCTGGAACGTGCGCGCCACGCCCATCTCGGCCACCTGGCGCGAGTTCATGTGGCTGAAGGTCTGGCCGCGGAACGTGATCGAGCCTTGCTGCGGCGTGTAGACCCCGTTGATGCAGTTGAGCATGCTGCTCTTGCCGGCACCGTTGGGGCCGATGATCGCCCGCACCTCGTGCTCACGCACGTCGAAGCTGATGTCGGTGAGCGCCTTCACGCCGCCGAACGCCAGCGAGATGTTCTGCACCTGCAGCACCACGTCGCCGATGCGGCGAGCGGCGGCAGGTTCCGCGGCGGCCGCCATCACGGCAGCGTCGGTCACTGCGTTCATGCGGCTTTCCTCAGCGCGGCCGGGAAGGTCTTCGCGTCGATGATCTTCAGCGTCGCCGACACCTTGCCGGTGCGGCCGTCCTCGAACTTCACGGGCGTCTCGATGAACTGCTCGGGCTTGCCGCCGTACATGGCGTCGATCAGCACGCCGTACTTCTCGCCGATGTGGCCGCGCCGCACCTTGCGCGTGCGGGTCAGCTCGCCGTCGTCGGCATCGAGCTCCTTGTGCAGCACGAGGAAGCGGCTGATCTGGCTGCCGGCCAGCAGCGCGTCCTGCGCGAGGTCGGCGTTGACCTTCTCCACGCACTCGCGCACCAGCTCCAGCACCTCGGGCTTGCTCGCCAGGTCGGTGTAGCCGGCGTACGGCAGGTTGCGCCGCTCGGCCCAGTTGCCCACCGCCTCGAAGTCGATGTTGACGAAGGCACAGACCTTCTCGCGCTTGTCGCCGAAGGCCACCGCCTCCTTGACGTGCGGGAAGAACTTCAGCTTGTTCTCCACGTACTTGGGCGCGAACATCGCGCCGTCGTTGGCGCCGCCGACGATGCGGCCCACGTCCTTGGCGCGGTCGATGATCTTCAGCTGCCCGCTGGCGTCGAGGAAGCCGGCGTCGCCGGTGTGGTACCAGCCGTCGGCGTCCAGCACCTCGGCGGTGGCGGCATCGTTCTTGTAGTAGCCCTTCAGCAGGCCGGGCGAGCGCACCAGGATCTCGCCGCTGTCCTGCAGCTTGATCTCCACGCCTTCGATGGGCACGCCGACGGTGTCGGCGCGCACCTCGTGGTCGGGCTGCAGGCACACGAACACCGCGGTCTCGGTGGAGCCGTAGAGCTGCTTGAGGTTCACGCCGATCGAGCGGTAGAACGTGAACAGGTCGGGGCCGATCGCCTCGCCAGCCGTGTAGGCCAGGCGCACGCGCGAGAAGCCCAGCGTGTTGCGCAGCGGCCCGTAGACCAGCAGGTTGCCCAGTGCGTAGCGCCAGCGGTCGACGAGACTCACCGCGCGGCCGTCCATCAGCGCCGGGCCGATGCGGCGCGCCAGCGCCATGAAGTGGTGGAACAGCCCGCGCTTGATGCGGCCGGCGTCCTCCATGCGGATCATCACGCTGGTCAGCAGCCCCTCGAAGACCCGCGGCGGCGCGAAGTAGTAGGTGGGCCCGATCTCCTTCAGGTCGATCATCACGGTCGACGCCGACTCCGGGCAGTTCACCACGTAGCCGCAGGCCAGCCACTGCGCGTAGCTGAAGATGTTCTGGCCGATCCAGGCCGGCGGCAGGTAGGCCAGCACCTCCTCGTCCTCGGTCAGGCGGTCGAACTTCTTGCCCGCGCCGGCGCGGTCGAGCAGCGTGAAGTGGGTGTGCACCACGCCCTTGGGGTTGCCGGTGGTGCCGCTGGTGAAGAACATCGCCGCCACGTCCTCGGGCTTGCCGGCGGCCACGGCGGCGTCGAAGGCGCCGGGGTTGGCGGCGTCGCGCGCGCGGCCGCTCTCGATCAGGCTGTCCAGCGAAGCCAGGCCGGCTTCCGCGTAGTGGCGCATGCCGCGCGGGTCGTCGTACCAGATGCGTTCGATCTGCGGGCAGGCTTCGCGCAGCTCCAGCATCTTGTCGACCTGTTCCTGGTCTTCGACGATCGCGTGCCGGACCTCGGCGTTGTTGATCGGGAACTGGTATTCGGTGGCCACCGCGTCCTGGTACAGCGGCACCGGCACCGCGCCCAGCGACTGCACGGCCAGCATGGCGGCGTACAGGCGCGGCCGGTTCTCGCCGACGATGACCACGTGGTCGTCGCGCTTGACGCCCCCTTCGGCCAGGCCGGCCGCCAGCGCGCGCACCAGCTGCGCCAGGTCGGCCCAGGTCAGCGTCTGCCAGATGCCGTAGACCTTCTCGCGCAATGCGGCGGCCTGCGGGCGCGCCTTCGCGTGTTCGAGCATCAAGCGGGGAAAGGTGGAAGTCACCCTTTGTCTCCGGACTGCGGTTCAGTTGGCATTCTGGGCAATGCTTTGACGCCAGGTTGTCGTTCTGCTGACAATCCTAGGGTCCTCACTGATCGGTGTTTCCCTCAAGATGGCTGCTCCAGGCATCGCCGCGCTGACTTCGCGCTCGCGTCCGGCCTCGGCCGAGGAACTGCACAGCGTGCCCTGGCTGGCGCCGCTGGAAGCGGCCGAGCGCGACCGCGCGGTGGCCGACATGCGGGTGGTCAACGTGGCGGCGGGCGAATACGTCTGCCGCATCGGCCGCCCGGTGACGTTCTGGTTCGGCGTCGTCGACGGCCTGCTGAAGATGAGCAACGACAGCGCTTTGGGCATGCCCATCACCTTCACCGGCCTGCCGCCGGGCGGCTGGTTCGGTGAAGGCACGGTGCTCAAGCGCGAGACCTACCGCTACAACATCCAGGCCCTGCGCAGGAGCGTGGTGGCCGGCATCACGGCCGAGACCTTCCACTGGCTGCTCGGGCGCAGCATCCCCTTCAACCGCTTCGTGATGACGCAGCTGAACGAGCGCCTGGGCCAGTTCATCGGCGCGCGCGAGATCGACCGCCTGAACGACGCCGACGAGCGCGTGGCGCGCAGCCTGGGTGCGCTGTTCCACCCGCTGCTGTACCCGGGGGTGGGGCAGATCCTGCGCATCACGCAGCAGGAACTGGGCTACCTGGTGGGACTGTCGCGCCAGCGCGTGAACGAGGCGCTGGCCACGCTGCAGGGCGAAGGGCTGATCCGCATCGAATACGGCGGCGTGCGCGTGCTCGACCTGGACGGGCTGCGGGTGTACCGGCGCGGGAGCCGGCGCGCGGCGGCCGCCTGAGCCCTCTTGCGGGGAACCCGGGGGCCCGTCCGGCGTCCAACGGCGTCGCCCCTACACTCCGCCGCTTCGATGACCCCCCTGCCCAACATGACCCGACTCCGGTCCTTCCTTGCCGGTGCGGCGCTGCTGGCCGCGGCGCTGGCCGTGCAGGCGCAAGCCCTGCCCGCCGGCGTGAGCCGCCTTTCCAGCGTCGAAGGCATCGACGAATACCGCCTCGCCAACGGCCTGCAGGTGCTGCTGGTGCCCGACGGGTCCAAGCCCACCACCACCGTCAACGTGACCTACCACGTCGGCTCGCGGATGGAAAACTACGGCGAGACCGGCATGGCGCACCTGCTCGAGCACCTGCTGTTCAAGGGCACGCCCACCACGCGCAACGTGCTGTCCGAACTGTCCAAGCGCGGCGCGCGTGCCAACGGCACCACCAGCTTCGACCGCACCAACTACTTCGCCAGCTTCTCGGCCAACGACGAGACGCTGAAGTGGTACCTGGGCTGGCAGGCCGACGCCATGGTGAACAGCCTCATCGCGCGCAGCGACCTGGACACCGAGATGACGGTGGTGCGCAACGAGATGGAACGCGGCGAGAACAGCCCCGGCCGCGCCGTGCTGCAGCACCTGCTGGCGTCCATGTACCAGTGGCACAACTACGGCAAGTCCACCATCGGCGCGCGTGCCGACGTGGAGAACGTCGACATCTCGCGCCTGCAGGCCTTCTACCGCCGCTACTACCAGCCGGACAACGCCACCCTCATCGTTGCCGGCCGCTTCGACGCCGGCAAGACGCTGGCCTGGGTGGCCGAAGCCTTCGGCCCCATCCCGCGCCCGCAGCGCAAGCTGGAGCCCACCTACACGCTGGACCCGGCGCAGGACGGCGAGCGCACGGTCACCGTGCGGCGTGCCGGCGGTTCACCGCTGATCTACGTGGGCTTCCACGTGCCGCCGGGCGGTTCGCCCGACTTCGCCGCGGTGGACCTGCTGGCCGGCATCCTGGGCGACGCGCCCGCGGGCCGCCTGCACAAGCGGCTGGTCGAAGGCCAGCTGGCCGCATCGAGCTTCGGTTTCGCCTGGCCGCTGGCCGAGCCCGGGCCGCTGATCCTGGGCGCGCAGCTGGCGCCGGGGCAGGACCTCGACAAGGCGCGTGCGGCGCTGCTGGAAACCGTGGAGGCCTTGCCGAAGCAGCCCATCACCGCCGAGGAACTGGAACGCGCGCGCACCCAGTGGCTCAAGCAGTGGGAGCTGGGCTTCACCGACCCCGAACAGGTGGGCGTGCAGCTTTCGGACGCCATCGCCAACGGCGACTGGCGCCTCTTCTTCCTGCGCCGCGACCAGGTCAGGAAGCTCACCCTGGCCGACCTGAACCGGGTCGCCACGCAGTACCTGACGCGCGACAACCGCACGATCGCCACCTACCTGCCCACCGACAAGCCGGAACGCGCGCCCGCGCCGGCGCGTACCGACGTGGCCGCGCTGGTGAAGGACTACAAGGGCGACGCCGCCGCCGCCCAGGTGGAAGCCTTCGAGGCCACTCCCGCCAACCTGGACCGCCGCACCCAGCGCTTCACGCTGGCCAGCGGGCTCAAGGCAGGGCTCATCCCCAAGGGCACGCGCGGCCAGGTCGTGCAGGCGCGGCTGCGCCTGCACTACGGCGACGAAAAGAGCCTGCAGAACCAGGAGACCGTCGCCGCCTTCGCCGCCCAGCTGCTGGACAAGGGCGCGGCCGGCCTGTCGCGGCAGCAGATCAGCGACCAGTTCGACAAGCTGCGCGCCGAAGTGGGCTTCGGCGCTTCGGACCAGACGCTCAGCGCCAGCATCACCACCACGCGCGAGAACCTGCCCGCGGTGATCGCGCTCACGGCCAAGCTGCTGCGCGAGCCCGCCTTCCCGGCCGATGCGCTGGAAGAGGTGCGCCGCCAGTGGTTGTCGGGCATCGAGCGCCAGCGCAAGGAACCCGAAGCGCTGGTGGCCAACACGCTGCAGCGCCACGGCAACCCCTACCCCAGGGGCGACCTGCGCTATGCGCCCACCTTCGACGAGATGATGCAGGACGTGAAGGCCGTGTCGGCCGAGCAGCTGAAGGCCTTCCACCGCCGCTTCTACGGCGCCTCGAACGCCGAGTTCACGGCCGTCGGCGACCTCGACCCGGCGGCGGTCAAGAAGGCGCTGGAGGCGGCCTTCGGCGACTGGAAGAGCGGCGCGCCCTACGCGCGCATGGCGCAGCCGGTGCACGCCGTGAAGGCGGAACGCTTCGTCATCGCCACCCCCGACAAGCAGAACGCCAACCTGCTCACCTCGCTGGCGCTGCCGCTCAACGACAGCCACCCCGACTACCCGGCGCTGACGCTGGCCAACCGCGTGTTCGGCGGCAGCGCCGCGTCGCGCCTGTGGATGCGCATCCGCGAGAAGGGCGGCTACAGCTACGACGTGCGTTCGGTCATCGACTGGAACGTGGTCGACCTGAACTCGCGTTGGGCGGTGTCGGCCATCTTCGCGCCTTCCAACCGCGGCGCGGTGGAGAAGGCCCTCATGGAGGAGATCGCAGCCGCGCGCGACAAGGGCTTCACGCAGCAGGAAGTGGACGAGGCGCGCAAGGGCCTGCTCGGCGTGCGCCGCCTGTCGCGCGCGCAGGACGACGTGGTCGCCTCGGCGCTGGCACTGAACCTGGAGCTGGGGCGCGACTTCTCGCTCTCGCAGAAGGTGGACGAAGCGCTGGAGAAGCTCACGCTGGAGCAGGTGAACGCCGCCTTCCGCAGGTGGGCCGACCCGGCCCGCTGGTCCATCGCCTGGGGCGGTGACTTCAAGGGCCCGCAATGAAATCGCGCAGCAGCGCGAAGGCGGCGTCGGGCTCGTCGCGCCAGGCGCCGTGACCTGAGCGCTCGAACACCGCCAGCCGCGCCAGCCCGGCGGGCAGCGCGGCGGCGATGTCCTGCGAATCCGCCAGCGGGCAGACCGGGTCCAACGCGCCGGCCATCACCAGCACCGGGCAGCGCGCCGCGGCCAGGCCGGGCAGCAGGTTCATGGTCTGCTGCTCGCCGCCGGCGGAAGCGAACAGGATCGCGGTGTTGAACTCGATGCGCGCCCGCGCCTCGGGGTCGCCGGGCTGCTGGTTGTACAGCGGCATGCAGACCTTCAGGTAGTCGGCCCAGTTCGCTTCGTTCGGCGAGCGCCAGAAGGTTTCGGCCCGGGCGCGCGCGGCCGCACCGCCCAGCGTCTCGAACATGGCCAGCTTGCGTTGCAGCCCCAGGTGCGGCGAGGTCGACGACAGCACCACCTTGGCGGCGTGGCCCGGGTGGCGCGCCAGGTAGCGCTGGGCGACGAAGCCGCCGAAGCTCTGCCCCAGCACGACGGGCTTGTGCACGCCGAGCGCGGCGCACAGGCGCACCACGTCGTCGGCGAAGGTGTCCAGCGTCCATTCGGCGGCCGGCCGGCGGTCGCTGCGGCCGTGGCCGCGGTGGTCGTAGTAGACGATCTGCGCGATGTCGGCCAGGCGCGAGAACGCCGGCTTGAAGCCCGAATGGTCGTAGCCCGGCCCGCCGTGCAGCAGCACCAGCGTGGGCTTCTCGTGCATCCGCGGGCCGGCGGGCACGAGGCCCGGGCCCTCGACGTCGACGAAGAGACGGACCCCGGGTTCGATCTCGATGCGCATGGGCACCGAGCATAGGCCAAGGTTCAGGCGTGCGGCGAAGCGCGGCGCGAGGCGATCAGCACCGCGTTCGTGCCGCCGAACGCGAACGAGTTGCTCATCGCGTGGCGCAGCTGCGGCAGCAGGCGGGCGCGGCCGCAGACCAGGTCGATGCCTAACGCCGGGTCGGGTGCCGAGACCGCCGCCGTCGGCGGCACCATGCGGTGCTGCAGCGCGCGCAGCGTGGCCAGCAGTTCCAGCGCGCCGCCGGCGCCCAGCAGGTGGCCGACGGCCCCCTTGGTGGCGGTCATCGGCGGCGGGTGGCGGCCGAACACGCGCACGATGGACTCGGCCTCGGCGGCGTCACCGGCGTCGGTCGCCGTGCCATGCGCGTTCAGGTGCCCGATGTCGGCGGGCGCGAGGCCGGCGTCGTGCAGCGCCGCCGTCATTGCGCGTGCCTGGCCGGTGGCGTCCGGGCGCGTCATGTGCAGGCCGTCGCAGTTGGTGGCATAACCCGACAAGGTGGTGGACCAGGCCGCGCTGCGCGCACTGGCGTGGGCCGGCGTCTCCAGCACCAGCGCCGCGGCGCCTTCGCCGAGCGCGAAGCCGGCGCGGTCGGCGGCGAACGGGCGGCAGGCCCGCGCGGGGTCGCCGGCCACCGGGGCCAGCACGCGCATCGCGTGCAAGGCCCCCATCACCGCCCACCAGCAGAGCAGGCTTCGCTGCCGCCCACCAGCGCCACGTCGACGCGTCCGTCGCGCAGCGCGCGCAGCCCTTCGCCGATGGCCACCGCGGCCGAAGCGCAGGCGCAGACGAAGCCGAGCGCCGCGCCGCGGGCGCCGAAGTGCAGCGCGAGTTCGGCCACCGGCGCGTTCGGCATCGCCGTGACCACGCTGGTGGGGCGGATGCGTCGCCCTTCGGCATACAGCGCGCGGCAGGTGGCGTCGAAGGTGGCCGCGCCCCCCATGCCGCTGCCCCAGAACACGCCCAGCCGCTCGGGCGCCACGCCGCCGGCGTCCAGGCGCGCGGCCGCCATCGCCGACCGGGCGGCGGCCAGCGCCATCGCCGTGCCGCGGTCCAGCGGCAGGCGCGAAGCCGAGAAGAAGCGCGTGTCGTCGAAGTCGGCGCGGCCCACCGCGACGCGCGCCGGTTCCTGGCCGGGCAGCGTGAAGGTGGTGTCGGTCAGCGCGCTGCGGCCTTCGAAGAGCGCGGCGTCGAAGGCCTCCAGCGTGTCGCCCAGCGGCGAGACCAGGCCGCAACCGGTGACGCAGGCCGATCGCATGCGCGCCCAGATCGTGTTCATGCCGCGGCCGCGGGCCGGCAGGCGATCACCTCGTCGAGCGCGCGGCACAGGTCGGCCAGGGTCAGGCCGGCCTGGCGCGGGTCCAGCCGGTCGTCGGGAATGCGCAGCGAGAAACGGTCCTCGACCGCGAACACGAATTCCATCAGCGCCAGCGAGTCGAGACCCAGTTCCGCCAGCCGCGCCAGCGGGCGGATGCGTTCGGGTTCGACGCGGAAGTCGCCGCGCAGCAGTTGTTCGACGGCGGCATAGCTCGGTTCAGGCATGGCAGGGTTCTCCGGGGTGGGGGGCGGGGGCGATCACGTCGCGGACGAAGCCGACCACCTCGCGCGCCACGCGGGCGCGGTCGTTGTCGATCGTGATCATGTGGTGGCTGTCGTCGACCAGCACGGCGCGGAACGACGGCGTGCGCAGGCGCGCCGACAGCAGGTCCAGGTTCGACGGGCTGGCGATCTCGTCCTCGCGTGCGTGCAGCGCCAGCGCGGGCGGACAGGCGAAGGCCGAGAGCTCGCGCAGCACGTGGCGGCGCAGGCGGTCGTGTTCGCGAAGGTGCGGCACGCCGATCACGGCGGCACCGGCGGCCGAGATGCGGCGCGTCCTCAATTCGCGTTCGATCCAGCGCCGCACGCGTTCGTTCTTCACGCCGTACGGCGGGCTCTCGCGGTAACGCCAGAAACGGCCCAGCGGCGTGTACAGCGCCAGCGGCATCAGCCAGTGGTACGGCGGCACCGCCCAGCCGTCGAAGCGCAGGGTCGTCGACATCAGCACCAGGCCGTCGACCGGCGCGCCCTGCATCGCCGTGCCCAGCGCCAGCGCGGCGCCGGCCGACAGGCCCGCCAGCACCACCCGGCCGTGGCGCGCGCGCAGTCCGGCGGCGAGCGCGGCCACCGATTCCACCCACTGCTGCCAGGGTCGGGCCCCGCCGTCGCGGACGTCGTACGAATAACCCGCCACGCGTGCGCGGCAGGGTGCGTAGCCGGCGGCGACGAGCGCGCCTTCCAGCGGCAGCAGTTCGTCGGCACTGCCGCACAGGCCGTGCAGCAGCACGACGGCGACAGGTTCCGGTCGGGTGTTCTCACGTACTCTCATCGGCAGCGTTTATCGCCGCTGTCGCCTGACCAACACCTGACCATGCGGATCCTGCTCGTCGAAGACGACGGCGTGCTGCGCGAGGTGATGCAGCACAGCCTGGCCGACGCGGGCCACCGCGTCGACGCCGTGGCCGGCGCCGAGCACGCGCGCCTGCTCTGGCGCGTGCAGCCCTTCGACGCCGTGCTGCTGGACCTGAACCTGCCCGACGGCAGCGGTCTCGCGGTGCTGCGCGAAGCGCGTGTGCGGGGCGACCGCACGCCGGTGCTGGTGCTCACCGCGCGCAACCGCACCGAAGAGCGCATCGCCGGCCTGGACGCCGGCGCCGACGACTACCTGGGCAAGCCGGTCGAACTGGCCGAGATCGAAGCCCGTCTGCGCGCGCTGGTGCGGCGCAGCCGCGGTGCCGACGATCGCACCGAGATCGGCGCGCTGGTGCTGGACCGGCGCGCGCGGCGCTTCTTCGTGCGCGGCGCGCAGGGCGAAGAGCCCTTCGACCTGCCGCCGCGCGAATTCGAGGTGCTGGCCGAACTGATGACGCCGCCGGGCCAGGTGATCAGCAAGAAACAGCTCGCGGACAAGCTCTCGCCGCTGGGCGAATGGCTGGGCGACAACGCGCTGGAGGCCTTCATCTCGCGCCTGCGCCGCAAGCTGGCCGGCAGCGGCGCGGGCATCCGCACGCTGCGCGGCCTGGGCTACCTGATCGAGGCGCGCGCCGAACCGTGACGACGCCCACGCTGCCTTCGCTGCGCCGGCGCATGCTGCGCCAGGTGATCCTGCCGCTGGCGCTGACCTGGCTCGTCGGCAGCACGGTGGCGGTGGTGCTGGCCTACCGCTTCACGCGCGGGGCGTTCGACCGTTCGCTGCTGGACGACGCCTTCGCCGTGGCGGCCAACGTGGTGGCCACCGACGGCCGGCTGTCGCTGGCACTGTCGCCGCGCGAAGTGGCGGCGGTGCTGTTCGACCAGAACGAGCGTGTGTTCTTCGCCGTCGTGCGGCCCGACGGCACGCTGGTCGCCGGCGACGAAGGCCTGTACGCCGGCGCGCCGATGGAAGAGGAAGGCAGCGTCTTCGCCGACCGCCGCTTCCGCGGCCTGGACCTGCGCGTGGCCACGCTGTCGCGCGTGGCGCCGGCGCGCTTCGCGGTGGCGGTGGGCCAGACCGTCGCCAGCCGGCGCGAACACCTGGGCCGGCTGGTCATGGCCACGGTGGCGCCGCAGGTGCTGCTGCTGGTGGTGCTGGGCCTGTGGCTGCGCCGCCGCATCGACGCTGAACTGGCGCCGCTGGGGCAACTGCAGGCGCAGGTGGCGCAGCGGGGCGCCACCGACCTGGCGCCGCTGGCGGTGGCGCCCGGCACGCGTGACGTGCAGCGCCTTCTGGACGCCTTCAACGGCATGCTCGCGCGCGTGGCCACCGGCGCGCGCGCGCAGCGCGAATTCGCCGGCAACGTGGCGCACGAGCTGCGCAACCCGCTGGCCGGCATCCGCTCGCTGGCCGAATACGGGCTCGCGCAGCGCGACCCCACCGCCTGGCAGCGCCAGCTGGAACGCATCGTCGCCAGCGAGCAGCGCGCCAGCCACCTGGTGGACCAGCTGCTGGCGCTGGCGCGCGCCGACGAGTCGCGCGAAGGGCTGCAGCTCGAACCGGTGGCTGCCGACGACGTGGTGCGCGACGTGCTGCTGCGCACGCTGCCGCGCGCCGACGCCGCCGGCGTCGACCTCGGCGCCGTCGGGCTGGACCGGCCGCTGCACGTGCGCGCCAGCCTGGCGCTGCTCGAAGGCCTGCTGGGCAACCTGCTGGACAACGCGCTGCGCCATGGCCGGCCGGCCGACCCTGCCTGCAAGCCGCGCGTGACGGTGGCGCTGGCCGAGGAAGGCGAAGGCGTGCGCCTGTGCGTCACCGACAACGGGCCGGGCATGGACGCAGCCCGGCGCCACCAGCTGCTGCAGCGCTGGGAGCGGGGCGCGCAGCCCACCGGCGGCAGCGGCCTCGGGCTGGCCATCGTGAGCCGTTATGTCGAACTGCTGGGCGGCCGCTTCGAACTGAAGCCCTGCGCCGAAGGGCCGGGCCTGTGCGCCAGCGTCTGGCTGGCGCGCGCCTGAGTCAGTCCAGCGGCCAGGGTGCGGCCGGTGCCAGCGTCTCGGCGGGTCCCGTCTCGGCGGTCTCGACGCCGCGCCACCAGGGTTTCGGCATCTCGCCATGGGCCGGCTCCACCGCTTCGCCCAGGCGCGGCATCAGCAGCGGCGTGCCGAGCCGCGGCGCCTGTTCGAACAGCGTCTCGGCCGGTTCGTCCCAGGCGTGCAGCGCCAGGCTGAAGGTGCCCCAGTGCACCGGCAGCAGCGGCCCGCCGCCCAGCAGGGCGTGGGCCTTCAGCGCGTTCAGCGGCCCCAGGTGGATGTCGCCCCACGAAGGGTGGAAGGCGCCCACCTCCAGCATGACCAGGTCGAAAGGACCCAGCCGGTCGCGGATGGCGCCGTATTCGGTGGTGAGCCCGGTGTCGCCGCTGAAGAAGACCCGGTGGCGCGGCGAACGGATCACGAAGCTGGACCACAGCGTGGCGTTGCGGTCCTTCAGCCCGCGGCCGCTGAAGTGCTGCGAAGGCGCGGCGGTGACTTCCAGTTCGCTGCCCGGCAGGCGGTGCGATTCCCACCAGTCGAGTTCGGTGACGAGCTGCGGCTGCACGCCGAAGGCTTCCAGGTGCGCGCCCACGCCGAGCGAGGTGACGAAAGGCACGCCCGCCTTCGCAAGCACGTGCACGGTGGCGTGGTCCAGGTGGTCGTAGTGGTCGTGCGAGAGCACCACCAGGTCCACCGGCGGCATGCGCGACAGCGGCACCGGCACCGGCTGGAAGCGCTTCGGGCCCAGCAGGCGCGAAGGCGAGGCGCGCTGTCCCCACACGGGGTCGGTCAGCACGCGGCGGCCGCCGATTTCGATCAGCACTGTCGAATGGCCCAGCCAGGTGGCGCGCAGGCCGCTGCCCGGAGGCTGGCGCCAGGTCTCCAGCGGGTCCAGCGAAGGCAGCGGCGCCGAAGGCACGCGGCGACTGCCGCCGCAGAGAAAGTCGCCCAGGCTGGGCCGTGGCACGCCATGGTCGCGCAGGCCCGCCGGCACCGGGTGCAGGTTGCGGAAGCCCGCACCCGCCCACAGCGGTGAAGCCTGCATGCGTTCGAGCCGAAGGCCTTCAGGTCGGCGACCGAGGGATTTCATCAAGATCGGGCGGACAGCGGGTCAGATGTCACGAGTATCCCGGACCTCGCCTGACCCTGGGGCCGACCCTGTCTCATGTTTTGGACGGGTTCGTCGAAATCCGTGAACACGAATCGCTCAAAACTGGCGCGAGAGGAGAGCCGACCGATGATCCGCAACCTGGCCCTGGCCGCCTTGCTGGCCGCCACCCTGCCGCCGGCGCTGGCCGGCGACGAGATGGCGACCGACCGACCCGACTTCGTGGAGTCCAGCGACGTCGTCGGCAAGGGCCGCTTCCAGATCGAGACCTCGGTGGCCGGCGAGCGCGACCGCGCCGACGGCCTGACCGTGCGCACCACCAGCACGCCCACGCTGCTGCGCCTGGGCGTGAGCGAAGACCTGGAACTGCGGGTGGAAACCGACGGCCGCCTGCGCGCCACGGTGCGCGACGACGCCACCGGCGTGCGCAGCACCGAGCGCGGCTGGTCCGACACCGCCATCGGCCTGAAGTGGCACCTGCGCGACGGTGACGAGAACAACGGCACGCCCGGCATCGCGCTGCTGCTGCACGCCGACCTGGACAGCGGCTCGGCCCCCTTCCGCGGCCGCGGCGTGCGGCCTTCGGCGCGTGTGGTCTTCGAATGGGACCTGGGCGGCGACTGGTCGTTCGGCGCCATGCCCGGCTTCTACGTCGAACGCAACGAAGCCGACCAGCGCTACGTGGGCGGCATTGCCGCCGTGACGGTGGGGCGCGACTGGCTGGAAGGCCGCGTGCACGGCTTCGCCGAACTGGCCGGCCAGCGGCTGGCGAGCCGCAGGAACGGCGGCTCGGTGGTCACCGCCGACATCGGGGTCAGCTGGAAGGTCACGCTCACGTTGCAGGTCGACACCGCGCTGCAGAAGGGCCTGAACCGCGACGCCCCCGACCTGGGCTGGACCACCGGCCTTTCGATCAAGTTCTGAGACCCGATTCCCCCCGCGGAGATGGAGAACCCGATGCTGCAGCGATTCCCGATCCGCCTTCGACTGATGGCCTTCAGCCTGGTCGGCCTGGTCTTCGCCGTCGCGATGGGGGCGGTGGGCTATGCCGCCGTCGAGCGCGTGTCCGCCGCGCGCGACCGCATCGTCGAAGGCACCAGCGCGCTGCGCGCGCAGGCCGACGCCGACATGATGCACGACGCCCTGCGCGGCGACGTGCTGCGGGCCATGCTGGGCGCGGCCCGCCACGACGCCGAACTGCAGGCCGGCGCTGCGAAGGACTACCGCGAGCACGCCAAGACCTTCCGCGAGGCCGTCGAGACGCTGGGCAAGTCGCACCTCGACGAGGAGACGGCCCGCATCGCGGTGGCGCTGCGGCCGGCGCTGGAGAGCTACGTCCAGCTGGCCGGCGCGCTGACCGACGGCGCCGGTGCCGGGACGGCGCAGGCCGAGGCGCGCTGGACCGAGTTCCAGGCCGCTTTCAGCCGCCTCGAAGACCAGATGGAGAAGCTCTCGGAACGGCTGGAGGCCGACGCGAAGGCCGAGCGCGACGCCAGCGTCGCCGCATCGCGCAACGCCTACGGCGTGATCGTCGGCGCGGCGGTGGCCGCGGCGGCGGTGCTGCTGGTGCTGGGGCATCTGATCGGCCGCAGCGTGCTGCTGCCGCTGGAAGAGGCGGTGCGCGTGGCGCGCGCGGTGGCCGAAGGCGACCTGCGCACGCCGGTGAACGTGCAGGGCCGCGACGAGCTGGCCGCGCTGATGGAGTCGCTGCGCACGATGACCGGCAACCTGGGCCGCATCGTCGGCAGCGTGAAGCAGAGCAGCGAGTCCATCGCCACCGGCACCGGCGAGATCGTGCTCGGCAACAACGACCTGTGCCGGCGCACCGAACAGCAGGCGGCGGCACTGCAGCAGACCGCCGCCTCGATGGAGCAGATCAACGCCGCCGTGCAGGCCAGCGCCGAACGCGCGCGCCGCGCCGCCGAACTGGCGCACGCCGCCAGCGAAGCCGCCGGCCGCGGTGGCGACGCGGTGGGCCGCATGATCGGCACCATGGAGCAGATCACCGCCGAGTCGAAGAAGATCGCCGACATCACCGGCGTCATCGATGGCATCGCCTTCCAGACCAACATCCTGGCGCTCAACGCCGCGGTGGAAGCCGCGCGGGCCGGCGAACAGGGCCGCGGCTTCGCCGTGGTGGCCGGCGAGGTGCGCGCGCTGGCGCAGCGCAGCGCCCAGGCGGCACGCGAGATCAAGGCGCTCATCGGCACCAGCGGCGACAAGGTCGAGGCCGGCTCCGGCCTGGTGCAGGCCGCGGGCGTGGCGATCGAGGACATCCGCCGCGAATCGGACCGCGTGAGCGCGCTCATCGGCGAGATCAGCGGCACCAGCGCCGAGCAGGGGCGCGGCTTCGAGCAGATCAACGAAGCCATGCACCAGCTCGACCAGACCACGCAGCAGAACGCCGCCGTGGTGGAGCAGACCGCCGCCGCGGCCGAAAGCCTGCAGCAGCAGACGCGCCAGCTGGTGGCGGCGGTGCACGGGTTCCGGGTCGCCTGACCTTCAGCCTTCGTTGCTGACGCCCGCGGCCACGTGCCCGGACGGCACGTGCGGCGCCGCGCCTTCGACATGGCGCGTCTGGTCGTCGAAGAAGAAGTCGGGCTCGAACTCGCGCAGGAACTCGCCCTTGGGCAGGCCGCCCAGGAACATGGCCTCGTCGACCTGCACCTGCCAGGCCAGCAGCGTGGGGAGCGCGCGTTCGTGGCTCTGGAAGGCGTCCAGGCCGTCGCGCTGGTAGACGCGCTCGGCCTCGTCGGAGAACAGCACCGCGTCGCCGTCGAAGGCGATGCGCACCTCGTCGGGGTGGGCGCTGCTGGCGCGCGCGCTGGCGGGGTACACACGCGCGGCCGGCGTGCCGGCTTCGAGCGCCGATCGCACGTCGGCTTCGTTGGTGGACAGGAACAGGTTCGCCGCCAGCGGCTTCAGGTAGCGCCAGGGCGGCTGGCCGCGCGTGAAGACGCCGCGCTCGACAGGCAGCCCGTAGTGCTGCGCCGAGCGGAACACGCGCATGCCGCTCACCGGGTCGTTGCGCGAGAGGATCACCACCTCCACCTGCGGGCCGGAGGCGTTGAAGGCGAGCAGCTTGTTGACGAGCGAGAAGGCGACGCCGGTGCGCGCCGGGGTGTCCAGCCGCTGCAGCTGCAGCTGCATGTAGGCGCCGTCGTCGGCGGCCTCGAAGACGCGGTTCTCCTCCTCGAAGTCGAACAGCGCGCGCGAGGAGATCGCGACACCATGCCTGCACCGATGTCCAAGCTCGCCCTCCTGGCGCTGGCCGCCGCCGCCGGCGGCGCCTTCGCGGCACGGCCGCACGAGCACGGCGTGGCGCGGCTGGACGTGGCGGTGGAAGCCGGCCGCCTGACGCTGCTGCTGGAAGTGCCGCTGGACAGCCTGCTCGGCTTCGAGCATGCGCCGCGCAGCGAAGCCGAAAAGTCGGCCGCCGACGCCGCGGTCGCCAAGCTGAAGGCGGCGGCGACAATGTTCTACATCGACTCCTCGGCCCAGTGCCGGCCGGTGAGGACCGAGCTGCGCTCCGGCGCGCTCGGCCTGGGCGGCGCCGCGCCCGACAAGGACGGCCACGACGAGGTGGAAGCCAGCTACGAATTCGCCTGCAAGGACGGCTTCCGGGCCGGCTTCGTGGAAACCGGCCTGTTCGAGGCCTTCGCCCGCCTGCAGCGGGTGGACGTGCAGGCCGTCACCCGCAAGGGCCAGCTCAAGGCCACGCTCCGGCGCCCGGTGGGGCGGCTGCCGCTGGCGCGGTGAACGGCACCGAAACGGCGCTGGCGCTGCACGCGCTGCGCTACCGCTGGCCGCGCGCCGCGGCCGACACCCTGGCCATCGAGGACCTGCAGGTCGCACGCGGCGAAGCCGTCTTCCTGCACGGCCCCAGCGGCTGCGGCAAGAGCACGCTGCTGGGCCTGCTGGCCGGCGTGCTGCTGGCGCGCGAAGGCAAGGTGTCGGTGCTGGGGCAGGACTGGGCGGCCCTGTCGGGCGCGCGGCGCGACGCGGTGCGCGCCGACCACGTGGGCTACATCTTCCAGCAGTTCAACCTGCTGCCCTACCTGAGCGTGCTGGACAACGTGCGCCTGCCCTGCCGCTTCTCGGCGCTGCGCGCGCGCCGCGCCGGGGCCGGTGCGGCCGAGGCGCTGCTGGACCGCGTGGGCCTGCCTTCGGCGCTGTGGGCGAAGCCGGCGGCCGAGCTGTCGGTCGGCCAGCAGCAGCGCGTGGCGGCGGCACGCGCGCTGGTCGGCACCCCCGAACTGGTGATCGCCGACGAACCCACCTCGGCGCTGGACGCGGCGCTGCGCGAAGGCTTCATGGCGCTGCTGATGGACGCCGTGCGCGAGCACCGCAGCACGCTGGTCTTCGTGAGCCACGACGAACGGCTGGCCGAGCGCTTCGACCGCCGGCTCTCGCTGCCCGAGCTGAACCACGCCCGATGAAGGCCTTGTTCGCCATCGCCTGGCGCAGCGCCTGGAACCGGCGCGGCACGCTGTCGCTGGTGGTGGCGTCGATCGCGCTGGCCACCCTGCTGCTGCTGGTGCTGGAACGCATGCGCCACGACGTGCGCGCCAGCTTCGCGCAGTCGGTGAGCGGCACCGACCTGGTGGTGGGCGCGCGCACCGGTGCCGTGCAGCTGATGCTGTATTCGGTGTTCCACATCGGCGGCGCGACGAACAACGTGAAGATGGCCAGCATCGAGGCGGTGGCGAGGCACCGCGCCGTGAGCTGGGTGGTGCCGGTCTCGCTGGGCGATTCGCACCGCGGCTTCGCGGTGCTGGGCACGACGCCGGAGTACTTCCAGCGCTTCCTGTACGGCGAACGCCAGCCGCTGGCGCTGACCCAGGGGCGCGCCTTCGCCGGCACGCTGGACGGCCTGTACGAGGCGGTGCTGGGTGCCGAGGTGGCGCAGCGCCTGGGCTACCGGTTGGGCGACCGCATCACCTTGAGCCACGGTGCCGGCGGCGTGCTGGGCAGCGAGCATGGCGACAAGCCTTTCACGGTGGTGGGCGTGCTGGCGCGCACCGGCACGCCGGTGGACCGCACGGTGCACGTGGGACTGATGGCGCTGGAGGCGCTGCACCTGGAATGGGCCGGCGGTGCGCCGCTGCCGGGGCTTTCGATCCGCGCCGAGGACGCGCGCAAGTTCGACCTGGCGCCGAAGCAGGTGACGGCGGCCTTCGTGGGCCTGAAGAGCCGATCGGCCGTCTTCGTGGTGCAGCGCTTCGTGGCCGACTATGAAGGCGAGGCGCTGATGGGCGTGCTGCCCGGCGTGGCGCTGGACGAGCTGTGGGAAGTGGTGGGCATCGGCGAACGGGCGCTGCTGGCGATGACGACGCTGGTGGCGCTGGTCAGCCTGGCCGGCCTGGTGGCGGTGGTGCTGGCGGGCCTGAACGAACGTCGGCGCGAACTGGCGGTGCTGCGCGCGGTGGGCGCGGCGCCGCGCCACGTGCTGCTGCTGCTGGCGGCCGAAGGCGCGCTGGTCACCGGGGTGGGCGCGTTGATCGGCGCGCTGGCGGCGGCCGCCGGCGTCGCGTTGGCCGGGCCCTGGGTGCAGGCGCGCTTCGGCATCGGGCTGCAGGGCGGGGCGCCGGGGGCCGGCGAATGGGCCCTGCTGGGCGCGGTGCTGGCGGCCGGTATGCTTGCGAGCCTGGTGCCCGGCTGGCGGGCCTACCGGCTGTCGCTGGTCGACGGGCTGTCGCCGCGCCAATAGGAGAGGACCCGCCCCATGCATCGCTTCGTCGCCGTTCTTGCGCTCGCTGCCGCTTCGGCCGCGTTTGCGCAGCCCAAGGAAGGCCTGCCCACCAACGCCCCGGCGCTGGGCGGCACGAAGGCAGCTCCGAAGGCGGCGCCAGCCGCCAAGCCCTCGCCCTTCAAGACCATCACCTGGGACGACCTGGTGCCCAAGGACTGGGACCCGATGAAGGAGTTCAAGGGCATGGACTTGGGCCTGCTGCAGGACGGCGACCCCCGGGCCGCGCAGATGATGAAGCGCCTGCGCGAGGTCTGGGACAACGCCCCCACCAACCCGCAGCTGGTGGGCCAGCCGGTGCGCATCCCCGGCTTCGTGGTGCCGCTGGAAGAAGGCAAGGACGGTCTGAAGGAGTTCCTGCTGGTGCCCTATTTCGGCGCCTGCATCCACAGCCCGCCGCCGCCGGCCAACCAGATCATCCACGTGCTGCCGCGATCGGTGGCGAAGGAAGTGAAGGCGATGGACCCGGTGTGGATCAGCGGCACGCTGGCCACGCTGAAGACCGATTCGTACATGGGCGCGGCCAGCTACCGCATCGAGGCCACCACGGTGGAACCGTACGTGGAGCGGCCGCGTTGAAGAACGCCGACCTCGCGCGCAACACCTTCGCCGTCATCGTCATCGGGGCGCTGATCGTCGCCTCGCTCTGGATCCTGCGCCCCTTCCTGGGTGCCGGCATCTGGGCCGCGATGGTGGTGGTGGCGACCTGGCCGCTGCTGCTGCGCGTGCAGGCGCGCCTGGGCGGCCGCCGCTGGGCCGCGGTGGCGCTGATGACGCTGTTGCTGCTGCTGCTGTTCGTGGTGCCGCTGGTGCTCGCGCTGCTGACGCTGGTGGACAACGCCGACCGCATCGCCGGCTGGGCGAAGGCGCTGACGACGATGAAGGTGCCGCCGCTGGCGCCCGACTGGCTGGCCGGCCTGCCGGTGGTCGGCGCCAAGGTCGCCGCGGCCTGGGAGCAGGCGGCGGCTGCCGGCATTGAAGGGCTGCTCAAGCAGGCCCAGCCCTACGCTGGCAACCTGACCAAGTGGTTCGTCGGCGAGATCGGCAGCGTGGGCTTCGTGCTGCTGCAGTTCCTGCTGACGATCGCCATCGCCGGCGTGATGTATGCGCACGGCGAGGACGGGGCGTCCATGGTGCGCCGCTTCGCGCGCCGCCTGGCCGGTGCGCGCGGCGAAGACGCGGTGCAACTGGCCGGGCAGGCGATCCGCGGCGTGGCGCTGGGCGTGGGCGTGACGGCGCTGGTGCAGGCGCTGATGGGCGGCCTGGGCCTGCTGCTGGCCGGCGTGCCCTTCGCCGGGCTGCTGACGGCGGCCATGTTCATGCTCTGCATCGCCCAGGTGGGCGCGCTGCCGGTGCTGGTGCCGGCGGTGCTGTGGGTGTTCTGGCAGGGCGACACCGGCTGGGGCATCTTCCTGGCGGTGTGGTCGGGCGTGGTCTCCACGCTCGACGGCTTCCTGCGTCCGGTGCTCATCAAGATGGGCGCCGACCTGCCGCTGATGCTGATCTTCGCCGGCGTCATCGGCGGCCTGCTCTCGTTCGGGCTGGTGGGCATCTTCGTGGGGCCTGTGCTGCTGGCCGTGTCGTACACCCTGCTGGAAAGCTGGGTCGCCGAGAGCGACGACCCCCCGCCCTAGTTCTTCTTCGCAAGGGCGGTGATCTGCTCCAGCGTGAAGGCGTAGCTGCTCTTGTCCAGCGGCTTGTGGCAGGCCAGGCACTCGGCCTGGTTGACGCCCGGCCGCGCCTGCTTCGCGTTCGTGAAGACGGCGTAGTTCCAGTCCTCGTTGCGCAGCATCTCGGGCACCTCGCGACCCCAGCCGGCGTTGCGCGCCATCGCGGTGTAGAAGAGCAGCTGGTCGGGCACGTAGAAGCCGTCGGCGCCGGTGACGGGCTTCTTCTCGGCGTCCAGCTTCGCGGACCACACCTCGGCCAGCAGCACGCTGCCGTCGGGCAGGGGCCTGCCTTCGCGCGCGGCCTGCAGCGCCGCCGGGTTGGCGAAGTAGTGGCGTACCTGGCGCGTCGCCGGGAAGTTGATGCGGTGGTACTGCCTGTAGCTGGCCGCGTAGCCTTCGGGGAAGGCGAAGTTCGCCTTCGCCAGCGTGGGCAGGAAATCGGACTTCGCGCTCGCCATGGCACCCGGCAGCGAAGCGAAGTACGCCGCCACGTTGGCCATCTCGTCGGCCGAAAGCTGGGCTGCCATCGCGTTCATCACCGGGGCCTTGCGCGACCCGTCCTTCAGCGCCTTCAGCTGCGCTTCCAGGTAGGCCGCCTTCTGGCCGGCCAGGTTGGGGATGGCGTCGGAGACGCTCACGCCGTTGGCGCCGTGGCAGGCGGCGCAGACCGTCTGCACCTTGGCACGGCCGGCTTCCAGGTCGGCGGCCTGCGCGCAGGCGAAGGCCAGCAGGGCGGTGGTGGCAACGGGCAGGCGCATGGACGAGTCTCCGGTTGGGGAAGGCGCGGGCCGGGTGCCCGCGATGCGGTATACGCGGCAAACCCGATCCTGGATTCCCGCGGCGTTCAGGGCGTGCCGATGAAGAGGTAGGCGTTGGTGGAGCCGCTGCTGGAAAAGCCCACGCCCAGGTAGACCGGGCCGATCGGCGTTTCGCCGCCCAGGTACAGCGTGGTCGAGTCCAGCCAGCCGCGCCGGTTGGTCTCGGTGTAGGGGTTGCCCAGGCGGCCGGCCTCCAGCGCCACGCCCAGCCGCAGGTCGCCGCGCAGGCCCAGCGGCAGGTTGCCGACGATGCGTTCGGCGCGCACATGGGCATAACGTGCGTTGTCGGCCACCAGCTGGCCGCTGGCGAAGCCCGAGAGGTTCAGGAAGCCGCCCAGCGACGCGGCGTCGTAGTAGGGCAGGGTGCCGCGCGGCGAGCCGGTGTAGGCCACGCGCGCGCCCAGCACCCAGGGGCCGGCGGCATGGGCACCGCGCAGGTCGGCCGTCAGGCGCGCGTAGTCGCGCTGCGAGGTCTCGAACCAGCTCGCGCTCGCGGCCCAGCCGCGCGTGGGCAGGTACAGGCGGTTGAACTGGTCCAGGTCGAGCGCGACCAGCCAGCCGCCGAAGCGTTCCGACTGGTTGGGCAGGATCGGCAGCCCGGTGTCCAGCGTCGCCTTGCGACGCGAGTCGCGCCAGCCCGCCTGGAGCTGCCCCAGCAGCCCCAGGTTCACGCCGGCCAGCAGATCGACGTTGGCGCTGGCCACCGTGTAGGCGGCGATGCGCAGGTCGTCCTGGAACACGTCGCGCCGCTCGCGCCGGTAGCTGGCGCCGGTGCTGACGAAGAAGCGCTGCTCGCCGTCCAGCGGCTGCATCCACTCGGCGCTGGCGCCCGCGTTGCTGCCGATCTCGCCCGTGAACAGCAGCTCGCCCCCGAGGCGGTTGATCCACGTGCGCTGGTAGCCGGCGCGCAGCGCGTAGGTGGAGCCCTGGCTGAAGTTGGAATTGAGGTTCAGCCCCAGGCGCAGGTAGTCCGGGCCCCAGCGCTTCTCCAGCGGCGTGATGCGCAGCAGGTTGCGGCCGGGTTGCGGCACCAGCGCGTAGTCCACGCTCTCGTACCAGCCGTCGCCGTAGGCGCGCAGCAGGTCGACCTCGAGCGTGGCGGTGTCCAGCGGCTGGCCCGGCGGCTGCTGCACGTAGCGGCGCACCGCGTCGGGATTGACGCGCGCCAGGCCTGTCACCTCGATCGCGTCCACGCGTGGCGACCCGGGTCGCGCCGGCGCCAGGCGGTCGCGCCAGGCGGCGTAGTCCTCTTCCGGCAGCGCCAGCCGCCTGAGCGACGGCGCCAGCGCCAGCGCGGCGGCGCGGCCGCGGTCGGCGGCTTCACTGCTGCGGTCGAAGTCGGTCGCGCTGATTCCGCCGAGGTCGGGCTTCAGGAGCAGGTCCTGCCTGGTCAGCAGCGCGCGCGACTGGCTCACGTTCTGCTCGGTCAGGATGTTCACCATCTGCGCCGAGACCGACAGCAGGCCGCCGATCTCCTCCGCCTTCAGCAGCGGCGAGCCGACGTCGACCGCGATCACCACCTGGGTGCCGCAGAGGTCGCGCACCTCCTGCACCGGCAGGTTGTCGACCAGGCCCCCGTCGACCAGCTTGCGGCCGGCCACATCCAGCGGCGCCATCAGCCCGGGCACCGACATGCTGGCCCGCATGGCCTGCGTCAGGCTGCCGGCGCGGAACACCACCCGGTCGCCGCTGGCGATGTCGGTGGCAATGATGGCAAGCGGCAGCGGCAGGGTCTCGATGTCGCGCTCGGCGCCGTCGGTGCGCACGAGGCGGTTGAAGAAGAGCTTGATCTTCTGGCCCGACAGCACGCCCGGCGGCGCCACCACGCCGCGCGCCGAGACGCCGGCTTCGCTGCCGGGCAGGAAGCGCTGCGACAGCCGCTTGTTGCGGAAGTTGAGGTCGGCGTAGTCGGGGTTGTCTTGGAACATGTCGGCCCAGTCGGCCGCCGCCAGTTCGCGCCGCAGCGCCGCCGGGTCGCGCCCGGCGGTCCAGGCGCCGGCCACCAGCGCCCCCATGCTGGTGCCGGCCACGCAGTCGACCGGCACGCGCAGTTCCTCCAGCACCTCCAGCACGCCCACGTGGGCGGCGCCGCGCGCGCCGCCGCCGCCCAGCACCAGGCCCACGCGCGGCCGGGTGGCAGGCTCGGCCGCGAAGGCGGGGCCGGCCAGCGCCAGCGCCAGCAGCGTGGTCGTGAGGCGGCGCGCAACAGGGTTCATGGGCGGCGATTGTCGATGCAGGTCCGGGGTCGATCAGGACTCAAGTCCTGCGCACGTGGAGCCGAAATGACCTGCACGGTCGGAAATCGCCTGGATGACTCTGTCGCGCCTGTTCTGCCGGTGGCTTGCCGGCACCCTGTTCCTGCTGGCCTGCGCCGCTGCGGTGGCGCAGCCCGGCCTGCGCCTGGGCGCCGCCGACGCCGACGTCGACGCCTGGCCGGCGGTCACGATGCTGGCCGACGCTGACAGCCAGCTCGGCCTGACCGAAGCGCTGGCGCAGCGCGACCGCTTCCAGCCGCCCAGGGGCCCGCACGCCAACCTGGGCCCGCGCCGCGACGCCGTCTGGCTGCACGTGCCGCTGGCGCCTGACGCGGCCGACGACGGGCAGTGGCTGCTGGACATCGACTACGCATCGCTCGACCGGGTGGAGGTCTGGCTGCTCGAAGGCGGCCGCGTGAAACAGCACGCGCTGCTGGGGGACCACGTGGTGTTTGCCGAAAGGCCGCTGGCGGTGCGGCCGCACGCGCTGAAGCTGGCGCTGGCACCCGGCGTGGCGCAGGAACTGCTGCTGCGCGTGCAGACCACCAGCACGATGGTGGTGCCGCTGCGCCTGGTCAAGGCCGAGGCCTTCCACGCCCGCGAAGCCACGGTCCAGCTGCTGCAGGGCATCGCGGCCGGCATCGGCCTGTGCCTGGTGATGTACGCGCTGGCGCACTGGCCCGATTCGCGCGAGCCGATGTTCCTGTACTACGCGCTCACGGTCGCCGGCTCGACGCTCTTCTTCTTCGCCTACTACGGGCTGGCACCGCAGCACCTGTGGCCGGGCAGCCCCTGGCTCACCGACAACATGGCGCCATTGGCCATCCTGCTGGCGCTGGGCGGCGGCATGCTGCTGACCGAGCGCATCCTGGACATCCGGGAGCTCGCGCCGCGGGTGGCGACGCTGGCGGTGGGCGTGGGTTACGTCGCCTTCACCGCCGCGGCGCTGTTCGCCTGCGAGCTGATCCCCTACCGTGCCGCGCACCTGGTGGCCACCCTGATCGGCCCGCTGCCGATGGCGCTGGCCGTGCCGTTCTCCATCATGCGCTGGCGCCAGGGCGATGCCGCCGCGCCCTACGTGGCCGCCGGGTGGAGCGTCTACGCGGTGGGCGTGGCGGTGATGGCCTCGCTGCTGCGCGGCTGGATCGATTCGAACGAGTGGACGCAGCACGCCCACCAGGCGAGCGCGCTCTTCGAGACCCTGATGTGGCTGCGCGTGCTGGGACTGCGCGGCGAGCAGGCGCGCGCGCGTGCCGATCGCGCCGACCGCGAGCGCCGCGCGATGCAGGCGCTGGCGCACACCGACGCGCTGACCTCGCTGCCCAACCGGCGTGGGCTGGAGGCCGAGCTGTGCGCCGCGCTGGCCGCGGCGGCCCCTGGTCGCGCGCTGGCGGTCTACCTGCTGGACCTGGACGGCTTCAAGTCGGTGAACGACCGGTTGGGTCACGACGCCGGCGACGCCCTGCTGGTGGCGGCAGCGGCCCGCCTGAAGTCGCAGCTGCGTCAGCGCGACGTGGTGGCCCGACTGGGCGGCGACGAATTCGTGGTGCTGGCGCGCGACCTGCCCGGCGAAGAGCCGGCCTGGACCATCGGCCGCAAGCTGGTGGCCGCCTTCGAGCAGCCCTTCATGCTGGGCGAGCAGATGGCGCGGGTGGGGCTGACGGTGGGTTTCGTGCTCGCGCCGCAGGACGGCCTGGACGGCGCCGAACTGCTGCGCCGCGCCGACGCCGCGATGTACGCCGGCAAGCAGGGCGGCAAGGGCACCCTGCGCAAGGCGGGCGCTACTGCATGAAGCCGATCGGCCCGCGGCGCGCCTGCGCCTCGGGCAGGTCGCGCGGCTCGATGGCGTCGCGGCCGTCCAGGCGGGCGTTGCCGAAGGCCGTCATCCAGGCGCGCCGCATCTCGCGCGGCGCCAGCGCGGCCATGCACTCGAGCACCGCGTCGGAAGGCGCTTCGTCGAAGCGGCGGCCCCAGTCGTGGCCGGCGCGCAGCTTGCGGTACAGGCGCAACGCGATCGCACGCGCCGCGTCGGCGTCGGGCGAGGCCACCTCGAAGACATTCATCCGGTTCAGGATGGGCTCCGGGATGGCACGTTCGTCGTTCGCGGTGGCGACCCAGATCACCTGGCTGGCGTCGATCGCGACTTCGGCGAACTCGTCGGTGAAGGCCTGCGCCGTGTCGTGTTCCAGCAGGCTGTAGAGCGCGCCCAGCGGGTCGTAGGCGTGCTCGCCGCGCGCCTTGTCGATCTCGTCGACCACCATCACCGGATTCGCGTAGGCGCCGTCGACCAGGGTCTCGAAGACCTTGCCCGGGCGCGCGCCCTTCCATTGGCTGGAGGCGCCCGACAGCACCCAGCCGGCGGTGAGCGAACTCATCGAGACGAAGCCGAGCCCGGTGCCCAGCAGGTGCGCGACCTCGCGCGCGAAGTGGGTCTTGCCGATGCCGGGCGGCCCCAGCAGCAGCATGGGCGTGATCTCCAGCGCGTCGCCGCTGTCCTGGCACAGCGCGAGCTGGCGCTTCAGGTCGTCGAGCACGTCGGTGAAGTTGGGCAGCTCGTCGTACAGGTGCTCCATGGCCGGCAGGCCGCCGGGCTTGACCTGGAAGCGCTCCGGCCCCTTCTCGAGCATGCGTTCATAGGTGCTGCGCAGGGTCTCGTGCTCCTTCTGCGGCAGCTTTTCCAGACGCTTCTCGATGTCGTCCACACGGTAGAGCGAACGCATCCGGGCGATCGGAATGCGGCCGCGGTCGGCGGCGACGGGAACCAGATCCTGCGACTTCGGCATGCACACCCCCCAAGTCAGCACCTGTCAATGATTCAAGCATAGCGTCATCATCGGCAAGCCCCGATCAACGGGGGAAAGCGGCTTCAATCGGGTGGGGCTTCGCCGGCCCGAGGCAGGCACTGGACACATCTGAAACAGAACCGACCGCGTACCGTCGCATCCATGAAATACCGGCGTGCGAACCTGCAGCCCGCAGTTCGCCCACGTGACCGGTAGCCAGGAAGAAGGGGAGCCAGAGATGAACCACCCGCTGACGATCCACAACCCGCTGCTCGGCCCCGCCGCCGAATGCGACGTTCGGCGCGAGGAAGCGCCGCAGGCCCCCTGCTACCGCAGCGAAGCCTTCCCCGAAGACCTGGGCCTGGCCGCGGCCTTCGAACCCGAGAACGTGGCGCCGCGCTACCGCCGTTACGTCGCCCTGGCCGGCCTGCTGCTGGCAGCACCGCTGGGCCTGGCCCTGGTGGGCGCCATGATGGCCCTGTTCGGCCACCCCGTTTAGCGCCGCTTCACTTCACCCAGGAATTGAGCTGGATGATGGGCAGCAGCACCGACAGCACGATCAGCATCACCACGCCGCCCATCGCCACGATGAGCAGCGGCTCCAGCACCGTGGCCAACGTGATGGCGCGGCGCTGGACCTCGGCCCCCAGCTGCGTGGCGGCACGCTCCAGCATCGCCGGCAGCTGACCGGTCTGCTCGCCCAGGCGGGCGAACATGGCCAGCAGCCCCGGGAAGCGCTTCTTGCCCGCCAGGGCCGCGGCCAGCGGCGCGCCTTCACGCACCTGGGTCAGCGCATCCAGCGCGTCGGCGCGCATGGCGCGGTTGCCCAGCGTCTCGGCGGCGGCCTGCAGCGCCTTCAGGATGGGCACGCCGGCGGCGGCCAGCATGGCCAGCGTGCCGGCAAACCGCGCCGCGTTGTAACCGCGTGCCAGCCGGCCGACCACCGGCGCGCGCAGCAGGGCAGCGTCGGTGCGTTCGCGGAAGGCCGGTTGCCGGCGCGCGAAGATGAAGCCTGCGATGGCGCCCACGACGCCGATCAGCAGCAGCCAGCCCCAGGTGCGCACGAAGGCGCTGAGGCCGATCATGAAGGTGGTCAGCAGCGGCAGCGCGCGCTTGGAGCTGGTGAACACCGCCGCCACCTGCGGCACCACGTAGGTGACCAGGAAGGTGACGATGACGAGCGCGATCAGCGAGACGATCGCCGGGTAGGCCATCGCGCCCAGCAGCTTGCCGCGCAGCGCCTGGCGCGCTTCCAGGTCGTCGGCCAGGCGGGTGAGCACCGCGCCCAGGGCGCCGCTCTGTTCGCCGGCGGCGACCACGGCGCGGTAGACCTCGTCGAACTCGCGCGGCGCGGTGCCCAGCGAACGGGCGAAGCTGCTGCCGGCGTTGACCTCGCTGCGCAGGTACGAGACCAGTTCGCGCTGGCGGTTGTCTTCCGCCTCCTCGGCCAGCGCCGTGAGCGCGCGCTCCAGCGGCAACCCGCTGCCCACCAGGCCGGCGAGCTGGCGCGTCCAGATCGCCTGCGCCGAGGCCGAGAACACCCGCCGTGACAGGCTGGGCACGCTGCCGCCGGCTTCTTCGGGGGCCACCTGCTGCACCGACAGCGGCACCAGCTGGCGCGTGCGCAGCTGGGTGCGGGCCGCCCTGACGTTGTCGGCCTCGACCAGGCCGGACAGCGTCTTGCCGGCAACGTCCAGGGCTTCGTAGCGGTAGGCCGGCATCAGTCGCGCGTGACGCGGATCACTTCCTCGGCCGAGGTGACGCCGCTCTGCACCAGGCGGTCGCCGTCTTCGCGCATCGAGCGCAGGCCGTTGTGGCGCGCGGCGGCCAGCAGGTCCTGTTCGCTGGCGCGGCCGTGGATGAGCGCCTGCGTCGCTTCGTCCACCACCATCAGCTCGTAGACGCCGGTACGGCCCTTGTAGCCGGTCTGCCCGCATTCGGGGCAGCCCACGGGGTGCCAGCGGCCTTCCGCACCCTTGCGCCGGCAGGCCGGGCACAGCTTGCGCACCAGGCGCTGCGCCAGCGCGCCCAGCAGGCTGGACGACAGCAGGTAGGGCTCGACGCCCATGTCGATCAGGCGCGTCACGCAGGAAGGCGCGTCGTTGGTGTGGATGGTGGCCAGCACCAGGTGGCCGGTGAGCGAGGCCTGGATCGCGATCTGCGCCGTCTCGTAGTCGCGGATCTCGCCGATCATGATGACGTCGGGGTCCTGGCGCAGGATGGCGCGCAGCGCCTTCGCGAACGTGAGGTCGATCTTCGGGTTGACCTGCGTCTGGCCGATGCCCGGCAGCTCGTATTCGATCGGGTCTTCCACCGTCAGCACGTTGGTGGTGCCGGTGTCGATGCGGCCGAGCGACGCGTAGAGCGTGGTCGTCTTGCCCGAGCCGGTGGGGCCGGTCACGAGCACGATGCCGTGCGGCTGCTGCACCAGGCGTTCGAAGCGGGTGAGCACCTCGCCGTCCATGCCCAGCCCTTCGAGCGTGAACTTCGATTCGGCCTTGTCCAGCAGGCGCAGCACCGCGCGTTCGCCGTGCGCCGACGGCAGCGTCGAGACGCGCACGTCGATCGCGCGGCCGCCGATGCGCAGGCTGATGCGGCCGTCCTGCGGCAGCCGCTTCTCGGCGATGTCGAGCTCGGCCATGATCTTCAGGCGCGAGATCAGCGCCGCGTGCAGCGCCTTGTTGGGCTGCACCACCTCGCGCAGCGTGCCGTCGACGCGGAAGCGCACCGAACTGCTGCGTTCGTAGGGCTCGATGTGGATGTCGCTCGCGCCGTCCTGGGCCGCCTGCGTGAGCAGCGCGTTGAGCATGCGGATGATGGGCGCGTCGTCGGCCGCCTCCAGCAGGTCTTCCACCGCCGGCAGCTCCTGCATCATGCGCGAGAGGTCGACGTCGGACTCCACCTCGCCGATCACGGCGGCAGCGCTGGCCTCGCCGCCCGAATAGGCGACCTGGATGCGTTCGGCCAGGCGCGCGCCGAGTTCGCGTTCGAAGCTGGTGATGTCGAAGTGGCGTGCCACCTCGGACAGCGCCGCCACCGGCGTGGCGTCGCCGACCCACAGCACCATGTGCTGGCCGTCGTCTTCCAGCAGCAGGGTGTTCGCCTTCGCGAACGCGTAGGGGAGCGGGTGGCGCATCGGCATGGCCCGGCCTTCAGGGCGCCTCGGGCCTGGTGGGCGCGGGCATCGGCGGCGCCACCGGCGAGCCGTCGATGGGCAGCACGATGCTGGGCGCGGGCTGCGCCTGTTCACCCACGCTGCGCATCTGCTCGTAGCGTTCCTGCGAGAACTTGGCCGAGCTGTCGGCGTCGCGCATGACGATGGGGCGCAGGAACACCATCAGGTTGGTGCGGTTGCGCTCGCGTTTCTCGCTGCGGAAGAGGCCGCCCAGGATGGGGATGTCGCCCAGCAGCGGGACCTTGGTCTTGGTGTCGGTATAGGTGTCCTGCACCAGGCCGCCGAGCACGATGATGGCGCCGTCCTCCACCACCACCTGCGACTCGATCGAGCGCTTGGTGGTGGACGGGCCGGCGTTGCTGGTGCCGGCGGCGGTGGTGTCCTTCACCGCCGACTGTTCCTGGTAGATGGTCATGCGCACGCTGCCGCTCTCGCCGATCTGCGGCCGGATGCGCAGCGTGATGCCGACGTCCTTGCGCTCGATGGTCTGGAACGGGCTGGTGGTGGCGGTGCCGGTGTTGGTGAACTGGCCGGTGACGAAGGGCACGTTCTCGCCGACCACGATCTTGGCTTCCTCGTTGTCCAGCGTGATCAGGTTCGGGGTCGAGACCACGTTGGTCTTGATCTGCGTCTGCAGCGCGCGCGCGATCGCCGCCAGCGCGTAGGTGCCGCCGTAGTTGCGCAGGATGCCGACGTTGAGGCCCTCGCCCAGCGTGGTGGCGGTGCCGGTGGCGGCGGCGGCCGACAGCGAGACGATGTTCGACCCGCCGGTGGAGAAGTTGGTGCCGGCCACCAGACCGGTGGCGTCGCCGCTCTTGCCCAGCAGGCCCTGCCACTGGAAGCCGAAGTCGGCGGCGTTGTCGCCGCTGACCTCGACGATCAGGCTCTCGATGTAGATCTGCGCACGCCGCTGGTCGAGCTGGTCGATCATGCCGCGCACCTGGCGGTACAGCGGCTCGGGTGCGGTGATGATGAGCGAGTTGGTCGCCGGGTCGGCCTGGATGAAGCCGCCGGTGCTGACCTGGCCCGACGGCGTGACCGGCGAAGTCGCCTGCACCGAAGCCCCGGGCGAACCGCCCGGCACCCCTGGCACCGCGGTCGCCACCGCCGGCGAGCTGCCGGTCTGCACAGGCGTGCCGCCGCCGCCGCCGCTGCCCGAGCCCGGGAAGGCGGCGCGCAGCACGGTGGCCAGCTTCAGCGCGTCGGCGTTCTTCAGATGCACCACGTACAGGCCGCCGCCCGGCCCCAGCCCGCTGGAGGGGCGGTCCAGCTTGGCGATGGTGGCGCGCACCGAGGCCAGCCGCGCCGGGTTGGCGGCGCGAACGATGAGCGAGTTGCTGCGCGTCTCGGCCACCACGGTGGTGGCGCCGGCGGCGCCCACCGCCCCCGGCACGGTCGCGCCACCGCCTTCGGACAGGCGCTGCACCAGCGGCGCCATGTCGGCGGCGACCGCGTGCTCGAGCGGGATCACCTCGAGGTCGGTCGACGAAGGATGGTCCAGCGCCGCGATGATGCGGCCGATGCGCTTCAGGTTGTCGGCGTAGTCGGTGATGACCAGCGAGTTCGAGCCCGGGTTCGCGTTGATCGTGTTGTTGGCGCTGATCAGCGGCCGCAGCACCGCCACCAGGTTGTTCGGGTTCTCGTAGCGCAGCTGGAAGATCTGCGTGATGACCTGGTCGCCCTTGGTGCCGACCTCGCCCACCGAGACGGTGCCCGCTTGCAGCTTGGCGTCGGCCTCGGGCACCACCTTCAGCAGGCCTTCGCTTTCCACCACCGCGAAGCCCAGGCCGCGCAGCGCGGACAGGTAGCCCTGGTAGGCCTCGGTCACGGACTGCGGCTGTTCGCTGTAGACGGTGATCTGCCCCTTCACCCGCGGGTCGACCACGATGTTGCGGTTGATCATGGCCGCGAAGGCGCGCGTCACCGCCTCGATGTCGGCGTTGACGAAGTTCACCGTCACCGGCGCACGCGCGGCCGCACCTTTCTGGGCCAGCGCCGGCGGGACGTTCCCGCAGGCCGCGGCGGTCAGGACGAAGGCGGCAGCTTTCAGGTTGAACCGGCTCCGCCGGGCACCCTGACCCCCTTGGGAGGCGGGCCGGGCGCCGCCCGGCCCTAGGGGTTCTTTGATCCGCAGCGATTTCATGCTCATCCGATCGAGAGTACGGACAGCGCCCCCTGACGCCGGCCGATGAGGTTCAGCAGATTGTCCAACGCCGGTTCGGAGCCCGGCGCCGCTCGCGCCTCGCCACGGAAGCGCAGGCCCGAAGCGGCCCACTGGCCGCTGCCCGAAAGCCGCAGCGGGCCGTCGGTGGTGGTCAGATTGAGCTGGGTGACGTCGCCGCCGGTGACGGCGAAGCGGTAGCTGCCCAGTTCGGGCAGCGTGGACACGCGCGATGACAGGTTGTCCAGCGTCAGCGCGGCGTTGCCGTCCAGCCGCCAGCGGCCGGCGGCCGAGGTGACGACGATGCCGCCGCTGGTGAGGCTCATCGACCCGGTGAGCTGCAGCGTGTTGAACGGCGTGCCCAGCCCCGACAGCAGCGCCGCCGGCCAATGGCCCACCGCGCCCTGCGAGGCCGGCACCGCGATCGTGAAGCGGCCGAAGCCCGGCTCCACGCGCAGGCGCAGTTCGCCGGTGATGCAGCATTCCTGGCGCACCCGCACGCCGATGGCCAGCCCGTCGGCATGCAGCGACCAGGACACCCGGCCGGGCAGGGCGCTGGCGTCGCGGCTGCCGGCGCCGCCGGTGAGCACCATCACGGCGCTGCCGTTCCAGACCGTGCCGCGGGCCTCGGCCAGCAGCAGCCTGTCGCCGCTGGCGGCGGCGATGCCGGCCGCCAGCCAGGACGCCGGCGCGAACGCGGCCAGCGCCACCAGTGCGCCCAGCAGCACGCCGACGAAGACGTAGCGCCCAAGCCGCGGGGCGGGCTCCAGTGGCGCGTTCGCCCCCAGGAGGTCGGGGTCGATGGTGATGTTGGCGTTGCTCACGGGAAGACCTTCCGCCCGGCGGACTTCGGGATGAACGCCGGGGGGCGGCCCGGCGCGTTCAAGTGGCGCCTCCGATGGTGACCACGATCGTCCCGTTGTAGCCGCTGGCCGCACGCGAGAGGTTGGCTTCCACCGGCCGCGCGCGGGCGCCGGAGCGCACTTCGGCGAGCCAGGCGCTGAGCTGCGCAGTGCCCACGCCATTGAGCGTGAGCGTGGCACGGTCGCCCTGCAGCGTGAGGCGGGCCTTGGCGCCCAGGCGGTCGCTCGCGGCCTTCAGGGCCGCCTGCGACTGGCCGGCGTTCACCGGCGGGGCGGCGCGCAGGTCCTTGGCTTCGGCGGCCATCCGCTGCATGGCCTGCAGCTGACCGTCCAGCGCGTCCAGCTGGGCCGGCGCGGCCGCCAGCGTGCGCCAGGCCGGGCGCAGCGCGATCACCCAGACCAGGAAGACGACCACCAGCACGGCGGCGGTCACGATGAGCCGGCGTTCGCGCGGGGCGAACGCCGCCCACCTGGCTTTCGCCGGCTCCAGCCGTTCTTCCCAAGCACTCACGACACGCCCCTCGTGCTGCGGCCCAGCGTGACGCGGCCTTCGCTCATTTCCACGTCCAGGCCCACGGTGCGCAGGCGGTCGCGGAACTGGGCCAGCTGCGGTTCGCCCCAGCCGGGCGCGGCCAGCACCAGGCGGCCGCCTTCGAACTTGAGCGTCTGCACCGGGCCCTGGCCGTCGGGCCAGGCGGCGGCGGCGGCGCCCAGCAGCACTTCCAGGTCGGTGTCGCCCGGCTTGCCGGCGGCGGCGCGCAGGCGCTCGGTCTCGCGCAGCATCTGCGCCGGCGCGTCGATGACGGCGCGGACCCCGGGGTGGCTGGCGCGCAGCAGCGCGGTCATCTCGGCACGCTTGGCGTCGATCACCTTCTCCTGCTGCCAGGCGGCCAGGTTCAGGCCCAGCACCGAGGCGCCGGCCAGGGCCGCCACGCCCCAGCGGACCGGGCGCCAGTCGTCGCTGACGAAGGCGCGCCAGGCGTCGCGCAGCGCCAGAGAGCCGCGGTTCTTGGGCGCCAGGTCGAACTGGCGCAGGTTCCAGGTCGTGCGGGTGGCGCGCAGCGTGCGTTCAGCTTCGGTGCGCAGCGCCACCGGGCCGCCCAGCCAGCGCTCGGCGGCGGCGGCGGCGGCCGGGGTGGCCGTCCAGCGCACCTTGGCGCCGCCCGAAGGCAGCAGGGTGCGCGCAAGGGTGCCGTTGGCGCGCACCGTGGCGGCGCCGTCGGCATGGGCAATGGCCAGCGTGAGCGAACTCTCGGCCGGGCCGTCCAGGAAGAAGTGGACCCGCGGGCCGTCGTCGGGGCTGCTGGCGGGCATCAGGCGTTCCACCGGCACACCGCCTGATTCCAGCGTCTCCAGCAGCGCCTTCACCCAGGGCTTGCGCATCGCGGCGATCCACACGTTCTGGCCGGCGGCGGACTTGGGCGCCAGCGCCAGGTGGGTGGTGTCGTCGTCGTCGAGCAGGGTCTCCTCGAGCATGGCGCCCAGGGCGGCGCGCAGGCGCGCGCGCGGCGCCTTGGGCACCGTGAGACGGTGCCAGGACACGTCGGCGTCGGCCATCACGGCCACCACGATGTCGGCCTTGGGCAGGCGCGCCGGGGTGGCGCGGCCGGTGGCGCCGACGGTCTTGCGGTCGGCGCTGAAGACGTAGTCGAACTCGGCCGGCGGCGTGTCGGCGCCGCCGGGCGCGGCAGGCGGCCGGGGGCGCGGGGGCAGCTGGATCGCGAGCAGGGACATGGGCGGCTATTGTCGTCGCAGCAGCGGCGGTTCAGCTGGCGGGGGCCAGCAGGTTGCGCCGCTCGCGCAGCAATGTCACGACTTCCATGCCGCGATCGGCGCCGCGCCGCTCCACCAGGGAGTGCTGCTCGAGCACGCGGTCCTCCAGGCGCAGGCGGCCGTAGACGTCGAAGTAGTTGGTCCGCACGCCGATGCGGCCTGCTTCCAGCTTCAGCGTCTCGGGCAGTTCGTGCTTGATGTCGTCCAGCGACTTGAAGGGAGTGCGCTGGCGCGCGATGACCATGCGCTCGGCGGTGGCCAGGTCCAGCCCGTCGATGGCGGCCAGCAGCACTTCGCGCCCGGCAGTGTTGGCATTCACCGGCGTGCGCACCGGCAGCAGGCCCACGTAGGGCAGCAGGCTGTTGACGACGGTGGGGTCGATGCCCAGCCAGGTGAGCTGCTCCACGCGCTGGGGCGCGATCGGCGCCGCCGCGGCGCTGTCGCCGCTGCCAGGGGCCCAGGCGGCACGCAGCGCCTCCGCCACGCGCTGCGCGGTGTCGGTGGGCAGGCCGACGGCATCGCACAGGCGGGCGAAGGCCTTCACCTCGACATCCGAGAGCTTGCCTTCGGCGTCCAGCAGGTTGCGCAGGTTGAAGCGCGACTGGGCGTCGACGATGGTGCCGGAGAGGAAGGCCTCGGGCCCTTCGTCGGCGTTGTTGTCCTTGTCGGCGGCCAGGAAGGTGGACAGGCGCGCTTCGGCCAGCGGGGTGGCCCAGGGTTCGCCCAGGTGGTCGGCGCCGCCGCCGCGGGTGTCTTCGCGCAGGATCAGGCGCGCCCAGTCGAGCGCGCCGGTCAGGATCCACTCGCTCTGCGAGGCCGAGCGTTCGGCGGCTTCGATCTGCACGCTGCGCGACTGCTGCCACACCATGCCGGCGGCGAGCGTGGCCACCAGGGTCAGGATGACCATCGCCAGCAGCAGCGCGGCGCCGCGTTGGGGCTTGTGCTTCATCCGCCGTGCGGGCCGAGGGCGATGTCGCGCGTGAGGGCGCCGCCGGGCAGGCCCAGCACCAGCCGCACGCCCTGGGGCAGCGCTTCGCGCGGCGCGGCGGCACTGGCCGCGCCGGCCGGCGCCTGGGCCAGGTCGCCGGTGGACTGCGCGTTGCTCCAGGTGTTGCCGCGGAAGAAGTAGACCTGCCACTCGCTCACGCCTTCCAGCAGCTTCACCTGGCCGGGTTCGTTGCCCAGCAGCTGCTGGCTGCGCAGCCAGGCCTCCTGCAGGTCGGCCGTGCGCGTGACGGGCGGGCTGGTCCAGCGCTGCCACTGCTCGCCGCGCAGCGACCAGGCCACGAGGGCGACGCCGCCGTCGACCGTGCGCGTGACGCGCAGGGTCTGGCCGTCGAAGGTGAGGGCGGGCACCACGGCACTGTCGAAGACCGCGCCCAGGTCCTGCTGCCACTGGGCCAGGATGGTGTTCAGGCGCGCGGTTCGCTCGATGGCCGTGCGTCCGGCGTCGCGGGCGCGCATCATGCCGTCCAGCCCACGCCAGGCCAGGCCTGCGAGCACGGCCATGATGGCCAGGGCGACCAGGACCTCGACCAGGGTGAAGCCTGCTGGGCGCCGCCGGGTCATCGCGTCAATAGCGTCCGAAGACGGTGGACAGCGTCAACAGCGGCGTGCCGGCTTCGTCGCTGACCACCGCTTCGACGCGGCGGAAGTTGGGGTTGGGCGTCGGCCGCGTCTGCAGCTGGCCCTTGAACTTGCGGCCGAGCTCCTCGCACGCGAAATCGGTGTCGCCGACGCCGGGCATCTGGCGCGCCAGCCGCAGGCCGGTGAGCGCGTTGTCGGCGCACCATTGGGCGGCGCTCACGGCGGCCAGGCGGTCGGCGTTGTCGGCCGTGACGCCGGCGGCGCGCAGCCCGGCGCCGAGCGCGATGGCGACGATGGCCATCGCCACCAGCACCTCGATCAGCGTGAAGCCGGCTGCGGCCCGCTTCAAGGCGCGTTCTCCAAGGGCAGGATCGAGAACGCCGCGAGGCCGTCGCTGCCGACGTCGACGCGCTGGTCATCCAGCCGCAGCACGATGCGTTGCGCCGGCAGGATGGCTTCCGGCCCCAGCACCACCGAACTGCCGCCGATCACCTGGGCGGTGACACGTTCGTCCAGCCAGCGCTGCGAAGGCGTCAGCGGCGGCGGCAGGCCGACGAAGCGGAAGCCTTCGCCTTCGGTTTCGCTGCCCGGCAGCCAGACCACGCGGAAGCCGGCGGTGCGCGCCTCGGTGCGCGCGCCTTCCAGCAGCGCGGCCAGCCGCACCGCCTCGTGTTCGAGCTTGGTGCCGGCCGGGTCGCGGATGGACAGGGCGATCAGGCCGGTCGCGATGGCGATCACGGCCATCACGACCATCAGCTCGATCAGCGTGAAGCCGCTGGACCGGCGAAGGTCGCTACTGCCAGGAGCCGATGTCGGCATTCTTGCCTTCGCCACCCGGTTGCCCGTCGGCGCCCAGGCTGAAGACGTCGATCTCGCCCTTCACTCCCGGGTTCAGGAACTGGTAGGGGTGGCCCCAGGGGTCGGACGGCAGCTTGTCCAGGTAGGGCTTCCAGTTGGCGGGCACGGGGCTCGCGGTGGGCTTGCGCACCAGCGATTCCAGCCCTTGCTCGGCGGTGGGGAAGCGCTGGTTGTCCAGCTTGTAGAGCTTGAGCGCCTGCATCAGGTTGTTGATGTCGGTGCGTGCCGCGGTGACACGCGCGTCGTCGGCGCGTTCCAGCACGTTGGGCACGATCAGCGCCGCCAGCACGCCCAGGATGACGAGCACGACCATCACTTCGATGAGCGTGAAGCCGCTCACGCGGCGGGACGTTGGGTTGCAAGGCATGGTTCCGGGGCGTTCCTGACAGGGCGCGTGAATCATAATCGCCGCATCATGACGGCACGCTGGTGGACTTTCGGGATCTGGGCCGCGGTGGCGGCCACCGCGGTCTACTGGGGCCTGCGCGTGGCGGCCTCCGGCCGCCCGGTGCCGCCGCAGACCCAGGTGGTGAGCGCCTCGGCCAACGCCCGTGGCGACCTGACCCGACTCTGCGGGGTCGAATTGCACCCGGTGCCGTCCGTGGCCCCGCCGCCCATGGCGGCGCGCTTCCAGCTGCTGGGCGTGGCCTCGCCGCGCGGCGACGGCGGCACGCGCGAAGGCGTGGCGCTGATCGCGGTGGACGGCAAGCCGGCCCGCGCCTACCGGGTGGGCGCGGCGATCGACGGCGACAACGTCCTGCAGTCGGTTCGGATGCGCGGCGCGGCCATCGGCCCGCGCGACGGCACGGCG
>JBGAKY010000050.1:0-45944 GCA_044224175.1 Rubrivivax sp. | reverse complement strand
GATCACCGTGTGGCCGACCGCCGGTGCGCTGAGGCTGGCCACGACCAGGCGCTCCAGGGCGTCGTAGCTCAGCCAGGTGGCCAGCATGCGGCGGTCCTT
Source organism: Rubrivivax sp. (assembly GCA_044224175.1). GTDB lineage: Bacteria > Pseudomonadota > Gammaproteobacteria > Burkholderiales > Burkholderiaceae_C > Rubrivivax. The sequence goes on along the minus strand of JBGAKY010000050.1, from coordinate 45,845 downwards.
CGGCTCGGGGAACGAGGAGCCGATGCGCACGCACACGGTCTCGATGCCGTAGCGGTCGAAGTAGAAGCGCGAGAGGTCCTCGCCGAAGGCCTTCGACAGGCCGTAGTAGCCGTCGGGGCGCGCGGGGTCGCGCGGCGAGATGGTCTCGTCCTGGCGGTAGAAGCCGGTGACATGGTTGGAGCTGGCGAACACGACCCGCTTCGTGCCATGCACGCGCGCCGCTTCGTAGAGGTGGTAGACGCCCACGATGTTGGCCGGCAGCACCACCTCGAAAGGCTTCTCGATCGAGACGCCGCCCAGGTGCACCACCGCTTCCACGCCTTCCAGCAGCGAGTGCATGGCCGCCTTGTCGGCCAGGTCGACCGGGCGAAGCTCCTCGCCCGCGGCGGCGGCGCCGAGCTCGGCCACGTCGGAGACGCGGAGCACGTCGCAATACGCCTTCAGGCGCGGCCGCAACTGGCGGCCCAGCGCGCCGGCGGCGCCGGTGAGCAGCAGGCGCCTGAACTTCAGGCCGGTGATCGGGGCCTCGGCGGTCTTCACGGGCGTTTCCACGCTTGCCAGCAAGTCATCAGTTGTCGTATAACTATCGTCAACGACCCGCCTCTTGAAGTCAAGCCGTCCACGCCGAGGGTTTACTCGCAGATGAACGTCAGCAGCACCGACCGCCCACGCCCGCGCACGCTGGCGCAGACGCTCGTGTCGGCCTTCGGCGAACGCATCCGCTCGGGCCGCCTCGCGCCCGGCACCAAGCTGCCGACCGAAGCCGAGCTGATGGCTGAATACGGCGTCAGCCGCACCGTGGTGCGTGAAGGCCTGTCGCGCCTGCAGGCCGCGGGGCTGGTGCAGACCCGGCACGGCATCGGCACCTTCGTCGTCGGCCCCGGCGAGGCCGCGTTCCGCATCGCGCCCGGGCAGATGGCCACGCTGCGCGACGTGATCGCGGTGCTCGAACTGCGCATCGGCGTCGAGAGCGAAGCGGCCAGCCTGGCGGCGCAGCGCCGCACCGAGGCGAACCTGGCGGCCATGCGCGCCGCGCTCGACGAGATCAACGCCGCGCTCGAGGCCGGCCGCGACGCGGTGGCGCCCGACTTCCGCTTCCACCTGGAAGTGGCGCGCGCCACCGGCAACAGCCACTTCAGCGACCTGCTCGCTTCGCTGGGCTCGCAGATCATCCCGCGCGCCCGGCTCGAAGCCGGCCAGCCGCCCGACGCCGAACGCCTGGCCTACCTGCGGCGCGTGAACGCCGAGCACGAGAGCCTCTACGATGCCATCGCGGCCGGCGACGCCGACGCCGCGCGCGCCGCGATGCGGACCCACCTGGTGAACAGCCGCGAACGCCGCCGCCGGGCCCAAGTTGTATGATGACTGAACACCGAGACCAGGAATCGCGATGAGAGAGAACCGCCTGCGCACCCTGTGGCAAGCCGACCGGCCGGTCGTCAACAGCTGGCTCGCCATTCCCAACTCGTTCTCGGCCGAGACCATGGCCCACCAGGGCTGGGACTCGCTCACCATCGACCTGCAGCACGGCGTGATCGACTACGCCCAGATGGTCACCATGCTGCAGGCCATCAGCACCACGCCCACCGTGCCCATCGTGCGCGTGCCCTGGCTGGAGCCGGGCATCATCATGAAGAGCCTGGACGCCGGCGCTTACGGCGTGATCTGCCCGATGGTGAACACGCGCGAGGACTGCCAGCGCCTGCTCTCGTACACGCGCTATGCGCCCCGCGGCACGCGCAGCTTCGGGCCCATCCGCGCGCTGCTGTACGGCGGCGCCGACTATCCCCAGCACGCCAACGACACCGTGGTCACGTTCGCGATGATCGAGACGGCGCAGGCGCTGGACAACCTGGACGCCATCCTCTCGGTGGAAGGGCTGGACGCCATCTACATCGGCCCTTCGGACCTGTCGCTCGCGCTCGGCTGCCGGCCGGTGTTCGACGACGTGGACCCGAAGGCGGCGCAGGCCATCGACCACATCCTCGAACGCGCGAAGGCGCACGGCGTGAAGGCCGGCATCCACAACGGCCTGCCCGAGGTGGCGCGCGCGCGCATCGCCAAGGGCTTCCGCTTCGTGACCGTGAGTTCCGACGCACGAATGCTGGCCCAGGGCTCGCAGGCGCTGCTGTCGGCCATGCGCGCGACCTGAAGACGGCGCGGCCTCGGCTATAACGGTGCGGAACCCACGCACCGCATGGACCCGGCCACCGTCGTCATCGTTGTCGCCGCCCACCTCATCGGCACCGGCGGGCTGCTGCTGCTGGTGCGCCGCCAGATGCCGCCGCGCTGCGGGCTGGGGCCCTGGGCCACCGGGCTGGTGCTGTTCGGCAGTGCCTACATGGTGCGGCTGGCCATCGGCCTGAGCGCTCTCTCGGTGCTGGCGCTCGTCGCCGACCTGACCATGATGTTCGCCGCCCAGCTCTTCATCGCCGGGCTGCGCCAGTTCATCGGCGCGCCACCGATGGACAAGCGCCCGGTGGCCGCGCTGCTGGTCGTCTTTGCCGGCGTGGAGGCGCTGGCCATGCTGCAGTTCGGACCGGTGGGCCGCCATGTGACCCTCAACGTGGGTCTGGGCACCCTGTACATCTGGCTGGGCGCCAGCGCCTGGAGCGCCTGCCGCCAGGTCGGCCCCCACCTGCAGCGCCCGCTGTGGATGGTGACCGGGCTCATGGCGATGCAGTCGCTGCTGACGCTGGCGCGCGGCCTGCACATCGGCGGGGCCGGCCTCGGCGCGGCCTACGGCGGGCTCTTCGCGCAGGTGTACTACGGCTACACGGCGCTGGCCGCCGTCATGCTGGCGATGGGCCTGCTGTGGATGCTGTTCTCGCGCCTGACCAGCCAGCTCGCCGACCTGGCCACGCACGACGCGCTGACCCGCGTGCTCAACCGCGCCGGCCTGGAGGAAGCGCTCAAGCGCCACTTCGGCAACCGGCAGGCGCTGCCGCTGGTGGTGCTGGCGGTGGACGTGGACCGCTTCAAGGCCATCAACGACCGCCACGGCCATGCCGGCGGCGACGAGGTCCTGCGCATGGTGGCCGACACGCTGGCCGCCAACGTGCGGCCGAACGACGTGGTGGCACGCACCGGCGGCGAGGAGTTCCTGGTCTGCTGCCCCGGCATCGACCGCGCCACGGCGCTGGGGCTGGCGGAACGTCTGCGCATCGCCATCGCGGTGCGCGCGGTGCCGCTGCCCGGCGGGCCGCTGCGCTGCACCGCCAGCATCGGCGTCTCGGCGCCCTGCGCCACGCGCGCCGACGTGGACCGCGCCACCGGCGAGGCCGACCGCGCGCTCTACGCCGCGAAGGCGGCCGGCCGCAACCGCGTGGCCGCGGCGGCCTGAGCCTGCTGCAGCAGCTGCGCGACCACCGCGACCGCGATCACCTCGGGTTCCTTGCCGGCGATTCCGGGCACGCCGATCGGGCAGGTCATGCGGGCGATGGTGTCGGGTGCGAAGCCGCGCGCCTCGAAGCGGTGGACGAAACGCGCACGCTTGGTCTTCGATCCGATCAGGCCCAGGAAGCCGAAGTCGCCGCGGCGCAGGATCGCTTCGGTGATCGCCTGGTCCAGCGCATGGCTGTGCGTCAGCACCAGGTAGAAGGCGCCCGGCGGCGCGGTCGCCACCTCGGCTTCCACCGGTTCGACGCAGACGCGCTCGACGTGCGGTGCCGAAGGCACGGCAGGGAATTCGCTCTCGCGTTCGTCGATCCACTGCACGCGGCAGGGAATGCCCTCGAGCAGCTTCACGATCGCGCGGCCCACGTGGCCGGCGCCGTAGAGCTGCAGCGTGAAGCGCGGTTCGGGCAATGCCCATTCGGCCGGGCGCGATGCCGACAGCGGCACATAACGCAAGGTCACCGCGCCACCGCAGCACTGGCCGAGCGCCGGGCCCAGCGGCAGGTGCTGTTCGGCGGTCAGGTCTTCACCGCGCAGTGCGGCACGCGCGCGTTCGATGGCCTGCTGCTCCAGGTGGCCGCCGCCGATGGTGCCCAGCACCTCGGCGGTCGACACCAGCATGCGCGTGCCGGCCTCGCGCGGCACCGATCCGCGGTGCGCCGCCACTTCCACCACCACGGCCGGCCGGCCTTCGGCCTGCCAGAGCATGGCGCACGACAGCAGGTTCACGCCGCGCTCCGCACCGCTTCGACGGCGGACAGGATGGCTTCGCTGGTGGCTGGCGCGCGCAGCGGCGGGTCCACGCGGTGGCCGCCCGCCGCCGAGACGGCGTCGCGGATCGCGAAGAACACGGAAAACGGCAGCAGCAGCGGCGGTTCGCCCACCGCCTTGCTGCGGTGGATGCTGTCCTGCACGTTGGGGCGGTCGAACAGCCGCACGTCGAAGCGCGGCGGGCAGTCGTTGGCGGTGGGGATCTTGTAGGTGGAAGGCGCGTGCGTCATCAAGAGGCCGCTCTGCGGGTGCCAGACCAGCTCTTCCATCGTCAGCCAGCCCATGCCCTGGATGAAGCCGCCTTCGACCTGGCCGATGTCCAGCGCCGGGTTGAGCGAACGGCCGGCGTCGTGCAGCACGTCGGCGGCGAGCAGCTTCCATTCGCCGGTGAGCGTGTCCACCAGCACTTCGCTCACCGCGGCACCATAGGCGTAGTAGTAGAAGGGGTGGCCCTTCATCGACTGCTTGTCCCAGGACAGGCCGGGGGTGGCGTAGAAGCCGTCGCTCCACAGCTGCACGCGCGCCATGTAGGCCGCGTTGGCCACTTCGCCGAACGGCAGCACGCGCCCGCCCACGTGCACCTGGCCGTGGGCGAAGCGCACCTGCGCCGCCTCGCCGCCCCACTGCTGCGCGGCGAAGGCGGCCAGGCGTTCGCGCACCTGGCGCGCAGCGTCCAGCGCGGCCTTGCCGTTGAGGTCGCTGCCGGTGGAAGCGGCGGTGGCCGAGGTGTTGGCGATCTTCTGCGTGTCGGTGGCGGTGCAGCGCACGGCGGTCAGCGGCAGGCCCAGTTCGTGGGCCACCACCTGCGCCACCTTGGTGTTCAGGCCCTGGCCCATCTCGGTGCCGCCGTGGTTCACGAGCACCGAGCCGTCGGTGTACACGTGCACCAGCGCGCCGGCCTGGTTCAGGTGCACCACGTTGAAGGAGATGCCGAACTTCAGCGGCGTGAGCGCGATGCCCTTCTTCAGCACCGGGCTCTTCGCGTTGAAGGCCGCCACCTCGGCACGGCGCGCGGCGTAGCCGCTGGTGGCTTCCAGCTTCGACACCAGCGGCTCGAGGATGTTGTCCTCGACCTTCTGGCCGTAGGGCGTGACGTTGTTCGACTCCACGCCGTAGAAGTTGGCGCGCCGCACGGTCAGCGGGTCCTTGCCGAGCCGGCGCGCCACGCTGTCGAGCACGTATTCGATCGCGATGGCGCCCTGCGGCCCGCCGAAGCCGCGGAAGGCGGTGTTGCTCTGCGTGTTCGTCTTGCCCGAGAAGCCGTGCATCGCCACGTCCGGCAGCCAGTAGGCGTTGTCGAAGTGGCACAGCGCGCGCGTCATCACCGGGCCCGAAAGGTCGGCCGAATGGCCGGCGCGCGAGACCATGGTGACCTCGGCGCCGAGCAGGCGGCCTTCGTCGTCGTGGCCCACGTCCACCTCGTAGTGGAAGCAGTGGCGGCGGCCGGTGATCATGAAGTCGTCGTCGCGGTCGACACGCAGCTTCACCGGCCGCTTCAGGCGCGTGGCGGCCACCGCGGCCACGCAGGCGAACAGCGCCGACTGCGATTCCTTGCCGCCGAAGCCGCCGCCCATGCGGCGGCATTCCACCTGCACCGCATGCGCCGGCCGGTGCAGCGCGTGCGCCACCAGGTGCTGCATCTCGCTGGGGTGCTGGGTGGAGCAGAAGACCTTCATGCCGCCGTCTTCCACCGGCACCGCGTACGAGATCTGCCCTTCCAGGTAGAACTGCTCCTGGCCGCCGACGTCGAAGCTGGTCTTGAAACGGTGCGGCGCGGCTTCGATGGCGGCCCGCGCGTCGCCGCGCAGCAGGTGCATCGGCGGCACCACGTACTGCTGCGCCGCGTGCGCGGCTTCCGGCGTCAGGATGGGCGGCAGCGTGTCGGCCTGGATCACGAAGCGGGCCTTCGCCGCCGCGTGGCGCGCCGCTTCGCGCGTGGTGGCGATGACGGCGAAGACCGGCTGCCCCAGGTAGCGCAGCACGGCGCCCGGCTCGCCGGCCAGGATGGGGTCGTCCTTGACGAGCGAACCGCACTCGTTGTCGCCCGGGATGTCCTTCGCGGTGAACACGTCCACCACGCCGGGCAGCGCGCGCAGCGCTTCCAGGTCGACGGACCGAAGCACGCCGTGCGCCACCGGCGACAGGCCCAGCGCCGCGTGCAGGGTGCCGGCCAGTTCGGGCAGGTCGTCGGTGTAGGCCGCTTCGCCGGCCACGTGCAGGTGCGCCGACTCGTGCGCCAGCGAGACGCCGGCCACCGCGAACGACGCCATCGGTTCCACGGGCTTGTTCATGCCTGCACCTCGCGGGCGAAGACGCTGACCGCGCTTTCCGGCAGCGGGTCCTGCGGCCGCGTCTCCAGCCAGAAGCGGCGCAGCAGATTGGCCGCCACCTGCTGGCGGTAGACCGCGCTGGCGCGCATGTCGGTGAGCGGCTTGAAGTCTTCGGCCAGGGCGCGCGCGGCGGCTTCGGCCGTGGCCTGAGTCCAGGCCTGGCCGACGGCCGCGGCTTCGGCACGCACGGTGCGTTTCACCGTGGCCGCCATGCCGCCGAAGGCGAAGCGCGCCGCGACCACCCGGTCGCCTTCCAGCGTGACCGACAACCCGGCGCAGACCGCCGAGATGTCGCAGTCGAAGCGCTTGCTGATCTTGTAGGCGCGCACCAGCGGACCCGCCTGCAGCGGCACCACGATGGTCTGCACGAACTCGCCCGCCTCGAGGCGGTTCTTCATGTAGTCGACGTAGAACTCGGCCAGCGGCAGCGCGCGCACGCGGTCGCCGCGACGCAGTTCCAGCCAGGCGTCCAGCGCCATCAGCACCGGCGCGGAGTCGCCGATGGGCGAGCCGTTGGCCACGTTGCCGCCCATGGTGCCGGCCTGGCGGATGGGCAGCGAGGCGAAGCGCAGCCACAGGTCGCGCAGGGCGGGCCATTCGGCCACCAGCGCCTGCCACGCGCTTTCCAGCGAGGCGGCGGCGCCGATGCGCAGCGTGTTGCCTTCCACCTCCACGCGCCTGAGTTCCTCGACGTTGCCGATGTACAGCAGCGTGCCCAGGTCGCGGAACTGCTTGGTCACCCACAGGCCGATGTCGGTGCCGCCGGCCAGGATGCGCGCCGCCGGGTTGGCATTGCGCAGCGAAGCGAATTCGGCCAGCGTGCGCGGCGCGTGGAAACCTTCGTCGGTGTGCAGCGGCGAGCGGCCGGCCATCTCGGCCAGCGCCTGGCGCACGGGCTCGGCGTCCAGCCGCACCGCGGGCGCTTCGAACATGGCCTGGCCGGCGTCCAGGATGGGCCGGTAGCCGGTGCAGCGGCACAGGTTGCCCGACAGGTCGTCGGCCAGCTGCTGGCGCGTGGGCGTGCTGCCGCAGGCCTGGTGGCGTTCATAGGTGGACCACAGCGACATCACGAAGCCCGGGGTGCAGAAGCCGCATTGCGAGCCGTGGCAGTCCACCATGGCCTGCTGCGCCGGATGGAGCTTCTCGCCCTGCTTCAGGTCTTCCACCGTGAAGAGCGCCTTGCCGTCCAGCGTGGGCATGAACTGGATGCAGGCGTTCACGGGCTTGAGCACCAGGGCGCCACCGCTGTCGAGTTCGCCCAGCACCACGGTGCAGGCGCCGCAGTCGCCTTCGGCGCAGCCTTCCTTGGTGCCGGTGGCGCGGCGCTCTTCGCGCAGCCAGTCGAGCACGGTGCGCGTCGGGCTCACGTGCGGCAGCTCGACGACGGCGCCGCGGTGGAAGAAGCGGATCGGGCGTGGATTCATCGGTGTGGTGGGGCTCATCGGTGCTTACCCGAAAGGTACTCCGGTGTGGCCCCGTGCGTATACGATGCGCCGCATACAGCGTATCGGCAAATCCATATGGTGAAGCGGGCCGAATTCGACACCATTGACCTGTACCTCATACGGGTCCTGCACACCTTGATCACCGAACGCAGCGTTTCACGTGCCGCCATGCGCCTGGCCAGCAGCCAGCCCATGGTGAGCGCCCAGTTGAAGCGCCTGCGGGCCCTGACGGGCGACCCCTTGCTGGTGCGCACCGGCCACCAGATGCAGCCCACCGAGACCGCCTTGCAACTGGTGGGCCCGGCCACCAACCTGCTGCACGAGGCCGAACGCCTGTTCGGCGTGCGCACCCGCGCCCTGCCCTTCGACGCCTCCGCCAGCGAGGCCACCTTCCGCGTGGCGGCCAGCGACTACCTGGACCCGCTGTTCCTGCCCGCGCTGGTGGCGCACGTGAAGCGGCTGGCGCCCGGCGTGAAGCTGGAGCTGATGCCGCTGACGCAGGAATACGACTACCGCCGCCACCTGGCCACGGGCGACGTGGACCTGGTCATCGGCAACTGGCTGGAGCCGCCGGCCGAACTCCACCTGGGCCGGCTGGTGAGCGACGACGTGGTCTGCCTGGTGGCCGAGAAGCACCCGGCGGTGGGGCGCAACTGGAACGTCGACAGGTACCTCGCCTGCGAGCACGTGGCGCCGATGCCCATGCACCCCGGCGCCCTGGGCGTGATCGACGAGCACCTGACTCAGCAGGGTGCACGCCGCAACATCGTGGTGCGCGCCTCGCACTTCAGCCTGATCCCGCTGATGGTGGCCGACTCCTTGCTGGTGCTGACCACCGGCCGCCTGTTCTGCAGCCGCTACGTGGACACCCTGCCCGTGAAGATCGTGCGCTGCCCGTTCGCCTTTCCGCCGCTCACCTACTACCAGCTCTGGCACGACCTGACGCATGCCGCGCCCTCGATGCGCTGGTTCCGCGAGCAGGTGCGCGAAGTCTCGCGCCAGCTGTCCGGGCGGCGCCTGCCGCAGAAGGAAGCGGCATGAGGCCCCGGCTGGCGCTGCGCGGCGACCTGCTGGACTTCAGCGGCAGCCCGCTGTGGCAGAGCACGGCGATGGACCACGTGCGCTGGCGGCCCGACCACTGGCTGCTGGTGGACGAAAACGGCCGCATCGCCGGCGCGCTGCCGGGCCTCCAGCCGCCGGGCGACGACTGGCAGAAGGTGGACCATTCCGGCCGCCTGCTGATGCCGGGCTTCATCGACACCCACGTGCACTGCCCGCAGCTGGACGTGATCGCCAGCCACGGCACCGGCCTGCTGGACTGGCTGAACACCTACACCTTCCCGGCCGAACGCCGCTTCGCCGACCCGGCGGCGGCGCATGCCGGCGCGGCGCTGTTCCTGGACTCGCTGCTGGAGCACGGCACCACCTGCGCGGTGGTGTTCCCCACGGTGCACAAGGTCTCGGCCGAGGCGCTGTTCGAAGCCGCCGCCGAACGCGACATGTGCGTGCTGGCCGGCAAGGTGCTGATGGACCGCCACGCGCCCGACGGCCTGCGCGACGACGTGGCCGGCGCCGAACGCGACTGCGAAGACCTCATCCGCCGCTTCCACGGCCGCTCGCGCAGCCGCTACACCGTGACCGTGCGCTTCGCCGCCACCAGCACGCGCGAGCAGCTGGCCATGGCCGGCCGGCTGCTGGCGCGCCACGAAGGCCTGTACATGCAGACCCACGTGGCCGAGAACGTGGACGAGGTGAAGTGGATCGCCGAGCTGTTCCCTGAAGCGCGCAGCTACCTGGACGTCTACGCGCGCCACGGCCTGCTCACCGAACGCTCGGTGCTGGCGCACGGCATCTGGCTCGACGCCGAGGACCGGCGCCGCCTGGCCGACAGCGGCGCGCAGATCGCCTTCTGCCCCACCAGCAACCTGTTCCTGGGCAGCGGCCTGTTCGACTGGCAGGCCGCCGTCGACGCCGGCCATGCCGTCACGCTGGCCAGCGACGTGGGCGGCGGCACCAGCCTGTCGATGCCGCGCACGCTGGCCGAGGCCTACAAGGTGCAGATGCTGCGCGGCACGCGCCTGTCGGCCTGGACCGCGCTGCACGCCGCCACCCGCGGTGCCGCCGAGGCGCTGGGCCTGGACGCCGAGATCGGCCACCTGGGCGAAGGCGCGATGGCCGACGTGGTGGTCTGGGACTGGGCGGTCGGCGCCGCCGCGCGCCACCGCGACGCCGTGGCGCGGGGTGAAGTGAAGGGCCTCGCGGCCCAGGAATTGCACGCCCGCGTCTTCGCCTGGATGACCCTGGCCGACGACCGCAACCGCGTCGCCACCTACGTGGCCGGGCGCCGCCACTGAAAGAGGAACTGCCATGCTTCGACTCGAACTCACCGGCATCAGCAAGCAGTACCCCGCGGTGCGCGCCAACGACGGCGTCAACCTGCGCGTGAAGCCCGGCGAGATCCACGCCGTGCTGGGCGAGAACGGCGCCGGCAAGAGCACGATGATGAAGATCATCTACGGCGCCGTGCAGCCCGACGAAGGCCAGATCCGCTGGAACGGCCAGCCCGTCACCGTGAAGAGCCCGGCCGAGGCGCGCACGCTCGGCATCAGCATGGTATACCAGCACTTCAGCCTGTTCGACACGCTGACGGCGGCCGAGAACGTGTGGCTGGGCCTGGACAAGGCGATGGCGCTGCCGCAGGTGACGCAGCGCATCACCGAGGTCGCCCACACCTACGGCCTGGACGTGGACCCGCTGCGCCCGGTGCACACGCTGTCGGTGGGTGAACGGCAGCGGGTGGAGATCGTGCGCGCGCTGCTCACGAACCCGCAGCTGCTGATCCTGGACGAGCCAACCTCGGTGCTCACGCCGCAGGCGGTGGACAAGCTGTTCGTCACGCTGCGCCAGCTGGCCGACAAGGGCACCAGCATCCTCTACATCAGCCACAAGCTCGACGAGATCCGCGCCCTCTGCCACCACTGCACGGTGCTGCGCGGCGGCAAGGTCACCGGCGAAGTCGACCCCACGCAGGAGAGCAATGCCAGCCTGTCGCGCCTGATGATCGGCGCCGAGCCGCCCGAGCTGCACCACAAAGCCAGCGCCGCCGGCGCCGTGGTGCTGGCGGTGAAGGACCTGTCGCTCGACAAGCAGGACCAGTTCGGCGTCGACCTCAAGGGCATCAGCTTCGAGGTGCGCGCCGGCGAGATCGTCGGCGTGGCCGGCGTCTCCGGCAACGGCCAGCAGGAGCTGATGGCCGCGCTCTCGGGCGAGGACCCGCGCGCCGCGCAGGGCTCGATCACGCTATTCGGCAAGGACATCGCCCAGCACTCGGCGCGACGACGGCGGCACGAAGGCCTGCACTTCGTGCCCGAGGAACGGCTGGGCCGTGGCGCCGTGCCCACGCTGAGCCTGGCGCAGAACACGCTGCTCACGCGCACCGAGACCGTCCACAAGAGCGGCTGGATCAGCACCACGCGCGTGTCGCAGCTGGCCGAGCACATCATCGAACGCTTCAAGGTCAAGGCCGGCGGGCCGGGTGCGGCGGCGAAGAGCCTGTCGGGCGGCAACCTGCAGAAGTTCATCGTCGGCCGCGAGATCGACGCCCACCCCAAGCTGCTGATCGTGAGTCAGCCCACCTGGGGCGTGGACGTGGGCGCGGCGGCGCTGATCCGCGGCGAGCTGCTCAAGCTGCGCGACGCCGGCTGCGCGCTGCTGGTGGTGAGCGAGGAACTGGACGAGCTGTTCGAGATCAGCGACCGGCTGGTCGTCATCGCCCAGGGCCGGGTCTCGCCTTCGGTGCCGATGGCCGAGGCCACGATCGAGAAGATCGGCGAATGGATGAGCGGCCTGTTCATGAAGGAGGCCCAGCATGCTGAAGCTTGAAGCGAGGCCGCAGCCTTCGAAGGTGATGTCCTTCGCCAGCCCGCTGCTGGCGCTGGCGGCGACGGTGGTGATCGGCGTCGTCCTCTTCCTGCTGCTGGGCAAGGACCCGGTGCGCGGTCTGCAGGTGTTCTTCGTCGAGCCGGTGAAGAACCTGTACGGGCTGTCGGAACTGTCGGTGAAGGCGACGCCGCTGATCCTCATCGCCCTGGGGCTGGCGGTGTGCTACCGCTCCAACGTGTGGAACATCGGCGCCGAGGGGCAGTTCATCGTCGGCGCGCTGTTCGCCGGCTGGATGGCGATGCAGTCCGGCCCGTCGCTCGCCTGGATGGGTCGCTTCATCGTCGTGCCCATCCTGCTGATGGGCGTGCTGGGCGGCATGCTGTGGGCAGCCATCGTGGCGCTGCTGCGCGACCGCTTCAACGCGAGCGAGATCCTGGTCAGCCTGATGCTGGTGTACGTGGCCGACCTGGTGCTGAGCTACCTGGTCTACGGGCCCTGGAAGGACCCCAAGGGCTACAACTTCCCGCAGACCATCACCTTCGACGCCGTGACCCAGATCCCGCGCCTGGTGCAGGGCGGCGGCCTGCGCGCCAACATCGGCGTGATCGTCGCGCTGGTGGGCGTGGCCGCGTTCTGGGCCTTCCTGTTCCGCACCTACAAGGGCTTCCAGCTGCAGGTGGGCGGGCTGGCACCGGCGGCGGCGCGCTACGCGGGCTTCTCGTCGCGCAGCGCGCTGTGGACGGCGCTGCTGCTCTCGGGCGGCATGGCCGGGCTGGCCGGCGGGCTGGAAGCGGCGGGCCCGCTGGGCCAGCTGACGCCGCACGTGCCGGCGGGCTACGGCTTCGCCGCCATCATCGTGGCCTACGTCGGGCGGCTGCACCCGGTGGGCATCGTCTTCAGCGGCATCCTGATGAGCATGTTCTACATCGGCGGCGAACTGGCGCAGTCGCGCCTGGGGCTGCCGAAGTCGCTGACCGGCGTGTTCCAGGGTCTGCTGCTGTTCAGCCTGCTGGCGGCCGACACGCTGATCCACTACCGCATCCGCGTGAAGCATCCGCCCAGGCCCAAGGCGTCCACGACCGCGGCCACCCCCCAGCCCAAGGAGGCCTGACATGGACGACACCTTCGCCCTCCTGCTGGCCGCCACGCTGAACGCCGGCACGGTGCTGGCCATCGCCGGCCTGGGCCTGCTCATCAACGAACGCGCCGGCATCGTCAACCTGGGCGCCGAGGGCATGATGCTGGTGGCGGCCATCGCCGGCTTCGCGACCGCGGTGCACAGCGGCAACGACTGGCTGGCCTTCGCCGCCGGCGCCGGCGCCGGCGCGCTGATGGCCGCGGCCTTCGGCGGCCTGGTCATCTGGCTCAACACCAACCAGTACGCGACCGGGCTGGCGCTCAGTCTCTTCGGCACCGGCTTCTCGGCCTTCCTGGGCATCGGCTACGTGCAGGAGAAGATCGGCGAACGCACCCAGTACCACCTGCCGGTGCTGGGCGACCTGCCCTTCATCGGGCCGGCGCTGTTCCGCCAGCTCCCGATGGTCTACCTGGCGATGCTGCTCACCTTCGCCGTCGCCTGGTTCCTCTACCGCTCGCGCGCCGGCCTGGTGCTGCGCGCGGTGGGCGAATCGCCCGAGTCGGCGCATGCGCTGGGCTACCCGGTGCGGCGCATCCGCATGGCGGCGGTGATGTTCGGCGGCGCGCTGTGCGGAGTGGCCGGCGCCTACCTCTCGGTGGTCTACACGCCGCTGTGGGTGGAAGGCATGGTGGCCGGCAAGGGCTGGATCGCGCTCGCGCTCACCACCTTCGCCACCTGGCGGCCCACCCGCGTGCTGCTGGGCGCGTACCTGTTCGGCGGCGTGACCATGCTGCAGTTCCATCTGCAGGGCCAGGGCGTGCAGGTGCCCAGCCAGTTCCTCAGCATGCTGCCCTACGTCGCCACCATCGTGGTGCTGGTGCTGATCTCGCGCAATGCGGCCTGGATCCGCGTCAACATGCCGGCTTCGCTCGGCAAGCCGTTCTTCCCGGGATCATGAAATCCCGCCCGATAATCGTGCCCCTCACCCCAGGAGAGAGAACCCCATGACCTTCGAATCGAAGCGCTCGCTGCTCAAGTTGGCGGGCTGGTCCAGCATCGCCGCCACCGCCGCCCTGGTGGGCTGCGGCAAGAAGGAGGAGGCCCCGGCCCCGCAGGCCGCCGCGCCCGCTTCCGCCGCCGCCTCCGCACCGGCCAAGCCCGAACCGCTGAAGATCGCGTTCGCCTACGTGGGCCCGGTGGGCGACGGCGGCTGGACCTTCGCGCACGACAACGGCCGCAAGGCGGTGGAGAAGGAATTCGGCGACAAGGTGGTGACCAGCTACGTCGAGAAGGTGCCCGAGGCCGCCGACGCCGAGCGCGTGTTCCGCGACATGATCGGCCAGGGCAACAAGCTCATCTTCGGCACCACCTTCGGCTACATGGAGCCGATGCTCAAGGTGGCGGCCGACAACAAGGACGTCAAGTTCGAGCATGCCACCGGCTACAAGCAGGCCGACAACATGCGCACCTACGACAGCCGCACCTACGAAGGCGCCTACATGGCCGGCGTGGTGGCCGGCGCCATGACCAAGAGCAACGTGCTGGGCGTGGTGGGCTCGATCCCCATTCCCGAGGTCATCCGCAACATCAACAGCTTCACCCTCGGCGCGCAGAGCGTGAACCCGAAGATCAAGACCAAGGTGGTCTGGGTCAACGAATGGTTCAACCCGCCCAAGGAGACCGAGGCGGCCACCGCGCTCATCAACGGCGGCGCCGACGTGCTGATGCAGAACACCGATTCGCCCGCGGTGCTGAAGACGGCGCAGGAGAAGGGCAAGCGCGCCTTCGGCTGGGACAGCGACATGACGGCCTACGGCCCGAAGGCGCACCTGGGCTCGGCGGTCATCAACTGGGGCCCGTACTACATCAAGGCCACGCGCGACGTGCTCGAAGGCAAGTGGCAGGGCAACCAGGCGTCCTGGTGGGGCGTCAAGGAAGGCGCGATCGACTTCGTCTCCATCGCCGAAGACGTGCCGGCCGCCACGAAGGAGAAGATCGAGAAGGTCAAGGCCGGCCTGAAGGACGGCAGCTTCGTCATCTGGAAGGGCCCCATCGTCGGCAACGACGGCAAGGAAGTGCTGGCCAAGGACGCCGTCGCCGACGACAAGTTCCTGGGCGGCATCAACTTCTACGTGAAGGGCGTCGACGGCAAGGTGCCCAGCGGGAAGTAAGTCTCCGCTCTCGTCACGAGTCAGGCCAGAAGGCCACCGGGGTGCAAACCCCGGTGGCCTTCTGCTTTTGGGCGCCCCGGTTGGCCCCGGAGGCTGGCGGCTCGAAGTCACGAACTGCACTGCCAATCGCCCTCATGTCCGAGGGTCTGCTGCCGATCTACAGGAACACACTCTTTTTGATGTTTTTTGATTTTCATTCGAAATGTTCGGATGGATTGTTTATCAGGCGAGCACCGCATAGATGACCACTTCGACGCTGCCGCTGCCCCATTCCGGCCTCTGGCGCCGCCTCGGCGGGTGGCTGGTGCCTGCTTCGGCAGCGCCGGCGACGCCGCTGGCTTCCCAGATCGCGGAACGGCTGGACGAAGCCGCCACCCTCTGGACCACCAACCTGGGCACCGCGCAGCGGCAGATGCGCGAGGCCACCGATGAACTGCTGCAGGGCTTCGCCGCCATCCTGACCCAGCTGGACAGCGCCACCGAAGCCGACGGCAGCGCCGCGCCTGATTCGTCCACGCTGGAGCGGCGCGCCGCCCTGCTGGCCGACTGCGAAGCGCAGCTGCACGGCCTGATCGGCAACCTGCAGACCTTCGTGCAGTCGCGCGACGCGGTGATGAGTTCGGTGCGCACGCTGGCCGGCGACTCGGTCCAACTGGGCGAGATGGCCGAGGACGTGGCCAAGATCGCGCGCCAGACCAACCTGCTGTCGATCAACGCCGCCATCGAGGCTGCGCGCGCCGGCACCGGCGGCCGCGGCTTCGCGGTCGTCGCCGCCGAGGTGCGGCGCCTGTCCACCGAATCGGGCGCGACGGGTCAGCGCATCGGCGTGCAGGTGCGCGACTTCGCCGGCCGCATGGGCGAGGCGCTCGCGCTGGCCGACGAGAACACGCGCCGCGACACGGTGACGATCGCCGACTCCGAGCAGACGGTGCGCCGCGTCGTCGGCCAGGTCGAAGGCACGGTGTCCGAACTGCAGGCGCGCGCCGCCGAACTGCGCCAGCGCGGCCAGGCCGTGCGCGTGCAGGTCGAGCAGCTGATGGTGGCCTTCCAGTTCCAGGACCGGGTGCAGCAGATCCTGGAGCAGGTGGCCACCTCCATCACCCAGGCCGCCGCCCGGCTGGCGCAAGGCGCCGCCGAAGGCCGCGTGCCCGACGCCGCCGAATGGGCGGCGCTGCTGGCCGCCGGCTACACCACGCACGAACAGCGCAGCCAGGGTGCCGGCACCGCGCCGGCCAGCACCGAGACCACCTTCTTCTGAACCCGGAGGGCCGCCCGAATGGCCAAGACCATCCTCGTCGTCGATGACTCGTCTTCACTGCGCACGGTGGTGCGCATGGCGCTGGTGCGCGCCGGCTACGACGTGCTGGAAGCCGGCGACGGCCAGGAAGCGCTGGAGACGCTGGACAAGGCAGGCCGCGTGAACCTGATCATCAGCGACGTCAACATGCCGCGGCTGGACGGCATCGGCTTCGTCACGCAGCTCAAGCAGCACGCGCGCCACCGCTTCACGCCGGTGATCATGCTGACCACCGAGGACCAGCAGGCCAAGAAGGAAGCCGGCCGCGCCGCCGGCGCGAAGGCCTGGATCGTGAAGCCCTTCAACCCGCCGCAGCTGCTGGACGCGGTGTCGAAGCTGGTGGTGGCTTGATGAACGCACCGCTGGTCCTGCCCGCCGAGCTGACGATCTACACCGTGGGCGAACTGCGCGAGCCCTGGGCCGCCTGGCTGGCCGCGGCCGACGCCGAAGACGCCGCGGCGCGTGCCGACGGCAGCGCCGTCGCCGAAGTGGACGGCGCCGGTCTGCAGCTGCTGCTGTCGCTGGCCGCCAGCTGCACCGCGGCCGAACGCCCGCTGCAGCTGACCGCGCCCAGCGCCACGCTGGAAGCCGCCTGCCGCGCGTTCGGCATGGCGCAATGGCTGGAGCGCAACGCATGAGCACGCCGGAACAGGACCTGGGCTACATCGCCGACGCGCTGCCCGCCTTCATCAGCGAAGCCCACGAGCAGCTGGAGCGGCTGGAACAGCTGCTGCTGGAGCTGGAAGACAACCCCGGCGACCGCGAGCTGCTGGACGCGCTGTTCCGCTGTGCGCACACGGTGAAGGGCTCGGCCGGGCTGTTCGGCCTGGACCGCGTGGTCGCCTTCACGCACCACGTGGAGACGCTGCTGGACCGCCTGCGCGAAGGCCAGGTCACGCTGGACGCGCCGCTGGGTTCGCTGCTGCTGGCCTGCAACGACGAGATCCGCGCCCTGGTCGACCAGGCGCAGGGCGCGCCTGCCGACGACGGCCGCGTCGCCGCGCGCGAAGCGCTGGTGCAGCGCCTGCAGCAGGCCGCCGGCACCGCCCCGCCCGCGCCGGCGGGGCGCGCGCCGGCCGCGCCGCCGCCGCCCGCCGGCATGCGCCGCTGGCACATCGCAGTGCGCTTCGGTGCCGAGACCTTCCGCAACGGCATGGACCCGCTGGCGATCCTGAACTACCTGCGTTCGCTGGGCAGCATCGAAGCCCTGCACTGCGACACGCAGGCGGTGCCGGCGCTGGACGCGATCGACCCCGAGACCTGCCACCTGGCCTTCGAATTCGAGCTGGAGACGGGCGCCGGGCGCGACGCCATCGAAAGCGCCTTCAGCTTCGTGCGCGAAGACTGCGCACTCACGATCCTGGAGCCGGGGCGCAGCGCCAGCGACCTGGCCGAACAGATCGCCGCCCTGCCCGACACCACCCGCCTGGGCGAGATCCTGGTCGGCGTGGGTGCGCTGTCCGCGGCGCAGCTGGAACGCGGGCTGCAGCAGCAGGCCGCCGAAGGCGGCAGCCGGCCGCTGGGCGAAGTGCTGCAGGCCGGCACCGCGCTGCCGCCGCAGGTGGTGGAAGCCGCACTGGGCAAGCAGCAGCGCCGCCGCGACGCCGCCGCCACCGAGGACCCGCGCTACATCCGCGTGCAGGCCGACCGGCTGGACACCGTGATCAACCTGCTGGGCGAACTCGTGATCGCCAGCGCCGGCGCTTCGCTGCTGGCGCGCCAGTCGCACCAGGGCACCCTGGTCGAGGCCAACGAGCAGATCAGCCGCCTCGTCGAGGAGATCCGCAACGGCACCCTGCAGCTGCGCATGGTGCCCATCGGCGAGACCTTCTCGCGCTTCCGCCGCGTCGTGCGCGACACCGCGGCCGAGCTGGGCAAGGACGTCGCGCTGGAGATCGTGGGCGGCGAGACCGAGCTCGACAAGTCGGTCGTCGAACGCATCGCCGACCCGCTGATGCACCTGGTGCGCAACGCGCTCGACCACGGACTGGAGACGGCCGAGCAGCGCGTCGCCGCCGGCAAGGCGCCGCAGGGCCGGCTCACGCTGGCCGCCTGCCACGAGGCGGGCAGCATCCTCATCACCATCAGCGACGACGGCCGCGGCATCGTGCGCCAGAAGGTGCTGGAACGCGCCTGGGAGCGCGGCCTGGTCGAACGCGGCACCGTGCCCGACGACGACGCCGTGCTGCGCCTGATCTTCGAGCCCGGCTTCTCCACCGCCGAGAAAGTGACCAACCTCTCCGGCCGCGGCGTCGGCATGGACGTGGTCCGCCGCAACATCGAGGCGCTGCGCGGCAGCATCACGATCCACAGCACCGAAGGCCAGGGCAGCCGGATGGAGATCCGCCTGCCGCTGACGCTGGCCATCATCGACGGCTTCCTGGTCGGCACCGGCACATCGCGCTTCATCTTCCCGCTCGAGTCGGTGGTCGAGGTGATCGAGCACCGCGCCGCCGCCGACGACGGCGAAGCGCGCGGCCGAGGCTTCGTCGAACTGCGCGGCCAGATGCTGCCGGTGGTCAGCCTGCGGGCGCTCTACCAGCTGGACCCGCCCGAGCCCGAACGCAGCAGCATCGTCGTGCTGCAGGCCGACGGCCGCCGCTTCGGCGTGCGCGTCGACCAGCTGCTGGGCCAGCACCAGACCGTGATCAAGCCGCTGGGCCGCATGTTCCGCAGCCTGCGCGGCATGAGCGGCTCCTCGATCCTGGGCAATGGCGAGGTGGCCCTGATCTTCGACGTCACCGCCCTCGCCCGCCTGTCGGCCCAGGGGCCGCCGCGTGCCGCACTCCCCACCCCCGCCCCCGCCCCCGCCTCCCAAACGAACATCGCCACAGAAGGACAAGCGTCATGAACCAGCCCACAGCGTCGTGGATCGCCCGCATCGCGGCCGGACCGGAACTCGACGAGGCCTACAAGAAGCTGGGCGAGCTCGAGCGCGCTCAGCAGGCCGCCGAAGCCGAACGGGCGCGCCTGGCCGCCAGGCTCGAGGAGGTCGAGTCCGAACTGAAGGTACGCGCCCAGATCATGGACGTCACCAGCATCGTCTCGGAGGCGGACAAGAAGGGCGACATCCTCAGCATCAACGAGAAGTTCATCGAGGTCTCGAAATACGGCCGCGACGAACTGCTGGGCGCGCCGCACAGCACGACGCGCCACCCCGACATGCCGAAGGACGTCTTCAAGAAGATGTGGCAGACGATCGGGCGCGGCGAGATGTTCCGCGGCGTCATCAAGAACCGCGCCAAGGACGGCACGCCCTACTACGTGGACGCGGTGATCGCGCCCATCATGGGCGAGAACGGCAAGCCCAAGAAATACCTGGGCGTGCGCTACGACATCACCGAAGCCGAGATCGAGCGCCAGAACTCGCGCGGCATCCTGGCCGCCATCGACACCTCCTACGCCTACATCGAGTTCCAGCTCGACGGCACGGTGATCACCGCCAACCGCAACTTCCTGCAGGTGCTGGGCTACCAGGGCGACGACGTGCGCGGCCGCCACCACCGCATGTTCGTGGACCCGACCGAGGCCGCGGCGCCGGCCTATGCCGAGTTCTGGCGCCAGCTCAACGCCGGCCAGGCGCAGAGCGGCGTCTTCCGCCGCATCGGCAAGGGCGGTGGCGAGACCTGGATCCAGGCCGTCTATGCGCCCGTGAAGGACGAGATGGGCCGGGTGCTGAAGATCGTGAAGATCGCCACCGACGTGACCGAGGAGGTGCGCGCCACGCGCATGCTGCGCGACGCCGTCGAACAGGCGCAGAAGGTGACCTCGGCGGCGCGCGGCGGCGACCTCGCCCAGCGCATCCCGCTCGAAGGCAAGAGCGGGCCGGTGGCCGAGCTGTGCGCCGGCGTGAACGCGCTGATCGAGACCACCAGCGTCATCTTCGGCGATGTCGGGCGCGTCTTCGGCGCGCTCGCCGAAGGCGACCTGAGCCAGCGCATCACGCGCGACTACGCCGGCACCTTCGGCCAGGTGAAGCAGGACGCCAACGCCACCAGCGAGAAGCTGGCCGGCATCATCGAGGACGTGGGCCGCGTGTTCTCGGCGCTGGCCGCCGGCGACCTGGGCCAGCGCATCACGCGCAACGCCGAAGGCATCTTCGACCAGGTGAAGAACGACGCCAACGCCAGCTGCGACAAGCTGGCCTCCATCATCGAGGAGGTGCGCTCCGCCGCCGAGGCGCTGACCGGTGCCGCCAGCCAGGTGAGCGCCACCGCGCAGAGCCTGTCGCAGGCGGCCAGCGAGCAGGCCTCGTCGGTCGAGCAGACCACGGCCTCGGTCGACACCATGTCGGCCTCGATCACGCAGAACAGCGACAACGCGCGCGTCACCGACACCATGGCCACCAAGGCCAGCAAGGAAGCCGGCGAAGGCGGCAGCGCTGTGATGCAGACGGTGGGCGCGATGAAGCAGATCGCGGCCAAGATCAGCATCGTCGACGACATCGCCTACCAGACCAACCTGCTGGCGCTGAATGCCGCCATCGAGGCGGCGCGCGCCGGCGAGCACGGCAAGGGCTTCGCAGTCGTCGCCGCCGAGGTGCGCAAGCTGGCCGAACGCAGCCAGGAAGCGGCCAAGGAGATCGGCGACCTCGCGGCCGACAGCGTGAGCACCGCCGAACGCGCCGGCAAGCTGCTGCAGGAGATCGTGCCTTCGATCCAGAAGACCAGCGAGCTGGTGCAGGAGATCGCGGCCGCCTCTTCCGAGCAGAGCCAGTCGGTCACCGAGATCGGCGGCGCGATGGGCCAGCTGTCGAAGGCGACGCAGCAGAACGCGTCGGCCTCGGAAGAGCTGGCGGCCACGTCCGAGGAACTGTCGGGCCAGGCCGAACAGCTGCAGCAGTCGATCTCATTCTTCGGCGGCGGCGAGGCGCCGCCGACGCGCCACGAGCGCCGCGCGCCGAACACGCCGATGCGCTCCGGCACGCGGCCGGCCGCCCCGGCGGCGCGCCCGGCCAAGGTGGCGAACGGCAACTTCCGGCCCTACTGACGGGAGCGGTGCCATGTCCACCGAGGAAGCCCGCACCGGCACCCAGGTGCTGCGCTTCAGCCTGGGGGCCGAGAGCTACGCGCTCGAGATCGACGGCGTGCGCGAGATCATCCAGGTGGCGCCGATCACCCCGGTGCCGCTGATGCCGGCCTTCGTGCGCGGCGTCATGAACCTGCGCGGCGCCATCGTGCCGGTGATCGACCTCAACGCCCGCTTCGGCCGCGCGCAGGCGCGCGTGGGCCGCAAGAGCTGCATCGTGGTCTACGACGCCAGCGTCGACGGCGAACGGGGCGAGATCGGCCTGCTGGTCGACGCCGTCAGCGAAGTGGCCGAGATCGGCGCCGAAAGCAGCGAGCCGCCGCCGGCCTTCGGCACCCCGATCGCGCGCGAGTTCATCCGCGCCGTGGCCAAGCTGCGCGGGCGATTCGTGCTCGTGCTGGAGCCCGGGCGCGCGTTCGCGATCGCCGAGCTGGCCGCGCTGTGCGACGCCGGCGCGCAACCGCTGGCCGCCTGATGCTGGAACTGCGCGACAGCAGCTTCCGCCGCATCGCGGCGCTGATGCACGAGACCGCCGGCATGGCCTTCGGCGACCACAAGAAGCCGCTCGTCGCGTCGCGCCTGGGCCCGCGGCTGCAGCGCCTGGGGCTGGCCGACTACGACGAGTACTTCGACCTCATCCTGGCCGACGACGGCGGCGGCGAGTTCCAGATGGCGCTGGACCTGCTGACCACCAACGAGACCTACTTCTTCCGCGAGCCGGCGCACTTCGACCTGCTGGTGGCCGAGTGGAACCGGCGCGGGCCGCGTTCACCGGCGATCTGGAGCGCCGCCTCCTCGTTCGGCGACGAGGCCTACACGATCGCGATGCTGGCCGACGAGGCGCAGCAGGCGGGCCGCATCGGCCCCGACTGGCGCGTGCTGGGCACCGACATCAGCGACCGCGTGCTGCGCGCCGCGGTGGAGGCGGTCTACCCGGCCGAGCGGCTGCGCCACGTGGACGCCGCGCGCCTGCGCCGCCACTGCCTTCGCGGCGAGGGCGGCGCCGAAGGGCTGGTGCAGATGAAGCCGCACCTGCGCGCGCACGTGAGCTTCGGACGCCTGAACCTGATGCAGCCGATCGAGCCGCTGGGCCCCTTCGACGCCGTCTTCCTGCGCAACGTGCTGATCTACTTCGACACCGAGACCAAGGCCGCGGTCACCGACCGCGTGCTGGAGCAGCTGCGCCCGGGCGGCCTGTTCTTCATCGGCACCGCCGAAGGGCGTGTGCCCTGCCGCACGCCGCTGGAGCCGCTGGCGCCGGGCGCGTTCCGCAAGGCGGCGGCATGAGCCGTTGCGTCACGCTGCACCCGGGCGACGTGGCCTGCGGCGAACGCGGCGACCGCCTGGAGACGCTGCTGGGTTCCTGCGTCGCGATCGTGCTGACCGACCCGCGCCGCACGGTCGGCGCGATGTGCCACGTGGTGCACGGCCGGGGCGAAGGCGGCAGCGACCCGCGCGACAGCCACTGGGGCAGCGCCGCGCTGGACGCCATGTTCGACCTGCTCGTCGCGCGCGGCATCACGCCGCGCCTGTGCGAAGCCTACGTGTACGGTGGCGGCAACATGTTCCCGACGCTCGCCGCCGGCACCCATGTCGGCGAACGCAACGGCCGCTGGGCGCTGGAGGCGCTGCGGTCGGCCGGCGTGCGCGTGCTGCTGCACGACCTGGGCGGCGTGGCCTACCGCAAGCTGGGCTGGACCGTCGGTCCGGACGAGCCCGAGGTGCGCGCGGTGCCGGTGGAAGGAGTGGTTTGAGATGACCATCCAGGTCTTCGTGGTCGACGATTCGGCCGTCGTGCGGCAGACGCTGCAGCACCTGATCAAGGACGACCCCGAGATCGGCCTGGCCGGCAGCGCGCCCAACCCGCTCATCGCGGGGCCGATGATCCGCCGCCAGCGGCCCGACGTGCTGCTGCTGGACATCGAGATGCCGGGCATGGACGGCCTGACCTTCCTGCGCCAGCTGATGGAGGAGTCGCCGATCCCCACCGTGATCTGCTCCACCCTCACCGAGCAGGGCAGCAAGATGGCGGTGGACGCGCTGGCCGCCGGCGCGGTGGCGGTGGTGGCCAAGCCGCGCCTGGGCCTGCGCCAGTTCCTAGAGGAGTCTCGCCGCGAGCTGCTGCAGACGCTGAAGACCGCCGCCCGTTCGCGCCCGCGCCGTGGCTCACCCGTGGCGGCCGCGGCGGCGCCGAGCGTGCGGCCGGCGATCGGCGGTCTGCACGCGCTGTCGGTCAACAAGCCGGTGCTGATCGGCAGTTCCACCGGCGGCACGGTGGCGATCGAGAACGTGCTGCTCGCGCTGCCGGCCGACGCGCCGGGCATCGCCGTCGTGCAGCACATGCCCGAACGCTTCACCGCGATGTACGCGCAGCGCCTGGACAGCCTCGCGGCGATGAACGTGCGCGAGGCGCGCGACGGCGACCGGCTCGAGCGCGGCGTCGCCCTCATCGCGCCCGGCGGCCGCCACATGCAGCTGAAGAAGCACGCCGGCCAGTACCACGTGACGGTGGCCGACGGCCCGCCCGTGAACCGCCACAAGCCTTCGGTCGACGTGCTGTTCCGTTCCGCCGCGCAGTGTGCCGGTGCCGACGCGCTGGCGATCATGCTGACCGGCATGGGTGACGACGGCGCGCGCGGCATGAAGGCCATGCACGACCGCGGCGCCCGCACCATCGCGCAGGACGAGGAGAGCTGCGTCGTCTTCGGCATGCCGAAGGAGGCGATTGCGATCGGCGCCGTCGACGAAGTGCTGCCGCTGGGCCAGATGGCGCGCGCCATCCAGGCGTTCGACGCCCGCGGCTGAAGCCCGGGCCGGGCGGGCCGGCAGGCATCCAAAACTACCTGCAGTGCCGAAATGCACCGTTTGTGGGTGCATTTCCGGGTTTGGAAACCAGATCCGACGTCCAGAATCATGTTTATGCGCCCGATCGATCAGAAGACACCCCAGCCTGCCTGGCTGACGCTGCCATCGTGACCACAGACCGCCTGTCCTACACCACCGTCGAAGTCGCCCGCCAGCTGGGTGTTTCGCTGCAGACCGTGCAGCGCTGGGTCGATGCCGGCCGCCTGCAGGCCTGGAAGACCCTGGGCGGCCACCGCCGCATCGAAGCCGAAAGCGCCGAGCGCCTGTTCGAGCAGCAGCGCGAAGCCGGCGCGGCCGAGTTGCGCGCGGTGGTGGTGGACGACAACCCGATCGACCGCGAAGTGCTGCTGCACCAGGTGCAGCACGTGCTGCCGCGGGCCCAGATCGAGACGGCCGAGAACGGCTTCCAGGCGCTCACGATCATCGGCCGGCTGCGCCCCGCGGTGGTGGTGACCGACGTCCAGATGCCGCAGATGGACGGCTTCGCGATGATCCGCCACCTGTGCGCCGACGCCGCGGTGCGGCCGCGCTGCCTGGTGGCCGTCTCGGCACAGGCGCGCGCCGAACTCGACCGCCTGGGTCAGCTGCCGCCCGAGGCGCACTTCATCAGCAAGCCGGTGGACCCCGACCACCTGGCCGCGGCACTGGCGGCGCGGCGCTGAGCGGGAAGCGGCCGACCGCCTTCAGACGCGCGTCAGCACCGCGCTCAGGTGGCCCGAGATGCGGCCGCCCTGGCGCTGCGGCGGCGTCGCCGGCCAGCGCCAGCACCCCGGCGGGAACAGCGCCCGCATGGCGTTGATGTCGCAGTGGTACGGTGGCCCTTCCACCAGGCCCTGCGCCGCGCCTTCGCGCGGCACCTGCTCGAACTGCGCGAAAAGCCGGCCGCCCGGCCGCAGCCAGCGCTGGAGCTGATCCACGTACCGCAGCCAGAAGTCGGGGTGCAGCGCGCACAGGCAGGTGCATTCGATGACGGCGCCGAACGGCGCCGGCGCCACCCAGTCCAGCACGTCGGCCTGTTCCACCTGCGCCGACAGGCCGGCGCGCGCCAGCCGTTCGCGCGCGATCGTCACCGCCGCCGGCGCGTAGTCCAGCCCCGTGGCCTGCAGGCCGGCGGCCGCCAGCTGCGCCAGGTGGCGGCCGCTGCCCAGGCCGGGCACCAGCACGGGCCCGTCAGCCGGGCCCAGCGTGCCGTCGGCCAGCCAGGCGGCCAGGTCGGCGTCGGGCTGGCCGTCGTCCCAGGGGGTGTTGCCTTCCTGGTAGCGGGTCTGCCAGAAATGGATGTCGGGGCCGGGGGGTGCCATCAGCGGATCTTCGCAGCTTCGGTTTCCATGCGTGCCACCAGCTCGTCGAGCTGGTCGACCACCGCCTGCACGGTGGCGCGCTGCGTGAGGTCGACGCCGGCCGCCTTCAGCTGGTCCATCGGGTGGCCGTTGCCGCCGCTCTTGAGCAGCGTCAGGTAGCGTTCGGTGGCCGCCTTCTTCTGCGCTTCGCTGCCGCTGTTCATGGCCTTGAACAGCTGCGCCGACGAGGCGAAGCAGGTGGCGTACTGGTACACGTAGTAGGGCGTGTTGAAGAAGTGCGGGATGCGCGACCAGGTCGCGCCGTAGAAGTCGTCCACCGTCACCGAGTCGCCGTAGTACGACTTCATGGTGTCGCGGTACAGGCCGGAGAGCACCTCGTTGGTGATCGGCTGGCCCTGTTCCACCAGGCGGTGCGCCTGCAGCTCGAAGTCGGCGAACAGCACCTGGGTGTAGAAGGTGCCGACGATCGCGTCGGCCGCGTGCTGCAGCAGCACGAAGCGCTCCTTGGGGTCGCTGGTGCGGCGCAGCAGCTCTTCGAGCAGGAAGCGTTCGTTGGTGGTGCTGGCCACCTCGGCGACGAAGATCGTGTAGTCGGCGGTGACGAAGGGCTGGTGCTCGTACGACAGCACGGTGTGCATCGCATGCCCGGCCTCGTGCGCGAAGGTGAACACCGAATCCAGGGTGTCGTTGTAGTTCAGCAGCAGGTAGGGCCCGACGCCGTAGACGCCGGCGTTGTAGGCGCCGCTGCGCTTGCCCTCGTTCTCGTAGACGTCGATGCGGCCGCCGGCCACGAAGCGGCGGTAGCGCGACACGTATTCCTCACCCAGCGGCGCCACGGACGCCAGCGCCAGTTCGCGTGCCGTGGTGTAAGGGTACTTCCTGTCGGTGCGGAACAGCGGCGCGGCGAAGTCGTAGGGGTGGTAGCTCTCCAGGCCCAGCACCTTCTTGCGCAGGCGCGCGTAGCGCTGCAGCGGCGCCGTGCCGGCGCGCGCGGTGTCCACCAGGGTCTGCACCACCGTCGGCGGCACCGCGTGTTCGTCGAGCGCGGCTTCCAGCGTGCTGCCGAAGTTGCGCGCGCGCGCCATGAACCAGTCGCGCTGCAGCACGCCTTCGTAGATGGCGGCGTAGGTGCGGCCGGTGGCCTGGTAGGTGCCCAGGTAGGCGGCCGCGGCCTGGGCGCGTTCGGCCTGCTTCGGGTTGCCTTCCAGCAGCGCCGCGTAGTTGCCGGGGCTGAGCGTGACCTCGCTGCCGTCGCCCAGCTTCAGCTTGGGGAACTTGATGTCCGAGGTGCTGAGTTCGGAGTACACGCTCACCGGCGTACGGTTGGCGCGCGAGGCCAGCGAGAGCAGGTGTTCGCCCTTCTCGTCGAGCACGTGCGCCTGGCGGCGGTAGTTGTCCAGGATGGTGAATCGGTAGGGCGCCAGCGCCGGCGTCCCGGCGATCCAGCGTTCCATGGTGGCCTGCGGCACCGTCAGCAGCTCGGGCGTGAACCAGGCGGTGGCGGTGTCGAACTTGGCGAAGGCCGCGCCCACGCGCTGGAAGCGGCCGGCCACGGCCTGTTCGCGCGTGTCCACGTCGCGCTGCAGCTGCGGGTAGCGGTACACGCGGTACTGCAGCTTGCCCACCTCGTCGTAGGCCTGGTAGGCCTTCAGCACGGCCTCGGGTCCGTTCTTCAGCGTGCCCTTCAGCCTGGCGAAGGCGTCGGTCCTGGCGTCCATCTCCTTCATGCCCGCTTCCCAGGCGTCCCAGCTGGGGTAGATGGGGCTGAAGTCCCAGCGGAACTCGGCCGGGATCTCGCTGCGGTTGCGGGTGGTGGGCTTGGCTTGGGTCTGGGCTTCGGCGATGGCGGCGGTCATGGCGAACAAGGCGCAGAGGATCGCTCGTGCGCGGAGGGTGGAAGTCTTCACGAGGGTAGGGACGTGAGTCGGCGCATGGAAAGCGGCACAGTCTAGCGGCGCAGACGCGGATCCACAGGCTTGTGCTTGACCGGCATGGGGTGCATTGCGTCCACTTGCGCGATTCCCGCCAGGAGCGACCGCATGACCCCCGACGACACCGGCAGCGTGCCCCCCGACCCGGTCCCGGACGCATGGGCGCAGCGCCTGTCCGCGGTGCGCACTTCGCCGGACGCCGAAGCCGCCTGGCCCCTGCTGCTGCAGGCCGCCGCCGAGGCCGGCGACGACGAGCAGCGCTGGGACGCGCTGGCCCACGCCTGCGCCGCGCCCGGCCTGGCCGAACGCTGGCTGCAGCACCTGCGCGAAGCGGCCACGGCGGACACGGCACAGGCCTGGCGCCGGCTGGGCTGGACCTGCCGCGAGATCGAGCGCCTGGACGAGGCGCATGCCGCGTTCGAAGCCGCCTGCCGGGCCCTGCGGCCGGCGGCGCCGGGCGACTGGGGCGAGGCCGTGTTCTACGGTCTGATGAGCGGCCGCTGGCAGGAGACGCTGCAGGACCTGGACGAGATCGAACGCCTGCTGGCAGGCCCGGGCATGGCGCCGGAAGACGGCCCCTGGCTGCACCTGCACCGCGCCATCTGCCTGGGCCGCCTGGGCCGCGTCGAGGAAGCCGCGCAGCAGCTGCAGGGCCTGGCACCGCCGCTGCCCGAGCCGCAGCAGTACGGCCGCGTCAGCGTGCTGGCGCTGCGCGGCTGGCTGGACCAACTGCAGGCCGAAGGCCAGGACACCGTGCTGGCGCAGGCCGCGGCGCTGGCGGAAGGGTGGACCCTGCCGCCGGATGAGGCGCGCGACCTGCTGATCGTCCGCATGGGGGCCCTGCTGCGCCTGGGCCGCAACTTGGAGATCGCCGACCTGGCGGCGCAGTTGCGCGCGCTGGCCGACCAGGCGCCGGCGCCGGCCGCGCTCGCCTTCTTCGACGCCTTCGGACAGGAGGCGCAGGGCCGCGCCGAAGAGGCGCTGGCCCAGGCGCGAACCGCGCTGGCGCTGACCGGCGAAGCCGGGCTGCGGGCCGAACTCGTGCCGCTGATGCGCCTGGTGGCGGGGCGGGCGCTGCTGAGCCTGGAACGGGCGCAGGAAGCGCTGGACGAACTGGCCGCGATCCAGATCGAAGGCCAGGACCCGGCGGTGGCGGCCGAAGTCGACTTCCAGCACGCGCGTGCCGCTTCGGCCCTGGGCCGGCACCAGGAGGTGCTGGACGCACTGGCCCGCGCCGAGACGCATCTGAACGCCAGCCGCCGGCCGCTGGGCCACTGGCTGCGCGCCAGCGCGCTGTTCGCGCTGCAGCAGATGCCGCAGGCCCAGGCTGCCTTCGCGGAAGCCGCGCGCCTGGGCGCCACCGCGGGCGACCGTGCCTCGGCCTGGCTGCAGTCGGCGGTCGCGGCCGAGGCGGCCGGCCAGACCGACGACGCCGACGCCGCCGCGGCAAGTGCAGTCGAAGCGGCCGAGCAGGGGCTGGCCGAGCGGCCCGACGACGCCGCACTGCAGGCCACCTGGGTCGCGGCCCAGTCCCTGAAGGCGCAGGGCACGTTCCGGCGCCGCGACGCCGCGGCGACGCTGGCCACGCTGGAGGCGGTCCGCGAACGTGCGCCCGACATCGTCTCGGCACTGATGTGGCAGGTGATGCGCATCGAATCGCTGCTGGGCCAGCAGCGGGTGGAAGAGGCGCTGGCCGCCGCCCGCCAGGCGCTGGCGCTGCCCGCACTGCAAGGGCATCCCTACCTGCTCAACCACGTGGCAGAAGCCGGCATGCGCCTGCACCTGGGCGCCGAGGCGCTGGAAGCCCGCCGGCAGGGCGCCGCCGCGATGCCCGAGGCGATGGCGCAGGACCCGCTGGCCCACCTGGGACAGGCCGCCTGCCGGACCGCGCTGGGCGACCTGGCCGGTGCCAAGGCCTCGGTGCAGCGCACGCTGGAGCTGAACCCGCGCTTCGAACGCAACCTCATGCTGCGCACGGTGCGCATGTCGTGCCGGCTGGGCGACACCGAGCACCCGCATGCCGAGGAGGACCTGGGTCTGGTCGACCAGCTGCTGGCCGACCCTTCGGTGCCGCCGCGCAGCGCGCAATGGGCGGTGCTGATGCAGGCGCGCGGCCTGCTGCTCAACCAGCTGGAGCGCTGGCAGGAAGCGGAAGCCAGCTTCGGCGAACTCTCGGCGGCGCTGCCGATCGAGGGAGCGCCCTCGGGCATCGACATCATGGCCGGGCTGCTGCGTTCGCGCGCGCTGCTGAAGCTGGAACGCGAGCCGCAGGCGCGCCAGGTGCTGGAAGCCGGCGACCAGGCGGAGGCGCGCGGCCTGCTCGGCCTTTCGATGCAGGGCGTGGCACGCATGACGCTGGCGCTGCTGCGCGCCGCCGACGGCCTGAAGGCCGAGGCGCTGACCAGCGCCGAACGCGCGCAGCAGGCCTTCGAGGCCGCCGCCGCCAAGGCCACCGGTGCCCCCACGCTGAAGGCGATGCGCGCCATGGCGCAGGGCAGCGTGCGCCTGCAGGCACGTTTGCTGCGCGGCCATCTGGAGCGGCCGCAGGAAGCGCTGGCCCGGCTGTCGCCATTGCTCGAGAAGCCCGCCGCCGGCGAAGCGGCCGGCGGCCGCCTGGAATCCATGGCCGTGCGCGCGCAGTGCCTGGCCGACCTGCAGGACTGGCCGGCCGCGCTGGCGGCCACGCGGGCCCTGCGGGAGGCGCTGCTCGCCGCGCCCGAGAGCGAACGGCCGGCCGACCTGAACCTCGACAACGACCTGCTGGAAGCCGAGGTCCACCTTCGCCTGGGTTCCTGGCCGGCGGCCGAGGCCATCCTGATGAACGCCCTGCAGCAGCACGGCCCAACCGCCGCGGACCGCGCCGAGCTCTGGTGGCGGCTCGGACGCGCCTACCTGGGCGGCGACCGCTGGGCGCCGGCGCGCCAGGTGCTGCGGCGCGCCGAAGGCCTGTTGGCCGCAGGGACCGGCGCGTCGGTCCGCAAGATCCGCAGCGACGTGGCTTCGCGGCTGGCCGTTGCGCTGCTGCGCAGCGCCGAGCCGGCGCCGGCGCTGGCGGTGCTGGAAGCGGCGGAAAGGCACGACCCGCTCAGCGCGACGATGCTGTTCAACCGCGCCGTCGCGCTGCTGGACCTGTACCGGCGCGAACCGCGCGAAGAGCTGCTCGACCAGGCCCGTGGCGCGCTCGAAGCCGCGCGCCGGGCCGGCCAGCCGGATGCCGCGGCGCTGGCGCGCCAGATCGCCAAGCGCGAAGCCCAGCAGGGCGGCTGGTTCGGCTACTGGTTCGGGCCCGATGCGCCGACCGACCGGCACCTGCTGGGTGCCTTGCTGACCCTGGCCGTCGGCGGCCTGGTCTTCACGCCGCTCGCGCTGGCGCTGTGGCGCGGCGCCGCGCCGGACTGGACCGCCCTGGCACCGCCGGCGGCGGTGACGGTCGCGCTGCTGCTGCTGCCCAGCATGCGCAGCCTGAGCCTGAGCTGGGGTGACGCCAAGTTCAGTGCCGAGCCGGCCGCCGGCAGCGCCACCGGCAACACCTCGATCCCGGCCACGCTGGCCGTGGTGGACAGCGGCGAACTGGTGCAGGGCGGCGTCGACCGCATGTTCGCCGACCTCGACCCCAGCCTGTTCGCCAACGTGTCCGAGGTGGCCGTCGAATGGGCTTCGGGACTGCACGACGTCGGCCCGCAGGCGCCCCTGGCGGGCAGCGCCCGGCCGACCTTCGGGACCCCGCCCGTGCCGTGAACCGCCGCCCAGGCGCCTACCCGCGCGCCAGTTCCTTCACCCGGTTCATCGCCACCGATGCCGCCGCGGTGCGCGTCTCCACGCCCAGTTTCTCGAACACGTGCTCCAGGTGCTTGGTCACCGTGCGCGGGCTGGTGCCCAGGATGTCGCCGATGTCGCGGTTCGTCTTGCCCTTGACCACCCAGTACAGCACTTCCGCTTCGCGCGCGGTGAGCTCCAGCGCCAGCGTGATGGCCTCCACCACCCGCGCGTCGTCGGTCTCGCGCATCACCACCATCCATTCGCCGCCGTCGGTGGCGCCGGCCTCGAAGCTGTCCTCGGGCATGGCGTGCAGGTGGAAGGTGATGCGGCGCGAGCCGCGCGCCACCGTCAGCGTGGCCGGCTCGGCGCCGGCGCGGCGACGCAGCGCCTCGCGCGCGACCCAGGCGATCACCTCCGGCGGCGTGCCGTGTTCGTCGCCGCCGAAGAATTCCGCCAGCAGGGTGCGCGCCAGCGGCGTCTGCCAGACGCGGCGACCGTCCCGTTCGCGCACCACCAGGCTGGCGTGGCCGAAGGCGTCCAGCGCGTTGCGCGCCTGGCGCTGCGTGCGTGCCTGCTGCAGGTGGGCGGCGATGCGCGCCAGCACTTCCTTCGGGCGGATCGGCTTCGTCACGTAGTCGGTGCCGCCGGCGCCAAAGGCGGCCACCACGTGCTCGGTCTCGGTGAGGCCGGTCATGAAGACGATGGGGATGGGCGCGGTGTCGGGGTCGGCCTTGAGCCGGCGTGCGACCTCGAAGCCGTCCAGCCCCGGCATCACGGCGTCGAGCAGCACGATGTCGGGCAGCGCGCGCGCCGCCAGCGCCAGCGCGGCCTCGCCACCGGTGGCCACCAGCACGGTGTAGCCGGCCTCGTCGAGCGCGTCGTTGAGCAGTGCGATGTTCTCCGGCACGTCGTCGACGACGAGCACGATGTCGGCCGAACCGCCGAGGGGGGAATCAGGCGGCGTCGCGTTCATCGGCCAGGGCCTTGGTCAGGATCTCGTTCATCGCTTCGTAGCGGAAACCGCGCGCCAGCAGGCGCATGCGTTCGGCAAAGACGCCGTGCGCCGGGTCGGCGGCGATGGCCTCGATCTGGCGGCCGATGCCGCGCACGTGGCCCAGCGCCACCGCTTCGTGCAAGGCGCGCAGCATGGGCGCCGGCGGCAGCGCGGTCAGCGTGCCGGGCGGGGGCGGCGGGGCGGGTGTGCGTCCCTCGGTGATCCAGTCGATCGCCAGCCGGCGACCGATCCAGTCCAGCAGTTCGTTCACGCGCACCGGCTTGACGATGAAGTCCTCGGCCGGCAGCGCCACCGGGTTGTCGAGCCTTCGGTCGAAGGCGTTCGCCGACACCACCGCCAGCGGCATGACGTGGCCGGCGGCGCGCACGCGGCGGATCGTCTCCCAGCCGTCGATGCCCGGCATCGCCAGGTCCATGAAGACGAGGTCGGGTGCCGGACCCTGGGCCAGCCGCTGCAGGGCTTCCTCGCCCGAGGCGCAGGCGTCGATCCGGAAGCCCAAAGGCTGCAGCAGGTCGGCCAGCAGGCGCCGGTCGGCCTCTTCGTTGTCCACGACCAGCACGCGCCGGCGTTCGCCGCGGTAGCCGGTGCGGCGCAGGCGCTCGGCCACCGCTTCGGGCACCGCGCCGTGCACTTCGGGCAGGAACAGGCGCACGCTGAAGGTGGTGCCCTGCCCCGGCGTGCTCTTCGCGGTGAGCTCGCCGCCCATCAGCGAGGTGAGCATTCCGGCGATGGTGAGGCCCAGCCCGGTGCTGCCCACCGACTGCCCGCTGGCGGCGCTGCCGCGCTCGAAGGGTTCGAACACGCGCGACAGCTCCTCTTCCGACATGCCGGGACCGGTGTCCTCGATCTCGAAGCGCGCGATCTCGCGCTGGTGGTGCACGCGCAGCGTGACCTGGCCATGCTGGGTGAACTTGATCGCGTTGCCCAGCAGGTTGATGAGGATCTGGCGCACCCGCTTCTCGTCGGCGCGCACCACCGGCGGCAGCGTGCCTTCGACCGCGAAACGGAAGGCCAGCCCGCGTGCCGCGGCCTGAAGTTCGAACAGGCGCGCGATCTCGGCCATGCCGTCGGCAAAGCGCATCGGCTTCACTTCGAGCGCCAGCTTGCCGCTTTCGATGCGCGCGATGTCCAGCGTGCCTTCGATGAGCGACAGCAGGTGGTCGCCGCCGCGCCGGATCACGCTCACCGCCTGGCGGCGGTGCGGCGGCATCGCCTCGTCCTCCTCCAGCAGCTGGGCATAGCCGAGGATGCTGTTGAGCGGCGTGCGCAGTTCGTGGCTGATGGTGGTGATATAGCGGCTCTTGGCCTGGTTGGCGCTGTCGGCCAGGCGCTTGGCCTGCTGCAATGCTTCGTCGGTGCGCGCGTGCGAAGCCACCTCGCGCTGCAGCGCCATGGTCTGGCGGTTCGATTCCTCCTGCGCCGCGACCCGGCTGCGGTGCGCCAGCACCAGCCACCACACCACCACGCCGGCGGCCACCCACAGCAGCAGGAAGGCGCTCACGAAGCCCTGCCCCAGCGAGGGCTCGAACTGATTCGCCTGCGGCCCCAGCAGGCGCACCGCCTGGCGGTAGCCGGCGCCGAACAGCAGCGCCAGCGCCGGCGTCACCAGGCCCATCAGCAGCAGGTAGTCGGCGAGTCCGGCGTCCAGGTGCGGCCACATCGCACGCGGCAGGAAGCGGCGCAGCAGTGCGCCCCACTGCGCGGACAGCCGCGCGTCGGGCTTGCACTGGTCGTTGCAGCGCGCGTCCAGCGTGCAGCACAGGCTGCAGATGGCGGCGCCGGCGGCCGGGCAATGCGCCATGTCCTCGCCTTCGTATTCGCGTTCGCACACCGTGCAGCGCGCCTTCAGCCGCAGGTAGGCGCCTTCCGGCACGATGGGGATGGTGCGCCGCGCCAGGTAGTAGCGCCCCTTCGTCGCCCAGGCGATCAGCGGCGAGGCCACGAACGCGGTGACCAGCGCGATGGCGGCCGAGAAGGCCTGCGCCAGCGGCCCGAAGGCGCCCAGGTGCGCCGCCACCGAGAGCACGCTGGCGATGCCCATCGCGCCCACGCCCACCGGGTTGATGTCGTACAGATGGGCACGCTTGAACTCGATGCCCGGCGGCGACAGGCCCAGCGGCTTGTTCACCACGAGGTCGGCCACCACCGCCATCATCCAGGCGATGGCCACGTTGGCGTACAGGCCCAGCACGTGGCTCAGCGCCTGGAAGACGTTCATCTCCATCAGCACCAGCGCGATGGCGGTGTTGAACACCATCCACACCACGCGCCCCGGGTGCGCGTGCGTCAGGCGCGAGAAGAAGTTGCTCCACGCCAGGCTGCCGGCGTAGGCGTTGGTGACGTTGATCTTCAGCTGCGAGACGAACACCAGCGCCGCCGTCGCCGCCACCGCGAAGCCGAAGTGCGGGAACACGTACTCGTAGGCCGCCAGGTACATCTGGTTGGGGTCGACCGCGCGCTCGGCCGGCACCGCGTGCGTGATCGCCAGCCAGGCCAGCAGCGCACCCCCCAGCATCTTCAGCACGCCGGGCACCACCCAGCCCGGGCCGCCCAGCAGCAGCGCCGCCGTCCAGCGGCCGCGTGCACCGGGCCGGGGTTCGGGCATGAAGCGCAGGTAGTCGGCCTGTTCGCCCATCTGCGTGATGAGCGCGATGCCCACCGTGGTGGCGGCGCCGAAGGCGGTGAGGTCGAAGCCGGGGTGGTCGGCATTCGCGCCGGCGTAGCGCATCAGCTCGCCCAGCAGCTGTGGTTCACGGTCGAAGACGTAGAAGTACGGCACCAGCAGCAGCAGCAGCCACAGCGGCTGCGTCCACACCTGCAGCGCGCTGATGGCGGTGACGCCGTGGGTGACGAGCGGAATGACCACCAGCGCACAGAGCAGGTAGCCCCAGGCGGGCGGAATGTCGAAAGCCAGCTCCAGCGCGTAGGCCATGACCGCGGCCTCGAGCGCGAAGAAGATGAAGGTGAAGCTGGCGTAGATGAGGCTGGTGATGGTGCTGCCGATGTAGCCGAAGCCGGCGCCGCGCGTGAGCAGGTCCATGTCCACGCCGTGCCGCGCGGCGTAGACGCTGATCGGCCAGCCGGCCAGGAAGATCACGACGCCGGTGGCCAGGATGGCGAGCGCGGCGTTCACGAAGCCGAACTGCACCAGCAGCGTGGCTCCCAGCGCTTCCAGGATCAGGAAGCTGGCGGCGCCGCCCAGCGCCGTCTGCGCCACCCGCCACTCGCTCCAGCGGCGGAAGCGGCGCGGGGTGAAGCGCAGCGCGTAGTCCTCGATCGTCTCGCGTGCGACCCAGCTGCTGTAGTCGCGGCGGGTTCGCAGGCCGGGGGCGAGGGCGGGATCGGGGTTCACCCCCAGTCTTCAATCAAGAAGCGCACCAGCCCCCTTAACATGGCATAGCAATCGCTCACGCCTGAGGCCATGGACCTGACACCGCGCGAAAAGGACAAGCTCCTCATCTTCACCGCCGCCCTGCTGGCCGAACGCCGCAAGGCCCGCGGCCTGAAGCTCAACGTGCCCGAGGCGGTGGCGCTGATCACCGCCGCCATCATGGAAGGCGCCCGCGACGGCAAGACCGTCGCGCAGCTGATGAGCGAGGGCAAGCAGGTCCTCAAACGCACCGAAGTGATGGATGGCGTCCCCGAACTGGTGCCCGAGATCCAGGTCGAAGCGACGTTCCCCGATGGCACCAAGTTGGTGACCGTGCACCAACCCATTGCATAAGGCCGCACCATGATCCCTGGCGAAATCCTGGCCGACGGCGCCGATCTGCCCCTGAACCCGGGCCGCACCGAACTCACGATGGTGGTGGAAAACACCGGCGACCGCCCCATCCAGGTCGGCAGCCACTACCACTTCGCCGAGACGAACGCGGCGCTGCGCTTCGACCGCGACGCCGCACGCGGCATGCGGCTGAACATTCCCAGCGGCACCGCGGTGCGCTTCGAACCCGGCCAGCAACGCACGGTGAGCCTGGTGCCCTACGGCGGCACGCGCCACGTGTGGGGCTTCCGCGCGCAAGTGCAGGGAGCGCTGTGATGGCCAGCATCGGAAGACGCGCCTATGCGGAAATGTTCGGCCCCACCGTCGGCGACCGGGTCCGTCTCGCCGACACCGAGCTCTTCATCGAGGTCGAGGCCGACTACACCCTGCGTGCCGGCGGCTACGGCGAAGAGGTCAAGTTCGGCGGCGGCAAGACCATCCGCGACGGCATGGGCCAGAGCCAGGTGGTCAACGGCCCCGGCCACCACGAGGCGGCCGACTGCGTGATCACGAACGCGCTCATCGTCGACCACTGGGGCATCGTCAAGGCCGACATCGGCATCAAGGGCAGCCGCATCGCCGCCGTCGGCAAGGCGGGCAACCCGGACGTGCAGCCGGGCGTGGACATCGTCATCGGGCCGGGCACCGAGATCATCGCCGGCGAAGGCATGATCGTCACGCCGGGCGGCATCGACAGCCACATCCACTTCATCTGCCCGCAGCAGATCGACGAGGCCCTGGCCTCCGGCGTCACGACCATGCTGGGCGGCGGCACCGGCCCGGCCACCGGCACCTTCGCCACCACCTGCACCCCGGGGCCGGAGAACATCCACCGCATGCTGCAGGCGGCCGACGCGTTCCCGATGAACCTGGGCTTCCTGGGCAAGGGCAATTCCAGCCGGCCGGAAGCCTTGAGCCAGCAGATCGCCGCCGGCGCCATCGGCCTGAAGCTGCACGAGGACTGGGGCACCACGCCTTCGGCGATCGACAACTGCCTGGACATCGCCGAGGTGACCGACACCCAGGTGTCGATCCACTCCGACACGCTGAACGAGTCGGGCTTCGTCGAGGACACCGTGGCCGCCACCAAGGGCCGCACGCTGTGCGCCTTCCACACCGAAGGCGCGGGCGGCGGCCATGCGCCGGACATCCTGCGCGTGGTGGGCGAGCCGAACTTCCTGCCTTCCAGCACCAACCCGACCATGCCCTACACCGTGAACACGGTGGACGAGCACCTGGACATGCTGATGGTGTGCCACCACCTGGACGCCAGCATCGCCGAGGACCTGGCCTTCGCCGAGAGCCGCATCCGCAAGGAGACCATCGCCGCCGAGGACGTGCTGCACGATCTGGGCGCGATCAGCATGATGTCGTCCGACAGCCAGGCCATGGGCCGCGTCGGCGAGGTGGTCATCCGCACCTGGCAGACGGCGCACAAGATGAAGGTGCAGCGCGGGTCCCTGCAGGGGGACAGCGCGCGCAACGACAACACGCGCGTCAAGCGCTACGTCGCCAAGTACACGATCAACCCCGCCATCGCCAATGGCATCAGTCACGAGGTGGGTTCGATCCAGATGGGCAAGTGGGCCGACCTGGTGATCTGGAAGCCGGCCTTCTTCGGCGTCAAGCCGGCGCTCGTGCTGAAGGGCGGCTTCATCGCGCTGGCCGCGATGGGCGACCCCAACGCGAGCATCCCCACGCCGCAGCCGGTGCACTACCGGCCGATGTTCGGCAGCTACGGCGGCGCCATCGGGCGCACCAGCCTGACCTTCGTCAGCCGTTCGGCGCTGCGCGGCGACATCGGCGACGAACTGGGCCTGAAGAAGCGACTGGCCGCGGTGCAGGACTGCCGCAGCGTGAAGAAGGGCGACATGGTCCACAACGGCTGGCTGCCGAAGATGGAGATCGACCCCCAGACCTACAGCGTGCGCGCCGACGGCCAGCTGCTCACCTGCGAGCCGGCCAAGGTGCTGCCGATGGCGCAGCGCTACTTCCTGTTCTGACCCGGCGGCGCAGCGCGGTGCGGCGGACGATGGTCGAGAAGGCCTGCGCCAGCGCCCCCTTCGTGGCGCCCGCGGCCCACAGCAGGCCCGGCGTGCGCACCGGGGTCGGGCTCTCGATGGGCACCGCGACCACACCCTGCATGCCGCGCGGCAGCGCGCTGGCGGCGACGATCGCCGCCACCGGTGAACGGTGCACGAGGGCGATCATCGGCGCCACGCTGGACATCTCCACCAGCACCGCCGGCTCGGCGCCGCAGGCCGCGAAGCATTCGTCCAGCAGCACGCGCGTCGCGTAGCGCAGCGGCAGCATCACCAGGGGCTGCCGGTGCAGCTCCACCATGCGGATGCGACGCCGGCCGGCCAGCGGGTGCGTGCTGCCGACGACGAGCACCATTTCCTCGTGGAACAGCGGCTCGAAGGTGAAGCCTTCGGGTTCGCCGGGCTGGTAGGCGATGCCCAGGTCCAGCAGGCCCGCGCGCAGCTGGGTGCCGATCTCGGCGGCCGAGAGCTCCTCGACGCAGATCCGCACGTTGGGGTGGCGCGCGAGGAAGAGCGCCACGCACTCCGGGATCAGCGCCTGGTTGAAGGTGTGCGTGGCCCCGACGCGGACCTGGCCGACCAGGCGGCTCGCCGAGGGCCGCAACAGGGCGAGGCCGGCGTCGACCTCCTGCAGCGCACGGATCGCTGCATTGAGGAAGGACTGGCCGGCCTCCGTGAGCGCGACCTTGCGGCCGATGCGGTCGACCAGCGGGTGGCCGACCTCGTCCTCCAGCTGGCGGATCTGGTGCGACATCGTCGACTGCGTGACGTGGGCGCGTGCCGCGGCCTGCGTGAAGCTGCGGCAGTCGGCCAGCGCCACGAAGTAGCGCAGATGGCGAAGCTCCAAGCGTCACCTCCCCAGGGCCTTCGATCGATGGCATCGATGATAGGCATGGCGATTCATCATTTCCCACGGTGGCGGGGCCTTCCTATGCTGGCGCCGCGGTTTTCAACCACAAGAGGAGACAAGGATGCTTCTGCTCGGACAACCCGGCGCGCTTGGCCGCCTGCTGCTCGGACTGGTGGCCACCGTGGCGCTGGGCACTCCCGCCGCAGCCGCGGACAACCCCTGCCCCGCCGGCCGCGAGCTGATGCTCGTCAACGGCCGCATCTACACCATGGACGCCGGTGGCCGCGTGGTGCCCTCGGTCCTGATCCGCAACGGCCGCTTCAGCGCGGTCGGCAGCGACGACGGCTCGGTCGCGCCCTTCGGCTGCCGCCAGGTCGTGAACCTGCAGGGGCGCACCGTGATCCCGGGGCTGGTGGACAACCACAACCACTTCCTGCTGCTGGGCCTGCGGCCCGGGTACCACACGCCGCTGGAGTCGGCCGCTTCGTTCGCCGACATCCGCGACATCTACGCCCGCCGCATCGCGGGCGCACCGCCCGGCGCCTTCATCACCACCATCGGCGGCTTCAACCCGGTGCAGTTCGCCGAGAAGCGGCTGCCCACGCTGGCGGAGCTGGACGCCATCGCGCCGGCCAACCCGGTCTTCATCCAGGTCTCGTTCACCGGGCCTTCGACCACCAACACCGCCGGCCGCAGCTTCTTCGCCAGCCGCGGCGTGGCGGTCGGCGCCGACGGCTCGATCGCCGCCAACGCGCCCACGGTGGCAGCGCTGAACGCGCTGCGCGGCGTGCAGAGCTTCGAGGACAAGCTGCGCGGCACGCGCGACGCCATGGCCTACGCCGCCGGACTGGGCGTGACCACGAACTACGACATGGGCGGCTTCCTGATCCCGGGCTCGCCCGACCACGAGGACGAGTTCACCTTCGACGGCGCCGCCAGCTGGGACCCCTACTACGCCTACGACCCCATCCTGCAGCTGCACCGCGACGGCGAGATGAAGGTGCGCGTGCGCGTCTTCTTCCTGACGATGGACAACGCCGACGCGATTCCCATCCTCACGCGGCGGGTCGAGAACGCCTTCCGCGAGAGCGGGGACGACTGGCTGCGCACCGCGGGGCTGGGCGAGTTCATCACCAACTGGCCGCTGTTCGGCACCGTGACGACGCCGTCCAACTACCCGGCGGCGGTGGCGAAGGCGGCGCAGCGCGGCTGGATCTACCAGCAGCACACGCTCAGCTCGGCCGAGGACAACGTCGCCATCACCGAGTGGGAGAAGCTCAACGCCACGGTGCCGATCGCGCCGCTGCACTGGTCGCTGGCCCACGTGCCCACCATCACGCCGGCCAACCTGGAACGCCTGAAGGCGCTGGGCGCCGGCGTCGCGGTGCACGGCTGGCGTTATCTGGCCGGCACGACCACGGCGTCGGGGCCGCCGTACCGCACCATCGTCGACAGCGGCATCAAGGTGGGCGCCGGGTCGGATTCGGCGCAGATCTCGACCCTGAACCCCTGGCTGATGCTGTATTACATGACGACGGGCAAGAACAGCTCGGGCGTGCTGATCAACCCGGGCCAGACGCTCACGCGCATGGAAGCGCTGCGCCTGTACACGCGCGAGAACGGCTGGTTCGGCAAGGAAGAGAACCAGCTCGGATCGATCGAGGTCGGCAAGCTGGCCGACCTGGTGGTGCTCAACGGCGACTACTTCAGCGTCGGCGACGAGTCGCTCAAGCAGCTGGGCTCGGTGCTGACCGTGGTCGGCGGGCGCATCGTGCACGACTCGGGTGTCGTGCCGCGCGCGCCTCGCTAGGAACTGCCCGGGGAGCGCCGCGTCAGGCGGCGCTCTTCGACTGCCGGCTGAGGATGCGCACCAGCGCCGCTTCCAGGTTGGCCACCGAGCGTTCGGCGTTGTGCAGCTTCTCCAGGCCGAACAGGCCGACGCGGAAGCTCTTGTAGTCGGGGCCTTCGTCGCACATCAGCGGCACGCCGGAAGCGGTCTGAACGCCTTCGGCGATGAAGGCCTTGGCGCTGTGCAGGCCGTCGTCGTCGGTGAAGCTGACCACCACGCCCGGGGCCTGGAAGCCTTCGGCAGCGACCGACTTGATGCCGTGGCGCGCCAGCATGGCGCGCACGCGGCGGCCGATTTCCCACTGCTCGTCGCGCAGCTTCGCGAAGCCGTATTCGCGCGTCGCCATCATCACGTCGCGCGTGCGCGCCAGCGCGTCGGTCGGCATGGTGGTGTGGTACGCGTGGCCGCCGCCTTCGTAGGCTTCCATGATCTGCAGCCACTTCTTCAGGTCGGCCGCGAAGCTGGTGCTGGTGGTGCCTTCGATGGCGGCGCGGCCGCGTTCGCTGAGCATCACCATCGCGCAGCAGGGCGAGCCGCTCCAGCCCTTCTGCGGCGCGCTCACCAGCACGTCGACGCCGGTGGCCTGCATGTCGACCCAGATCGCGCCGCTGGCGATGCAGTCCAGCACGAACAGGCCGCCCACTTCGTGAACGGCGTCCGAGACCGCCTTCAGGTAGGCGTCGGGCAGGATCATCCCGGCCGCGGTTTCCACGTGGGGCGCGAACACCACCGCCGGCTTCTCGGCGCGGATGGTGGCCACCACCTCCTCGATCGGCGCCGGCGCCCAGGGCTGCTGGCGGCCGGCGGCCAGCGGGCGCGCCTTCAGCACGGTGCAGGAAGACGGGATCCGGCCGGCGTCGAAGATCTGGCTCCAGCGGTAGCTGAAGAAGCCGTTGCGGATGACGAGCACCTTCTTGTCGGTGGCGAACTGGCGCGCCACCGCTTCCATGCCGAAGGTGCCGCTGCCGGGCACCAGCACGGCCGACTTCGCGTGGTAGACCTCCTTCAGCACGCCGGAGATGTCCCGCATGACCTGCTGGAACTTCTTCGACATGTGGTTGAGCGCGTGGTCGGTGTAGACCACGGAATACTCAAGCAGGCCTTCGGGGTCGATGTCGGGCAGCAGTCCGGGCATGGCGTTGTCTCTCGGGCAGCCTTGAAGCCAAGGCGGGCCCGGCAGCTTAACACCGCCCCCGCGGAGGGCCGGCCCCGCGGCTTCCCCGGGTTCAGGCGGTCAGGTTGACCGTGTTGCCGATCGAACCGCAGCCGGCATTGCGGCCGTAACCGGTCTGCTGCTGCAGCGCGCTCAGCAGTTGCTGCAGCGTCGGTGCGCTCTGGGGGGCGTCTGCAGGGGCAGGGGTGCCGCTCGTCTGCGTCGTCGAACTGCCGAAGGCCTTGAGGTCGGTCACCAGCTTGTCGAAGGCCGACTGCAGCCCGGCCGGCGCATTGCCGCTGCCGACCTGGCCGATGAGGGTGGACAACGACTCCGAGAAGCGGTCGCGCAATTCGTGGCGGCTGGGGTGTTCGACTTCGCCGTCCTCGCCGCCGTCGCCGCCGCTGCCGGCGCTGTCGCGCAGGGCGCCGAACAACTGGTGCATGAAATCGTGCACGTCCTGGCGCAGCGTCTGCCGCGGGTCGACAGTGGGCGTGGGGTCGTCGGACACTGGCGCCGGCGGGGTGGCCGGCGTTTCGGCGGTCGTGGCGGCGTCGGTGCTGGCCGCCGCGTCGGCGCTGGCCGCCGTGGCCGCCGCGTCGGTGGCGGCCGGGGCCGGCGCAGGCACCGGGGCGGGC
The DNA here is from genome assembly GCA_044224175.1 of Rubrivivax sp. Lineage (GTDB taxonomy): Bacteria > Pseudomonadota > Gammaproteobacteria > Burkholderiales > Burkholderiaceae_C > Rubrivivax. The sequence continues at coordinate 3,281 of JBGAKY010000050.1, read as the reverse complement.
GTTGGCGCGGGGGCCGGCGCCGGGGCCTCGCCGCGCCGCGGCAGGCTCAGGCCCAGGCTCTTCAGCGCTTCGGCCAGCGCCTGGTGCAGGCGGCCGCTGCCGTGGCCGTGGTCGTGGTGGCCTTCGTGTTCGCCATCGCGGTGGCGTCCCTCGCCACGGCGGTCCACCGCCACCGGGGCGCTCACGGCCGCGCTGTTTGCGGCACTGGCGGCGGCGGCGGACGTGCCGGCGTTCATGGCGTAGTGGCTGTGGATGTGCATGGGAGACGCTCCGCTGCGAGGATTTCGCTGATTGCATATCGACCGGCCGCAGCCCAAACAAAGGAGAAACGGCAGTCGAAGCGGTCGAATTACATTGACTTTCCACCCGCTCACAGCCTGAAACAGCGCGCGCTACAGTTGCCGCGAACCGCCGGAAGGAACCGATGCTCACCGTCAACAAGCTCATTCCCCAGGGCCGCGGGCTCGCGGCCGTGCTGCTCAAGCGCGCCGCCAGCGTCGAACTGGACTGGGACACGCGGCAGAAGAGCCGCTTCGAGGCCACCGACTCGGGCGGCCGCCAGGTCGGCGTCTTCCTGCCGCGCGGCAGCGTGGTGCGGGGCGGCGACGTGCTGGTGGGCGAGGACGGCTCGCTGGTCAAGGTGGTGGCGGCGCCGCAGCCGGTGCTGGTGGTGCGCGCCTGCGCTCAGCACGGTTCGCCCTTCGACCTGGCGCGGGCGGCCTACCACCTGGGCAACCGCCACGTGGCGGTGGAGCTGAAGCCGGACCACCTGAAGATCGAGCCCGACCACGTGCTGGCCGGCATGCTGGACCGCATGCACCTGATCGTGAGCGAGGCGAACGAGGCCTTCGAACCCGAAGGCGGCGCCTACCAGGCGGGTGAGGGCCAGGGTCACGACCATGGGCACGATCACGCCCATGGTCACGGGCACGACCACGATCACGGGCACGACCACGGCCACGGGCACGATCACGGGCACGACCATCACCATGGTCATGACCACGGGCACGGCCACGAACACGGCCCCGGCTGCGGCCACGACCATGGCCACGACCACCCGCACCGCTGAATGACGCCGCCTGCGCTGCTGGGCCTGCTGTGGCTGGCCTCGCCGGCGCTGCCGGTGGGCGGCTTCAGCTATTCGGAAGGGCTGGAGTCGGCGGTCGATGCCGGCCGCGTGGCCGACGAGTCCGGCGCCGCGCGCTGGCTGCAGCAGCAGATGGAACTGACGCTGGCTCGCGCCGAAGCGCCGCTGCTGGTGCGCGCCGCGCGCGCCTGGCGGCGCGACGACCGCGCCGCGCTGGCGCCGCTGAACGGCTGGCTGCGCCGCACGCGCGAAAGCGCCGAGCTTCGCGCGCAGAGCGAGCAGATGGGCCGCTCGCTGGTCGAATGGCTGAAGAACGGCCGCCAGGCGGGCGACCCGCGCATCGCCGCCCTGGCGGCGCTGGCGCCGGCGCCGAACTGGCCGGTGGCCTTCGCCCTGGCCGGCGTGCTGGCCGGTGCGGAAGACGAAGCGCTGGTGCAGGCCTTCGCCTTCGGCTGGGCCGAGAACATGGTGCAGGCGGCCATGAAGGCGGTGCCGCTGGGCCAGGCCGCCGGCCAGCGCGTGCTGGTGGCGCTGGCCGAGGCGATTCCCGCGCTGGCGGCACGCGCCGTCGCATTGCCGGAAGACGAGCCACCGCAGGCCTTCGCGCCCGGGCTGGCGGTGCTCTCGGCGCGCCACGAGGCGCAGTACTCGCGCCTGTTCCGTTCCTGAGCGGTGCCGCGATGGCGTGCACGCTTCGTGCATGATCGCCCGCATGAACACGAAACTGCACACCATTGCCGGCCGCACCAGGCGCCTGCCGCCCCTGCGCGTGGGCGTCGGCGGGCCGGTGGGATCGGGCAAGACCACGCTGGTGGAGATGCTCTGCAAGTCGATGCGCGAGCGCTGGGACCTGGTGGTGGTGACCAACGACATCTACACCAAGGAAGACCAGCGCCTGCTCACGGTGGCCGGCGCGCTGGCGCCGGAGCGCATCGTCGGCGTCGAAACCGGCGGCTGCCCGCACACCGCCATCCGCGAGGACGCATCCATCAACCTGGAGGCGGTGGACCGCATGCTGGAGAAGTTTCCGGACGCCGACATCGTGTTCATCGAGTCCGGCGGCGACAACCTCGCGGCCACCTTCAGTCCGGAGCTGTCGGACCTGACGATCTACGTCATCGACGTCGCCGCCGGGGAGAAGATCCCGCGCAAGGGCGGCCCCGGCATCACCAAGAGCGACCTCTTCGTGATCAACAAGACCGACCTCGCCCCGTATGTCGGCGCCAGCCTGGAGGTGATGGCCGCCGACACGAAGCGCATGCGGCCGAACCGCCCGTTCGTGATGACCAACCTCAAGACCCGCGAAGGGCTGGGGGAGGTGATCGATTTCATCGAACGCAAGGGCCTTCTCACGGCCTGATCCACTCGCTTCACGTTTCTTTGCCGGGCGGTCGCCCCTGCGGTGCGGCGCTGCGCGATCATCCACGCATCGGACCTTCGTTCGCAGGAGGAACGAGCATGAACCGAACCCTGCACCTTCTCTCCCGCATGGCGCTCGTGGCCGGCCTGGCCGGCGCAGCCGTGGCCGCTTCGGCGCGCAGCTCGGTCGCGGTGGACCTGAATTTCGGCTTCCCGGTCTATGGCGCCACCTACGGCACCCTGCCGGTCGGTGCGGTGTCGATGGGGGTCTACGGCGGCAGCCGCTACTGGTACCACGGCGGCCTGTGGTACCGGCCCTGGGGCCCGCGCTGGGTGGTGGTGGCGCCGCCGGTCGGCGTGGTGGTGCCGGTCTACGGCGCACCGGTGGCCGAAGCCCCGGCGCCGATCGCCGCCGCGCCTTCGAAGCCCGACCCGGTGATCTACCCGCGCAACGGCCAGGACGCCGCGCGCACCGAACTCGACCGCCAGGAATGCAACCGCTGGGCCACCACCCAGCCTTCGGCGGTGGCCGACGCCGGTGTGTTCCAGCGCGCCGTCGAAGCCTGCATGGACGGCCGCGGCTACACGCTGAAGTGAGCCGGCCTCAGAGGCCGAACGAGAGCGCCGCGCGGTAGGTGATGAACGAGGCCGCGTAGGCCAGCGCGAACAGGTACGCCGCCATCACGGTGGCCCATTTCCAGCCGCCCGTTTCGCGCTTCACCGCTGCCAAGGTGGAAAGGCACTGCGGCGCGAACACGTACCAGGCGATGAGCGAGAACGCCGTCGCCAGGCTCCACCCGTGGGCGATGATGGGCGACAGCGCCTGCGCGGTGTC
>JBGAKY010000049.1:0-47590 GCA_044224175.1 Rubrivivax sp. | reverse complement strand
AGAGGCCGCCGGGCTGCTGCGCCTGTCGCTGCGCCGGCTGGCGCGCGACCAGCGCGAACAGCCGGCGCAGCGGGCCGAGCAGGCGCGCGCCCCGGTGAACCAGGCGCATGTGGAAGCGGCGCAGGGCGATTTCGGCGCCGCGGCGCGCCACTACCGCCAGGGCCGCGCCACGCTGCTGCGCCTGGCCGCCACCGGCCGCGAGGCGCTGCTGTCCGACGCGGCCAACGCCGCGCTCGGGCTGGCGCGGGTGGCGCTGCGGCGCGGCCGCCTGCGCGCCGCCGGGCGCGACTTCGAAGACGCGCTGGCGCACTTCGCGCAGGCCACGCGCCAGGGTCGCCTGCAGTACGCGCTGGCGTGGCGCGGCGGCTGGCAGCTGCAGATGCAGGCCTGGCTCGAAGCCGCCGCCGGGCATGGGCCGCGCATCGCGCCCTACGGCGCGCTGCTGCGCCGCGTGCTGGCGCAGCCGCCGCTGCGCCCGGCCGGCGGCGGACCGGAACAGATGCAGGCGCTGGCCGGCGCCGCGCGCCAGCTGGCGCGCTGGGCCGAGCAGGCGCCGCCGCACCTGGGGGCCGCATTCGAGGACACCGCCAGCGCCTGGCTGGAACACCTGTTCGACTGGTCGGCCACGCTGCTGGCGGGTTCGGAACCCGGGTGGCTGCAGCGCCACGCCGCCGCCGTCGCCGAAGGCGTGTCGGCGCTCGGCGACGCCGCCGCCGCCCGGCGCGACGCCGCGCCGCTGCTGGCCGGCTGGTTCTTCAGCACGCGCGGCCTGCGCGCCCAGCGCAGCGCGCTCGCCGAAGGCGGCGACCCGCGCATGGCGGCGCTCAACACCCTGCTGCTGCGCCTGCACGCGATCGAAGCCGAGATGCTGGGTGAAGGCCCGCCGGCCGACGAAGGCGGCGGCGCCGGCCGCCACCTCGACCTCGGTGCCTGGGCGCCCGCGCCCACGCCCTACGCCGAACGCCGGGCCGCCGAGTGGCGCGCGCTGCGCGAGCAGCTGGAGCCCCTGCGGGCCCCGCTGCTGGCCGAAGGCCTGCTGCCCGAGGCACCTCACCTGGACCTGCAGCGCGCTGCCGGGTCGCTGGCCGCCGACGAAGCGCTGCTGCTGCTGGCGCGCCATGCCGGCGACCGCCTGCGCGCGGTGGCGCTGGTGCAGCCGCGCGCCGGGGCGCCTTTCGCCCACTGGCACGACGTCCGGCTGGACAGCACGCTGGCGGCCTTCCGCTGCGATGTGCTGAACCGCCTGGCGCGCGTCGCCATGACGCAGGCGGCGCGCGGCCAGCCGGTGCGCGCGGCGCCGCAGACCCCGGCCGCCGACGACGGCGCGGCCGCCGAAGGCGACCACTTCGCGCTCGAACTCTTCGGCCGCCTCTGGCGGCAGGCGCTGGCGCCGCTGCTGGCGACGCTGCAGCGCCTGGGCAAGCAGCGCTTCGCGCTGGTGCCGGCCGACGACCTGCACCTGGTGCCCTGGAACCACCTGGCCGACCACGCCCTCGCGGACACTGCGCCGCTGCGCGTATACCCCAGCGTCGGTGCCTGGTGGCGCCGCGGCCGCGCGCCGGCACCGCGGGCGCCGCGCTGGGTGCTGGCCGCCTAGGCGGCGGCGCGCGGCCGCTGCCCTGGGTGACGGTGGAAAGCGCCCTCTCGGCGCGGCTGTGGGGCGTCGATGCGGCCGCTGGCCTTCGACGCCGAAGGCCGGCCGCACGACGGCGAAGCGCAGGCGCTGCTGGGCATGGGCCATGGCGGCGCGCCCGGTGGCAACCCGGCGCGCGCCGGCCTGGCGCTGGACGGGCAGGTGCTCGCGGCGTCCGACCTGGCGCGCCTGCCGGCCTGCCGCCACGCACTGCTTTCGGCCTGCCTGCTGGGCCGCACCGAGGACGCGCAGGGCGAAGGGCTGGGCTTCCTCAGTGCCTGCCTGGACTGGCGCATCGGCTTCGCCGCCGGCTGGCTGACCGAGGTGCCGGACTACGCCGCCTGCCTGTTCAGCCTGGCGGCGCAGTGGTCGCTGCGCGCAGCGCCCGGCACGCCGTGGAGCCAGGTGCTGCACGACCTGCGCCGCACCCTGTCCGCGGGCGCGTGGCCGCCCGGTTTCGGCGCCTGGCTGGCCGCCGAAGGCGCGCCGCTTGCGCCGGGGCTGCAGGCGGCCGCGGCGGCACCGCCGGCCCTGCTGCAGCGCGCGCTGCCGTGGGCGGTGGCGCTGGGCGACTGAATCAGCGCAGGCCGAACATCATCTGCCGCGCCAGCCAGTGGCGCGCGGGCGGAACGGCCGCGAGCGCGGCGATGCCCAGCCCGCGCAACGGCGCCAGGCCCGGCAGCTGCCAGGTGAAGCTGCGCGCCAGGAAGTCGGTGGTGGCGATGGTGGCCCAGCGGTCCGGAGCGCGCGACCACTCCACGCGGGGCAGCAGCGCGTCCAGGTCGCCGCCGTGACGCAGCGCGGCCACCAGGCCGAAGGCGTCGCGCAGGCCCAGGTTCAGGCCCTGGCCGGCCACCGGGTGCAGGGTCTGCGCGGCGTTGCCGATCCTCACCGTGCGGCCTTCGACCAGCGTGCGTTCGGCGTTCAGCCCGAGCGCGAACTCCTTCAGCGGCGAGACGGCCACCACGCGGCCGGCGGCGGCCGGGAACACCGCGTTCAGCAGCGCCAGGCGCTGGGCATCGTCCAGGCCGCGCACGGGGTCGTCGTCGGTGGGCACGCACCACACCAGCGCCCAGCGTTCGCCGCCCAGCGGCAGCAGCGCGGCAGGGCCGTTGCGCGTGAAGCGTTCGAAGGCGCAGCCGGAGCGTCCGCCCTCGAGCGTGACGGTGCCGATCCAGGCCGTCTGCCGGTAGTCCTGCACCACCGGGCGCCGGACCTGGTCGCCGAAGACGCCGCCTTCGGCCACCACCGCGAGGTCGAAAGTCTCGGCGATGCCGGCGTCGAGCTCGACGCCGCCGCCCACCGACTTCAGGCCGGCCACCGGCTGGCCGAAGCGCGCCTGCAGCCGCTGCGGTTCCGCCCGCACCGCGGCCTGCCAGGCCCGCTGCAGCGGCATCACCACCTGGCCGTAGCCCAGCACCGCGCCCAGCAGCGGCACGCCCTCTTCGGCGGCGGTGATGCTGAGTTCGGCTTCGCGCCACGAAGGCGGCTGCTGCGAGACGTGCACCTGCGTGATGGCCTCGCCGCCGGCCCAGGCGCCCAGGCGCTGCAGCAGCTGCACGCTGCCTAGCGAGAGCGCCAGCGTGCGCGGGTCGGCCGCCAGGTCGCGGTCGGCCGGGCGGGCGTCGAAGACGCTGATGCGCGCTTCGGGCATCACGCGCGAAGCGTGCAGGGCCAGCGCCAGGCCCACCGGCCCGGCCCCGACGACGGCGATCTGCCAGCGGCTCTGTCCCATGCCGCTATTATTCGCCGCACCTCGTGTCACCCAAGGAAGGGATGTCGCCATGGCGCTGATGGACTTCATCAAGAAACAGTTCATCGACATCCTCGAATGGACCGAGTCGGGCGACGGCACGCTCGCGTTCCGCTACCCGATGGCGGACAACGAGATCCAGTACGGCGGCTCGCTCACCGTGCGCGAAAGCCAGATGGCGGTGTTCGTCAACGAAGGCAAGGTGGCCGACGTCTTCGGCCCCGGCATGTACAAGCTGACGACGCAGACGCTGCCGGTGCTGACCTACCTGAAGAACTGGGACAAGCTGTTCCAGAGCCCCTTCAAGAGCGACGTCTACTTCTTCAGCACGCGCCAGCAGCTGGACCGCCGCTGGGGCACGCAGCAGCCGGTGACCATCCGCGACAAGGATTTCGGCGCCGTGCGGCTGCGCGCGTTCGGCAACTACGCCTACCGCATCGCCGACCCCAAGCTCTTCTACACCGAAGTCAGCGGCACCCGCGACCGCTACACGGTGGACGAAATCGACGGCCAGCTGCGCGGGCTGATGCTGCAGCACATCAGCGACGCGGTGGCCGCCAGCGGGGTCGCGTTCCTGGACCTGGCGGCCAACCAGGTGGAGTTCGCCAGCCAGTTGAAGGACGCCACCGCGCCCGCGTTCGCGAAGCTGGGCCTTGCGCTCGAAGGCGTGACGCTGCAGAGCGTGAGCCTGCCCGAGGAACTGCAGAAGATCCTGGACCAGAAGATCGGCATGGGCATGGTCGGCGGCGACATGGGCAAGTTCATGCAGTACCAGACGGCGCAGGCGATCCCGAAACTGGCCGAAGGCGCCGGCTCGGGCAGCGGCATCGCCGGCGAGGCGGTGGGCCTGGGTGCCGGCGTGGCGCTCGGCCAGGTGATGGCGCAGCAACTGGGCCAGGGTCTGCAAGGCGGCGCGGCCGCCGCCGGCATGAAGCCCGACGAGGTGATGGCCACGCTGGAGAAGCTGGGCGATCTGAAGGCCAAGGGCATCCTCACCGAAGAGGAGTTCGCGGCCAAGAAGGCGGAGCTGCTGAAGAAACTGGTCTAGCTTGGCCACCGGTTCGCAGCGCGCCTGGCGCGCGGCCTGCCCCAACTGCGGCGCGCCGGTCGAGTTCGCCTCGGCCGCATCGGTCAGCGCCGTCTGCAGCTTCTGCCGCAGCACGCTGCTGCGCGACGGCGAGACGCTCAAGCGCATCGGCATCGTCGCCGAGCTGTTCGACGACCATTCGCCGCTGCAGCTGGGCGCGGCCGGAACGCTGCAGGGCCTGGCGTTCACGCTCGTCGGGCGCCTGCAGTACGGTTATGCCGACGGCACCTGGAACGAGTGGCATGCGCTGTTCGACAACGGCCGCAGCGGCTGGCTGAGCGAAGACAACGGGTCATTCGTCTTCGCCTTCGACACCGAGCTTTCGCAGCCCGCGCCGGCACTGGGCTCGCTGCGCGCCGGCGAGCGCGCGCAGGTGGGCGGTCTGGCCTGGGACGTGGCTTCGGTGGTGCGCGCCAGGCTGCTCTCGGCGCAAGGCGAGCTGCCGGCGCCGCCGCACCTGCAGGGCGAGTTCACGGTCGTCGACCTGCGCAACGCCGCCGGCGAGGTGGGCACGCTGGACTTCGGCAGCGTGCCGCCGGGCTGGTCCATCGGCCGTTCGGTCGCCCTGTCGCAGCTGGCGCTGTCGGGGCTGAAGGAAGACAGCGAGAAGACGCTTTCGGCGCGCAGCGTGGAATGCCCGAGCTGCGGCACGTCGCTGGAGGTGAAGCTCGCCACCACGCAGAGCATCACCTGCACGCAGTGCCGGGCGGTGGTGGACCTCTCGAAAGGGGCGGGCGCCGAACTCGCCCACTACGCGCAGAACAACAGCGGCCCGCACGGGCTGGAGCCGCAGATCCCGCTCGGCCGCACCGCCACGCTGGCGCTGGGCGGCGCGCCGCTGCCCTGGCAGGTGGTGGGCTTCATGGAGCGCTGCGACAACGCCGACGGCGGCGACGACGAGACCCACTACTGGCGCGAGTACCTGCTGTGGCACCGCACCGAAGGTTTCGCCTTCCTGGTCGATGCCGAGGACGGCTGGAGCTGGGTCAAGCCCGTGACCGGCGCGCCGCAGGTGCGCGGCGACGGCGCCGTCTGGCAGGGTGCCACCTACCGCCGCACCGAAAGCTACGCCGCCAGGGTCACCTGGGTGCAGGGCGAGTTCTACTGGCGCGTGCGGCGCGACGAACGCGCCCAGGTGGCCGACTACGTGGGCACCGGCAGCGCTTCGGACCGCCGGCTCTCGCGCGAGCAGGTCGGCGAGGAAGTCACCTGGTCGGCCGGCGCCACGCTGGACTCGACCGAGGTCGCGCGCGCGTTCGGCGGCGCGCGACCCGACGTGAGCCCCGCCTTCATCCGCGACGCGATGCCCGGCTCGCGCAACAGCGGCGTGCCGGCGGTGGTGGTGCTGGTGGTGGTGCTGATCGTCATCATCGTGCTCGTCTCGCGCTGCAGCGGCGACGACTGCGACGAGGTGCGCGCCACCTACGGCCCCGCGAGCAACGAGTACCGTCAGTGCCTGAACACGCGCGGCAGCGGCTCGGGCCGCAGCGGCAGCGGCGGGTCGTTCGGCGGTTGGTCCAGTGGCGGCGGCGGCCACAAGTAGCAGGCAAAGACAGGAGGTCTGGCGATGATGGGGATCGAGTGGCTCAAGCCCGGCGTGATCGTCGGCTCGATGGTGTTCGCGCTGCTGGGCGTGGCGGTGTTCTGGCTCTGCTTCGTCCTCGTCGACAAGCTCACGCCCTACAAGCTGTGGGACGAGATCGTCGGCAAGCAGAACGTGGCGCTGGCCATCGTGGTGGGTTCGATGTGCATCGCGATCGGCCTCATCGTGGCCGCCGCCGTGCACGGCTAGGTGCGGGTGATCCAGTCCGCCCGTTCGGGGTGATCCAGGTGCGGCACGTGGTTGAACACCACCAGGGCGTGGCGTTGCGGCGTGAAGTGGAACTCGGTGATGGAGCTGTTGCGGATCTGCATGTTCAACTCCACCGCCGCCGCCGCCGGCGCGCCCAGCAGGCGCGCCACCGCGTTGCAGATGGGCCCGCCGCTGGAGACCGCCAGCACATGGCCTTCCTGCTGCGTGCGCACCTGTTCCAGCACCGCCTGCAGGTCGGCCATCCATTGCGCGTAGGGCTTCATGCCCGCGGGCGTCAGTTCGCCGGCCATCCAGCGCGCCAGGCCTTCGCGCAGCGCGCGGAAATGGGTGCGGAAGCCCTCGGGCGTGTCGTGCGGCGGCATCGGCTGCGGGTGCACGGCCCCGATCAGCGCATGCGCGTCGTATTCGTCCAGCCCGGACTGCACCTGCGCCGGCGGCACGCCGCCATGGCCGGCGGCCAGTGCGGCGTAGCTCTGCTCGTGGCGCGCCAGCGTGCCGTGCAGCGCGCCGCTGAAGGCGACGCCGCGCTGCGCGAACCATTCGCCCAGCGCGCGGCACTGGCGTTCGCCCAGCGCGCTCAGCTGGTCGTAGTTGGCGGCGCCGAACGAGGCCTGGCCGTGGCGCACGAGGTACAGGGTTCCCATCGGGGCGATTGTCACGGCGCGGCCGTGCCCGCGCTGTCGCCGCGGTGACCGGCATGCAGGTCGCCGAACCGCTGGCCGAAGGCCGCACCCGCATCTCCCCTGCCGAACTGGTGCTGCTGGCTTCGGTGTTCGTCATCGCCGCCTGCGGCCTGGTCTACGAACTCGCGGCCGGCGCGCTGGCGAGCTACCTGCTGGGCGATTCGGTGCTGCAGTTTTCCACCGTCATCGGCGCCTACCTGTTCGCGATGGGCCTGGGCTCGGCGCTGAGCCGCTGGTTGGAACGCCAGCTGGTGGCGCACTTCCTTCGCATCGAGCTGCTGGTGGGCCTGGTCGGCGGGCTCATGCCGGCGGCGCTGTTCGCCGCCCACGCCAGCCTGCCGGCGACTTCGCTCGCCTCGTTCCGCGTGCTGCTCTACGCCCTGGTGGGGCTGGTGGGCGTGCTGGTGGGGCTGGAGATCCCGCTCGTGATGCGCATCCTCAAGCGCCACTTCAGCGAACGTTATGCGCTGAAGGAACTGGTGGCGCAGGTGCTGACCTTCGACTACCTGGGCGCGCTGGTGGTGGCGCTGGCCTTCCCGCTGCTCTTCGTGCCGCACCTGGGCCTGGTCCGCACCGGAGTGTTCTTCGGCCTGCTCAACGCCGGCGTCGCGGTGTGGGCGCTGTGGCTGTTCCGCGCCGAGCTGCGCGCCTGGCGTGCCCATGCGCTGGCCTGCGCGGCGGTGATCGCGGTGCTGGTGCTGGCGATGGTCGGGGCCGACTCGCTCACCACCTGGGCCGAAGACCGCTTCTACGGCGAACGCGTCGTGCTGCGCGAATCCAGCCCCTACCAGCGCGTGGTGGTGACGGCGGGCAGCGGCGGCGTGCGCCTGTTCCTGAACGGCAACCTGCAGTTCCACTCGCGCGACGAGTACCGCTACCACGAGGCCCTGGTCCACCCGGCGATGGCGGCGCAGGGCGCGCCGCGGCGCGTGCTGGTGCTGGGCGGCGGCGACGGTCTGGCGCTGCGCGAGATCCTGAAGTACCCGTCGGTGCAGCAGGTCGTGCTGGTGGACCTGGACGCGCAGGTGACGCGCTTGTTCGCCACCGAACCGATGCTGGTGTCGCTGAACGGCGGTTCGCTGTCGAACCCCAAGGTGCGCGTCGTCAACGAAGACGCCTTCGGCTGGCTGGAGCGCCACCCGGAGCCCTTCGACGTGATCGTGATCGACTTCCCCGATCCTTCGAACTTCTCGCTCGGCAAGCTCTACACCACGAGCTTCTACGAACTGGTGGACCGGCATCTGGCGGCCAGCGGCTACGCGGTGGTGCAGACGACGTCGCCCCTGGTGGCGCGCCGAAGCTACTGGACCGTGGTGGCCACGCTGGAAGCGGCGGGCCTTTCGACCACGCCGTACCACGCGCATGTGCCCAGCTTCGGCGAGTGGGGCTTCGTCGTCGCCGGGCGGCGGCCGTTCCGGCGGCCCGTGACCTTGCCCGCGGGTCTTCGTTTCCTCACCGTCGACGGGCTGGACGCGCTGCTGCAGTTCCCGCCCGACATGGCGCGTGTCGAGGCCGAGCCGAACCGCCTTTCGGACCAGCGCCTGGTGCACCTGTTCGAAGAGGAATGGGGCCGCGTGCACCAGTGAAGCTGCAGCGGCGCGGATTCCTCGCTTCACTGGCGCTGGCCGGCTGCACGAAGCCCGAACCCCCGCCGCTGACCGGCGGCTGGCTCGGCGTCTCGCATGCGCGCGGGCACCGGCTGCGCGACACCCAGCGGCCGACCAACGTCGTCGAACGGCGCGCGGCGGTGCTCGTCGTCGGCGCCGGCATCGCCGGGCTGGCGGCGGCACGTGCCTTCGCCCGCCGGGGCGTCGACGACGTGCACCTGCTGGAACTGGAAGACAGTCCCGGCGGCAACAGCCGCGGCCACGTGATGGCCGGTCAGCCGTGTCCTTTGGGCGCGCATTACCTGCCGCTGCCCGGCGCGGCGGCGCGCGAGGTGAGCGAGTGGCTGTTCGAGATCGGCCTCCTGCGCACCGAGAGGGGCCGCACCGTGCCCGAGGAGCGCCACCTGTGCCACGCGCCGCAGGAGCGCCTGTTCGTCGACGGCGCCTGGGCCGAAGGCCTGCTGCCGCCGGCCGACCCGGCGTCTTCGACGATGGCCGAATACCGCCGCTTCGGCGCCGCCGTGGCGCGCGCGCAGCCGCTGGGCTTCGCGATCCCCAGCGCGCGCGCGCCCTGGACCGCGGCGCACGCGGCGCTGGACGCGCTGAGCTTCGACCAGTGGCTGCAGCGCGAAGGCTTCGCCGACGCGCGCCTGCGCTGGTACCTGGACTACTGCTGCCGCGACGACTACGGCGCCGGCCTGGCCGCCGTCTCGGCCTGGGCCGGGCTGCATTACTTCGCCAGCCGCCACGGCTTCCACGCACCGGGCGACGAGACGGCCGAGCGCGAACCGGTGTTCACCTGGCCGGAAGGCAACGCCTGGCTGGTGGCGAAGCTGGCCGCGCCCTTCGCCGACCGGCTGCACGCCGGCCGCACGGTGCTGAAGGTGAGCGAGACGCGCCACGCCGTCGAGGTCACCGCGTGGGACGAAGCGGGCGCGCGCGCCGAACGCTGGACCGCCGGCCGGGTGGTGCTGGCGCTGCCGCTCTTCGTGGCCGCGCGCGTGCTGGAGAACCCGCCCGACGCGCTGCGGGCCGCCGCCACGCAGCCGCATGCACCGTGGCTGGTCGCCAACCTGCACCTTTCGCGGCCGCTGCTGGACCGCACCGGTGCGCCGCCTTCGTGGGACAACGTGGCCTACGGCAGCGCCGGGCTGGGCTACGTGGACGCCGGCCACCAGCGCCTGGACCCTTCGCCGGGCCCGGTGGTGCTGACGGCCTACCACGCGCTGCCCGCCAACGAGCGCGCCGCGCTGCTGGAACAGGACTGGCCGCACTGGGCCGGCCGCGTGCTCGACGACCTGGTGCCGGTGCACCCGGACCTGCGGCCCAAGCTCGAGCGCATCGACCTCGTGCGCTACGGCCACGCGATGGCGGTGCCGGCGCCGGGCTGGCGCGGCCACGCGGCCCTGTCCGCGCTGCGCGTGCACGCAGGCCGCGTGCGCTTCGCGCATGCCGACCTGGCGGGCTACTCGGTGTTCGAGGAAGCCTTCACGCTGGGCCACGCCGCGGGCCTGGAGTAGCCTCGGGCGCTTCCTCCCTCACCGACCACCCCCCCATGCAATACCGCCGTCTCGGCCGCTCCGGCCTTCGTGTCAGCCTGCTCTCGTTCGGGTCCTGGGTGACCTATCACAACCAGGTCGACGCCTCGGCGGCGCGCGAGATGATGGCCGCCGCCTTCGACGCCGGCGTCAACTTCTTCGACAACGCCGAGGTCTATGCCGGCGGCCGCAGCGAGGAGCTGATGGGCGCGGCCCTGAAGCAGCTGGGCTGGCCGCGCCTGAACTACGTCGTCTCGACCAAGTTCTTCTGGGGCCTGGACCGCAGCGGCGACGCCGTCAACCGCAAGGACACGCTCAACCGCAAGTACCTGATGCAGGCCATCGACGGCTCGCTGAAGCGCTTCGGCCTCGAGCACGTCGACCTCGTCTACTGCCACCGCCCCGACCCCCACACGCCGGTGGAGGAGACGGTGCGCGCCATGAACGACATCATCGTGCAGGGCAAGGCCCTGTACTGGGGCACCAGCGAATGGAGCGCGGCCGACATCCGCGCCGCATGGGACATCGCCGACCGCCACGGCTGGCACCGGCCGCAGATGGAGCAGCCGCAGTACCACCTGTTCCACCGCCAGCGCGTGGAGCAGGAGTACGCGCGCCTGTACGAGGACATCGGCCTCGGCCTCACCACCTGGAGCCCGCTCGCTTCGGGCCTGCTCACCGGCAAGTACGCGCAGGGCGTGCCCGAGGGCAGCCGCGGCGCGCTGGAGAACATGGCCTTCCTGCGCGAAGGCCTCACCCACCCGGCCAGGAACGCGGCGGTGGCGGCGCTGGCGCCCGTCGCCGCCGAACTGGGCGGCAGCACGGCGCAGCTGGCCATCGCATGGGCGGCGCGAAACCCGCGCGTCAGCACGGTGATCACGGGGGCTTCGAAGCGCAGCCAGCTGGAGGCCAACCTGGGCGCGCTGGCCCTGGTCGACAAGCTAACGCCTGAAGTGATGGCACGCATCGACGCGGCCACGCGGGCGCTGGCCGACTGAGCCGCCGATCGCTTCGACAGGTTGACGACAGATGTGTCGCCCGAGGTAAGCGCCTGCCGAAGAGTGCATTTGCACCGGCCGGGCGCTCGGTTTCCCTGAAGGGCGCCGGGCACGCGAATCGCTATCGTGAATTCGCGTCCCCCGGGCCAAGAGCCTGGGCAGGGCCGCAATCCGAGGATCGAACAAGTCAACCCGTAGGAAGGCGGAGAACACATGCGTACCAGGATCGCACTATCGGCGCTCGCCCTATTCGTCGGCGCCACCGGCGTCGCCATGGCCCAGGGCCACAGCGACCTCGAAGTCAACCCGAACAAGGTTCAGCACCGCGTCAACCCGTGGGGCGTCACCTCCGACGCCCTGACCGCGGGCAGCACCGGGCAGATGACCCCGGCCATCAGCTGGCACGGCGGCCCCGTGATGCCGGGGGCTCCCAACGTGCACCTCATCTGGTACGGCAACTGGAACCAGGCCAACGGCAGCGACACGCCAGGGGGCCAGCAGATCGTGCGCGACCTGATGGCCGGCCTCAACGGGTCCACCCACCTGGCCATCAACGTGGGCTACACCGGCAGCGGCGGCACCGCGGTCAGCGGCACGCTGGGTGCCGTGCAGGAGGCCAACTTCGGCTACATCTCCGGCGCGCGCGCCAAGCGCCTGCGCGACGGCGACATCAAGAGCATCGTCACCAGCTACATCAACAGCCACGGCGGCGCGCAGAGCAACGCGGTGTACTTCGTGCTCACCTCTTCCGACGTGACCGCCACCTCGGGCTTCTGCACCCAGTACTGCGGCTGGCACACCAACGGCGCGATCAACGGCGTCGACGTGAAGTACAGCTTCGTCGGCAATGCCAACCGCTGCCTGTCCAGCTGCGCCGCGCAATCGGTGGGGCCGAACGGCAACGCCGGCGTCGACGGCATGGCCTCGGTGCTGACGCACGAGCTGGAAGAGGCGCTGAGCGACCCCGACCTCAACGCCTGGTACGACTCGAACGGTGCTGAGAATGCCGACAAGTGCGCATGGACCTTCGGCTCGGGGCAGGTCCAGCTGCCCAGCGGCGCGTTCTACAACGTGACCCTGCCCAATGCCGCCGGCAGCGGCACGCGCAACTTCCTGCTGCAGCGCAACCTGAAGGCCAGCGACAGCAAGTGCTACGTCACCACCACCCAGCAATGAGCCCGGCGCCAGGGCGGCCGTGAAGTCGCGCCCCGCCGCCATCGGGCGCCGCGGCCTGCTGGTCGCCGGCGCCCTGCTGGCCGGTTCGGCGGCGCGTGCCGCCGGGCCGACCGGCGGACAGCACGCCACGCGCCAGGGCCAGGCCGTCGGCCAGCTGGAACAGGCGCTGCTGGACGCCCAGCGCACGAAGGACCGGACGGCGCTCGAGCAACTGCTGTCCGAAGATTTCCTGATGATCGTCGCCCAGGCCCCGGACCAGCCGGTGGACCGCGACGACTGGCTCGACGCCTCCCTTCAGGCCGGTGCCTGGGACCTGCGCGACCTGGCGGTGCGCAGCCTGGGCGAGACCGCGCTGGCCAGCTTCGTGCTGGTGCCGGCCCAGGGACGCGCCACGCCGGCACCGGTGTTCGTGGTCGACGCCTGGCGCCGCGACGGTGGCAACTGGCGGCTGGAACAGCGCCATGCCGCGCTGGCCATGGGTCCGCGCGCCGCGATCCCGGGCAACGTGACGCGGGCGCCGATGCGCAAGAAGATCTGAACAGATCGCCGGGCGGCCCGGAGCGGAGGCGCCAGCGTCAGTCGCGGCAGGCCGTCTCCAGCATCAGGCTGTCGGCCAGGAACTTGGCGGCCCAGTTCAGGTATTCGTAGCGGCCGTAGGCGCCATCGATCGGGAACGAGCCCTTCACCGCGCCGCGTGTCTCGGGCGGGCCGTCCAGCCGCACGCTGCGCCGCACCCAGGCATTGGCGCGCAGCGCGGCTTCGCGCCAGGTGTCGTCGCCGGTGATGCCGGCGAGCAGTTGCCAGCAGATGGCGGTCTGCACCGTACCGGTGAGGCAGGCCCAGGGGACGGCGGCCGACCAGTCCGGGTTTAGGCGGCCGGGCAGGAAGCCGTCGGCGCGCATCGTGCCGCGCAGCCCGCCCGCCAGGCGAAGCGAAGCTTCGAGCAGCGCCTCGTCCTGACGGAAGCGCCAGGCCTCGACGATGCCGCGCAGCGCATAGCCCAGCGTGTGGGTCAGAGGATGCGCGGGGTCGGAAAGGCAGCAGTTGGCGACCCAGCCATTGGGTGCCATGCCGGCGATGGTCCAGCGCACGTTCTTCAGCGCGGCCTCGGCCCAGGTTTCGTCGGGTCGCAGGCGGGCCGCTTCGAGCAGGCCCCAGGCGATGTGGGTGTCGTAGCGCTTGTCGCGGTCGCTCCCGGTGAAGGGCGACACGTGGCGGCGCCAGGCGCCGTCGGCATCCTGCGCCTGCACCAGCCAGTCGGCGGCGCGCGCCATCGCGTCGCCGTAACGGCCGGTCTCGGCATGGGCCGCCGCCAGGCCGAGCAGGATCTGCCCGGTGTTGAAGGCCACCGGCACCACCGGCACCGAATCGATCCGGCCGCCCTGGAACGAACCGTCGGCGAACTGGATGGACTGCAGCCAGTCGGCCATGCGCAGGGCGCGTTCGCGCCACACCGGCTGGCCGCTGCGCCGCGCCCAGGCCAGGAAGGTGGGGATGATGTAGCCCGTGGTCTCGGGGTAGGACGTGGCCCAGCCCTTGACCAGGCTGTAGTCGCGCGCAACGCCGCCGTCGTGCGAGGCGGACCTGTCCTGCGCCAGCGCCAGCCAGTCCATCACGGCCGCCAGAACCGGTTCGGTGCCAGCGTCGTGCGCCGGCAGGCCGGCCACGTCGCGCCGGCTTTCCGCGCGCGCCGCGGCGGGCAGCGCCAGGTGGTCGAGCGCGCGCCCGACCTGCTGGCGCAGCGCGCGAATCACCATGCACCGCCTTCTGCCGGTGGCAGCGTTTCGGCGGCCGCGTGAAGGTAGCGTGCGGTGCGGCGTTTGGCTTCGATGTCGGCGTACACGCGTTCGGCCTGCGCGGGCGCGATGGAGAGCACGGCGGCCAGATCGGCGGCCGGCACGCCATGGTCGGCGGCCCACAGGGCCAGGTCCATCTGCGCGTAGGGCAGCGCGAAGTAGAACTCGTCCTGGCCCTGCGCCAGCGTGTAGGTGTCGGTGGTGGGTACCGCGGCGCAGATGTCTTCCGGCAGCCCGAGCGCGCGCGCCATCGCGTAGACCTGGGTCTTGTACAGGTGCGCGATCGGCTTCAGGTCGGCTGCGCCGTCGCCCACCTTGACGAAGAAGCCCTGGTCGTACTCCAGCCGGTTGGGCGTGCCGATCACCGCGTAGTTCAGGCGGTCGGCGTGGAAGTAGTCCATGGTCTTGCGAAGGCGCTGCTTGAAGTTCGTGGCGGCCACGATCTGCAGGTATTCGCGCACCGGCAGCCGCGCTTCGTGCAGCGTGCCCGCGGGGTCGGCGACGACCAGCTTGTAGTAGTTGATGCCGCCGGTCAGGCCGCCGGCGATGACGATCTTGTTCTTCCAGCCTTCGCCGTAGGCCGGGAAGACGCGTCGGATGGCTTCGTCGCGCTGGCGGTAGCAGCCCAGCGCTTCCAGCGCAGGGGCGATGTCGAACACCTCGTGCGCCACGCCCAGGTGCTGCACCAGCGCGCGCCCGCGTTCGGTGGAGAAGCCGCTCGAGTCGCGTTCGGGCAGCAGCAGCGCGAACACCTTGTTCGCGCCCACCGCGCGCACCGCCAGCGCGGCCGAGACCGAGCTGTCGATGCCACCCGAGACCGCGACCACGAAGCCGCGCCGGTGCAGGGTCTGCGCCAGCGTCTGGCGCATCCAGGCACCGATGCGGTCGGCCTCGGCGATGCAGTCCAGCTGCAGCACCTGCGGCCCGAAGGACTTGCCCCCCATCACGCGTTCAGCCGCGCTTGCGGCCGACGAAGGCGGCCACCGCGTCCAGGCTGTCCAGGTTCTCGGGCACCATCTCGTCGTCGCCCACCTTGAGGCCGTAGGTCTCTTCCAGGTGCGCGATCAGCTCCAGGAAGCCGGTGGAGTCCAGCACGTGGTGTTCGAGGAACGAGTCACCGTCGGCCAGCGGCCTGCCGCCGCTGCCCATGATGAAGTTGTCCTCGATGTAGCGGCGCAGTTCGGCCTTCAGCTGGTCCATCAACCCGTTCCCTCCGCGCCCGGCGCGCGCGCCCGCAGTTCGGCGTGCCGGACTTTCCCCGATTCCGTCTTCGGCAGCTCGTCGACGATCTCCACCGTCTGCGGCGCCATGTGGCTTTCAAGGTGCGCCAGGCAGTGGCGCACGATCTCGCGCGGTGTCAAAGCACAGCCCGCGCGCAGTGTGACATAGGCCTTCACCGCCTGGCCCAGGGTTTCGTGGGGAGTGCCGACGACTGCACATCCGCTGACCCCTTCCATCCGGTGGATCACTTCCTCGACCTCGCGCGGGGCGACCTTCTCGCCGCGCGTCTTGATGATGTCGTCGCTGCGCGAGACGAAGTGAAGCCAGCCGGCGGCGTCGGTGCGGAAGATGTCACCGGTGTGCAGCACGCGCTCGCCTTCCAGCGGCCCCGGCCGCAGCCGCGCAGCGGTTTCCTCGGGCCGGCGCCAGTAGCCGCGCATGACGTGGCTGCCACGCACCACCAGTTCGCCGGTGCTGCCGTTCGGCAGCCGGCGGCCGGCCTCGTCGACCAGCCAGTGCTCCTGGTTGGGCATGCCGCGGCCCACGCTGCCGGGGCGGCGGTCGGCTTCCTCCGGCGGCAGGAAGCTGATGCGCTTGCACTCGGTCATGCCGTACATCGAGAAGAAGCGCGCTTTCGGCCAGGCCTGGCGCAGCCGCTCGACGTGGCGCACCGGCAGCGCCGCCGCCGCGTTGGTGGCGATGCGGATGGCCTGGTGGTCGAAACGCTCCAGCTGCGGCAGGTCGAGCAGCGCGCCGTAAAGCGTGGGCACGCCGGGGAACACGGTCACGCGCTCGCGCTCCAGCGCCTCGGCCAGCTTCAGCGGGAAGGCGGCGCGTTCCAGCGTGACGGTGGCACCCAGGCCCAGGCCCATGAGCAGGTTGTAGAGGCCGTAGCTGAAGGTGGGCGGGAGCGCGAGGCCGATGACGTCGCTCTCCTCGAAGCCGATGTAGGACTGCACCGAGTTCCAGGCGCTCACCATGTTCAGATGCGTGAGCATCACGCCCTTGGGCTGCCCGGTGCTGCCCGAGGTGTAGATGATGGCGGCCAGGTCCTGGTCGATGCGCGCCACCGGCGCAGCGGTGGGCGTCGGGGCTTCGAACTCGCCCGCTGCGCGCACCCTTGCCAGCGAACGGCAGCGGCCTTCGATGCCCTGCCAGGCGCCGGCCAGGCGTTCGTCGGCCAGCAGCACGCGCGCTTCGGTGTCGTCGACCACGAAGGCCAGCTTCTCGGCCTTGGTCGTCACGCCCAGCGGCACCATCACGGCACCGACGGCCAGCACCGCATGCAGGGCGACCGCGTACTCGACGTCGCTTTCCAGCAGCAGCACCACCCGGTCGCCCGGCAACACGCCGTCGGCCTGCAGCAGCGCCGCCAGGTGGTCGACACGTTGCTTCAGCTCGGCATAGCTCACGCGCCGCGCGCCGGCCACGAGCGCGGTCTTGCCCGGCAGGCGCGCCGCGATGCCCTCGAATGCGTGCTGAAGCAGCCGGTTCATGCCGCCCCCCGCACGAACTGCCGCTGCAGCCACATCGTGGACAGCACGCCGACGAAGGCCATGTTGTCGCCGAAGCCGATGGCGCGGCCGCTGCGGCACTTCTCCACCAGCTTGCCGACCGCTCCGGCGTCGAAGAGCCCGGCGTCGGCCAGGCTGGCGGGCGACAGCAGTTCGGCCGTTTCCTCGCGAAGGCGGCCGCCTTCGAAGAAACTGGCGCTGTCGGGCGCGCGGTAGGGCTGCTTGGTGCGCTGGCCGATCGAAGGCGGCAGTTCGGCGCCGAAGGCGCGGCGCAGGATCACCTTCTCGTGCAGGCCCGCCAGCTTCAGGCGCGGCGGCAGGCGGCAGGCGAATTCCAGCACGCGGTGGTCCAGGAAGGGGAAGCGCGCCTCGATCGACGCCGCCATCGCCATCCGGTCGCCCTGCGAAGACAACAGGTAACCCGACATCAGCGTGTGCGCTTCCACGTACTGGTCGCGCGACAGAGCGGGCCAGCGCGCGAAGTCGGGCGGCACGGTGGCCGCCAGCGCCGACTCTGCGTTGAAGGCCTCGGCGCGTGCGCGCCAGTCCGGGTGCAGGAAGGCGAGCGCGCGCCGCGTGGTGGCGATGCGCAGCGCATGCGCGAAGGCCGGTGTGCCGGCCTTGTCCAGGCCGCTGGCGAAGAAGCCCTGCGTCATGGCCCGGCCGGTGGCCGGCGAATGCGCCAGGTAGGGGTACAGGCGGCCGAGCAGGGCGCCGCGCCACTTCGAGCCCGGCGCGCGGGCGACGAAGCGGCGGATCGCGGCCTCCTTGAAGAGGTCGTAGCCGCCGAAGGCCTCGTCGGCGCCTTCGCCCGTGAGCACCACCTTGTAGCCGGCGGCGCGCACGCTGTCGGCCAGCAGCATCATCGGTACCGGCGCCGTGCGCACCACCGGCGTCTCGGCGTGACGCACCATGCGCGGGAAGGCGGCGGCGATGCCGGCCTTGCCGGCCTGGATGGATGAGTGGTCGGTGCCCAGCTGCGCCACCAGCGCCTGCTGGTGCTCGCGCTCGTCGAACTCGGCGTCCTCGAAGGTGAGCGAGAAGCTGCGCAGCGGCGTTGCGGTGCGGCGGCGGATGATGGTGGTGATGATCGAGCTGTCCAGCCCGCCCGACAAGTAGGCACCCACAGGTACGTCGGCGCGCAGCTGCAGGCGCACGGCGTCGACCAGCAGCGCGTGCAGTTCGTCGACCCAGTCCACGTCAGGCCTCGGCGCCGCGGCCTCGGCGGCAAAGGGCCAGTCCCAGTAGCGGCTGAGCCGTGTGCCCTGGTCGTCGATGGCCAGCAGATGCCCCGGCGCCAGCGTCTGCACCCCTTCCCACACGCTGGCCGGCGGCAGCACCGACCAGAGCGAGAACACCGAGGCCAGCCCCGCCGCGTCCAGCCGGCGCGGCACCGCGGGCAGCGCGAACAGCGCCTTCACCTCGGACGCGAAGGCGATGCGGCCCTGCGTCCGGGTCCAGTACAGCGGCCGGATGCCGACGCGGTCGCGCGCCAGCAGCAGGCGCTGGCGGCGGCCGTCCCAGAGCGCGATCGCGAACTGGCCGTTGAGGTCGCACACGAAGTCGTCGCCCCGCTCCTCGTACAGGTGCACCAGCACCTCGGTGTCGGAAGCGGTGCGGAAGACGTGGCCGCGTTTCAGCAGGTCTTCGCGCAGTTCCAGGTAGTTGAAGATCTCGCCGTTGAAGACGACCTGGATGCGGTCGTCCTCGTTGCCCATCGGCTGGGCGCCGCCTTCGAGGTCGATGATGGCCAGCCGCGCATGGCCCAGGCCGACCGGGCCTTCGACGAGCACGCCCTGGCCGTCGGGGCCGCGGTGGTGCAGCGCGGCCACCATGGCGGCCACCTCCTCGCGCCGGGGCGGCGCCGCTCCGGGGGCGCTGAACAGGCCGGCGATGCCGCACATCCTGGAGGTCAGCGCTTGGGCAAGGCGCCGCGGTGGTCGGCGTGCAGCAGCGGCACGCCGGGGTCGAGGTCGATCACCGCCGCGCCCCACGACAGGCCGACGCCGTAGCCCAGCAGCATGAGCTTCTGGCGCGCCGCGCGCTCGGCGGCCACGCGCCGGGTGAGCGCCACCGCCACCGAAGGGCCGCCGCAGTTGCCGGTGTCTTCCAGCACCAGTGGCACGCGCTCCTCGGGCAGGCCGCACTTCTTCATCAGGTGCTTCATGATGAAGCGGTTCGACTGGTGGAAGAGGTAGCTGTCGATGTCGCCCACCGCGCAGCCGGCCTGGGCCAGCGCGTCGTGGATCAGCGGCGGCACGCGCTTGATGGTGAAGTTGAAGATGCCGGCGCCGTCCATGCGCAGCGACAGGTCGCGCGGGTCGGCCGGCGTGCGGTCGCGGAAGGCGCCGCCGCGGATGATCAGCCCGCCGGCGCCGCTGCCGTCGGTGTGCAGCACGAAGTGGCCGGTGCCTTCATCGGCCAGTTCCACCGCGGTGGCCGAACCGGAGTCGCTGAACAGCAGCGTGGTGGCGTGGTCGGTGGGGTCGACGAAGCGGCTGGGCGTCTCGCCGTGCAGCATCAGGATGCGCCGGTGGCCGCCGCCCTTGAGCATCGAGGCGGCGATGTACAGGCCATAGGGCCAGCCCGAGCAGCCCAGCCCCATGTCGAAGGCGGCGCAGGTATCGGGCAGGCCCAGCCACTGCTGCAGCAGGCAGGCGCTGGAAGGCAGGAAGTGGTCGGGACTCTGGGTGACGAAGATCAGGCCGCTGATCGAATCGCGCTCCCAGCCCAGCCGTTCCAGCAGGTGCTCGGCAGCCTCGAAGCTGAGGTCGGCCGCCGTGGTGCCGGGCTCGACGACGCGGCGCTCGCGCACGCCGGCCATCTGCACCACCTTGCGCACCTCGTCGGGGTCGAAGCCGTTGGCCGGGTCCAGGTTGTCGGCCACCTTGGCCGGCACGCAGGTGGAGACCCCGGCGACACGGAAGCCCGCGATGGAGGTCTTCATCTCAGTCGACGATGCGGGCGCCGCCGTCGATGACCAGCGTCTGGCCGACCAGGCCTTCGGCCGCCGGGCTGCAGGCGAAGCGCACCAGGCGCGCCACCTCTTCCGGCGTGACGAAGCGGCCGCGCGGCGTGCGCTTCAGGCCTTCGGCGATGCGGACTTCCTTGTCGGGGAAGGCGTCCCAGGCCTCGGTGAGCACGCTGCCGGGCGAGACGATGTTCACGCGCACGCCCGCAGGCGCCAGTTCCACCGCCAGGTGGCGCGCCAGCGATTCGAGCGCGCCCTTGCTGCTGCCGATGGCGGCGTAGGCCGGCACCGCGCGCACCGCGCCGGCCGACGAGATGGCCACCACGGCCGAGCCTTCGCCCAGCGCCGGCCGCAGCGTCTGCACCAGTTCGAAGAAGGCGCGCACGTTGAGCGCCAGCGTGAAGTCCCAGTGGCGCAGCGTCAGCTGCTCGAAGGGCCGGTGCACCCCGGAGGCGGCGGCGTGCACGATGGACAGGCTGCCGGCCGGCAGCGCTGCCAGCTTCTCCTGCACCGCCGCCATGCCCTTGGGCTGCGAGAGGTCGCCGCGCAGCAGTTCCAGCCGCAGCGATTCGGCGGTGGCGGCATCGGCCAGCGCGTTGGCGGCGCTGTCGTTGCGTGCGTAGTTGGCCACCACGTGGGCGCCGGCGCGCGCCAGCTCCATCGAGATGGCGCGCCCGATGCCGCGCGTGCCGCCGGTGACGAGCACGGTGCGCCCGTCCAGGCGGCCGAAGTTGTCGTTCATGGGGTCTGCTCTCCGGCCAGGAACCGTTCAAGCACCTCGTCGCGGAACTGCGGCGCGAAGCGCTCCACCGGCATGAAGGTGAACATCAGCTTGCATTGCGCCACCGCGCGGCCTTCCACTTCGAGCCGGCAGTCGGCGTTGGCGTAGCGCGTTTCGTTGGTCGAGATCTCGCCGGTCATCGTGGCCAGCGCGCCCGGCCGCACCCAGTCGCGGAAGCTGGCCGAGAGGATCTTCGCCAGCAACGCCTTGCCGCGCGGCAGGCGCTGCGCGTCCAGCGCCTTGGCGGCGGTCTGGCCCATCATCTCGGTGAGCAGCACGCCCGGCATCACGGGGAAGCCGGGAAAGTGGTCGGCGAAGAGTTCCTCGTCCGCGGGGATGTGCCGGGTGGCGACGCAGCGTTCGCCGGGCACCAGCTCCAGGATGCGGTCGACGAGGACGAATCGCATCCTGAGCCTGGCCCTTCAGGCTTCGGCCAGCGCGCCGTGGCGGCGCAGCAGCTCGACGATGTCGTTCACGCTGGCCAGGGCATCGATCTCGGCTTCGTCCAGGTGGATGTCGAACTTCTCGTCCAGCGCGGCGATGAGCGACAGCGTGCCCAGCGAATCCCAGCCCGGGATGTCCTTGCGTTCGGTGTCGGCCCTGATGCGGCCGGCCGGTTCTTCGAAGACTTCGGCGACCCAGGTGATGATGTCTTGGTGGTTCATGGCGCGGCGGCGACGTGCTGGCGGCGAGGCAGGGCAGGATAGCGGAACGCACCCGGGCCGGCATCCCGAATGCGGGGGTGGCCTCGGGGGGCGTGAACTGTTCCCGGCCGCCAGGGGCGGATCAGCCCATCTCGTAGAACAGCCGCCCGTCGTGCTGCAGTTCGCGCGTGCAGGCCACGGCATCGCGCACCTTCACCGCCAGCAGCCGCGTGGCGCCCACCTTGGCCTGCGTGACGCTGCCGCGGGTGAACAGCGCGTCGTACAGCCGCTCCGGCCGGCGGCGCGCGATCGCCTCGCGCGCGAAGGCGTAGGTCCGCACCGTGCGCGACCGGCCGTCGGCGTCGACCACCGGGGCGTCGAACGGCGGCTCGGCGTAGAGCGGGAACGGCAGCGTCTGGTGCACGAAGTGCTCGAGCCAGTGGAAGAAGGTGAACATCTCGATCGGCACGTTCAGGAAGACGACGCGCGCGTCGGCCTTCTCCATCTCGTCGAACGGGGTGCCGGGTCCGCAGGGGTACAGGCAGTCGGGGTGGGCGGCGATGAAGCGTGCCGCCTCGGGGCCGTGCACCAGCACGGGGTGGGTGGGGTGCAGGCTGCGCTGCACGCCTTCGCGGCGGCGGAACGATTCGGAGACCATGCCCATCATCGACGGCGTACGCCGCACGTCGAAGCGGCGGCCGCTTTCCAGCCAGTCGAGCGCGGCATTGCGGTAGGGCAGCGAAGGCATCAGCAGGTGGCCGCGCGGGCCCAGCGCCTCCACGAAGACGTCGATCAGCTCGCCGGCGTTGCCGCGGAAACCGTGCTCGCGCGAGAAGGCGGCGTGCAGCATCACGGTGTCGCCCTCGGCCACGCCCAGGCGGCGCAGCGCGGCCAGCAGTTCCGGGCGGCCATAGGAGCGGAAACGCGCGTTGAAGCCGACGCGCGCCTCCTTCAGGCGGGCCTTGATCGCCTTGCGCCAGGCCACCGGCACCAGCTTCGACGGGCTCAAGACGCCTCCGCCGGGCTGGCCAGCGCCGCGTACTGATCGGGCGTGCCCACGTTGTGCCACTCACCGGCCCAGGCGCTGCCGCCCAGGCGGCCTGCGGCCGCGGCTTCGAAGAGCTTCGGCCCCAGCGCGGCGCGCGTGCCGGCGCCGAGGCCGGCCACCAGTGCCGGCTTCAGCAGCGCCAGGTTGGCGTAGGTCCAGCGGCGTTCGCCTTCGCGGCCGACGCGGCCGCGCGCGTCGAGCGCGAAGTCGCCCGCGGGATGGAAGGGCGGGTTGGGCACCAGCCAGAGGTGGCCCAGGTCGTTGCCGGCTTCGAAGCGGCGCCGTTCGGCGTCGTCGAAAGGGAACGCGGGGGCGAAGATGTCGCCCGAGACGACCCAGAAGGCTTCGTCGCCGCGCGGCGCCAGCCAGGGCAGCGCGGTGGCGATGCCGCCCGCGGTCTCGAGCGCGCCGCCCCAGTCGCGCCCCTCGTGCGACCAGCGGATCGCAAGCCCCCAGCGCGCGCCGTCGCCCAGCGCGGGCGCGAACTGCTCTTCCAGCCAGGCGGTGTTGATGACGACTTCGCGCACGCCGGCGCGCGCCAGCGCTTCCAGGTGCCATTCGACGAGCGGCTTGCCGCGCACCGGCAGCAGCGGCTTGGGGCGATGGTCGGACAGCGGGCGCATGCGTTCGCCGCGCCCGGCAGCGAGGATCAGGGCTCGGGCCGTCATGCGGCCCGGAGTGTAGGGCGTAGGGCTCAGCCCTCGCGCGTGAAATCGCGCTCGGGCCTTCACCGGCCGCAGGACTCCTTCCGGAGTCCTGCGCGCAGGCTCAGTGCGCGGCCGGCCCCAGGCCGATGGGTGCCGGCGCCTGCATCACGATGCGGCTGAACATCTGCCGGTATTCGTCGCTCGGCTCGTGGCCGGTGAGCGGGTCCTTGTGGGTCGCGAAGGCGGCGTCCAGCTCGGTCCAGTCGGCTTCGGTGAGCAGGCGGCGCGCGGCGGGCAGGATCTCGGTCTCCTCGATCGACATGTGGTCGAGGTAGGCGCGCACGTAGCGGTCGACCGCGGTCTCGAAGGCGTCGCGGCGGGACTCGCCCAGCACCTCGAAGGCCAGCAGGCTGTGCTCGAGCTCGCGGATCGCCTTCTCGCCGCGCGCGTGGTCGGCGTCCAGCCGGTCCAGCACGGTCTTGAGTTCGGGCGCGCGCGCCAGGATCTTCGGGAACAGCAGTTCGCTTTCCTTCGGGTGGTGCAGCCGCTCGGGGAATTCGTCGACGTAGAACAGCATCGCGCGCAGCACGCCGAAGTCGGGCAGCGACTCCTCGCGCCGGGCGTGAACCAGCATCATGGTCAGCGAACGCAGCATGGCCGCCAGCGCCTGGTGTTCGTCCTGGATGATGTCGAGAGCGAGATGACGCATGGCCGTGTCCGCGCGGAAGCAGTCCTGTGCTGGAGTATGCGCCGAGCATCCCCGAAGCCCGCGGGCACGGGCTTGCGTCACGTCAAGCCGCGCCGCCACGCACCAGGGTGTGGCGCTCCACGTGGCGCGGCGCGAAGGCCGCTTCGAGGGCATTCATCACGCTCTGCGCGCGCGCGCTGTGGTCGCTGCCGCGGTTGCAGACGAAGACGTCCAGCGTGAGGCTGGCGTCCTCGGGCCAGGTGTGCAGCGCCAGGTGCGACTCGGCCAGCAGCACGGTGCCGGTGACGCCGCCGCCGGCTTCGGCGAAGCGGTGGAAGCGGTCGCCCACGGTGCGCAGCCCGGCACCGGCCACCGCGCCCAGGCACAGCGCGCGCAGGCCTTCGGCGTCGCGCATGAGCGCCACCTTCTCGGGGTGGCAGGCGCGCAGGTCGGCCGTCAGGTGCAGGCCGCCGGCGGCGCCGGCGGCGGGCGCCGCAACGCCGCTGGCGGCCAGCGCGGCGCGCGCCTCGGCCACCTCGCGGTTCAGGCGCATCCACTCGGCACCGCCCTCGATCCACTCGGTCACGTCCACGCGCACGCCGACCAGCCCGCCTTCGCTGGTGCGGTGCTCGAAGATGCGCTGCCAGCGCCCGCCCACCACCAGCGAGAGCTGCGGCTCCTTCGGCTGCCGCCGGCCCGCGATACGCCGGGCCAGCCATTCCTCGAAGTTGCCTTCGCGCGCCGGCAGGCCGCCGGCGGCGTGGTTGGCGCGCACCAGCGCCTCGAAGGTGGGCTGCCTGTCCAGCAGGTGCGCCACCAGCGGGTACATGCGGCGCATCTTCGCGTTCGTCATCACCAGCCGGTCCTCGGCGTCGTAGAGCTCGAAGCCGGCGGGCAGGGCCTCGATGGCGTCGCGCAGGCGGGTGCGGGCCAGGTCGGCTTCGCGGCGCGCCGCCTCGAGCGCGCGTTCGCGCTGCATGAGGTCGGTGACGTCGGCGCTGTAGGCCAGCACGCCGCCGTCGCTGAGGCGGCGCTCGACGATGCGGCGCCAGCGGCCGTCTTCCATCTCGCGCACGGCGCCGCTCTCGCCCTGGCGGTGCTGCCACAGGCGTTCGTCGATCCAGGAAGCCTCACGCCCCCGGGCTTCCGGGATCAGGCCGCGTTCGACGGCGCCGCGCAGGATCTGCTCGAACGTGGTACCCGGCACCAGCAGTGCCGCCATCGGCTCGTAGAGATCCTGGAAACTGCGGTTGCACAGCACCAGGCGGTCCTGGGCGTCGTACTGCACCACGCCCAGCGGCAGCGCGTCGAGCAGTTCGCGCGTGCGGTCCAGCCGGCTGGCCAGCGCCAGCTGCGTGGCGTGCTCGCGCCGGGCGCGCCGCCCGGACCACAGCGCCAGGCCCGCGGCGGAGGCCGCCACCAGCAGCGCTGCCCAGGGCAGCGCGGCCGCGCCCTGGTGGACCACGAATGCCAGGGCGGCCATCGCCAGCGCGCCCTGGGCCAGCGGCAGGGCCCAGGCGGCCGCCTGCTGGGCCGCCGAGGGCGGAGATTCGGACGTCCGGGTCATGACCACTCCCTGCCAGCAGCGCGCGGCAACGCGCTTCGCGGCGCCGGGCATTGTGCGGGCAGCGCGAACGGTGGGCGCAGGCGGGCCGGCCACCTAGAATCCCCAGTCTCCCCCGCCACGACTTTCAAAGCCCGCGCATGGCCACGTCGTCCCCCGCTTCCACCACCACCCTGATGGCCAGCGCGGTACGCGCGCTGGCGATGGACGCCGTCCAGCAGGCCAATTCCGGCCACCCGGGCGCCCCCATGGGCATGGCCGACATGGCCGTCGCGCTGTGGGGCCGCCACCTCCGCCACGACCCGGCGAATCCGCAGTGGGCGAACCGCGACCGCTTCGTGCTCAGCAACGGCCACGCGTCGATGCTGCTCTACGCGCTGCTGCACCTGACCGGCTACGACCTGCCGATGGCCGAGCTGCGCAACTTCCGCCAGCTGCACAGCCGCACCCCCGGCCACCCCGAGGTGGACGTCACGCCGGGCGTGGAAACCACCACCGGCCCGCTGGGCCAGGGCCTGGCCAACGCGGTGGGCATGGCGCTGGCCGAGAAGCTGCTCGCAGCCGAGTTCAACCGGCCCGGCCACGCCGTCGTCGACCACCACACCTACGTCTTCGCCGGCGACGGCTGCCTGATGGAAGGCATCAGCCACGAGGCCTGCGCGCTGGCCGGCGCCTGGAAGCTGTCCAAGCTGGTGCTGCTGTACGACGACAACGGCATCAGCATCGACGGCAAGGTCGCGCCCTGGTACGTGGACGACGTGGGCAAGCGCTTCGAAGCCTACGGCTGGAACGTCGCCGGTCCGGTGGACGGCCACGACGTCGAAGCCGTGGCGGCGGCCATCGCCGCCGCCAAGGCGGGCACCGGCGGGCCCACGCTGGTGATCTGCAGGACGGTCATCGGCAAGGGCGCGCCCAACCGCGGCGGCACCGCCAAGGCGCATGGCGAGCCGCTGGGTGCCGAGGAGATCGCGCTCGTGCGCTGCGGCATGGGCTGGCAGCACGCGCCTTTCGTGGTGCCCGAGGAAGCCTACGCCGCCTGGGACGCGCGCGCCGCCGGCGCCGCCGCCGAAAGCGAGTGGAACGCGCGTTTCGCCGCCTACCGCGCCGAGCACCCCGCGCTGGCCGCCGAGTTCGCGCGCCGCATGGCCGGCGACCTGCCCGCCGGCTTCGCGCAGACGCTGGCCGAAGCGCTGTCCTCCGCCGAAACCAAGGCCGAGACCGTGGCCAGCCGCAAGGCCAGCCAGCTGGCGCTGGAAGTGCTGACCAAGGCGCTGCCCGAACTGCTGGGCGGTTCGGCCGACCTCACCGGCAGCAACCTCACCAACACCGCGTCGACGCCGCCGCTGCGCTTCGGCGACGACGGCGCGCCCAACGGCGGCCGCCACGTCAACTACGGCGTGCGCGAATTCGGCATGGCCGCCATCATGAACGGCATCGCGCTGCACGGCGGCTTCATCCCCTACGGCGGCACCTTCCTCACCTTCAGCGACTACAGCCGCAACGCGCTGCGCATGGCCGCGCTGATGAAGCGGCGCGTGGTGCACGTGTTCACCCACGACAGCATCGGCCTGGGCGAGGACGGCCCCACCCACCAGAGCGTGGAGCACGCCGCTTCGCTGCGCCTGATCCCCAACCTGGACGTCTGGCGCCCGGCCGACACCGCCGAGACGCTGGTCGCCTGGGGCGCCGCGCTGGCCGACGCGAAGCGCCCGAGCGCGCTGCTGCTGTCGCGCCAGAACCTGCCCTACCTGCCCAAGGCGGGCCTGGGCGACATCGGCCGCGGCGCCTACGTGCTGGCCGAACCTTCCGAAGTGGGCCTGCGGCGCAAGGCGCAGGCGGTGATCATCGCCACCGGCAGCGAAGTGCACCTGGCGCTGCAGGCGCAGGGCCTGCTGGCGCAGCAGGGCGTGGCGGTCCGCGTCGTCAGCATGCCCAGCACCAGCGTCTTCGACCGCCAGGACATCGCCTACAAGAAGGCCGTGCTGCCGGCCGGCCTGCCGCGCGTGGCGGTGGAAGCGGGCGTCACCGAAGGCTGGTGGAAGTACGGCTGCGCCGCCGTCGTCGGCCTCGACCGCTACGGCGAAAGCGCCCCCGGCGGCACCCTGTTCAAGCTGTTCGGCTTCACGGCCCAGAACGTGGCCGACACCGTTCTCGTCGTTCTCGCTTCCCGCTGATTTCCTAACCCCACTGGAGTCCTTCGTCATGACCGTCAAGATTGGCATCAACGGCTTCGGCCGCATCGGGCGCATGGTGTTCCGCGCCGCCGTGAAGCATTTCCCCGACGTCGAGATCGTCGGCATCAACGACCTGCTGGAGCCCGACTACCTGGCCTACATGCTGCAGTACGACAGCGTGCACGGCCGCTTCAAGGGCGACATCGCGGTCGAGGGCAGCACCCTCATCGTCAACGGCAAGAAGATCCGCCTGACGGCGGAGCGCGACCCGGCGGCGCTGAAGTGGGGCGAGGTGGGCGCCGACGTCGTCGTCGAGTCGACCGGCCTCTTCCTCACCAAGGAGACGGCCGAGAAGCACCTGGCCGCGGGCGCGAAGAAGGTCATCATGTCCGCGCCCAGCAAGGACGAAACGCCGATGTTCGTCTACGGCGTGAACCACACCAAGTACGCCGGCGAAGCCATCATCAGCAACGCCAGCTGCACCACCAATTGCCTGGCGCCCATCGCCAAGGTGCTGAACGACAACTTCGGCATCAAGCGCGGCCTGATGACCACGGTGCACGCCGCCACCGCCACCCAGAAGACGGTGGACGGCCCCAGCAACAAGGACTGGCGCGGCGGCCGCGGCATCCTGGAGAACATCATCCCCAGCAGCACCGGCGCGGCCAAGGCGGTGGGCAAGGTGATCCCCGAGCTCAACAAGAAGCTCACCGGCATGGCCTTCCGCGTGCCCACTTCCGACGTGTCGGTGGTCGACCTCACGGTCGAGCTGAACAAGGAGGCCACCTACGAGCAGATCTGCGCCGCGATGAAGGCGGCCAGCACCGGCGCCATGAAGGGCGTGCTGGGCTACACCGAGGACAAGGTCGTCGCCACCGACTTCCGCGGCGAGAGCTGCACCAGCGTCTTCGACGCCGAGGCCGGCATCGCGCTCGACCCCACCTTCGTGAAGGTGGTGGCCTGGTACGACAACGAGTGGGGCTACTCGTGCAAGGTGGTGGAGATGGCGCGCGTCATCGCGCGCTGAATTCCACGCCCGCGCT
Organism: Rubrivivax sp.; assembly: GCA_044224175.1. Lineage (GTDB taxonomy): Bacteria > Pseudomonadota > Gammaproteobacteria > Burkholderiales > Burkholderiaceae_C > Rubrivivax. The sequence continues at coordinate 19,211 of JBGAKY010000049.1, read as the reverse complement.
TTCTGTATCACCAGGTCACGAAAGCGCGAACAAGGCGTTGACATGGGGCGGCTAGCATCAGCCCTGATGCAAGCGGCCCGTTCGCCGCGAGGAAGCCTTCCATGTCGATGCCGCGCCTGATCTGCGCCCTTGTTGTCAGTTGCCTGTCGCTGGCGCCCGCCTGGGCCGCCAGCGAGCGGCGGCCCCCGCTGCGCAAGGCGGCGGCGGAAGAGGCGTACAGCGCCCGCGTCATCGTCCAGTACCGGTCCGGCAGTGCGCTGATGCGCGCGCAGTCGGCTGCCGCCACCGTGCGGCCGCAGCACGCGGCGTCGATGGGCGCGCGTCTCGGCCTGGTGCTGAAGGACGGCTGGGTGCTGGGCCCGCGCATGCAGGCCCTTCGCGGCCAGGGCCTGAGCTCGGCCGACCTGGCGCAGCGCCTGGCGGCGCAACCCGACGTGGAATGGGCGGTGGTCGACGGCCGCCAGCAGGCCTATGGCGTGGTGCCCAACGACACCTTCTACGGCAGCGGCCAGAGCGCGCCCTACCCGGTGGTGGGCCAGTGGTACCTGCGCGCCCCGGACGCCACCTTCGTCTCGTCCATCAACGCCGTCGGCGCCTGGGCCACCACCACCGGCGCCAGCACGGTCACGGTCGCGGTGCTGGACACCGGCATCCGGCCCGAGCACCCCGACTTCAAGCGCGCCGACAACACCAGCAAGCTGTACACGGGCTACGACTTCATCGGCCCCGAACCGGGCACCACGACCGACTTCACCACCGCCGGCGACGGCAACGGCCGCGATGCCGACCCTACCGACCCGGGCGACTTCTGCAGCGGTTCCACCAGCAGCTGGCACGGCACGCAGACCGCCAGCCTCATCGGCGCGGCCACCGACAACAGCATCGGCCTGGCCAGCGTGGGGCGCGAAGTCATGGTGCTGCCGGTGCGCGTGCTCGGCAAGTGCGGTGGCTACGACTCGGACATCATCGCCGGCATGCGCTGGGCGGGCGGGATCTCCGCCGACCCGGTGGCCAACACGCACCCGGCCAAGGTGCTGAACATGAGCCTGGGCTCCGACGGCGCCTGCAGCGCGGCCTACCAGTCGGTCTTCAACGACCTGTACGCGGCCGGCGTGAGCGTGGTGGTGGCGGCCGGCAATGGCGTCGACACGCCGGCGCCGGGCGGCGGCATCGGAGTGGGCACGCCGGCCAACTGCCCGCACGCCATCGCCGTGGCGGGCGTTCGGCATGCCGGCACCAAGGTCGGTTATTCGAACCTGGGGCCGGAAGTCGTGGTCGCGGCGCCGGCCGGCAACTGCATCAACCTCACAGGGAATTGCCTTTACCCGATCATGACGGCCACCAACGCCGGCACGACGACCCCGAGCACCAGCACCTACACCGACATGCTCGACGCTGCCCTCGGCACCAGCTTCTCGGCGCCCATGGTGGCCGGCACGGTGGGCCTGATGCTGTCGGTGAACCCTGCGCTCACACCCGACGAGATCCGCCTCGCGCTGAAGGGCGGCGCGCGCGCCTTCCCCGCCACCGGGGCCTCTTCGTCGAGCATCACGCAATGCGTCGCGCCTTCGGCGTCCGCGCCGCAGGACGAGTGCTACTGCACCACCAGCACCTGCGGCGCCGGCATGCTGGACGTGGCCGGCGCGGTGGCGCGCGTGGTGCCTGGCAACACGGTGGCGCCTTACGTCGTGGTCGCGGCCTCCAGCAGCGCTCCGACGGCCGGCGCCAGCATCACCCTCAGCTCCACCGGCAGCGGCGCCTTCGGTGGCCGCAGCATCGCCAGCTATGCCTGGACGGTGACCTCGGGCGCGGCGTCCGGGGCCATCAGCGGTTCGGCCACCGGCTCCAGCGCCACGCTGGCCACCACCGCCGCGGGCGACGTGACGGTGCAGCTGACCGTCACCGACAGCGGCGGCCATGCGGCCAGCCAGAGCACCACGGTCAGCGTGCAGGCCGCGCCAGCCTCCGGCGGTGGCGGTGGTGGCGGCGGTGGCGGTGGCGCCTTCGCCCCGGCCTGGCTGGCGCTGCTGGCGCTGGGCGTGCTGGCGCTGCGGCGTCGCGGCTAGCGCGGCCGGCAGGGCCCGAAGGGGGCCGAGAGCACCGGCTCCTTCAGCGCCAGCAGGCGTGCGCGCAGGTCGTCTTCGCTGCGCGCCACGCGCAGCCAGGACTGGCCGGCCACGGTTTCGCGCACCCAGGCGTTGCTGGGCACGCCGGCGGCCAGCAGTGCGGCTTCGGCGATGCCGACGTCGGCTTCGGCATAGGGGCCGGCTTCCAGGCAACCCGGTTGGCGGCTGCCGGGGCCCTGGCCATTGCCGCTGCGCAGCACACGCACCTGCTCCGGGCGCACCTGCGCGGCCAGGCGTTCGGGTTCCCGTTCGCCGGCGTGCGGCGGCGCCACCAGGGGCGAAAGCCAGCCGTGCGACCAGCCGAAGAACAGCAGGTTGGCCAGCAGCAGCAGCCCGACCAGCGTCCTCAGCATGCGTCGCCGCCTTGCAGCCGCACGCTCACCTCGCCGCTGGTGAGCAGGCGCAGGCCTTCAGGGGTGCGCACGCGCAAGGCGCCGCGCTCGTCCACGCCTTCGGCCGTGCCTTCGGGCGCTTCGGGGCTGCTGGTGGCCACGCGCTGGCCAGCCAGCAGGTCGCGCCGCGCGTAGGCGGTGGCGAAGGGGGCGAAGCCTTCGCGCTCGAAGCGCTGCATCGCCTGCACCAGGGGCCGCGCCACCTGCGCCAGCGCCTGCGGCGCGCCGGCACCGTCGATCAGCTCGGCCAGGCAGGCGAAGCCGGTGGCCAGGGTGTCGGTGCCGGCCATGGGTTGCACGTTCAGGCCGACGCCGACCACGCACATGCGGCGCGCGCCGACCGCAAGCGTCTCGATCAGGATGCCGCCCAGCTTGCGGCCGCGGCCCGGGCCGTCCATCAGCCACAGGTCGTTGGGCCACTTCAGGCCCAGGCGCGGCGCGGCGCCGGGTTCGGGTTCCAGCGCGTCGGCCAGCGCCACGCCCACCGCCAGCGACAGGCCCGACCAGTCGCGCGGCGCGTACGACAGCGCGAGCGAGAAGGTGAGCGACTGCCCCGGCTGCGCCTTCCAGTCGCGCCCCAGGCGGCCGCGGCCGGCGGTCTGGTGCTCGGCCACCAGCAGGCAGGGCTGGGTGTCGCCGGCGCGGCGGCCCAGCGGCGGGGTGGTGGGGGCTTCGTTCTCGTCGACCAGCTGGCCCGGGCGCGAGACCGGCGCGTCGCGCTGGCCGGTGGACAGGCGGGCGCGTTCGAGCAGCCGGGTGTTGGTGGAATCGACGCGCGCCACGACCTCGATGCTGATGCCTGGCAACAGCGGCTCCAGCTGCTCCCAGAGCGCTTCGGCGCCCCAGTGGAGGTGGCCGCCTTCCGACATGGTGTGGGCTATCGCTTCGGCGCCAGCATGGTGCGCCGGCAGCGCGGGTGGCCGCAGCGGCACTCGAACTGCTTCTTCAGCGCCGGGGTGTAGCGGTCGTCGATGATGAGGCCGTAGTCGTAGAACAGCTCTTCGCCCGGGGCGATGTCGCGCACCGCGTCGATGAAGACGCGGCCGTCCTCTTCCTCGGCCTTGCAGTTGGGCTTGCAGGCGTGGTTGATCCAGCGAGCCGCGTTGCCGCCCACCGCGGCGTCGATGACGTGCTCTTCGTCGATGTGGAAGAAGAAGGTGTGGTTCGGGTCGCTGGGATCGTGCGGGTGCCTCTTGAGCGCCTGCTTCCAGGTGATGACCTCGCCCTTGTATTCGATCAGCCGGGTGCCCTTGGCGATGGGCAGGAGGGCGAACACGCCCTTGCCGTGCACGCCGCTGCGGCGCACCTGGATCTTGCGGCCGGCGGGGCTGTTGCGTTCGCTCGCTTGCGCAGTCTTCGTCATTCGGTACATTGAATTCATGGGCGCGCGCGCGTGTGTGCGTGTACGTGCGTGTACACGTGTACGCACGCGCGAGGAATGCGCCCGATTGTAGGCACGCAAGAACCGTCCGCCGGCAGCCCCCGGCACGGACCCATCCAAGGAACCATGGGCAAGACCATCATCATTGCGGAAAAGCCCAGCGTCGCGCAGGACATCGTGCGCGCGCTGGGAACCAGCGGCGGCAAGTTCGAGAAGCACGCCGAACACTTCGAGAACGACCAGTACGTGGTCACCTCGGCCGTCGGCCACCTGGTGGAGATCAAGGCGCCCGAAGCCTACGAGGTCAAGCGCGGCAAGTGGAGCTTCGCCCACCTGCCGGTGGTGCCGCCGCACTTCGACCTGGCGCCGATCGACAAGGCCAAGACGCGGCTCAACGCCGTGGTCAAGCTCATCAAGCGCAAGGACGTCACCGAGGTCGTGAACGCCTGCGATGCGGGGCGCGAAGGCGAGCTGATCTACCGGCTGATCGAGCAGTACGCGTTCGGCGAGAAGGGCAACCCGAAGCCGGTGCGCCGCCTGTGGCTGCAGAGCATGACGCCGCAGGCCATCCGCGACGGCTTCGCCGCGCTGCGCAGCAACGAGCAGATGAAGGGTCTGGCCGACGCCGCGCGCAGCCGCTCGGAAGCCGACTGGCTGGTGGGCATCAACGGCACGCGCGCGATGACGGCGTTCAATTCGCGCGACGGTGGCTTCTTCCTCACCACCGTGGGGCGGGTGCAGACGCCCACGCTGTCGATCGTGGTGGAACGGGAAGAGAAGATCCGCCGCCACGTGGCGCGCGAATACTGGGAGATCAAGGCCAGCTTCGACGCCGTCGCCGGCCAGTACGACGGCAAGTGGTTCGACCCGAAGTGGAAGAAGAACCCCGACGACGCCGAACTGCGCGCCGACCGCGTCTGGACCGCGGCCGAAGCCGAGGCCGTGGCCGCCGCCGTGCGGGGCCAGCCGGCGACGGTGACCGAGGAGGCCAAGCCCAGCAGCCAGGCCTGCCCGCAGCTGTACGACCTGACCACGCTGCAGCGGGAAGCGAACTCGCGCTTCGGCTTTTCGGCCAAGACCACGCTCGGGCTGGCGCAGGCGCTGTACGAGAAGCACAAGGTGCTGACCTACCCCCGCACCGATTCGCGCGCGCTGCCCGAGGACTACCTGGGTGTGGTGAAGGACACCTTCAAGATGCTGGCCGGCGAAGGCCTGCCGGGGCCGCTGCGCGCGCTGTCGGCCCACGCCGCCAAGGGGCTGGCCGAAGGCTACGTGAAGCCTTCGAAGCGCGTCTTCGACAACAGCAAGGTCTCGGACCACTTCGCCATCATCCCGACGCTGCAGCCGCCCAAGAGCCTGACCGACGCCGAGCTCAAGCTCTACGACATGGTGGTCAAGCGTTTCCTGGGCATCTTCTACCCGAGCGCCGAATACCTGGTGACGACGCGCATCTCCAAGGTGGAGGCCGCGGGCGCCACGCACCACTTCCAGACCAATGGCAAGGTGCTGGTGAACCCGGGCTGGCTGGCCGTCTACGGCAAGGAAGCGCAGGACGAGGACAGCAACCTGGTGCCGGTGCAGCCCGGCGAGGTGGTGCGCACCGAAGGCGCCGAAGTCGTGGCGCTGAAGACGCGGCCGCCGGCGCGCTACACCGAAGCGACGCTGCTGTCGGCGATGGAAGGCGCCGGCAAGCTGATCGACGACGACGAGCTGCGCGAGGCCATGGCCGAGAAGGGCCTGGGCACGCCGGCCACGCGCGCGGCCATCATCGAAGGCCTGATCCTCGAGAAGTACATGGTGCGCGAAGGGCGCGAGCTGATGCCCACCGCGAAGGCCTTCCAGCTGATGACGCTGCTGCGCGGGCTGGACGTGGAAGACCTCACCAGGCCCGAGCTCACCGGCAACTGGGAATACCAGCTTGCCGAGATGGAGCACGGCCGCCTGAAGCGCGAAGCCTTCATGGCCGAGATCGCGAAGATGGCCGAACGCATCGTGCGCAAGGCCAAGGAATACGACCGCGACACCATCCCGGGCGACTACGCCACGCTGGCCACGCCCTGCCCCAACTGCGGTGGCGTGGTGAAGGAGAACTACCGCCGCTTCGCCTGCACCGGCGTGGGCGGCGGTGGCGAAGGCTGCGGGTTCAGCATCACCAAGATCCCGGCCGGGCGGGCGTTCGAGACCGCCGAGGCCGAAGCCTTCATCGCGAACCGCAAGATCGGCCCGCTCGAAGGCTTCCGCAGCAAGGCCGGCTGGCCCTTCACCGCCGAGCTGAAGCTGGTGCGCGACGAGGAGATCGACAACTGGAAGCTCGAGTTCGACTTCGGCGAAGACGCCAAGGGCGAAGGTGACGGCGAGCCGGTGGACTTCTCCGACCAGCAGAGCCTGGGCGCCTGCCCCAAGTGCAAGGGCCATGTCTACGAGCACGGCACCAGCTACGTGTGCGAACACGCGGTGGGCGCGCACGTCACCTGCGACTTCAAGAGCGGCAAGATCATCCTGCAGCAGCCGGTGGCGCGCGAGGAGATGACCAGGCTGCTGGCCACCGGCAAGACCAGCCTGCTGGAGAACTTCGTCTCCAACAAGACGCGGCGCAAGTTCAAGGCCTACCTGGCCTTCGACGCGAAGGAAGGCAAGGTCGGCTTCGAGTTCGAGCCGCGCGCCGCCAAGGTGCCCGCCAAGAAGTCGGCGGCGAAGAAGTCGGCGGCGTGAGCGCCGCCGCCGCCTGGCCCTGCCTGGCGGCGCGCGGCGAAGGCGCGCTGCTGGCGGTGGCGGTGGTGCCGAACGCGAAGCGCACCGCGGCCGACGGCCTGCACGACGGCGCCCTGCGCGTGCGGCTGGCCGCGCCGCCGGTGGACGGCAAGGCCAACGACGCGCTCGTCGAGTGGGTGGCCGCCGAACTGCGGCTGCCCCGGCGCGCCGTGCGCCTGCTGCGCGGAGCCGGTTCGCGGCGCAAGCAACTGGAGGTCGACCTTGGCGCCGACGCCGTGGCCGCCTGGCTCACGCGAATTTGCGTCCAGTTGTAAGCGCAGGGAATACTGACGACTTTTGAAAGAAGCGCCCGAATCGCGAGACTTACCATCCCCTCTTCGGATGAGGCGACTGGAGGCCGTGGATGAGGATCTGGCTGCTGCGCATGACGTGCGCGGCCCTGGCCGCGGCCGTGGCGCCGGTGGCGAATGCGTTGGTGTTCGCCGTCAATGAAGGCGTGACCTACCGCGTCTCGAACGACGAGATCCGCGCCCGTTATGCCGGCATCACGGCCGACCTGACGAAGATCCTGGGCCAGCCGGTGACGGTGGAACCGGTGGGCCACTACCCCACGCTGCGCGAGGGCCTGCAGAGGAAGAGTTACGACATCGCCATCGTGCACCCGGCGCACATCTCGATCCAGGCGCTGCTGGCCGGCTGGCGCCTGGTCGCGGTGACCAAGGGCTACGAGAACTACGCCGCCAGCTTCCTGGTGCGCGCCGATTCGCCACTGAAGTCGCTCGCCGAGCTGAAGGGCCGCAAGCTGGGCGCCCCCGACGAGGACTCCATCACCTCGTGGATGGTGCGCGCGACGATGCGCGACGCGCTCGGCAGCGCCGACGCCGTGGCCTACACCTACACGCGCTACCAGGACGCCGTGCCCTTCATGGTGCAGCACACCTTCACCCAGGCCGGTGCCACCGCCTCCGGCGCCGTCATCAAGGAATGGCAGGCGGCCGGCGGCAAGGTGCTGGCGAAGTCCAAGCCGGTGCCGATCAAGCACGTGATCGCCAGCCCTTCGATCACGCCCGAGCAGGTGGCCAGGCTGCGCGACTACTTCGTCGCGCTGGACACCACGGAGGAAGGGCGGCGCAAGCTGGAGCCGATCAAGATCAAGGGCTACGCCCCCTACGACGTGCAGGCGCTGCTGCAGCTGGGGCAGTGGCTGGGCGTGAAGTCGCCCTGAGCGGCGCCAGGGCCGATACTCGCCGGCCGTGACGCTGGCGATCTTCCACAAGCTGCTCTCGATCCTGTTCGCGGCCGCCCTCGGCTACGTGGCGGCGCGCCGGCGCTGGCTGGGAGGCGACGAGGCGGCGCGCGTGCTCTCGAACGCGGCCTTCTTCATCTTCGTGCCGGCGCTGCTGTTCCGCACCGCGGCGCGCATCGACTTCCAGGCCCTGCCGTGGCGCACGCTGGCCGCGTTCTTCGTGCCGGTGGTGGCTTCGCAGCTGCTGGTCTACGCCGCGCAACGGCGCCATGGCGGTGCCGTGCCGGCCACGCGTGCCATCGCGGCCACCTTCGGCAACTCGGTGCAGATCGGCATCCCGATGGCGAGCGCGCTCTTCGGCGAGGCCGGGCTTGCGATCCACATCACCGTGGTCAGCCTGCACGCGCTGGTGCTGCTGTCGGTGGCCACCACGCTGGTGGAAATGGATCTGGCGCGCGAAGCCGGGCGCTCTTCCCTGCGGCAGACCCTGCTGCTGACGCTGCGCAACACCGTCATCCACCCGGTGGTGCTGCCGGTGGTGGCGGGGCTGCTGTTCAACGCCGCCGGCGGCATCCTGCCGGCGCCGGTGGACGAAGCGCTGCAGATGCTGGCCAGCGCGGTGGTGCCGGTGTGCCTGGTGCTGATCGGCGTCTCGCTGGCCACCTACGGCCTGGGCGGGCGCACGCGCGGCGGCGGCGCGGTCATCGCCTTCAAGCTGCTGGCGATGCCGGCGCTGGTGCTGGTCTTCGGACACTGGGTGCTGGGCCTGAACGGCCTGCCGCTGGCGGTGGTGGTCATGATCGCGGCCATGCCGGTGGGCAGCAATGCGCTCATCTTCGCCCAGCGCTACCGCACCCTGGAAGGCGAGGCCACGGGGGCGATCGTGATCTCGACCGTCGCCTTCGCGCTCACGGCGCCGCTGTGGCTGGCGCTGCTGTCGCGGCTTTGAACGTCAGCGTGCCAGCCCGGCCAGCTGCCAGAGCGCGAAGCCGGCCAGCAGCGCGGCCGAGGCCACGTTCACGCGGTGCTGCCAGCGGGCGTCGAAGCGGGTGCGCAGGCGGCCCACCACGGCGGCGAGGAACAGCCACCACAGCGCCGAGCCGACCATCACGCCGGCGATCATGACCCAGGGCGACGCCACCGCCATGCGGCCTGCGATGGCGCCGAAGACGGCGATGAAGCTGAGGATGGTGGTCGGGTTCGACAGCGTGAGCACGAAGGTGCCGGCGAACAGCCGCAGCAGCGGCGCGCGCGCGGCGTCGCCTTCGCGCGCCTGCGCCGGCGGCTGGCGCGCGATGCGCCAGGCCATCCACAGCAGCACCAGCGAGCCGCCGAGCGCGAACCAGGCCTTGTGACCGACCAGCCACTCGATCAGCACCGTGACGCCGAAGGCGCCCACCGCGCCGTAGAGCGCGTCGGCCACCGCCGCGCCCAGCCCGGTGGCCAGACCGGCGGCGGAACCGAACTGCAGCGTGCGCTGGATCGCCAGCACGCCGATCTGTCCCACCGGGGCGGCGATGGATAGGCCGATCAGCAGCGACTGGCCGAAGAGCACGAGGCGGGGGTCCATGGCGGGGGATTTTCGCGGCCGCGGCGGCGATGGGCGAAAATCCGGCCCACCATGACCCCGACCGACATCCCCGCGTACATGGCCCACGTGGGCGTCGCCGCGCGCGCCGCCGCCACCGCGATGGCCGCCGCACCGACGGCCGCCAAGGACCACGCCCTGCGCGCCCTGGCGGCGCGCCTGCGCGAGCACGGCGCTGAACTGCAGGCGGTGAACGCGCGCGACGTCGAGGCGGCGCAGGCCGCCGGCCTGGCGGCGCCGCTGGTCGACCGCCTGAAGCTGACGGCGAAGATCATCGAGACCGCGGCCGAAGGCTGCGAGCAGATCGCCGCCATGGCCGACCCGGTGGGCGAGATCACCGGCGTCAGGCGCCGCCCCAGCGGCATCAGCGTCGGCCAGATGCGGGTGCCGCTGGGCGTGTTCGGCATGATCTACGAGAGCCGCCCGAACGTCACGATCGAGGCCGCCTCGCTGGCCATCAAGAGCGGCAATGCCTGCATCCTGCGCGGCGGCTCGGAGGCGCTGGCGTCCAACCTGGCCCTGTGGCAGCAGGTGCAGGCCGCGCTGGTGGAAGCCGGCCTGCCGGCCGACGCCGTGCAGCTGGTGCAGACCAGCGACCGCGCGGCGGTCGGCCGCCTGATCGCGATGCCCGAGTACGTGGACGTGATCATCCCGCGCGGCGGCAAGAGCCTCATCGAGCGCATCAGCGCCGAAGCCAGGGTGCCCGTCATCAAGCACCTGGACGGCAACTGCCACGTCTACGTCGACGCCGAGGTCGACCTGGATCTGGCGCTCAAGGTCACCGACAACGCGAAGACGCAGAAGTACAGCCCCTGCAACGCCGCCGAGTCGCTGCTGGTGCATGCGGCGCAGGCGGCGGCGTTCCTGCCGCGCATCGGCGCCCTGTTCGCCGCCAAGGGCGTGGAAATGCGCGGCGACGAACGCGCCCGCGTTTACCTGGCCGGCCTGCCGAAGGTGCTGCCTGCCGCCGAAAGCGACTGGAGCGAGGAGTACCTGGCGCCGGTCATCAGCGTGAAGGTGGTCGACTCGCTCGACGAGGCCATCGCCCACGTCAACCGCTACGGCAGCCACCACACCGACGCCATCCTCACCACCAACCACCCGAACGCGATGCGCTTCCTGCGCGAGGTGGACTCCGCCAGCGTGATGGTCAACGCCAGCACCCGCTTCGCCGACGGCTTCGAGTACGGGCTGGGCGCCGAGATCGGCATCAGCACCGACAAGTTCCACGCCCGCGGGCCGGTGGGGCTGGAAGGGCTGACCTCGATGAAGTGGGTCGTGCTGGGACAGGGCGAGGTGAGGACCTAAGCGCCCGGCAGCGTGCCGCCGGTGCGCGTGCCCACGCGGTAGCCGGTGAGCACGTTGGTCACGGTGTCGGTGACGCCACGCGTGGTGATCGAGGACTGGAACTTCACCGGGCCGACGCCGGGCGCGTACCAGTATTCCGCGGTGCCGGTGGAATAGTCCTCGCGCACGCCCGAAGGCTTGTAGACGATCGTGAACACGATGGTCACGCGCAGGTGCACCGCGTCGTCGAAGGTGCCCGCCGGGGTGACCACGCGCTCGGTGCCGATCACCTCCATGTCGGCGCGGGCATCGATGTCGTCGGCGGTGCCGTTGCTGTCGTAGTCGGCCGAGGTGTAGTTGAGGCGGTAGCCGGGGTAGCGGTCGCCCACCACCAGCGGCAGCCGGATCAGCGTCTGCGTGAAGGCCGGCAGCGGCGCGCTCGCCGGCGAGTAGACGCGCACGCCCTGGCTGTCGCTGGCCACCAGCGCCTCGCCGTCGGGCACGCCGCCGGCGGCGGATTCGCTGGAGACCCACCAGGTCGAGCCGTCCACCGTGCGCTGGCCGGTGATCTGCGAGCCGCTGCCGTCGTCGGCCACCCAGCGGTTGCCGGTGGCCAGCGGCAGGTAGTCGGGCGTGCTGTGGGTGTCGCCGCCGCCGCTGCCCCCACTGCAGGCGGCCATGAACGAGGCCACGAAAAGGCCCAGCGCCTTGCGGGCAATGCGATTCATGCCGACCCCCCTGATGACTCTTGTGGCCCCATTCTGGAGCGGGTGCCGCTGTCGGAGAATCCCCCAATGTCGAAGTCACAGATCGCCGTGCTGGTCGCCGCCGCCGTGACCGTGTTCTGGATGGTCGGCGCCTACAACCGCCTGGTGGCCCTGCGCAACGACATCGGGGCCGCCTGGCAGCACGTGGACGAAGCGCTGAAGCGCCGCGCCGAGGCCGTGGCCGCGCTGGTGGCGGCACTGCGCGAGCCGCTGGCGGCCGAGCAGGGCGCGCTGGACGCGCTGCTGCACGCCGATCGCCTGGTGAGCAGCGCCGCCGAAGCGCTGGGCGGCCGACCCGTCATGGCCACGCTGGCCGCCTCGCTGGTGACGGCCGAATCGGCGATGGCTTCGGCGCTGGCGCGCGTGCTGTCGCTGGTCGAGCAGTCGGCGGCACTGCGCACGCACGAAGCGGTGGCCCCCCAGCTGGCCGTGCTCGCCGACAGCGCCAGGCGCCTGCCCTTCGCGCGCCAGCTCTTCAACGAAGCGACGCAGGCCTACAACGCGGCAGCGCGCCAGTTCCCCACGCGCCTGTTGACGCGGCTGTACGGCTTCGGCACCGCCGGCCGTCTGTAGTCAGGGCTGGCAGACGACGGCGGCGGTGGCGACGAGATCGTCGAACAGGGCCATCGAAGCCTTGCCCGAGACCGCGAACGGGTCCAGGGTGGCGGTCTCGGAATACTTCAGCAGCAGGGCCGGGTTCAGCAGCGCCATGTTGACCTGCCCCATCGCCCAGCCGGCGAAGCGGCGTTCGCCCACTTCCTCGAAGGCCAGCAGTTCCACCTGGGTGTGGCGCGGGTCGGCGGCGATCCTGTTGTAGAGCTTGTTGACGGCGCTGCGGCCGCCTTCGAGCACCTGCAGGAAGATGCCGCCCGAATAGCAGAGCACCCCGGTCACGCCGAGCGCAGGGTTGTTGGCCTTGGACTTGCGCAGGATGGCGGCCAGCTCTTCCTGGTCGACGGCCGGCACCGCGCGGCTTGCGTACATCAGACGGACCAGCATGGCGGCCTCAGGGGTTCTTGCGCGACATCAGCGAGAGGAACTCGCGTCGCAGGTTCGCGTCCTTCAGGAAGGCGCCGCGCATCACGCTGTTGGTCATGGCGGTGTCGGTGTCCTTCACGCCGCGCCAGTGCATGCAGAAGTGGTCGGCCTCCATCACGATGGCCAGGCCGTCGGGGCGCACGCGTTCCTGCAGTTCGTTGGCCAGCATCTTCACCGCCTCTTCCTGGATCTGCGGCCGGCTCATGATCCAGTCGGTGATGCGGGCGTACTTGGACAGCCCGATCAGGTTGGAATGCTCGTTGGGCAGCAGGCCGATCCACACCTTGCCGAAGATCGGGCACAGGTGGTGCGAACAGGCGCTGCGCACGGTGATCGGGCCCACGATCATCAGCTCGTTCAGGCGCTCGACGTTGGGGAACTCGGTCACCGTGGGCGCCTGGTGGAAGCGGCCGCGGAAGACCTCCTCGACGTACATCTTGGCCACCCGCTTGGCGGTTTCCTGCGTGTTGTGGTCGCTCACGGTGTCGATCACCAGCGCCTGCAGCACTTCCTGCAGCTTGGCCTGGACCTCGGCCTTGAGTTCCTCGAGCTCGCCTTCGCGCACGAACTCGGCGATGTTGTCGTTGGCGTGGTAGCGCCGGTCGGCGCTGACCAGCCGGTAGCGGATGCGTTCGGAAGCCGGCAGCGAGGACAGTTCTTCCTCGCTGCGGAACAGTCGGGTCTTGGAGACGGGGGGCGAAGGGACGACTTTGGTCATCGGGGGCGCTCCGGCAGGAAGCGTCAAGGGGGGCGTATTGTGCGTTGTGCACCGCCCTCGTGCTGCACGGCGCTTAGACTGCCCTTCGTGAGCCAAGCCCATCCCGCCGCGCCGGCGCTGTCGCGCCTGCTGGACCTGACGTCCGACGCCGTGCAGGGCGTGCGCGCCGGCCGCTCGCTCACCGACCTGCTGGCGCGCTGCCCGGCCGACGCCCGGCCCGGCGTGCAGGCCTTGAGCTTCCACGTCATGCGCTGGCTGGGCGGCGCCGGCGAGGTGCGGCGGGCGCTGGCACCCAAGACGCCGCCGCCCAACGTGGACGCGCTGCTGGTCAGTGCCATCGCCCTGCTGTGGCCGGTGCCTTCGCCGCCCTACCCGGACCACACCCTGGTCGATCAGGCCGTGGCCTGCGCCCACCACCGGGTGCCGCAGGCGGCCGGCTTCATCAATGCCGTGCTGCGCCGCTTCGTGCGCGAACGCGAAGCCCTGGTGGAGGCGGCGCGCCATGCCCCGGTGGGCGCCTACAACCACCTGCCCTGGTGGATAGAGCGCATCCGCCACGACTGGCCGGCGCAGTGGCAGGCGCTGCTGGCGGCCAGCAACGAACACCCGCCGATGACGCTGCGCGTCAACGCGCGCCGCGGCAGCGGCGCCGCCTACGTGCATCGGCTGGCGGCGCAGGGCCGCCCCGCGCAGCTGCTGGAGGCACCTGCCTTCGGCGGCCAGGCGGTGGTGCTGGAGCAGCCGGCGCCGGTGCAGACGCTGCCCGGTTTCGCCGAAGGCGAAGTCTCGGTGCAGGACGCCAACGCCCAGCGCGCCGCGCGCCTGCTGGTGGGCGCCGGCCTGCCGCCGGGCGCGCACGTGCTGGACGCCTGCGCCGCCCCCGGCGGCAAGACCGCCCACCTGCTGGAACTGGCCGACTGCGAGCTGCTGGCCCTGGACAGCGACCCGGTGCGCCTGCAGCGCGTGCAGGAGAACCTGAACCGCCTGCAGCTGAAGGCCCGGGTGGCGGCCGGCGACGCCCGCAACCCCGCCACCTGGTGGGACCAGCGCCCGTTCGACGCCATCCTGCTGGACGCCCCCTGCAGCGCCAGCGGCATCGTGCGCCGCCACCCCGACGTGCGCTGGCTGCGCCGCCCCGACGACGTGACCGCGCTCGCCCGCCTCCAGTCCGAGATGCTGGAAGCGCTGTGGCCGCTGCTGGCGCCGGGCGGGCGCCTGCTCTATGCCACCTGTTCGGTGTTCCGTTCCGAGGGCCAGGAGCGGATCGACGCGTTTTTGCAACGACATGGTGCACAGGCGGCGAGACTCGACAAGGCTTCTCCCGGCCATCTGCTGCCGCTGCCGGACAATGACACGCAGGTCGTGCCGGGGCACCCGAGGGTGCTGCACGACGGGTTCTTCTACGCACTGATCCACAAGACCTGACGCCATCAGCCCGATGCAAGTGCCGCTGGTCCGCCGTCGCAAGCTGCTGGGCCTGGGGCTCTGGCTGCTGTGCTGCGTCTTCGCGGCGCCGGTGCAGGCACAGGGCATCGAGCTTTCGCAACTGGAAGCCACCCGGCGCGACGGCGCGCTGACGCTCGAATTCGCCGTTCGCATCACCCTGCCGCGGGCGGTGGAAGAGGCGCTGCACCGCGGCGTGCCGGCCTACTTCGTGGCCGAGGCCGAGCTCAAGCGCAACCGCTGGTACTGGCGCGACGAACTGGTCTCGCGCGTGGTGCGCAACTGGCGCATCGCCTACCAGCCGCTCACCGGCAACTGGCGCGTCGGCCTGGGCGCGCTGAACCAGACCTACGCCAGCCTGCCCGAAGCGGTGGCCGCGGTCTCGCGCAGCGCGGGCTGGAAGATCGCCGACCTGTCGCAGATCGACGCCGGCAGCCGCTACTACGTCGAGTTCAACTTCCGGCTCGACACCTCGCAGCTGCCGGGACCCATGCAGATCGGCCTGGGTCCGCCGGCCGAATGGGCCATCGGCGCCGAGCGCGTGCTCCGGCTGGAGCGCGAAGCGCCCCCCGCCACCAAGTGAAGCGCTTCGGCCGCGTGCCATGAAGTCTTCTCAGCGCTGGGCCTGGATCGTCTCGCTGGTGGCCGCCACCGGCGCGGCCATGGTGCTGGCGTTCATGCTGTCGCTGGGCACCGCCGGCGGCGGCTTCTACGAACGCCACTTCGTCTGGCTGTTCTGGATCAACGTGGCGGTGGCGGTGCTGCTGGCGCTGACCATCGGGCTGGCGCTCATCCGGCTGGCGGTGCGGCTGCGGCGCGGCAAGTTCGGCAGCCGGCTGCTGCTGAAGCTGGCGGGCATCTTCGCGTTTGTCGGAGTCGTGCCCGGCATACTGATCTACACGGTGTCGGTGCAGTTCGTCTCGCGCAGCATCGAGACCTGGTTCGATGCCCGCGTGGCGGGTGCCCTCGACTCCGGGCTGGCGCTCGGCCGCACCACGCTCGAGGTGCTGGGCGCCGATCTCGTGGCCAAGACCCGTCTGGCGGCCGATCGGCTCGCCGAGACGCGAGCCCCGGTCGGCCCCTTGGCACTCGAGCGGGTGCGCGAGCAGATCGCCGCGCGCGACGTGATGCTGATCGGTGCGAACGGCCAGCCCCTGGCCAGCGCCAGTGCCAGGCCCGGCGCCGAGGCATTGCCGCCGGAGCGGCCGTCGGCCGCCTTGCTGCGCCAGGCGCGCGCGACCGGCGCGACCAGTCAGATCGAGGGCCTCGACGACGAGCCGCAGGCCGGGACGGTGCCGCGTGTGCGCCTGCGCGCGCTGGCCTTGCTGCCGGCCGCCGGCATCAGCCTGACGCCCGGCGACGACCGTTACCTGTTCGTCGTGCAGGCAGTCTCGCCGCAGCTGGTGGGCAATGCGCTGGCGGTGCAGAGCGCCTATCGCGAGTATCAGAAGCGTGCGATCGCGCAGGACGCGTTCCGGCGCATGTATATCGGCACGCTGACCCTGGCCCTCGTGCTCGCGGTGTTCGGCGCCGTGCTGCTCGCGGCCCTGCTGGGCAACCAGATTGCAAGGCCGCTGGTCGTGCTGGCCGAAGGCGTGCGTGAGGTGGCCGAAGGCAATCTCGCCGCCAAGCCGGTGTTCGCCTCGCGCGACGAGCTCGGAGGGCTGACGCTGGCCTTCGCACGCATGACCGAGCAGCTGGCCGATGCGCGCTCGCAGGTCGACCGCGGCGTGGCGCAGCTGGAAGGGGCGCGCACGCGGCTGCAGACGATCCTCGATTCCTTGTCGGCCGGCGTGATCGTGTTCGACCGCGAGCGGCATCTCGATACCGTGAACCCTGGTGCCACGCGCATCCTGCGCCAGCCGCTGTCGGCCTTCCGTGGCCGTGCGCTGGAGGAGGTTCCGGGCCTGGGCGAATTCGCGCGGGCAGTGTGGCAGCGTTTCGAGCTGCATCAGGCAAGCCCCGAGGCCGGCGAGCGTGACCATTGGCAAGACGCCTTCGAGCTCTCGGTCGGGCCGCAGGAATCGCTGAATCTGCTGGTGCGCGGCGCGGCGCTGCCGGGCGAGGCCCGGCTGATGGTGTTCGACGACATCACCGAGGTCGTCTCGGCGCAGCGTTCGGTGGCCTGGGGCGAGGTCGCGCGTCGCCTGGCCCACGAGATCAAGAACCCGCTGACGCCGATCCAGCTGTCGGCCGAGCGGCTCAAACTCAAGCTCGAGCCGCACCTCGACGCGACCGACCAGGCGATGCTCGACCGTTCGGTGAACACCATCGTGGCCCAGGTGCAGGCGATGAAGCAGCTGGTCGATGCCTTCCGCGACTTCGGCCGTCTGCCGGCGGCCCGCCTGGCGCCGCTGGACCTCAACGCGCTGATCGGCGAGGTGGTGGCGCTGTACGGCAGCGCGATCGAACAGGGCCGCCTGCAGGCGCGGCTCGAAAACGGCCTGCCCCCGATCGACGGCGATGCGACACAATTGCGCCAAGTGATCCACAACCTGCTGCAAAACGCACTCGATGCCGTGGCGGGCCGGCCCGACGGCCGCATCGAGGTGCGCACGGAGTTCGCTCACGGCACCGGCAACGACGTGCGTGCGGTGCGCCTCGTGGTGACGGACAATGGCGCCGGCTTCGCGGAAAAGGTGCTCAAGCGGGCCTTCGAACCGTACGTCACCACCAAGGCCAAAGGCACCGGGCTCGGATTGGCGGTGGTGCGCAAGATCGCCGACGAACATGGCGCCCGTTTGCGCATCGGCAACCTTCGGCAGGGCGGCGCTTCGGACGGGCCGGTGGTGGGTGCCCAAGTTTCGTTATCATTTTCCAGATTGAGTCCCGCGACGCCCGAGCCGGGCAGCGGCCAGGGCCCCGGTGGGTCGGGCGGCAACGCAACAACGCAGGTGCACTGAGCGCGGATGGCAACCATACTTGTAGTGGACGACGAGCTGGGCATACGCGGCCTGTTGTCCGACATCCTCTCCGACGAAGGTCACACGGTCGAGCTGGCCGAGAACGCTGCCGAAGCGCGCGCCGCCCGCGAGCGCATGCGGCCCGATCTCGTGCTGCTGGACATCTGGATGCCCGACGTCGACGGCATCACGCTGCTCAAGGAATGGGGCGCGGCCAACCTGCTGACGATGCCGGTCATCATGATGAGCGGCCACGGCACCATCGACACCGCGGTGGAGGCCACCAAGTTCGGCGCGTCGGCGTTCCTCGAGAAGCCGATCACGCTGCAGAAGCTGCTGCGATCGGTGGAGCAGGCGCTGGCCAAGCCGTCACCGCGACCCGCCGCGGCGCCCGGGGGCGGCGCAACTATCTACCGGCTGGACACCGCCGCGCTGGCGCACGATGCGCCGATGCCCGGCGCCGGTATTGCGCCGATGCTGGCGCCACTGCCGACCGGCCCGCAGTCCGAGCAATCGTTCGATCTCGATCGGCCGTTGCGCGAGGCGCGCGATTCGTTTGAGAAGAGCTACTTCGAGTTCCACCTGGCGAAGGAAAACGGCTCGATGACGCGTGTGGCCGAGAAGACCGGCCTCGAGCGCACCCACCTGTACCGCAAGCTCAAGCAACTGGGCGTCGATCTGTCGCGCAACAAGCGCGGCAGCGCGATGTGACTGCCCCTCTATAATCGCCGGCTCCCGGCCTGGTAGCTCAGTTGGTAGAGCAGCGGACTGAAAATCCGCGTGTCGGTGGTTCGATTCCGCCCCAGGCCACCAATCCGCCGAAGGGTCGCTGATGAGCGAAACCCTCCCCGCTCCAGGTGCCGACGATCCGCGGCTCGACTTCAGCCGCGAGATGAGCTACGGCGACTACCTGCGCCTCGACGCCGTGCTCGGCGCACAGCATCCGCTGTCGCCCGACCACAACGAGATGCTGTTCATCGTGCAGCACCAGACCAGCGAGCTGTGGATGAAGCTGATGCTGCACGAACTGCGTGCCGCGGTGGCCCACATCGCCGGCGACGAGCTGCCGCCGGCCTTCAAGATGCTGGCACGCGTGAGCCGCATCATGGAGCAGCTGGTGCACGCATGGGACGTGCTCGGCACCATGACGCCGCCGGAGTATTCGGCGATCCGGCCCTACCTGAAGTCGAGCAGCGGATTCCAGAGCTGGCAGTACCGATGCATCGAGTTCATGATGGGCAACAAGAACCCGGCGATGCTCAGGCCGCATGCCCATGCGCCGGAGCGGCTGCAGGTGGTGGAGTCCGCGTGGCGTTCGCCGTCGCTCTACGACGAGTCCATCCGGCTGATGGCGCGCCGGGGGCTGCCTGTTCCGGCGACTCATCTCGAGCGTGACTGGACGCAGCCCTACCAGGCCGATGATGCGGTCGAGCGGGCCTGGCTCCAGGTGTACCGCGATCCGGGAGCGCGCTGGGATTTGTACCAGCTGGGCGAGGAACTGGTCGACCTCGAGGATGCGTTTCGCCTCTGGCGTTTTCGCCATGTGACCACGGTCGAGCGCGTGATCGGGTTCAAGCGCGGCACCGGCGGCACGAGCGGCGTGGCCTACC
>JBGAKY010000048.1:0-50041 GCA_044224175.1 Rubrivivax sp. | reverse complement strand
GCACCCCAAGCGCCCGCGACCGCCAGAGGACGAACGACCGCAATGGGCCGAACACCGACGTCGGACCTCAAGCCCGCAGCGGAAAGATGGGGTCCGCCTCGCGGTACTCGCGCGGCACGATCACGCGGATGTCGCCCTTGATCACCTGCGTCATCAGCGGCTGCGCGCCGGTGTTCTGGCCGTTCTCGAACCTGGTCGGCCCGTAGGGCATGAAGTGGTCGCTGAAGGTGCTGGCGGCCAGCGCGGCGGTGATGGCTTCGCGGTCGGCGCTCTTCGCGCGGTCGATCGCGTCGGCCAGCAGGCGCACCGCGGTGTAGGTGTTGAAGACCTCGTAGCTGTAGAACAGGCCCTTGGCCTCGGTGCGCTTCTTCAGTTCGAGCGCGCGCTTGTCCTTGGGGTTGAACCAGTGGTTGCAGTCGATGATGCCGTTGGCCGCTTCGGGGAATTCCTTCAGGAACTTGTAGCTGGAAGCCGCGCCGCCCAGCACCGAGTAGATGGCCTTGGGCGTCACCTTCTGCTGCTGCATGGTGCGCACCAGCAGCGCGTATTCGTTGTAGTAGTTGGCCGGGATCACGATGTCCGGGTTCACCGCCTTCATGCGCAGCACGATGTTGTTGAAGTCGCGCGTCGGGTTGGCGTGCTTGATGATCTCCTTCACCTCGTAGCCGTAGCCGGGCAGTTCCTTCGCCAGCAGGTTGGCGGTGCCGGTGCCGAACAGGCTTTCCTCGTGGATGATCATCACCGTGCGCGCCGGCTTGCCGGCGGCGGTGTTCAGCACGTGAAGGTTGTTCACCGCGATCTGCGCGCAGGTGCGGTAGCCGGGGCCGAAGCGGAAGGTGTTCTTCAGCCCGCGTTCGACGATCTGGTCGGCCACGCCCACGTCCACCACGTGCGGCAGGTTGTACTTGGCCGCCGCCTGCGTGGTGGCCAGGCAGATGGCGCTGGCGTAGGCGCCGACGATGGCCGAGCAGCCGGCCTCGTTCATCTTCTCCACCTCGGCGGTGCCGGCCTGCGGCGTGCTCTGCGCGTCGCCCAGCATCACGTCCAGCCTGGCGCCGCCCAGGCCCTTGAGGCCGGCCTTGTTGATGTCCTCGACGGCCATCAGCGCGCCTTCGCGGCACTGCTGGCCCGAATAGGCCAGCGCACCCGTCACCGGGTGCAGGATGCCCACCTTCACCGGCTTGGGCTGGGCGCCGCCGACGAGCGGGAAGGCGAGGGCGGCCGAAGCGGCGGCCGAATGCTTGATGAAGTCGCGGCGTTGCGTCATCGGAGGTTCTCCTGTCAGTGAAATTGCGCGGTCAGCTCGGTGCTGACCCAGACCTTGGCGTCGATGCCGCCCACGCGGGACAGCTGCATCTCGTACTGGTAGCGGTCGGGGCGGTACAGGCCGTGCAGCCATTGCACGGGCTTGTCGTTCACGTCGTGGATGAGGCGCGTCACCGCCAGCAGCGCCGAGCCGACGGCCACGCCCAGCTCCTTGGCCACGGCGGCGTCGGCCAGCCGGGCGCTGATGGTCTGCACCGCGCGCCCGATGTGCACGCCCGACTCTTCCAGCAGGATGAGGATGGGCTTGGTCGCCAGCTCGCGCCTGCCGAAGCCCTGCGCCAGCGCGGCCGGCACGTGGGTGGTGATCATCGAGAGCGGCCCTTCCTTGGTCGATCGCACGCGCACCGCCTTCTGCACCGGCGTGCCGGCGGGCAGCTGCAGCGCCTGCGCCACCGCTTCGGGCGCCGGCATGACGTCGCAGGACAGCACGCGCACCTTGGTGCGCAGGCCCATCGAGACGATGTTCTCCAGCAGGCCCGTCAGGTGCATGCGGTCGGGCACGCGCGGCTCGTTGGCGGCCGGCGTGCGCGGCACCGTGCCGCGGCCGCGTGCACGTTCGATCAGGCCTTCGGCGGCCAGCTGCTCCAGCGCCTTGCGCACCGTGATGCGGGCGACGCCGAACTGCGCCGCCAGCGCCACTTCCCCTGGAAGGCCGGCGGCGAAGCGGCCTTCGGCCAGCTGCTCGCGCAGCACCAGGTAGATCTGGTGGTACTTCGGCAAAGGCAGCGCCGGGCTCATGAGGGCCCGGATGCTGCGCCCTGTCCTAATGTTCTGTCAATAGGACATTTGAGCGTGCCAGGGTCGCGCTGCGCAGCCGCCGCCACTGCCGGTCGCCGCCGATGCCGGCGGCCGCGATGGCCTGCTTGAGCGGCCGACCTTCGGCGATGGCGCGTTCGGCCAGCGCCACCCGCACCCGCTGCAGCCAGGCGTGCGGGCTGCACCCCGCATGGTCGCGGAACAGGCGGCTCAGGTGGCGCGGCGTCACGCAGGCCACTTCGGCCATCGACTCCATCGACCAGGGCTCGGCCGGCTGCGCGCTCACCGCGTCCTGCACGCGGTGCACGGCCGGGTGCAGGTGGTTGCGGCCTTCCAGCAGCGGCGACAGTTCCGGGTCTTCCGGGCCGCGCCGCAGGTAGACCACCATCACCTGCGCCACCGCGGCGGCGACCGCCTCGCCGACGTCGCGTGCGATGAGATGCAGCGCCAGGTCGATGCCGGCCGTGATGCCGGCGCTGCTGGCGACCGCGCCGTCGACCACGAAGACGCGGTTGCGCAGCACCTGCGCCGCCGGCGCCAGCCGTTCCAGGTCGTCGAGCGACTCGTGGTGGGTGGTGCAGCGGCGCCCGGCCAGCAGGCCGGCGTCGGCCGCCAGCAGGGTGCCGGCGCAGACGGTCGCCAGCTGCAGATCGCCTTCGGCCAGCCGCGGCGCCACCACGCGCGCGAGCCAGCGGCGCGTCTCGGCCCAGGCCGGCGGCACGCGCTTCGAGAGCGCGCTCTCGTGGCCGCTGGGCTGGCCCATCAGCACCACGGTGCCGCCGGCGGGCAGCGTGTCGGGCAGCGGTTCCAGCGCGGCCAGGTCGACGCCGACCGAGGTGCCCATGCTCGCCTGCATGCCCAGGAAGCGCAGCCGGTAGGCGGCCGGCCGCCCCCGCTGCAGCAGTCGCTGGTTGGCGATGCGGAAGGCCTCCGCCGGGCCGGCCAGGTCCAGCAGCAGCGTGCCGGGCAGGAGGACGAAGCAGACGTCGCGCATCACGCCATCATGCCGCGCGCGCCAGCGCCTCTTCCACCGTGCACAGGGTGGCGAAGCGGCCGGCCAGCACGGTGGCGGTGCGCTCGCGGATCTGCGCCGCGCCGAGCGTGGCGCCCGAAGGCGTCTTCATGTCGAAGGTGAGCGTGGCCTCGGTGACGAAGTCGACCTCGAAGCCTTCGTCGCTGGCGTGGCGGGTGGTGGTCTCGCAGCACTGCTCGGTGCGGATGCCGGCCACGACGAGCCTGCGGATGCCGCGTTCGCGCAGCCGGATGGCCAGGTCGGTGCCGGCCAGCGCGCTGTGGCGGTGCTTCTCCACCGTGAAGGCGGCGTCGTACGGCGACAGTCCGTCGAGCGGACGGATCAGGCCGCTGGCGGTGGAGAAGGGGTTGTCGGGCCCGCCGGGGTCGGTGTGGAAGACCCGCACCACCGGCACGCCGCGCGCGGCCGCGCCGGCGAGCAGGGCGTTGCTGCGTTCCAGGAAGTCGGGCAGGTCCTGCTCGTTCCAGTAGGGGCGGTGCTTGAAGGACTGCTGGACGTCGATCAGGATGAGGGCGGTCTGCATGGGGCGCTCCAGGGAGTGAAGGCCTCCATCGTGACGCCTCGGGCGCACGCCGTCTGCCCCGCGCGCGGACCCGAAGCGGACCGATCAGGACATCAGCCGCCGAGCCCGGCGATGCCCTGGTGCGCCGCTTCCAGCCCCTGCTCGACGATCGCGGTCTTCCATTCGTCGGTGTCGGTGTAGAAGGCCTCGAGCAGCGCGCGCTTGATCTCCTGCCGTTGCGCTTCGGGCGCCTGCGGGTGGTTCTGCAGCCACTGGTCGGCGCGCAGCGCCAGCATCACCTGCTCGAAGGGCAGGGTGCCGTACTCGAGCGCGATGCCGGTGTAGTCGGCCTGCGCGCATTCCTGGTAGGCGCCTTCGAACATCAGTCCGTTCAGCAGGGACGAGGTGGAACTGCCGTCGTAGATGGACGTCACCTTCGAACCCCACCAGGCGCGTGCGCGCGCCAGCGCCTTGGCGTCGTCGCGGCAGGCGAAGATGCGTTCGCCCACGCCCGAAGGGCCCAGGCCGGTGTGCAGGTCGATCCAGCCCAGGCGCGAGCAGCGTGCGCCGTGCTCGCGCAGCACCGCGCGCAGCGTGCGCTGGCTCCAGGTGGGGCGGTGGCCGCGGAAGAACAGGCCGTCGGGGTGGCTGCCCTGGCCGGCCGAGATGGCGGTCTGCAGCGCGCGCGCGCCGTGCCGTTCCACGAAGGCGGCGAGCGTGGCTTCGGCCTCGGGCGGTGGCGGCCACCGTTCGGGCACCAGGGCGGCATGCAGGCTGGCGTAGGCGTGGTTGGCCGGCAGCGCGCTGCCGAAGTCCAGCCAGTTGCGGTTCAGGTCCACGTTCTCGTGCGTGGTGCGCCGGCACCAGGAATAGCCCCAGGGGTTGAGGCCGTGCACGTACAGCAAGGCGACGCCGCGGCGCGCGGCTTCGGCGTGCAGCGTCGCGTCGGCCAGCATGGCGTTCTGCACGCCGGTGCCGCAGTGGCCTTCGACGCCGTGGCAGGCGCTGCTGACGACGAGCAGCGCCTTCGCGTCGGCCGGCCCGAAGCGCGCCACGTCCATCGCCAGCGGCTCGCCTTCGCGGCCGGGCTGCGGGTGCGCGTGCGACTTCACGGCCAGCCCCGCCTGGCGCGCATGGGCCAGGAAACGCTCGCGCGCCTGGGCGTAGCTGGCGGCGAAGAACGGGGCGACGGACATGGGTCAGAGACCTTTCGAGAGGCGGACGCGAAGGAGTTCCACGAAGCGATGGCGCACCGAGGACTGGGAGTGCGATTCAAGCCGGCCGGCCAGCGCCGCCAGCTCGGCCGCGCGCGTGCTGCCGTTCACCCACACGACCGTGCAGCCCTGGGCGCCGATGCCGCTGCAGGCGGCGACGGCGCGTTCTTCGGCCCAGTTGCCGCGCGACTCGCCGTGCGCGTAGCCGAAGACGATGCTGCCGCCGCGTTCGCCCATCGCCACCGCGCTGCTGTAGCGCAGGCGGCGCACGGCGGAATCGAAGCGGTTGAGCGTGTCGACCTCTTCCTCGGCCTGCGCCTGCAGCAGCACCGCCAGCGCGCCACCCAGCGCGCGCGGCGCTTCGCCGCCGCGCAGCCGGGCCTGCGCACCGGCCCAGTCGGAGGCGGCGCGCGCGGGCGCCGCGGCGGCCGGCGCCGGGCTCGACGCCGGTGCAGGCGAAGGCGCGGCGGCATAGGGTGCGGGCGCACCGGACGCGGCCGCGGGGGGCGGCGCGGCGATGCTCTCGCGCCAGCCGTGCAGGCTGCTGGCCAGCGTCTGCACGAAGGCCATGCGCACGCTGGCCACGTCGGCCATGCCGAACTGGCGCGCCACCTCCTGCAGGGCGGGCTTGCGGAAGTCGGCGTCGCTGGAGACCAGCGCGCAGGGGCGGCCGGCGGCTTCGGCGCAGCGACGCAACGCCATCTCGGCGGCGACGGCGCCGCTGCCGGCGCGGAACTGCCAGCGCATGCGCAGCTGGCCGTCGCGCACGCCGAAGGCCAGCGCGCTGTGCTCGGGCAGCGCGTTGACGAATCGCTCGAAGTCGGCCAGCGTCTGGCGGCCCTTCGCGTCCTGCACGTCCAGCAACGCACGCAAGGCGCCCGCCAGCCCGGCAGCGGCGGGGGCGTTGTCCAGCCTCTCGCGCGCCGCGATCCAGGGTCGGGCGGGGGCGGCAGGCGGTGGCGGGGGTTGGGCCACGGGCCACCACGGCCGGCGTGGGTGACGGTGTCGGGCGCCGGCGCCGACACCGCTGGGCGCGAAGGTGGCGGCGCGGGGGTGGGTGCCACGCGCGGCTTCTCGGCCGGTGGCGGCGGCGCTGGCACGGGCGTGACGGCCGGCGTCGGGCTGGCCACCGGCGGCGCCGGGGTCGGGCGCGGGCGCTTCGCCGGCGACCACCACGCCGGGAGGCGGCGGCAGAACTGGCCGGCGCCGGCGCAGCCGGCGCTTCGTGACGGTCTCGTCGCCGCGCGAATCTGCCCACCAGGTCAGCGCCTGGCCGCGGCCACCACCACGGCGGGCGGCGGCGGCGACGGCGGTCTTGCGCGATGCCGGGGCTGCCGGCAGCGGCGGGGTCACCGGCACCGTGCGCGGCACGACCGGAGGCGCGGCGGGCGGCCTGGCGGCGGCAGCGGGTACAGGCCGACTGCGAAGGAGGCGGCGGAGGCGGCCGTGGCGGCGTGGCCGGCGGCCCGGGCGTGGCGCAGGCGGCAGCACCAGCGCCGGCGGGGGCGGCACCGGAATCGAGAGCGGCGGCGGCGCCGGACGTGCCTGGGGCGGCAGGCTGTCCAGCGGTACCGGGCCAGTGACGCCGCCGGCGCCGCGCGTACCGCTGCCCGGCGTGCGCGGCATCGGCACCGTGCGCGGCACTTCCTCCTGCACGAAGCCGCCGCCGGCGGCGGGCGGCGGCGGCAATGGGTCCAGCGTGGTGATCGACGGTGTCGGCGGCAGGGTCGGCGACGCGGGCTTCTTCGGCAGGATGACGGTCTTCTCGTCGTCGCTGCGGTGCGGCGCCGGCAGCGGCCGGATGGTCGCGGCCTGCGCGATGGCGGCCGCGAACTCGTCGGCGCTCTGGAAGCGTTCGGCCGGCGGCTTGGCCAGCGCGCGCCGCACCACTGCGTCCCAGTGCGGCGCGAGGTCGGCGCGGTGCGCCGAAGGCGGTGCCGGGTCCTCGTTCAGGACCTTCTGCATCACGGTGGCGATGGAACCGGTGAAGGGCCGCTCGCCGGTGAGCAGCTGGTACAGCAGCACGCCGCAGGCGAACAGGTCGGCGCGGCCGTCCACCGCCTGCCCCAGCAGCTGCTCGGGCGCCATGTAGCTGGGCGTGCCGATGACGGCGCCGGTCTGCGTCAGGTCCGAAGCCTCGATGCGCGCGATGCCGAAGTCGGCCACCTTGACGCCGCCGTCGGGCAGCAGGAACACGTTGCCGGGCTTGATGTCGCGGTGCACCACGCCGCGGTCGTGCGCGTGCTGCAGCGCGCCCAGCACGCCGCGCAGGATGCGCGCCACGGCGTCGGTGCCGAAGCGTTCGCCGGCGTCGAGCGCGGCCTTCAGCTCGCGCCCGTGCACCATCTCCATCGCGATGAAGGCCTCGGTGCCGGCTTCGCCCTCGCCGTACTCGAACACCGCCACGATGCCCGGGTGCGCCAGCCGGCCGGCGGCCTGCGCCTCGCGCTTCAGGCGCGTGCGCAGTTCGTCGGCCTGCGAATGGTCGAAGGTCTCCTGGCGGATGACTTTGAGCGCGACGCTGCGCTCGATCAGCGGGTCGAAGCCCTCGTAGACGACGCCCATCGCGCCGGCGCCCAGGCGGCGCCGGATGAGGTACTTGCCCAGGCGTTCGGGCGACGTCGGCATCTAGTCCGTCAGGCCTGCGGGCGCGGTGCGGCGAGCCATTTCTCGGCCAGCCGCACCCACGCGGTGGCCCCCAGCGGGATCAGGTCGTCGTTGAAGTCGTAGCTGGGGTTGTGCAGCATGCAGGGCCCCAGGCCGTGGCCGCCTTCGCGGTGGCTGCCGTCGCCGTTGCCGATGAGGAAGTAGCAGCCGGGCTTTTCCAGCAGGTAGTAGCTGAAGTCCTCGGCCCCCATCGTGGGTTCGAACTCGTGCACGTTGGCCGGACCGACCACCTCGCCCAGCAGCGCGCGCGCGAACTCGGTCTCGGCCGGGTGGTTCACCGTGGGCGGGTAGTTGCGCCTGAACTCGAACTCGCAGCCGGCGTCGAAGGCGGCGCAGGTGGCTTCCGAGATCTGCTTCATGCGCCGTTCCACCAGGTCCAGCACCTCGGTGGTGAAGGTGCGCACCGTGCCTTCGAGCACGCAGCTGTCGGGGATCACGTTGGTGGCCTCGCCGGCGTGGATCATGGTCACCGAGATCACCGCGGTCTCGATCGGCTTCTTGTTGCGCGTGACGATGCTCTGGTAAGCCTGCACCAGCTGCGCCGCCACCAGCACGGGGTCGATGCCGTTGTGCGGCAGCGCCGCGTGCGCACCCTTGCCCTTGATGGCGACCTTGAACTCGTTGCTGCTGGCGAACACCGGGCCGCTCTTCAGCGCGAACTGGCCCACCGCCATGCCGGGCCAGTTGTGGGCGCCGAAGATGGCTTCCATCGGGAACTTCTCGAACAGGCCGTCGCGCATCATCTCGCGCGCGCCGCCACCGCCTTCCTCGGCCGGCTGGAACACCAGGTAGACCGTGCCGTCGAAGTTGCGGTGCTTCGACAGGTGCTTGGCGGCGGCCAGCAGCATGGCGGTATGGCCGTCGTGGCCGCAGGCGTGCATCTTGCCGGGGTGGCGGCTGGCGTGGTCGAAGTGGTTGTGCTCGGTCATCGGCAGCGCGTCGATGTCGGCACGCAGGCCCACCGCACGGGTGGAACTGCCGTTCTTCACGATGCCCACGACGCCGGTCTTGCCCAGGCCGCGGTGCACGGGTATGCCCCAGTCCGTCAGCGCCTTGGCGATGAGGTCCGAGGTGCGCACTTCCTCGAAGCACAGCTCGGGGTGGGCGTGGATGTCGCGCCGCATCGCGGCCACGGTGCCGGCGTCGGCAAGGATCGACTCGATCAGGTTCATGGCGGTCTCTCGGCCACAGGGGCTGGAAGAGGCGTCGATCTTAGCGACCGTGCGCCGTGCCGGCCACCGGACCGGCTCAGCGCCTGACGCGGCCGTCGCCCGTGAGCATGGAAAGGTCCACGAAGCTGGAACCCCGGTGGTCCTTCGAGCTGAAGCTGACCTGGAAGCCGCCCAGATCCCAGCGCTGCAGCGATTCCAGCGCATTGACCAGCGAATCGCGCGAAAGGCTGTTGCCGGCGCGCTTCAGGCCTTCGATGAACACCTTCGCCGCCACGTAGCCTTCCATGCTGCTGTAGTTGGGCGTGGCGTCGGCGCCGGCCTGACGCACCGCGTCCAGGTATTCGCGCGCGATGCCGATGGCGGTGCTGAAGGGGTAGGGCATGACCTGGCTCACCACCACGCCCCGTCCGTCCTTGCCCAGTTCCTCGGCCAGCGCCTGGGTGCCGACGAAGGACACGTTGTAGAACGTGCCACCGTAGCCGGCCCTGCGCGCTTCACGCACGAAGGCGGCGCAGCTCTTGTAGGCGCTGATCTGCACCACCGCCTGCGGCGCGGCGGGCACGATGGCCTTCACCGCCGCGGCGACGTCGGTGCTGTTGCGCTCCACCAGGCCCACCGCCACCGGGTCCAGCTTCTGCGCCTTCAGCGCCCGCACCACGCCGTCCAGGCCGGCCTGGCCGTAGCTGTCGTTCTGGCGGAAGACGGCGATTCGCGTGAGCCCCAGGTGGGTGAGCTGGCGCACGATGAGCGCGGTCTCGTCGTAGTACGAGGCGCGCACGTGGAAGACCCAGCGGCTGAACGGGTCGCGCAGGCCTTCGGCGCCGGTGAAGGGTCCGAAGAACGGAATCTTGGCGATGTTCACCAGCGGCAGCGCTGCCAGCGAGGTGGGTGTGCCCACGTAGCCGAAGAGGGCGAAGACCTCGTCCCTGCCGATCAGCGTCTCGGTGTTGGCCTTGCAGCGGTCGGGCTCGTAGCCGTCGTCCATCGTCTTCAGCTCGATGCGGCGGCCGTTCACGCCGCCCTGGCCATTGACGTGGTCGAAGGCGATGCGGGCGCCGCGGTTCATCTGCACGCCCAGTTGCGCCGCCGGGCCGCTGAAGGGAGCCGACTGGCCGAGCAGGATGCGCTGCTTGTCGTTCTGCGCGAGCGCGGGCAGGGCCAGCGCGGCGCCGCCGGCGGCCAGGCGCGAAAGGGTGTGGCGGCGGTTCAGGGGCATCCCGCGACGATGTGACAAAGCGCTGCTGCCGGACGCTCCCGGCGCCGCCGTGGCGCGGCGAGCGTGCATTAGTTGGCAACCGGCCCACCCCGCGATCGAGGGGTCCGTGTGGCGGTGCGTGTACGCCGGCCGCGGCCGGCAGCGAAGCCGTTCAGTGGATGAAGCGGCCTTCGCGGCTGAACATGGCCAGGTCGACGAAACGCGAGCCTTCGTGCTCATCGGTCCCGTAACGCAGCCTGAGGCCGCCCAGGTCGTAGCTGGCGCCATGCTGGGCCGCCACGAAGCCGGCCCGCGTGAGCTGGCGGCCGGTGCGCTGCAGCGCCAGCACCAGCGCCTTCGCGCTGGCGAAGCCTTCCAGGTGCCCGTAGCCGAAGGCGGCGTTGGCGTCGGCGCGCAGCGCGGCTTCCTGGTAGTCGCGGGTCAGCGCATGCTTGCGTTCCCAGGGGCTGGGCACGACCTGCGAGAACACCATGCCGTGCGCCAGCGGGCCCAGCGCCTTGGCGATCTCGGTCGATCCGGAGTTCACGGCCGACATCGTGGTGCGCACGCTGGCGCGCCGCACCTGCATCACCAGCTTCGAGTAGACGCCGCCGCTGCCGTGGTTGAACACGAGGTCGGGTCCGGCCTTCAGCAGCTGCCGCCCCAGCCCTTCGATGGCGGCGTCGTCCAGGCCGCCCTTGAGCGGCAGCGCCAGCGCCACTTCCAGGCCCAGTTCCTGCGCCAGCAGGCGCACGTTGGCCAGGTGCGCGCGGCCCACGTCGGTGTCGCTGTGCACGAAGCCGACCGTCTTCTGACCCAGGCTGCGCCCGTAGGTCATGAGGGCGCGGAACTCGTCGCGGTGCTCGGCCCGCACCGGGAACACCATCTCCATGAAGGGCCGGCGCAGCCCGGGCGAGCCGGCCATGGGGGCGAAGAAGGGCACGCGTGCCGCGGCGGCCACTTCGGCCACCGCGGTGGACGGGCCGCCTTCGATGGAGCCGAACAGCATGAACGCGCCGCCGTCGACCAGCCGGCGCGCGTTGGCGGCCGCCCTGGCGCCGTCGTTCTCGTCGTCCAGCACGCGCAGCACCAGGCGGCGGCTGGCCACGCCGCCGGCGGCGTTCACGGCGTCCAGGTGAAGCCTGACGCCGGCGGCGACCGCCATGCCGTAGGCGTTGCGGCCGCCCTGCAGGGCGATGGACTGGCCGACGACGATCTCGCGTTCGCCGACACCGGTCTCGGCCTGCGTGCGCCCGGTCGCCGCCCAACCGGTCAGCGCCAGCGCCGCTTCACGGCGCGTGAACGCGCTCGCTGCTGTGCCCATCTCCCACCCCCCAGGCATCCTTGTTGTCGGAACGATCGTGGCACCATCGCACCCTGCCGTACCAGCGGGGAAATCTTGAACAACGTAACCAGTCCTGACAGCCGGGTGGTGCACGCCGCGTGCCCGCACGACTGCCCCGACACCTGCGCGCTGCGGGTGGAAGTGGCCGGCGGCCGCGTCGTGCGCATCAGCGGCGACCCCGACCACCCGCCCACCCATGGCGCGCTGTGCACCAAGGTGAGCCGCTACGCCGAGCGCACCTACCACCCCGAACGCGTGCTGCGGCCGCTGAAGCGCGTCGGCCCCAAGGGCAGCGGGCGGTTCGAGCCGGTGGGCTGGGACGAAGCGCTGTCGGACATCGCGACGCGGCTGTCGGACATCGCGGCGCGCGACCCGCAGGCCGTGCTGCCCTACAGCTATGCAGGCACCATGGGGCTGGTGCAGGGCGAGAGCATCGCCGCGCGCTTCTTCCACAAGATGGGCGCTTCGCTGCTGGACCGCACCATCTGCAGCATGGCCGGCGGCGACGCCGTCATCGCCACCTACGGCGCCAAGGTCGGCATGCACGTGGAGCACTTCGCCGAAAGCAGGCTCATCCTGATCTGGGGCAGCAACGCGATCACCAGCACGCTGCATTTCTGGACCTTCGCGCAGCAGGCCAAGCGCGCCGGCGCGAAGCTGGTCTGCATCGACCCCCGCCGCACCGAGACGGCGGAGAAGTGCCACCAGCACATCGCGCTGCTGCCCGGCACCGACGGCGCGCTGGCGCTGGGGCTGATGCACGAGTTGATCACCCACGACTGGCTGGACCACGAGTACCTGGAACGCCATGTCGAAGGCTGGCCGGCGATGCGTGCGCGCGCGCTCGAATGGCCGCCCGAACGGGTGGCCGCGGTCTGCGGCATCACGGCCGACGAAGTGCGCGGCCTGGCGCGCGACTACGGCTGCACTGCGCCGGCGGCGATCCGCCTGAACTACGGCATGCAGCGGGTGAAGGGCGGCGGCAACGCGGCGCGCCTGGTGGCGCTGCTGCCCTGCCTGGTGGGCGCCTGGCGCCACCGCGCGGGCGGCCTGCTGCTGTCGGCTTCGGGCTGGTTCGGCCCCGTGCGCAACGACGCCTGGCTGCAGCGACCCGACCTGCTGGCCGGGCGCAAGCCGCGCACGATCAACATGGTGACCATCGGCGACGACCTGCTGCGCGAGTCGTCGCCCGAATTCGGGCCGAGGATCGAGGCCGTGGTCGTCTACAACAGCAACCCGGTGGCGGTGGCGCCGGAAAGCCGCAAGGTGGTGGCCGGCTTCGCGCGCGAGGACCTGTTCACCGTGGTGCTGGAGCACTTCCTCACCGACACCGCCGACCATGCCGACTACGTGCTGCCCGCCACCACCCAGCTGGAGCACCGGGACGTTCACGGCACCTACGGCCACACCTGGGTGATGCTGAACGAACCCGCCATCGCGCCGCTGGGCGAGAGCCTGCCCAACAGCGAGATCTTCCGCCGCCTGGCGGCGAAGATGGGCTACACCGACCCCTGCTTCGCCGACAGCGACGAGACCCTGGTGCGCCATGCCTTCCGCCCCGAGGTGGTCGACTTCGAACGCCTGCAGCGCGACGGCTGGTTCAAGCTGCCGCTGCCCGAGGCGCCGTTCGCCGAAGGGCGCTTTGCCACCCCCAGCGGCAAGGCGCGCTGCGAAGCCCCCGGCCTGGGCCTGCCGGACCACGTGCCCAACTACGAAAGCGCGCAGTCGGCGCCCGAACTGGCGCGCCGATTCCCGCTGGCGATGATCTCGCCGCCGGCGCGCCACTTCCTGAATTCCACCTTCGTCAACGTGAAGAGCCTGCGCGCGGTGGAAGGCGAACCGCTGCTGGAGATGCACCCCGAAGACGCGGCGGCGCGCGGCATCGCCACCGGGCAGGCGGTGAAGGTCTTCAACGACCGCGGCACCTACCATTGCAGGGCCGAGGTGAGCGAGCGCGCGCGCCCCGGCGTCGTCAACGGGCTGGGCGTGTGGTGGCGCAAGTACGGTCCTTCGGGCACCAACGTCAACGAGCTCACGCACCAGCGGCTGACCGACATCGGCCGCGCGCCGGCGTTCTACGACTGCCTGGTCGAGGTGGCCCCGGCGTGAGGTGGCGCTGGTGGGCAGCGGCCGCGCTGGCGGCGGTGGCCGCCGTGGCGGCCACCGGTTGCAGCACGCTGGGCTACTACGCGCAGGCGGTGAACGGCCACCTGGACCTGCTGCAGCGCGCGCGCCCGGTCGACGAATGGCTGGCCGACCCTGCCACGCCGGCGCCGCTGCGTGCGCGGCTGCAGGAATCGCAGCAGATGCGCCGCTTCGCCGTGGAGCAGCTGCACCTGCCCGACAACACCAGCTACCGCCGCTACGCCGACCTGCAG
This sequence comes from Rubrivivax sp., assembly GCA_044224175.1. Taxonomy (GTDB): domain Bacteria; phylum Pseudomonadota; class Gammaproteobacteria; order Burkholderiales; family Burkholderiaceae_C; genus Rubrivivax. The sequence goes on along the minus strand of JBGAKY010000048.1, from coordinate 36,453 downwards.
CGCAAGGCGGCGGTCTGGAACGTGGTGGCGGCACCGGAGCTGTCGCTCACGCTCAAGACCTGGTGCTTCCCGGTCATGGGCTGCGTGGGCTACCGGGGCTACTTCAGCCGCGAGCCGGCCGACGCGCTGGCGGCCGAGCTGCGCACCGAAGGCCTGGAAACCAACGTCTACGGCGTGCCGGCCTATTCCACGCTGGGCTGGACCAACTGGATGGGCGGTGACCCGCTGCTCAACACCTTCATCGGCTGGCCCGAAGGCGAGCTGGCGCGCCTGATCTTCCACGAGCTGGCGCACCAGGTGGCGTACGCGAAGGACGACACCACCTTCAACGAGTCGTTCGCGGTGGCGGTGGAACGCATCGGCGGCCGGCGCTGGCTGGACCAGCCCGGGCACGAGGCCGCACGCGCCGACTACGAGGCCTTCGCCAGCCGGCGCAGCGACTTCCGCGAACTGGCGGCGCGCTACCGCGGCGAACTGCGAGCGCTGTACGAAGGCCCGTTGCCCGACGACCGCAAGCGCGTCCGCAAGGCCGAGCTGATGGCGGCGCTGCGCGCCGACGCGGCGCGCCTGAAGGCCGAACGCTGGAACGGCTTCGCCGGCTACGACGGCTGGTTCGAGCACGCCAACAATGCCGCCTTCGGCGTGCAGGCCGCCTACGACGAGCTGGTGCCGCAGTTCGAGCGCCTGTTCGAACGCCTGGGCGGCGACCTGCCCCGCTTCTACGCGGAGGTGCAGCGCCTGGCCGCCTTGCCGAAGGAAGAACGGCGCGCCAAACTCAGGCAAGGTTGAAGGAGACCCCCCGCATGGCCGACATCAAGATCCACCGCGAACACCAGCTCGGGCTGGCGAAGGCCCGCAAGGTGGCCTGGGCCTGGGCCGAAGAGGTGGAGCAGCGCTTCGAGATGGAATGCACCGTCATCGAAGGCAAGACCAGCGACACCGTCGAGTTCACGCGCAGCGGCGTGAACGGCCGCCTCATCGTGGCGGCCGACCACTTCGACCTGGAAGCGAAGCTGGGCTTCCTGCTCGGCGCGTTCTCCAGGACCATCGAGCGCGAGATCGAGGGCGAACTCGACAAGCTCATGACCGCCGGCGCCGCGCCGGCGAAGAAGGCGAAGAAGACCTGAGGCGGCCCTACTTCAGCCCCTCGATGAGGTCCACGTATTCCTGCATCGCCGCGTCCTTGGCCTTGCCCTTGACGCCGGCCCAGGCGTCGTACTTGGCGCGACCGACCATGTCACCGAAGCCGGGGCGCTTGCCCTCGACGTCGCCTTCGGTGGCCTGCTTGTAGAGCGCGTAGATCTGCAGCAGGGTGGCGTTGTCCGGCTTCTCCGGCAGCTTCTTGCTGTCGGCAACGGCCTTCTCGAAGGTGGCTTTCAGGTCGGCCATGGATCGTCTCCGTGGGAAAGTCTGTCTTGACGCCCCGGATGTTAACCAGCATCGTGCGCCGCCTTCAGAGCACGCGCCCAGGAGAGGAGAGCCCGCATGAGCCCAGCCGCCGAACGCATGTCGCGCGTCGACACCGCCTGGCTGCGCATGGACAACGACGTCAACCTGATGATGATCGTCGGCGTCTGGCTGCTGACCCCGGCGCTCGAACTGGGCGCGCTGCGCGAACGCATCGCCGACAAGCTGCTCAAGTACGAGCGCTTCCGCCACCGCGCCCGGCACGACGCGATGGGCGGCACCTGGGAAGAGGACCCGCACTTCGACATCGCGCGCCACGTGGTGCCCACGCGGCTGGTGCGGCGCAAGGGCCAGAGCGAGCGGCAGGCGCTGCAGCAGCTGTGCGGCGACCTGGCCACGCAGCCGCTGGACCCGAACCACCCGCTGTGGCAGTTCCACCTGGTGGAGCGCTACGAAGGCGGCTCGGCGCTCATCGTGCGCATCCACCACTGCATCGCCGACGGCATCGCGCTCATCGCCGTCACGCAGTCCATCACCGACGGCGGCATGGACCCGCCCAGGCGCAAGCCGCGCGAGTCGGCTGCCGCCGACGAAGAGCACGACTGGCTGGCCAAGGCCGTGCTGGAGCCGCTGACCGACATCGCGGTCAAGGCCATCGGCATGTACGGCAGCGGCGTCACGAAGTCGATGGAGATGCTGGCCCATCCGTCGTCGATGCTGGGCTCGGTGGACATGGCCCGCAGCGGCCTGCAGGTGGTGCAGGACGTGGCCGCGCTGGCGCTGATGGACGACGACTCGCCCACGAAGCTGAAAGGCAGGCCCGAAGGCCGCAAGGTCGTGGCCTGGGGCGAGCCGATGCCGCTGGACGCGGTGAAGATCATCGGCAAGGGCCTCAACTGCTCGGTCAACGACGTGCTGCTGTCCTGCGTGGCCGGCGCCATCGGCCGCTGGCTGCGCGACCAGGGCGAGGACCCCGCCGGCAAGGAGATCCGTGCCATGGTGCCGGTGAACCTGCGCCCGCTGGACCAGGCCTGGAAGCTGGGCAACCGCTTCGGCCTGGCGCCGCTGGTGCTGCCGGTAGGCATCGAGAACCCGATCGAACGCGTCTATGCGGTGCGGCAGCGCATGAACGAACTGAAGGGCAGCTACCAGCCCTTGCTGGCCTTCGCGGTGCTGGCGATTTCGGGGCTGCTGATCAAGCCGATGCAGGATTTCGTGCTCGGCCTGTTCGCCAAGAAGGCCACCGCGGTGATGACCAACGTGCCGGGCCCGGCGAAGCCGCTGACCTTCTGCGGATCGACGATCCGGCAGTCGATGTTCTGGGTGCCGGCCTCGGGCGAGATCGGCGTCGGCGTCAGCGTGCTCAGCTATGGCGGCGGGGTGCAGTTCGGCCTGATCACCGACCGCCGCCTCTGCCCCGACCCGCAGGCCATCATCGACCGCTTCGAGCCCGAGTTCGACAAGCTCCTGCTGGTGACGCTGATGCTGCCCTGGGCCGGACAGGAGCACTGACCGCCTGAACGGCGCGGCGGCGGTTCAGGCGGCGCCGGCCGTCATTCGACCTTCAGCGTCTCGGTGTGCGCGCCGGTCATCTTCGGCAGCACCAGGGTCAGCATGCCGTCGACGTACTTCGCGGTCGCCTTCGCACGGTCGATCTCGTAGCCCAGCGTGAAGCTGCGGCTGGCGAAGCCGTACATCACCTCGGTGACCAGCATCCGCGCTTCCTTCTTCTCCTGCGCGGGCTTCTTGAACTCCGTGGTGATCATCACCTGCCGGCCATCGATCTCGACGTGGATGTCTTCCTTGGCCACGCCGGCGATCGGGGCCTTCACGGTGTAGGCCTCGTCGGTCTCGGTCACGTCCAGCGGGATCTGCGGCGCTTCGGGCTTGCCTTCCCAACGGAAGGGCCGCATGAAGCTGCGGAAGGCGTCGTCGAAGACGAAGGGTTCGGGGGCGAAGAGGCTCGGCAGACGGGTGGTGGTCATGACACGCTCGCGTTGCTCGTCGCGCGGGCAGGCGCCGCGCCGCCGCCACCGCCCCAGACCGGGTTGCCAGCCATCTCTTTTGAAGTGGACGGTGGCAATCCATAAGATCGGCGATCACGCCCGAATTGCATTGACGCCGGTCAAGCGGCTTGCGCGGGCGGCCCGAACAATCCGGATACCCCGGTCCTCCGTGGCCGGCAGGAGCGTCCCGGCATGCGCCGTGTCTACTTCTATGCCACCTGCGTCATCGACCTGATGGCGCCGCAGGCCGGGCTGGACGCGATCGAGCTGCTGCGCGCCGCCGGCGTCGAGGTGGTCTTCCCCGAGGATCAGAGCTGCTGCGGCCAGCCCGCCTGGAGCAGCGGCTACACCGAAGAGGCGCGCCGCGTCGCGCGTGCGCAGCTGGACCTGTTCCCCGAACCCTGGCCCATCGTCGTGCCTTCGGGCTCGTGCGGCGCCATGATCGCCCACCAGTGGCCACGCCTGTTCGAAGCCGACGCGGCGCTCGCCGCCAGGGCGCGCGACGTGGCCGAGCGCGTGGTCGAGTGGAGCGCCTTCGCGCGCGACGTGCTGGGCGCGGCGCCGCCGCCGGCCGGCGCGAAGAGCGGGCCGGTGCGGGTGGCGCTGCACACCAGCTGCCACGCGCGGCGCGAGATGGGCACGCACGAGCCCGGCGAGGCGCTGCTGCGCGTTCTGCCCGGCGTGCAGATGGTGGAGCCGGCGCGGGTGGTCGAATGCTGCGGCTTCGGCGGCACCTTCTCGGCGCGCCACCCGGCCATGTCCGGCGCCATGGCCCAGGACAAGCTCGACGCCGTGCGCGACTGCGGCGCCGAGGTGCTGGTCTCGGCCGACTGCGGCTGCCTGCTCAACCTGCACCACGCGGCCGAGAAGCGGCGCGCCGCCGGCGAACCCTTCCCGCGCTGCGTGCACCTGGCCAGCTTCGTGCGCGAACGGCTGGGCGGCAGCGGCGCGGCGCAGCAGGTGACGGACTGAGATGGACAGCCGCGCCGCCCGCAGCGCGATCCTGGCTTCGCTGCGCGCCGCGCCGCGCGTGCCGGCGCCGGAACCCGTGCTGCCGCCGCTGCCGGCCGAGCCCGACCGCGCGACGCTGATGGACCGCTTCGAGGCCGCCGCGAAAGGCTGGCGCGCCGAGGTCTGGCGCTGCGAAGCCGCCGGCTGGGCGCAGGCGGTGCGGGCCGTGCTGGACCACCATGGCTGCCAGCGCGTGGCGGTCGGCGCCGACCCGGCGCTGCAGGGGCTGGGGGACAGGGTCTTCGACCGCCCGCTGGCGCAGTGGAAGCAAGAGCTCTTCGCCGACGTCGACGCCGGCGTCACGGTCGCCGCCGCCGCGGCCGCCGACAGCGGCACGCTGCTGCTGGCGCCCGGCCCGGCCGAGCCGCGCACGCTGTCGCTGGTGCCACCGGTGCACGTGGCGGTGCTGTTCGCCAGCCGGCTGCGCAGCAGCCTGGCGGCGGCGCTGCGGAGCCTGGGCCTGGGCCGGGAACTGCCCACCAACCTGGTCTTCGCCACCGGGCCTTCGAAGACGGCCGACATCCAGCTCACCCTGGCCTTCGGCGCCCACGGGCCCAAGGTGCTGGCGATCGTGCTCGTGGTGGACGCATGACCGCCGCCGAACCGCTGCACTTCGTCGACCCGCGCCGCTTCAAGGCCAGCACGCAGGCCGCGGTGTCCGACGCCCACCTGCGCGCCAGCTTCCGCCAGGCGATGGACTTCCTGCAGCAGCGCCGTGCCGTCCACTTCGGCGACCGCGCCGCGTTCGAAGCGCTGCGACGCACCGGCGAGGAGATCCGCCAGCACGCGCTGGCTCACCTGCCCGACCTGCTGGAGCAACTGGAGGCGAACCTGGTCGCGCGCGGCGTGCAGGTGCACTGGGCGCGCGACGCGGCGGAGGCGAACGCGATCTTCCTCGCCATCGCGCGGGCCGCCGGTGCCACCCGCATGGCCAAGGGCAAGTCGATGGTGAGCGAGGAGATCGAACTCAACCACCGCATGGCCGAAGAAGGCATCGAGTGTGTCGAGACCGACATGGGCGAGTACATCGTCCAGCTCGCCGGCGAACGGCCGAGCCACATCATCATGCCGGCCATCCACAAGACGAAGCAGCAGATCGGCCGCCTGTTCGCCGAGAAGCTGCCCGCCACCGGCTACACCGAGGACGTGGACGAGCTCATCGCCATCGGCCGCCGCGTGCTGCGCGAGCAGTTCCGCGACGCGCCCATCGGCGTCTCGGGTGTCAACTTCATGGTCGCCGAGACCGGCACCCTGGCGCTGGTGGAAAACGAAGGCAACGGCCGCATGTGCACCACGGTGCCGGACGTGCACGTCGCCATCACCGGCATCGAGAAGGTGATCGGGAAGCTCGATCACCTGTTCCCGCTCTACGCGCTGCTCACCCGTTCGGCCACCGGCCAGGCGGTGAGCACCTACCTGAACCTGATCACCGGGCCGCGGCGCGAAGGCGAACTCGACGGCCCGCGCGAAGTGCACCTGGTGCTGCTGGACAACGGCCGCAGCCAGGCCTACGGAGAAGCGGCGTTCAGGCCCACGCTGCAGTGCATCCGCTGCGGCGCCTGCATGAACCACTGCCCGGTGTACGCGCGCATCGGCGGCCTGGCCTACGGCACCACCTACCCGGGGCCGATCGGCAGCATCGTCAGCCCCCACCTGCTGGGCCTGGAGCCGACGCAGGACCTGCCCACCGCCAGCAGCCTGTGCGGCGCCTGTTCCGAGGTCTGCCCGGTGGGCATCCCGATCCCCGAACTGCTGGTGCAGCTGCGCCGCGCCGCCAAGCACGAACCCGACGCCGGCCACGGTCCGCTGGCCGGCCAGGGCAGCGCGAAGGACTGGCGCGAGGCGCTGGCCTGGAAGGCCTGGGCCTGGCTGAACGAAAGGCCGCGCCTGTACCGCGCGGCGGTGGCGCTGGCGCGCCGCTTGCGAGGCATCACGCCCCCCTGGCAGGGCGGCTGGACGGCGCACCGCACACCGCTGCGCCTGGCCGCGAAGGGCCTGCGCGACCGCCTGCGCTGAACCCTACTTGGGCGTGTCGGGCTGTTTCTGTGCCGGCTCGGTGGGCAGGCCCACCTTCCTGGCGGCGGTCTGAACGCCTTCGCCGGCCTTCTTCGCGCCATAGGCCACGCCGGAGGCGGCCACCTTGACGGCGTGGACCACGGCGTCCTGCGCCTTCTCGACGCCGCGCACGGTGGCGCTGGCGGCGGTCTTCACGGGTTGCGGCACGTCCAGGGCCTGCGCCGCGAAGGCGGCCAGTCCCAGGGCGAGGGCGGCGGTGCTGCGGGTGAGGGTGTTTATGGGCATTGGCACGCGGCAAGGGAACCGCGATGGTACGGGTGCCCGTGTGGACCGCCCGCGCGGGCCGCGGGTTCCCGTCGTTTACCGGTGGAAACCTGCCGCGCCCGCGCTGGGCGCACCGCTCAGGACTGGGCCTTCAGCGCCTGAAGGCGACGAAGGTTCCGTCCGGCACCGGCAGGCCGGGGTCGTGGTAGCTGCCGCTGGCGCTGCCGGCCATGAAGTCGAAGGTCCCGCTGGCGATGCTGCCGTCCGGCTGGCTGAGCGTGAACGCGCCGGTGGCGGGGTCGGTGACGGTGAGCGTGCAGGCTTCGGCCACGCCGGTGGCGCGGTCGCGGCAAGAAGCGCTGCCGTCGCCGCTGAAGAAGATCGTCGTGCCGACGGTGGTGCTGGTCTCGGCGCTGTCGCGCGCGTCCCAGGTGCCCTGGTAGGAGGTGGCGGTCAGCGCCAGGGGCGCTTCGGGGTCTTCGGCTTCCATGCCCAGCTGCGCCAGCAGCGCGCGCGTGGCGACGATGTTCGTGCGCGCCGAGCGGTCGGCATTGCGCAGCGTGCTGCGGTAGCCGAAGTAGACCCGGCCGCCGCGTTCGACGACGACGCGCTCGTACCGCAGCGCCGTGGCCATGGCCAGCGGCTGGTGGCTCATCGTCAGCACCCGCGCGTCGCCCAGCGTGGCGATGGCCCAGGTGCCGGTGCCGATGGGCAGGCAGTTGCGCGTGGAGCCGTCGGTGAAGCGCTCCTTGCAGGCGTAGTAGGTCACCTCGTTGGCGGCGCCGCTCGTGAAGGCCGCGCGCAGCAGCGTGTTGCCGCTGTAGAAGCCCGGCGCCGGCCCGCTGTTGAGCGGCGCGCTGCCCAGCCGGTCGAGCGCGAGCACGCTGTTGCCCCACCACTGGTTGTCCGGGTCGCTGCTGTAGGTGACGCCCTCGTAGACGAAGCTGGCCTGGGCGTAGACGCAGGGCGTGCCGGACTTGGCGGCGATCATCGCTTCCAGCGTGGTGCTCGAAGTGCCCAGGCCGCGCGTCTCGGCCGCGTTGCAGGCGCTGCCGGCGGGCTGGTCGGCGGCCACGCCGCCAGCGGCCACCGCGGCGCTGTACTGCTGCACGACAGAACTGGTGCCGGCCGGCGAGTTGGCGCCGTTGGGCAGGTAGGCGATCGCGGTGGCGATGTCGGTGTTGGTCTGGTAGTGCAGCTTCGACCCGGCCGGGAAGGTGGCGCTGCCCAGCGCCGCGGGGTCGGCCACGGCCAGGCCGCCGTAGCCCAGCTTCGCGGCCTGGTCCAGCACCGCGGCCATCGACTGCCCGCCCACGTCCAGCGTCTTGCGGTTGGAAGTGCCCGTGTTGAGGCCGTCGCAGAAGTCGAAGCGGTTGTTGCCGGCGGCGTCGCGCAGGGTGGCGGTGTTCTCGAAGTTCGGCCCGCAGGCGACCCAGGCGCTGCCGTTCCAGTGCAGGTCGGCATTGCGGCGCGGGTCGACACCGGTGCCCCACTTCGCGACCGTGCCGCCGGTGGCACGAATGCGCCGGTCGACGAAACGCAGCGTGCCGTCGGTGCGCGACGCCTGTGCGGCGGAGACGGTGAGCATGCGCGCCGAGTAGTTGCCGGGGCTGGTCCAGTTCAGCCCGACCAGCTGCACCTCGGCGGCCGGGGCGGCGCTGGCCTCGGGCGGGGCCTTCGCGATCGCGATCTCGGCGCCCACCGAATCGGCGGTCAGCCCCGAGGCGGCGGCCACCGTGTCGGCGGCGGCGCCGAGGGCGGTTTCCACCTCGGCGGCGGACTTCGTGTCCAGCGCGGGGTCGGTGACGGCGGCCACCAGGTCGGACAGGGACACCATCAGCTGGCGGCTGGCGGCGGCCTGCAGGTCGGCCGCCGTGATGGTGCTGCCGTCGGCCGCCTTGCCGCCGGCGGCGGGCGCCAGCGTCCGGAGGATGCGCATGCCGGTCAGCACGAACATGCGCGAGAGCCGCGGCGCGCTCACGGGGCCGGCCGGCGGCGCCGTGGTGTAGTCGTCGAACGGCGACGCGGTCAGTCCGGTGGCGGCCTTCAGCGACGACGCCGCCTCGAGGGCGTCGGCGCCGGTGGCGCGCATGGTCTCCACGACCAGGGTGGTGAGCGGGCTCACCACCGTGCTCATGCCGGCCGGCGCGCTCATCGTGTAGGCGGTGGGCACCGGGCCGTGGTCGGCGTCGGTGGCGTCGGTGCCCACCATCGCGACGACGGCATGCCGGCTGAGATCGGCGGACATCACCGGGATCACGACATGCCCTGCGGTGTCGGTTCGGCCCTGGGGCTCGGTGGCGTCGCAGGTGCCGTTGTCGTTCAGGTCCAGGCAGACCACCGCGTTGGCGACGGCGCCGTCGATCACGGTGGTGGCCAGAGGGACGGTCTCGCCGTCGATGAACGGGTCCTCGCAGCAGCAGGCCGCCAGGGCCAGCGGCAACAGCGACGCGCCCAGGCGGCGACGGGTCTTCGGGTGATGCATGCAAACCTCCGCTGATGGTGGGTGCCGTCGTCGCGGGAATCTGCACGCCCCCTTCGCGACTCGCGGCGGGCGCATCGTGGACCGCGGCCGCGCGGGCCGCATCCGCAGGGCTGACGAGCCTTCAGCGCCGGCGCGCGGCGGGCGGCTTCTCGAAGCGCATCGCCAGCGCCTGCTCGCGCAGCCAGCGGTGGCCGGGGTCGTGGCTGGAGCGCCAGGTCCAGTGCATCGCCACCGTGAAGGGCGGCAGGCCGAGCGCCGGCTCCACCACCTGCAGCCGGTGCAGCGCGGCGAAGCGGCGTGCCGGGCGCCAGGGCATGATCACCGCGAGATCGGTGGCGCCGACGATGGGCGCCGCCACCGTGAAGTGCGGCAGCGTGAGGCGGATTCGCGACTGCAGCCCCAGCACGTGCAGCGCGCGCGCCGGCTCGGCGTGGCTGTCGACGACGATGAAGTCCAGGCGCTCGAGCGCATCACGCGTCTTCAGCGAACGTGCCAGCGGGTGGCCCTTCCTCAGCAGGACGACGTAACGCTCCTGCAACAGCGGCGCGCTTTCGGTGCCGGTGAGATGCGGCAGGTAGCCGAAGGCGATGTCCAGCCGGCCGTCTTCCAGCGCCGGCAGGATGGCCGGCGGCGCCAGCTGCACCGCTTCCACCCGCACACCCGGCGCCTGGCGGCCGATGGACGCCATCAGCTGCGGCAGGAACTCGTCGGCGCCGATGTCGCTCATGTGCACCGTGAAGCGGCGCTGCGAGCGGGCGGCGTCGAACTGGTCGGACTCGTGCAACGCCACGTCGATGAGCTGCAGCGCCTGCTGCACCTGGCGCGCCAGCTGCTCGGCCTTGGGCGTGGGCTTCACGCCGCCGGACACGCGCGTGAACAGCGGGTCGCGCAGGTGCAGGCGCAGCCGTGTCAGCGCATGGCTCACCGCCGGCTGCGACAGGCCCAGCCGTTCGGCCGCCCGGCTCACGCTCTTGGCCGCGTGCACGGCGGCGAAGACCTGCAGCAGCTTCAGGTCCAGGTCGGGCTTATGCATGTGGCGAATCGTACTCACAAAGCCTATGGCATGGACGAATGGTGACCGCGTGCCTACAGTGCGGATCTCCCGGCCGCGGAGACAACGGCCGACGAACAGAAGAAGGACCGATGGAAGTCCAGTTCACCGAGCAGATCCGCCAGCTCCAGCTGGGCGCGGGCGAGACCTTCCACGGCGAAGGCATCCTCGCCATCACCAAGGCGCTGCTGCAGTCCGGCGTGGCCTACGTGGGCGGCTACCAGGGCGCTCCGGTCTCGCACCTGCTGGACGTGATGGTGCAGGCCAAGCCCTACCTGGACACGCTGGGCGTGCACGTCGAAGCCTGCTCGAACGAGGCGTCCGCCGCCGCGATGCTGGGCGCGTCCATCCACTACCCGCTGCGCGGCGCGGTCACCTGGAAGAGCATCGTCGGCACCAACGTGGCGGCCGACGCGCTGTCGAACCTGGCGTCGCCGGGGGTCGTCGGCGGCGCGTTGATCGTCGTCGGCGAAGACTACGGCGAAGGCGCCAGCGTGATCCAGGAGCGCACCCACGCCTACGCGATGAAGAGCACGCTGGCGCTGTTCGACCCGCGGCCCGAACTGCCGACGATGGTGAAGCTGGTGGAGCACGCCTTCGCGCTCAGCGAGGCCAGCAACATGCCGGCGGTGATGGAACTGCGCATCCGCGCCTGCCACGTGCGCGGGCGCTTCACCACCCGGGACAACCTGGCACCGCGGCCTTCGGCACGCGAACTGATCGAGGAACCCGCCGCCTTCGACTACATGCGGCTGGCGCACCCGCCGGTGACCTTCCGCCACGAGAAGCTGAAGGTGGAGCAGCGCATCCCGGCGGCGCAGCGCTACATCGCCGAACACGGCCTGAACGAACGCGTCGAAGGCACGCGCGGCGAGGTCGGCCTGGTGGTGCAGGGCGGCCTGTACAACGCGCTGGTGCGCGCGCTGCAGGTGCTGGGGCTGGCCGACGCCTTCGGCGACAGCGCGCTGCCGCTGCTGGTGCTGAACGTGACCTATCCGCTGGTGCCGGCGGAACTGTCGGCCTTCTGCAGCGGCCGGCGCGCGGTGCTGGTGCTGGAGGAAGGCTCGCCCGAGTACATCGAGAAGGACGTCATGCAGGCGCTGCGCCGGCTGGACGTGCAGACGCCGGTGCATGGCAAGGACCTGCTGCCGGCCGCCGGCGAGTACACCGTCGAGGCGATGCTGCCGGGCCTGATCGCCTTCTGCGAACGCCACCTGCCCGACGTGGACCTGGCGCCCGCGCGGGCCTGGCTGGCGGCCACCGCGGCGCGGCGCGCCGACGTGGCGAAGACGCTGGGCCCGCTGCCGGCGCGGCCGCCGGGCTTCTGCATCGGCTGCCCGGAGAGGCCGGTGTTCAGCGCGCTCAAGCTGGCGCAGCAGGAAGTGGGGCCGGTGCACGTGGCGGCCGACATCGGCTGCCATGCGCTGGCCACCTTCGAGCCCTTCAGTTCCGGCCACTCGATCCTGGGCTACGGCATGAGCCTGGCCAGCCGCGCCGGAGTCAGCCCGATGATGCAGCGGCGCTCCATCGCCGTCATGGGTGACGGCGGCTTCTGGCACAACGGCCTGCTCACCGGCGTGCAGGCGGCGCTGTTCAACGGCGACGACGCGGTGCTGGTCATCATGAAGAACGGCTACACCTCGGCCACCGGCACGCAGGAGATCCTGAACACGCCGGACGAGGAAGCCAAGGAGAGCGCCGCAGACAAGCACCAGAGCCTGGCGCACATGAACCGCACGATCGAGGACACCTTGAAGGGCATGGGCGTGCAGTGGCTGCGCGTGGTGCACACCTACGAGGTCGACGCGATGCGGCGCACGCTGCAGGAGGCGCTCACCACGCCCGCCGGCGGGCTGAAGGTGGTGATCGCCGAAGGCGAATGCCAGCTCGAACGGCAGCGCCGCATCAAGCCCTGGATCGCCGGCCTGCTCAAGCGCGGCGAACGTGTCGAGCGCGTGAAGTACGGCGTCGACGAAGACGTCTGCACCGGCGACCACGCCTGCATCCGCCTGTCGGGCTGCCCCACGCTCACGCTCAAGGACAACCCCGACCCGCTGCGCACGGACCCGGTGGCCACGGTGGTGGAAGGCTGCGTGGGCTGCGGCCTGTGCGGCGCCAACGCGCACGCGGCCACGCTGTGCCCCAGCTTCTACCGCGCCGAGATCGTGACGAACCCGCGCTGGCACGAACGCCTGATCGCCGGCCTGCGTTCGCGCGTCGTCAACTGGCTGCAGACCTGATGGCCCCGAACCCGCAACCCCTGGCCCTGCTGGTCGGCGCGCTCGGCGGCGAAGGCGGTGGCGTGCTCGCCGAGTGGCTGTACGCGCTGGCCGCAAGGGGCGGCCACCCGGCGCAGAGCACGTCCATCCCCGGCGTGGCGCAGCGCACCGGCGCCACCACGTACTACGTGGAGATCTGCCCGCTGCCCGACGCCTTGCTGGCCGGCCGCCGGCCGGTGTTCAGCCTGAACCCGGTGCCGGGCGGCATCGACCTGTTGGTGGGGTCCGAAGGGCTGGAGACGGCGCGCCAGGTGGCCGCCGGCATGGCCAGCGCCGAACGCACCACGGTGATCGGCTCCACCTCGCGCGCGCTCACGGTGGCCGAGAAGATGCAGCCCGGCGACGGACGCGTCGACAGCGCCGCGCTGGCCGCCACGCTGCAGCGCCACGCGCGCGTGCTGCACCTGCTGGACGTGGCCGCGCTCGCGAAGCAGGCGAACTGCGCGGTGAGCGCGCTGCTGTTCGGCGCCATCGCCGCCAGCCGCGTGCTGCCCTTCGCGCGCGAAGCCTTCGAGGAAACCATCCGGGCCGGCGGCAAGGGCGTCGAGTCCAGCCTGCGCGGCTTCGCGCTCGCCTTCGACACCATCGCCGCGCGCCAGGCCGTCATGCAGGCCGCCGCGCCCGCACCGGCGCCCGACCTGCGCGTGCTGGCGCGTGAACGCGTGGCCGCCTACCAGGACGAGGCGTATGCGCGCATGTTCGACCAGCGCCTGGCGCGCATCGAAGCCGCGGCCGGCCGTGAAGCGGCCACCGAAGCGTCGCGCTGGCTGGGGCTGTGGATGGCCTTCGACGACATCGTGCAGGTGGCGCGCCTGAAGCTGGCGGCCTCGCGCGCCGCGCGCGTGCGGCGCGAGGTGGCGGCGCGCGAAGACGAGATCGTGCGCACCTTCGAGCACTTCAAGCCCGGCATCCCGGAAATCGCCGGCCTGCTGCCGCCTTCGCTGGCGCAGCGCCTGCAGGCCTGGGACCGCCGCCGCGCCGAACCGTGGGCCCTGCCCCTGCGCCTGGGCAGCCACAGCGTGCGCGGCGCGCTGGCGCTGCGCCTGCTGGCATCGCTGAAGGGCTGGCGGCGGCGCGGCAGCCGCTTCGCGGTGGAGCAGGCGCTGATCGAACAATGGGTCGCGGCGGTCGAAGCCGGGGGCCGCGAGGACCCGGCGCTGGGTCTGGAAATCGCCCGCTGCGGCCGCCTGGTGAAGGGCTACGGCAGCACCAACGAACGCGGCAAGGCGAACCTGCTGCACGTCATCGGTGCCGTGGCCACCGCGCCGCGCCCGGCGGCCGAGCGCGCCGCCGCCGTGCGCGCCGCGCGTGAAGCAGCCCTGGCCGACGACGCCGGCCGCGCGCTGGACGGCCTGCTGGCGCGGGAGAACCTGCCGAAACGCCCGATGCGCGAGCAGCCGATTCGCTGGTACCGTCGGCGCCCGAACGAGCTGCCGATCCAGGAACAGAACGCATGAAACGAGTCGCATTTGCCGCCTTCGCGCTGGTCCTGGCGGGCGCAGCGCTGGCTCAACAGGGCGAAGAGCCGTTCTGGGCCAAGGGCCGGCCGAAGACCGACACGGCGATGAAGATGGCGCCGGTGCCGGCCTTCCCCATTCCCACCGACGAAGACAAGCTGCCGGTGGCGAAGATGAAGCTGCCGCCGGGCTTCAAGGCCGAGGTCTGGGCCAGCGGCATCCTCGACGCGCGCGGCCTGCGCCAGGGCGACAAGGGCACCGTGTTCGTGTCCTCGCTGTTCGTCGCCGGCAAGCTCTACGCGGTGGTCGACAAGGGCGACCGGCGCGAGGTGAAGACGCTGGCCGAGAAGCTGTTCCTGCCCAACGGCATCGAGTTCTACAAGGGCTCGCTCTACGTCGCCACGCCGAAGGACATCACGCGCTACGACGACATCGAGAACAAGCTGGACAACCTGCCGGCGCCGGTGATGGTCTACGACAAGCTGCCCGGCGAGGTGCCGCACGGCTGGAAGTACATCCGTGTCGGCCCGGACCACAAGCTCTACTTCTCGATCGGCGGGCCCTGCAACATCTGCGACGCCGGCGGCGACTTCGCGACCATCCGGCGCATGAACCTGGACGGCAGCAACGTGCAGACCATCGCCCAGGGCGTGCGCAACACGGTGGGCTTCGACTTCGACCCGCGCGACGGCAGCCTCTGGTTCACCAACAACGGGCGCGACTGGCTGAGCGAGGACCTGCCCAACGACACGCTCAACCACCTGACGCAGCCGGGCCGGCAGCACTTCGGCTTCCCGTACTGCCACCAGGGCAACTTCGCCGACCCGGAATTCGGCTGGGGCAAGGACTGCAGCAGCTATGCCCAGCCGGCGCAGCTGATGGGCCCGCACGCCGGCACGCTGGGCATGACCTTCTACAAGGGCAAGCAGTTCCCGCCCCACTACCAGGGCGCGATGTTCATCGCCCGCCACGGCCCCTGGAACCGCAGCCAGAAGTACGCCGCCGACATCGTGGTGGCGTGGCCCGACGCGCGCGGCGGCATCGAGAAGATGGAACCCTTCCTCACCGGCCTGGTGGAGAACAACGAGTACCTGGGCCGTCCCGTCGACGTGATGGTCATGAAGGACGGTTCGCTGCTCGTCAGCGACGACCACAACGGTGCGATCTACCGCATCAGCTACACCGGCAAGTAATGCCTTTCCCGCCTGGAGACGACACGACATGAAGACCCGCCTCATCACCACCGCCCTCGTGCTGGCCTGCGGCGCCGCGCTGGCGCAGGACAAGCCCGTGACGCTGAAGCTTTCCAGCTGGGTGCCGGCGCAGCACGCGCTGAACCCGGCGCTGCAGGCCTGGGCCGACAGCCTGAAGAAGGCCTCCGGCGGCAGCATCAGCTCCACCCTGTTCCCGGGCGAACAGCTGGGCAAGGCCTTCGACCACTACGACATGGCGCGCGACGGCATCACCGACTTCGCCTACGTGAACCCGGGCTACCAGCCGGGCCGCTTCCCCATCTTCGCGGCCAGTTCGCTGCCCTTCCAGGCCAGCAACGCCAAGGGCGGCAGCGCCGCCGTCGACGCCTGGTACCGCCAGTACGCCGCCAAGGAGATGAAGGACGTCCAGTTCTGCTTCGCCTTCGTGCACGACCCCGGCGCGCTGCACTCGCGCAAGAAGGTCACGCTGCCCACCGACCTGAAGGGCATGAAGGTGCGCCCGGCCACCAGCACCATCGGCCAGATGGTCACCACGCTGGGCGGCACCAACGTGCAGTGCAGCGCGCCCGAAGCGCGCGACATGCTCGAGCGCGGCGTCGCCGACGCCATCACCTTCCCCTGGGGTTCGCTGATGCTGTTCGGCATCGACAAGGTGGTCACCCACCACATGGACGTGCCGCTGTACGTGACGCCCTTCGTCTGGGTGCTCAACAAGGACAAGTACGCGTCGCTGTCGCCGGGCCAGAAGAAGGCGGTCGACGAGCACTGCACCACCGAGTGGGCGGAAAAGGTCGGCAGCGCCTGGGCCGACTTCGAGAGCGCCGGCCACGTCAAGCTGGCGGGCATGGCCGGCCACGAGCTGACCAAGCTCACGCCCGAGCAGCTGGACGCCTGGCGCAAGGCGGTGGCGCCGGTCACCGACCAGTGGGCCGAAGGCGTGAAGAAGGTCGGCGCCGACCCCAAGCAGGTGCTGGACAGCCTGCACCAGTCGCTCGCCAAGTACAAGTCGGCGCTGTAAGCGCGTGGCCGCGCCGCGCACGCAGACGTTCCGCGAACTCACGTTCGCGGACCGGATCATCCACGTCATCGAGTGGCTGGCGGCCACCTTCGTGGGGCTGGTCGCCGCCGACATCTTCATCTCGGTGCTGCTGCGCAAGTTCTTCAGCACCAGCATCCCCGACAGCTACGACTTCGGCCGCCTGCTGCTGGGGGTGCTGATCTTCTGGGGCATCGCGGCCACCAGCTACCGCGGCGGCCACATCACGGTCGACCTGGTATGGAGCAGCGCCGGCCCGCGCATGAAGCGCTTCATCGACGTCTTCGCGACGCTGGTGCTGCTGTTCGTGGTGACGGTGCAGACCATCATGCTGTTCGACAAGGTGCGGCTCACGTACCAGGACAACGTTCTCACGTACGACCTGAACCTGCCCACCTGGCCGATGTTCCTGATCGCGTGGCTGGGCGACGTCTGCGCCGTGATCCTGATCGCCATCCGCACCTGGCGACTGGTGTTCCACCCCGAACTGCTCAACGACGAGCACGCCGACGAGCGCGTGCAGGAATAGCCGACGATGAATCCCGATCTGGTCGCCGTCGGCGGTTTCGTGATCCTCTTTCTGCTGATGCTGCTGCGCGTGCCGGTGGGCATGGCGATGGGGCTGGTCGGCGTTTCCGGTTACGCGCTCATCGCCGGCGGCGGGCCGGCGCTGAAGCTGATCGGCCAGACCAGCATGCGCACGGTCACCGACTACACCTTCGGCGTGATCCCGATGTTCATGCTGATGGGCGCCTTCGTCTCGGTCTCGGGCGTCAGCAAGGAACTGTTCCGCGCCGCCAACGCGATGGTGGGCCACCTGCGCGGCGGCCTGGGCATGGCCACCGTGCTGGCCTGCGGCGGCTTCGCGGCGATCTGCGGTTCCTCGGTGGCCACCGCGGCCACCTTCAGCACCGTGGCCTACCCGGAGATGCGGCGCTACGGCTACCCGCAGAGCTTCTCGGCCGGCGTCATCGCCGCCGGCGGCACGCTGGGTGCGATGCTGCCGCCTTCCACCGTGCTGGCGGTGTACGCCGTCATCACGCAGCAGGACATCGGCAAGCTGTTCATGGCCGGCGTGCTGCCCGGCCTGCTGGCCATGAGCATGTACGTGCTGACGATCGGCGCCATCGTCATGGTCCGGCCGAAGATGCTGCCGGCCGCCGAGCCCAAGCCCTGGGGCGAGCGCATCTTCGCGCTGAAGGACGTCTGGCCTTCGCTGGTGCTGTTCGCCTTCGTCATCGGCGGCCTCTACGGCGGCTTCTTCACGCCGACGGAAGCCGGCGGCGTGGGCGCCGGCGGCGCCTTCCTGCTGGGGGTGCTGCGCCGCAAGCTGGACCGCGCCGGCATCCGCCAGGCGCTGCTGCAGGCCACGCGCACCGCGGCGGCCGTGTTCACGGTGCTCATCGGCGCGCTGCTGTTCGGCTACTTCCTCACCATCACGCAGACGCCGCAGAAGCTGACCGCCTTCCTCACCGGCCTGGGCATCGGCCGCTACGGCGTGCTGGCGCTCATCATGGTGATGTACCTGCTGCTGGGCTGCCTGATGGACGCGATGGCGATGATCATCCTCACCGTGCCCATCATCTTCCCGGTGATCATGCAGCTGGGCTTCGACCCCATCTGGTTCGGCGTCATCATCGTGATGACGGTGGAACTGGGGCTGATCCACCCGCCGGTGGGCATGAACGTGTTCGTCATCAAGAGCGTGGTGCAGGAAGTCAGCTTCACCACCATCTTCAAGGGCGTGATCCCCTTCGTCGTGACCGACATCATCCGGCTGGTGATCCTGATCGCCTTCCCGATGATCGCGCTCTGGCTGCCCAGCCGGATGTAGCCGCCATGCGCGAGTACTGGCTGGAGGACTTCGTCCCCGGCGTCACCCACGTCAGCCCTTCGCGCACCGTCACCGAAGAGGAAGCGCTGGCCTTCGCGCGCCGCTATGACCCGCAAGTCTTCCACCTCGACGCGGTGGCGGCGAAGGCCACCGACTTCGGCGAACTGGTGATCGGCGGCTTCCAGACCGCGGCGCTGTCATGGGCGCTGGTGCAGGAGTCGCGCATGTTCGACCAGTGCCCGATCGCCGGCATCGGCGTCGACGAACTGCGCTGGCACCTGCCGGTGAAGCCGGGCGACACGCTGCACTGCCGCTTCACACTGCTGGATTCGCGCGTTTCCGCCAGCAAGCCCGACCGCGGCGTGGCGCGCTTCCGCTACGAGGTGGTGAACCAGGAAGGCCGCACAGCCATGAGCCTGGTCATCCTGCAGCTGCTGCGCTGCCGCCCCCGCTGAGCAAGGCTTCGATGGCCGGCGGCAGCCCCTGGCGCGCTTTCTGCGGCGGCGGCGCGAAACTGCCTTCGCGCGCCTTCGCCGGTCCGTGCGCCACCATCGCCTGCGCCAGCCGGACCGCGGCGCCCACGCCGTCGACCACCGGCACCGGCAGTTCGGGCCCCAGCGAACGTGCCAGCCCCGCGAGCGGGGCGCCGGCGAGGATGATGACGTCGGCGCCGTCCTCGCGCACGCAGCGTTCGGCGGCCGCTTTCAGCGCCGCGCGCTGGTCGCCCTGCACGCGGCCGATGTCGGCCAGCGGCTCGTCCAGCGCGCGGATGCTGGCCAGGCGGCCGGCGAGGCCGTTGTGTTCCACCGTCTCGCGGTACCAGGCCCGGATGCGCGAGCTGATGGCGACGATGGAGAAACGCTGCCCCAGCGCGCAGGCCGCCAGCAGGGCCGCTTCCGACAGGCCCGTTACCGGGCAGGGCAGCACCTCGCGCAGCGCCGCCAGGCCGGGGTCGCCGAAGGCGGCGACGATGACCGCGTCGGCGCGCGCATGGTGTTCCGCCGCCAGCTGCGCCGCCGCCCATGCACCGGCCAGCGCTTCGAAGCGGGTCTCGATGTAGGCCACGCCGAAGGGCGCGGTCAGCACTTCCAGCGTGGTGCCAGGGGCGGCGCTGCGCTGCGCCTCGGCTTCGATCAGCGCCGAGACGCTGGTGGAGATGTTGGGGTTGATGAGCAGCAGATGCATGGCCGGGGCCTCCCGTTCACGCGTGCCAGATCGGCGGGTGCGGCGCGGGCCCGACCAGCGCCTCGACCACGGCGGCGAACTGCAGCACGCGCGTGTCGGCATAACGCGGCCCCACCACCTGCAGGCCGACGGGCAGTCCTTCCACCAGCCCCGCCGGCACCGAACAGGCCGGCGCCTGCGCGTAGTTCACCAGCGGCGTGAAGGCGGCGTGTCCGCGCGGGCCCGCCGGCTGGCCGCCGATGACCGCCGGCCCCAGCCGGTCCAGCGGCCAGGAAGTGCAGGGCGTGGTGGGCGTGAGCAGCAGGTCGAAGCCTTCGAAGAAGCGCGCGAAGGCGGCGTGCAGCTGTTCGCGCAGCAGCAGCACCTGCGCGATCTCGGCGCCGGTGAAGCTGTGGCCGGCGCGGATCTGCGCCTGCAGGTCGGGGTCGATGCGACTGGCGTCTTCGTCCAGCGCGGCGCCGTAGAGCGCGGCCAGGCCGGCCTGCTGCAGCTTCAGCAGCGGGTATTCGCGCGTGCCGCCGGGCCAGGCGGGCGAGGCGTCGGCGATGGTCCAGCCTTCGGCGCGCAGCCGGTCCACCACGCCCTGCAGCGTGGCGCGAACGGCGTCGTCGACGGCAAAGCCGCAGCCGAAGTCGGGGCTCCAGGCGATGCGCAGCGTGCGCGGCGGCGGCCCGGCCGGCACGCGCAGCGGCGCCACCGGCTGCGAGCCCCAGTCGTGGCCGTCGTAGGCCTGCAGCCCTTCGAACATCCAGGCCGCGTCGGCCACGCTGCGCGCGATCTGGCCGATGACCGACAGGCCGAAGTTCGGTTCGTCGAATCCCGGTCCGCAGGGAATGAGGCCGAAGGTGGGCTTCAGCCCGACCAGCCCGCAGTGCGCCGCCGGCCGGCGCGTGCTGCCGCCGGCGTCGGTGACCAGGGCCAGCGCGCCGATGCCTGCGGCCAGCGCCGCCACCGCGCCGCCCGAGCTGCCGCCCGGGGTGAGTTCGAGATTCCAGGGCGAACGGGTGTTGCCGTGCAGCAGGTTGTTGGTGACGCCCTTGCAGGCGAATTCCGAACAGTTGGTGATGCCCACGATCACCGCGCCCAGCGCCTTCAGCCGCGCCACCGCCCAGGCATCGTCGGGGGCGACGAAGCCGGCGAACAGCTTGCTGCCTTGGGTGACGCGGCGGCCCTGCACCCACAGGTTGTCCTTCACCGTGACGGGCACGCCGGCCATCGGCAGCGACTCGCCGTTCGAGAGGCGGCGATCGACCTCGGCCGCCTGCGCCAGCGTCCATTCCTCGTCGTCGTCGATCACGGCGTTGAGCGCCGGGTTCACCGCCTGCAGGCGCTGCCGTGCGGCGGCGGCCACTTCGGTCGCGCTGACGCGGCGCGAAGCGACGGCCGCAGCCGTCTCGCGCGCCGACCATTGCCAGAGTTCGCTCATGCCGTCCACAACGGGCTCTTGTGCCCGCGCCCACGCACCGCGGCCGCGGCCGGCCGATCGCACTTCAGGAACCGGCCGTAGCCCGCTTCGCCCAGGTACTGCCCTTCGCGCCACACCTCGCGCCCGCGGCACAGCGTCAGGCGCGGCCAGGCCGTGACCTGGTGCCCTTCATAGGGCGTGTAGTCGGTGGCGTGGTGCAGGTCGACGTTGCGGATGGTGCGGTCCAGGCCCAGGTCCCACACCACCAGGTCGGCGTCGGCGCCGATGGCGATGGTGCCCTTGCGCGGGAACAGCCCGTACAGCTTCGCCGGGTTGGTGGAGGTCAGCGCGACGAAGGTGTGGAGGTCGATGCGCCCGCCCCCCACGCCATGCGACATGAGCAGCGGCAGCCGCGTCTCCAGGCCCGGGATGCCGTTGGGCACCTTCGTGAAGGGTGCGTCGGTGCCGGCCACGGCCTTGCCTTCGGCCGTCATCGAGAAGGGCGCATGGTCCGAGCTCAGCACCTGGAAGGTGCCGTTGTCCAGCGCCTGCCAGATGACCTGCTGGTTGGCCTTGTCGCGCGGCGGCGGGCTGCAGATGCACCTTGCGCCTTCGAAGCCTTCGCCGCCGAGATCCTCCTCGGTGAGGAACAGGTACTGCGGGCACGTCTCGCCGTAGACCTTCAGCCCCAGGCCCTGCGCTTCGCGGATCTGCGCCACCGCTTCGCGGCCCGAGACGTGGACGATCAGCACCGGCACGTCGACCAGTTCCGACAGCGCGATGGCGCGGTGCGTGGCCTCGCGCTCCAGCAGCATCGGCCGCGCATGCGCGTGGTAGCGCGGCGCGGTCAGGCCGGCGCCCACCAGCTGGTCGGCCAGCCAGGCGATGCAGTCGGCGTTCTCGGCATGGATCATCGTGAACGCGCCTTCGCGCCGCGCCGCCGCCAGCAGGTCCAGGATCTGCCGGTCGTCGAGCTTCATGTCGTCGTACGTCATGTACAGCTTGAGCGAGGTGCAGCCCTCGGCCACCAGGCCGGGCAGTTCCTCGTCCAGCAGCTTCGGCGTGGGGTCGCTCACGATCAGGTGGAAGGCATAGTCCACCGCGGCCTTGCCTTCGGCGCGGCGGTGGTAGTCGGCCACCGCCTCGCGCAGGCCCTGGCCGCGCAGCTGGCAGGCGAAGGGGATCACGGTGGTGGTGCCGCCGCAGGCCGCCGAACGCGTGCCGGTGAGGAAATCGTCGGCCATGCGCGAGCCGTCGGTCGTGGGCTGGTCCAGGTGGCAGTGCGCGTCCACGCCGCCGGGCGTGACGAGGCGGCCGCCGGCGTCGATCTCGCGCGCGCCGGCCGGCAGGCCCTGGGCCAGGGCGACGATGCGCCCGTCGCGCACGCCGATGTCGGCGCGGAAGCGCTCGCTGGCGGTGGCGACGTCGGCGTCGCGGATCACGAGGTCCAAGCTCATCAGGCGATCTCCTGGAACAGCCGGCCCCACGCGCGGATGCGTCGCGTGTCGATGCCGGCCAGGCGAAGCGATTTCCACACCACGGCCGAGATGCTGTCCAGCACCGGCAGCCCGAGTTCGGCTTCCAGCGCCGGCACCAGCGGTGCACCGCGAAGGTTCGTGCACAGCACCATGATGGCGTCCGGCTTCTCGGCGCCCACCTCGCGCACCAGGCGCTTCAGCGTTTCGGGCTCGACCTCGCTGAACGAGAAGTTGTCCTGCAGGCCCAGGTGCCGTTCGCCCACCACCGCGATGCCGGCGCGCGCGTAGTTGGCCACGATGGCCTGCTGCACCTCGGCCGTGTAGGGCGAGACCAGGCCCACGCGCTTCGCGCCCCAGGCCGCGAAGGCTTCGTTGATGGCCAGCACCGAGGTGCAGGCGGCGGCGCCGGTCTCCTGCGTGATGGCGCGGCACAGCGCCTGGTCGCGCTCGAAGCCCAGCCAGCCGGCCGAGGTGCCGTTCCAGGCGATGACCTGGCAGCGCGCGTGCGACAGCAGGCGGGCGGCACGCAGGATCTCCTCCGGCGCGAACTGCGCCAGCGCCTGCGCGCTGAGCGCGATCTCGGTCACCGCGAAGCGGCCGAAATGGGCGCTCGCCTCCGGCACTTCGGCCAGCAGCGCGGTCGTCACCGGCTCGAGCACGGTGTTGGAGGACGGGGTCAGCATGCCCAGCAGGGTGCGGTGCATCGGAACTTTCGGGAAGGGCGCGGTCGGGGCCTTTGCCAGCGAACATCGTGCCACCGGTGGCCGGGATTCCGTGTACCTTGCTGGTGCATTTTGTACACAAGAACAGTGCTATTCTGCATCCGAAAAGGGCGCGCCGGCGTGTCGGCAGAAGGCACGGGGCTTGCGTGACGAGGGGCCATGGAAGAGATGCACGCCAACATCGTCGCGGCGATCACCGAGCACCGTCTGGCGCCCGGCACCCGGCTGCGCGAAGAGCGGCTGGCCGAGCTGTTCCAGGTCAGCCGCACCCAGGTGCGGCCGGTGCTGCAGCGGCTGGAACACGAAGGCCTGGTCGAACGCCAGCCGCGCCGCGGCGCCGTGGTGGCGGCGCCCAGCCGCCAGGCCACGGCGCAGATCTTCGAGGCGCGCCGCCTGGTCGAACCCTGGCTGGTGAAGTGCTGCTGCGAGCGTGCCGACCGCGGCGCCCTGCGGCGCCTGGAGCGTGTGGTGCAGGACGAGAACCGCGCCCGCACCGCCGGCGACGCGCGCGCCGTGGTGCGCCTGTCGGGCGACTTCCACCGCGTGCTGGCCGAGCTGGCGGGCAACGAACCGCTGACCCGGCTGATGCACGGCCTGACGGTGCGCACCTGCCTGGCCATCGTGGCCAACCGCGCCAGCACCGGCAGCACCTGCCGCGAGGACGAACACGCCCGCATCGTCGAGGCCATCGCCGCCGGCGACGCGAAACGGGCGGCCCGTCTGATGACCGAGCACCTGGAGCACATCGAACGCGCGCTCGACGAACCCGGCCCGCCGAGCCCGGAGGACGACCTGGCCGACCTGCTGCCGGCCCCGGCACGAAAGATGCGAAAGGGGTCCGCATGAGCACCGCCTTCGACCTGACGCTCGACGCCGTCACGCAGCACTATCGCGGTGCCGCGGCGCCGGCGGTGGACGCGGTGACGCTGGAGATCGGCGCCGGCGAGCTGGTCGCGCTGCTGGGCCCCAGCGGCTGCGGCAAGACCACGCTGCTGCGCATCATCGCCGGCTTCGTGCAGCAGACCTCGGGCCGCGTGGTGGTGGGAGGGCGCCCCATCGACGAGCTGCCGCCCCACCAGCGCGAAGTGGGCGTGGTGTTCCAGAACTACGCGCTCTTCCCGCACATGAGCGCGGCCGACAACGTGGCCTACGGCCTGGCCGCGCGCGGTGCCCCCCGCGCCGAACAGCAGAAGAAGGCCGCCGAGATGCTGGCGCTGGTGCAGATGTCGCACCTGGCGCAGCGCCTGCCGCGCGAGATGTCCGGCGGCCAGCAGCAGCGCGTGGCGCTGGCGCGCGCGCTGGCGGTGGGGCCGCGCATCCTGCTGCTCGACGAACCCTTCGCCGCGCTGGACAAGAGCCTGCGCCTGGACATGCAGATCGAGGTCAAGCGCCTGCAGCGGCTGGCCGGCATCACCTGCATCATGGTCACGCACGACCAGGAAGAGGCGCTGTCCATGGCCGACCGAGTGGCCGTCATCAACCGCGGCCGGCTGGAGCAGTTCGCGCCCCCGAACGACGTCTACGATCGCCCCGCCAGCCTGTTCGTCAACCAGTTCGTCGGCGCCGCCAACACGCTGAAGGCCCGCGTGCTGGACGACGGCCACGTGCAGCTGGGCGGCGCCGCCTGGCCGGCCCGTGCGCTGGGCGCGCCCGCCGGCACCGAGGCGCTGCTGTGCGTGCGCCCCGAGCACCTTCGACTGTCCGAAGGCTCGGGACTGGCCGGCACGCTGGAACTGAGCCTGCCGATGGGGCCCCAGATCGTGCACGAGATCCGCCTCGCCGACGGCCAGGAGCTCAAGCTCGTCGAATCCCGCGGCCACGGCTCGCGCCTGCGCGAGCCGGGCAGCGCCGTCACCGTCTCGCTGGCCGAGGGCGCGGTGCCCAACGCCTTTCCACCGCCCCCCGAAGGAGCCCAACCATGAACGACCGCCGCCGACTGCTGCAGACGAGCCTTGCGCTCGGTGCGATGCAGCTGTTCCCGCAGATGAGCTTCGCGCAAGCCAAGCGCCTGGTCTTCGCCACCTTCACCGGTAGCTGGGAGGAAGCACACCGCGCGGTGCTGGTGCCGGCCTTCAAGAAGGCCAACGCGACGGCCGACATCGTGCTGGACCCCATGCTCTCGGTCGACCAGATCGCCAAGGTCACGGCGGCGCGCAACAACCCGCCGATCGACGTGATGCTGCACGACCCGGGCCCCGCGCTCACGGCCATCGGCCAGGACCTGGTGGACACCTTCCCGGCCGACAAGAGCGCGTACTACAAGGACCTGATCCCCGAAGCGCAGGACGGCCACGGCCCCGCGATCTTCTTCCAGGTGGTGGGCCTGACCTACAACCCCGAGAAGATCAAGACCCCGCCCACGAGCTGGAAGGACCTGTGGAAGCCCGAATACAAGGGCCGCGTCGGCATCACGACGCTGAACTCCACGCTGGGCACCGGCTGGCTGGTGGAAGTGGCCAAGATGTTCGGCGGCTCGGAAGCCAACGTCGAGCCCGGCTTCAAGGCCATCAACGATCTGAAGCCCAACCTGGGCGCGGTGGCGGCCAACCCGGGCGCGCTGGCCTCGCTGTTCCAGCAGGGGCAGATCGACATCAGCCCCGGCAACTTCAACGCCATCCAGCTGCTGAAGGCGCGCGGCGTGCCGGTGGAGTTCGTGGCCCCGAAGGAAGGCGCGATCGCCTTCAAGACCACCATCCACGTGGTGAAGAACTCGCCGAACCGCGACCTGGCGGTGGCGCTCATCGAATCGGCCATGTCGCCCGAGGTGCAGACCCGGCTGATGCAGGCGCCCTACCTCATCGTGCCCACCAACACCAAGGTGAAGATGGAAGGCGAGATCGCCAAGGTGCTGGCCAAGGACCACGCCGAGATGAAGAAGCGCTTCGTCTTCCAGGACTGGAAGAAGATCAACGAGCAGCGCGCCGGCTGGATCGAACGCTTCAACCGCGAAGTCAAGATCTAGAACATGACCACCCCCGTAGCGCCTTCGGCGCTCCCCCTCAAGGGGGCGACGCCAGCGGCCCGGCAGAGCCGGATCCGCGGCGTCCGCCGGATGCGCACGGGTCCTCGGGCGGCATGAGCGCAAGGGCACCGGTCACGTCGTACCCGCTGCGCCTGGCGGCGCCGCTGGCGGTGTTCATGGCGCTCTTCTTCGCCGCGCCGCTGGCGATGCTGGTCTTCGTCAGCGGCTATGCCGACAACGGCCTGCAGCACTGGGGCAGCCTGCAGGCCTGGGGCAAGATGTTCGACGCCTTCGGCCTGGCGGTGCTGGGGGACACGCTCTGGCTGGGCCTGCAGGTCACCGCGCTCACGCTGGTGCTGGGCTACGCGCTGGCCTGGAGCTGGCTGCGCCTGCCGCCGAAGCTGCAGCCGGTGGTGATCTTCATCGTCATGCTGCCGCTGCTCACCAGCGTGGTGGTGCGCACCTTCGCGTGGATCGTCATCCTGGGGCGCCAGGGCATCGTGAACAACCTGCTGGTTTTGCTGGGCTGGGTGGAGACGCCGGTCAAGCTGCTGTACACGCGGCCCGGGCTGGTGGTGGCGCTGGCCAACGTGCAGCTGCCCCTGATGGTGCTGCCGCTCATCACCGCGCTGCAGCGCATCGACCCCAACCTGGCCGACGCCAGCGCCTCGCTGGGCGCCGGCGCCTGGCGCACCTTCCGCCGCGTCACCGTGCCGCTGTCGCTGCCGGGCGTGGTGGCGGGCTGCCTGCTCACCTTCGCGGCGGCGATCACGGCCTTCATCTCGCAAAGCCTGATCGGCGGCGGGCAGATGCTGTTCATGCCGATGTACCTGTACCAGCAGGCGAGCTCGCTGTCCAACTACCCGTTCGCGGCCGCCATCGGCCTGACCTTCCTGGTGGCGGTGCTGCTGTGCGTGAGCGCCTTCAACGCGCTGGGCCGGTTGTCGCGCGGCTACGCGCAAGGCTGAACCCCATGGCCCGCCGCAGCGACCTCTCCAGCCTGCTCTTCAAGGGCACCATGTACGCGCTGGCGGCCTTCACGCTGCTGCTGCTGGTGGCGCCCACGCTGGTGGTGGTGACGGTCTCTTTCACCGACGGCTTCTCGCTCAAGTTCCCGCCGCCTTCGTATTCGCTGCGCTGGTACCGCGAGCTGTGGGAAGCCTCGCAGCTGCAGTTCGCAGCCATGAACAGCGTCAAGGTGGCGTTCGCCACCACGCTGCTGTCGGTGCTGCTGGGGGTGGCCGGCGCGCTGGCCATCTCGCGTTCGCAGGCGGCCATGGCGCGCGTCCTGGACTCTCTGTTCATGTCGCCACTGGTGCTGCCGGCGCTGGCCTTCGGCTTCGCCGCGTTGATGACCTTCAGCGCCGTGGGCTGGACGGTGTCGACCACCACCCTGGTCATCGGTCACACGGTGGTCTGCGTGCCCTACGTGATCCGCACCACCACCGCGGCGCTGGCGCAGCTGGACCCGGCGCTGCTGGAAAGCTCGGCCAGCCTGGGTGCGACGCGGCTCACCACCTTCCGCCGCGTGACCTGGCCGCTGGTGCGGCCTGGCGTGCTGGCCGGCGCCTTCATCGCCTTCATGTCGTCGTTCGACAACGTCCCGGTCTCGCTCTTCCTGCGCGACGCGCGCACCGATATGCTGCCCATCCGGATGTGGCAGGACCTGGAAGGACGGCTGGACGTGACGATCGCTGCGATGTCGGGCGTGATCATCGTGATCACCCTCGCGCTGATGCTCCTGATGGAGCGCGCCACAGGCCTTTCGCGCCGGCTGCGTTCCTAAGTGGCCGACGCCTCGCGCAGCGTCTCGCTGTGGCTGGCGGGGGTGATGGCGCTGGCCGTGCTCTCGCTGCAGGTGGTGCCGGTGCTGGCGCCGGCCATCGCCAGCGCCACCGGGCTGGCACCCGCCTTCGTGGGCGCCTGGAACGCCGGCCTGTGGGCCGCGGCGCTGGTGGGCACGCTGTTCGCGCCGGGCCTGCTGGTGCGCACGGGGGCCTGGACGCTGGCGCAGACCTGCCTGCTGCTCAGCGCCGCCGGTGCGCTGGCCGTGGCCAGCGGGCAGGTGTGGGGGCTGGTGGCGGGCGCGCTGCTCATCGGGCTGGGCCACGGGCTGGAAGGGCCGATGGCTTCGCACCTGCTGGCCGCCCATGTGCGGCCGGCCCGGCGTGCGCTCTGGTTTTCGGTCAAGCAGACCGGCGTGCAGGTGGGCGCGGTCGTGGGCTCGTTCATGCTGCCGCCGCTGGCGCTGTGGGTGGGCTGGCGCGCCGCGGCGCTGGTGGCGGTGGGCCTGTGCCTGCTGCTGGCGCTGGCGCTGTTCGGGCCGAAGCGGGACCACGCGGTCGCGCTGGCGCCGGTGGCGGGCGGGCGGCTGCAGGCCCTGTCGGCGCTGGGTCGGCTGCCGGTGCTGCGCTGGCTGTCGTTCGCCGCCGCCGCCTTCGCTGCCACGCAGTCGGTGCTGAACGGGTTCTTCGTCACCTATGCGGTGGCCGAGCGCGGTGCCTCGCTGGTGCAGGCCGGCGCCTGGCTGGGCGCGGCGCAGGCCGGCGGCCTGGCGGGCCGGCTGCTGTGGGGCTGGGTGGCCGGGCGGCTGGGCACCATCACGCCGCTGCTGCTGGCGCTGGGCGTGGTGACGGCCGCCTGCGCGCTGCTGCTGGGCCTGGGCGGGCCGGGGTGGTTCCTGCTGGTCGTGTTCGGCCTCACGGCCAGCGGCTGGAACGGCATCTTCCTGGCCGAGGTGGCGCACCAGGTGCCGGCCGAAGAGGCCGGCACCGCCACCGCCGCGGTGATGGTGGTGATGATGCTGGGCCTGGTGGGGGGGCCGCTGGCTTTCTCGGCGCTGGGCTCGGCGGTCTCGTTCTCCGCCGGCTACGTCGCCTTCGGCGGCGTGGCGGCGGCCGGCTGCGGGGCGCTGCTGCGCGCCCGCAGCCTTCATTCACGGAGGGCAGGGCGATGAAGTGGGGTGGCATCTCGCTGCACGCGGTGGACGTGGCCTCGGGCACGCCCGCCGCCGGCATGGTGGTGGAACTGGTGGCGCTGGAAGCGGGCGGCGAACGCCTGCTCACCCGCGGCACGCTGGGCGCCAACGGCGCGCTCGACGACGCGCTGGCGCGCGGCCAGGTGCCGGTGGCGGCCGGGCCGCACGAGGCGCGTTTCTTCGTCGGCGACTGGCTGCGTTCGCGCGAGCCCGGCCTGGGCCGCGTGTTCATGGACACCGCGGTGCTGCGCTTCGAGGTGCTGGACGCGGCGCAGCACGTGCACCTGCCGCTGAAGTTCACGCGCTGGGGGCTGGCGCTGTTTCGCGGGAGTTGAAGGCGCGGGTGCCCACCAAGAGCGTCCACCGCTGGCGCCTGCGTGGCCCGCCTTGCGCCAGGTCGCGAACTCGGTGGTCCACCGAGTCCGCGAGGCCAGGCGCAACCGGGTCACCGAGCCCCACCGTGAGCGGCATCGAGCTTTTGCCTGCGCCGGAGGCGGAAGTGGCGGGCCGTGGCGACTGATCAGCGCGAAGCCGGACGGCGCGGCGGCTGCGCCGATGCCTTTTCGGGCGCCGCCGACACGCGTTCGTCGTCCGCCAGCTCGCGCACGACTCGAAAGCCGATCGTGGAAGTGCTCTTGGAAGAGGCGTGCCACGAGCGGCGCGCCGAGCGCAGGTCATGCGGCAGGCTGGCCCAGGAGCCGCCTCGGATGACATGGCCCGAAAACGGCTGGACGATGACCGTACGGGCCGATCCGTCGGTCGGGGCACCGTCGTGGCTCGGATACCAGACGTCCTGCACCCACTCCCAGACGTTGCCGTGCATGTGGTGCAAGCCGAACGCGTTGGGCCTGCCCGAATCGGCCGTCGCCATGAAGGCATGGCCATCGTCGCACGGCGCCGCGGGAAGTCCGATCCAGCGCAAGGGTCCGGCCTTTGCGGATCGGTCGGCGAGGTTGGCGTGGGAGCAGGCCTGGCGGCCGTCAGGGTCCTCACCCCAGGGAAAGCGCCCGGGTCCGCGGCCGGCACGGGCTGCGTATTCCCACTCGGCTTCGCTGAGCAGGCGGTATTTCCTGCCGGTCTTCTCGCTCAGCCGGTCGATGTAGCGCTGCGCGTCGTCGCGCGAGACGCAGACCATCGGCGCTTTCGGCGAGCGGTCGATGCTGCCTTCAGCCCCCGGGTTGTACTCGAGATCGGTCCACGGGGAGTCGGTGAGACTGAACGGGGCCAGAACCCGGCAGCGGTTGCTGATTTCCCGCCCGGGAGGGATCGGTTCCATCAGCGCGCCGAACTCCTCGCGGCTGACCTCGAATCGCCCGACCGCCAGGCGCCGCGAGATCGTCACGCTGTGGCGCGGCATCTCGTCGGCATGCGCATCGGGATCGTCCGGCGCGCTGCCCATCAGGAACGTGCCCGTCGGCAACGGGACCAGCTCGGGGCACGACGGGCAGTCTTTCACGATGGTTCCAGGAGCCGGCCGGTGGCCCTGGGCAGCGGTCGCAGGTGCCGGCGGGGCGGTGCGACCGGTCTGGGCATCCGCAGCGGCCAGAACCGCCAACAGCATGGGCGCTGCCGATAATCGGCGCGCGCAACGCGCGGCCCGGCCGAACAAGGTCGGGCAGCTGCGCGATCGGAGCTCGCTCATGTCGCATCGATGGTTCATCACGGGCGTGGCGTCACTGTGTGCCTGTCTGCCGGTGCCCAGTGTAGGCAACACGCCACCCATGGCGCCGGAGCGGGACGCCGCGAGCGGCGAACTGCGCGCACGAACGCAATTCGTCGGCAGCACCAGCGAGCCGATCGCAGAGCCCTTCGTCGACAGCCGCAGCTTGCCGCGCCAGCTTTCGATCGACCCCTTGTCCGAGAACGAGATCCAGTCCATCCGCGAAAGCATCTACCGCCGCGTCAAGGACACCCCGCCGATCGACCCGGTCCGGCACGTTGCCGGAGCGGACGGGTGCATGCAGTGGGTCTTCCAGCGCCCGGCCCCGAATGCGCCCTGGCGAACCGTGGGCTACAAGTTCGCCGACGTGGGCATGCTGATCAAGATGAACGGGCACATGCGTCGGGTGCGCGATGACATCGACATCCACTACGACGTCCAGGCCTACGCCAGCTTTGGCCGTCTGGCGCACGAAGCCTGGCGCGACGGTGCCGAACTGAGCATCACGGTGTTCACGCAGCGCGACGATCCCGACGAGGCGGCACGTACGAGTGCTGCAGACCGACAGGTGCTCGACGACGCGAGCTTCAAGAGAAACGGCAAGCGCACCCGAATCCTGCGCTTCGGTGGTTCCAGGACGATCTCGATCGCCAGCAGCAAGGCGGCCTGCAGCCTGATGAAGGCACACTGCAGGCGCTACGAGTACACCGTCGACGCGCCGTCCAGCTGGTGGACCTGGTATGGCATCGAGCCCCACGACGGCGACTTCGTGCGAGATCCGGTGGCGGCACTCCAGCCAGGGCCGATGGCACTGGCGTACGAGGACATGTGCCCTTTTGCGCGTGACGCGCTGGTCGAGCGCATGAGGATGCGCGGCGGCGGATCCGGTGGATCGGTCAAGAGCTTCGGGCTGCCGGGCAACGCCAGCCTGCGCGACGCGCTGCGGCCCTACGTGCGCCCGCCTGCAGAGCCACGCTGAACGGCGCCGGGCACAAGACCCCGATGAGGCCTCCTGGCCGAAGCCCGACAACCCGCCGCAGCGACCTTCAGTCGACGAGCAGCCGGCGCCCGAACGGCACCGGCAGCGCCACCTGCGCCGCCGGCACCGCCCAGATCACCGGCCAGCGGGGCCGGAAGTTCGCCGGCCCTTCCAGGTCGGTGAGGAACACGCCCAGGTCGGGGCGGTGGCGGTCGGCTTCCTCCAGCAGGGGCGTGAAGTCGGTGCCGCCGCCGCCGGGGCCGCGCAGTTCGGGCAGCTTCGCGTCGCCCGGCGCGAAGCGGTGCACCTGGCGCACGCGGTCGTCGCCGACCACCAGCACCAGCGCCGACTCGGCGCGCCGAACGATGGCCTGCAGCTCACGCGCGAAGCGGTCCAGCAGGTCCTTGTCGACCGAGCCCGAGACGTCGACCATCAGCGCCAGCCGCGGCGTCGGCAGCGTGGCGCCGCTGCCGGGTTCGAAGGGCATGCGGTGCGCGCCCGCGCGACCCTGGTTGGCGATGTAGGAACGTGAAGGTCGGCTCCACGACAGGCCGCGCGGCTTCGCCAGCCCGCGCGCCAGCTGCGTGCGCAGCACCTGCTGCCAGGGCACGTGGCTCTTCGGCAGGTCGGCCAGCAGGGCGCGCAGCATCGAGAAGTCGCCGTCGTTGGCATGCGCGCGCACCAGCCGTTCGCGCCATTCGCGCGCGTGCTCGGCTTCGAGTTCGGGCGCGTCGGCGGCGCCTTCGGCGGGCACCAGGTCGCCCTGGCCCGGGCCGCCCAGCGCGCGCACGCGGGCCGAGCGCGGGCCGTCTTCGCGCGCGCGGCCGGCCATCGGCGGCGGGCGGTCGTCGACGGCGCGGTACAGGCGTTCGACGTCCCACTCCAGCAGCGCCGCTTCGGCGCTGGTGTTGATCGACAGCGCCGCCGCCAGCAGCGCTTCCAGCTGCACTGCGCTGGCCGGCAGCGCGAGCCAGCCCAGGTGGGCGAGGGCGCTGTTGACCACCGCGTCGGCGCAGCGGTTGAACAGTGCCAGGTCGACGTCGCCGGTGAGCCGCTGCAGCGCCGTGCAGCGCTGCGGGTGGCGCAGCGCCAGGTGCAGCACCTCGTGCGCCACCCAGCCGGCCTGCTGGTCCAGCGGCAGGCGTTCAAAGGCGGGGCGGTAGAAGATCGTGTGGCCGTCGGTCTGCACCGGCGCCCGGTCGCGGCCGGCGTCTTCCGCCAGGTCGCGGTGATGCGCCCACAGCGCCAGGCCGCCGGTGGCCGGTGCGTACTCCACCAGCCGCTGCACCGCACGCGTGCCGCGGTGCGTGAGCAGCCCCACGTCAGAGGCCTTCGCGGCGCCGCTGCTCGGCATAACGCTTGTACGCCGCGCTGTCCATCACCGCGGTCTCCAGGCCGGACTGCAGCGCCTTCTGCAGCAGCAGTTCCATCGCCAGCGTCTGCACTTCGCGCAGCGGCAGCGGCACGTCACCGCGCACTTCGGGCAACTGCTCGGCGATCTCGATCGCGCGCGCCATCGCTTCGGCGTTGGCGGCGGCGGCCAGCAGGCCGTAGACCAGGCCGTACAGGCCGTCCAGCGTCTTCGGCAGCAGCGCCAGCGTCTCGGGCCCGGGCGCGGCCGACAGCAGCTTCAGCACGTCGGCGCCGGCGCGCAGCTCGCGCAGCACGCCGAAGAACTCGGCCGCGTTGGCGGCGCCGATGCGGCCCTGCACGAAGACGCGCTGCGCGCTCTCGGACAGGCCCGACTTCAGCACGTTGGAGATGTCCTCCCAGCCGCGCGGGCTGGCGCCCACCAGGTGGTCGGCGGCCAGCTGGGCCTGGGTGTCGTCCAGCCGGTCGGGGCGCACGCGCAGGTAGGCCATGACCTCGGGGGCGAAGGCGTTCGCGAGCGCGTGTTCCAGGAACGCGTCGATCGCGGTCTGGACGTTGAAGTGGAACATGCGGTCGGCCAGCGCCGCGCCCATGTCGTGGCTGACCGCGCCGTGGAAGCTGGCGTTGCCGGCGGCCACCACCTGCCAGCCTTCGGGCAGCGCGTAGCGGCCGACGCGGCGGTCCAGGATCAGCGAGTAGGCCGAGATCTGCAGCCGCTGCTCGGCCGCCGTGAGTTCGTCCAGGAACAGGATGCCTTCGGGCTGGTCGGAGCGCGGCAGGAACTCGGGCGGGAACCAGACCGTCTGCTCCAGCTGCTCGTCGGCGTAGATGGCGCCACGGATGTCCACCGGCTCGATGGTGGTCAGCCGCAGATCCACCAGCGGCACGCCGAAGTGTTCGGCCACCTGGCGCACGACCGAGCTCTTGCCCACGCCGCGCGGTCCCCACAGCATGCTGGCGCGCCGGCGCAGCACTGGCGAAGAGAACTGCTCGATCAGCGCCGCCTTCGCGGCCGCGATCGACACCGGAGGGATGTTGAGCGGGTTGCCGTTCATGCGCGCCGCGCACCGGACCAGTCCGCGCCCGTCAGCGGGCGCGGCAGCGGCGGCACTTCCACCGTGGGCTGTTCGCTCAGGCAGAACAGGCCCGCCAGCAGCAGCGGCGGCGAATGGAAGATGAGCATGCGGAAGATCGAGTTCTGCGACAGCTCCAGCTGCGCCACGCCCAGCGCGGCGAGCACCAGGCCGACCATGCCGCCCAGCGGGATGAGCCGGCGCGCCACCACGCCCCAGCGCGCGCGCCGGTGCACTTCGTGGAAGCGCGAAGGCGGCGCGGCCAGCGTGGCGGCCAGGTGCGCCGCCACGCGCGCCAGCCGTTCGCGTGCCTCGGCGCTGCGGCGTTCGCCCTTGCCGGGCAGCTTGACGCTGGCCTTCCAGCCGTCATGCACGCGGCGCAGCGGCGAATGGCCCCAGCCGATGACGGCCAACAGGTCCTGCGGCAGCGCCAGCGCGTGGCCTTCGTCGTGCAGGTCCAGTTCGGCGCGGATGCCGGACACCGGCGAGACGCGCGCGCTGAACGCCAGCGGCCCCGCCTGCGCGTTCGCATGCGTCACGCGGCGGCTGCCGTCGCGGGCTATCGCCTCGCTGTAGGCCACGGCCCAGCCTTCGCCGCCGCGGAAGTGTTCCTGCGGCGGCACCGCTTCCACGCGTTGCAGCAGCAGGGCGGTGTCTTCGCCGCTGGCTTCCAGCCGCGCCTGCAGGCCGCCGGGTCCGCTCACCGTGCGCGTCAGCTTGTACGAACCGGGGTAGGGGTTCTCCAGTTGCAGCCGCTCGACCAACGGCGTCTCGTCGCCGGCATGTTCCACCGCGCGGAAGGCGACGCGCCGCTCCGCGCGTTCGCTGGCCGCCAGGTCCACCTGCCGGCCACGGCGGGCGAAGGGCTCCACCAGGGCCAGGATCTCGTGGTGCGTGAGCGGCAGCGAGGCCATGAACCATTCTGCCGGTTTGCCCTGGCGCCCGCAGCGACGCCGCCGCGCCATGCTCGAAAACCCCGGCCCGCCTGTCTGGCGGTCGACGAAGGGGCGGCGCAGACTGGCCGGCCTTTCGTTGGACAACCCCAGGAGACCGGACCATGAAGCTGTCTTCCATCGCTGCCGCCGTGCTGGCGGCGGGGGCCACCACGGTGGCCGTGGCCGACGAACGCGACCTGCGGCCGGCGGGCCGGCCCACGGGCTGCGAAGCGCTCGCCGGGCGCGCCATCGGCGGCGCCACGATCTCGGCCGCCGTCACGGTGCCGGCCGGCGGCGGGCTGGTCGAGTACTGCAAGGTCACGGGCCTGATCGCGCCCGCGCTCAACTTCGAGCTGCGCCTGCCCACGGCGTGGAACCACAAGCTGCACTACGGCGGGGGCGGTGGCTACAACGGCGCCATCCCGCCCGTCACGGCGCCGGCGTTGAACGCGGGTTACGCGCAGGTCAGCAGCGACTCGGGCCACCAGGGCAGCGCACTCGACGCCTCGTTCGCGCTCAACGACCCGCAGGCGGCGCAGCTGTTCGGATCGCTCTCGGTGCCCACGGTGATGGGCGCGGCGACCGAGATCGTGCGCGTGCGCTACGGCCGCAGCGCGCGCCGCGCCTACTTCGAAGGCTGCAGCAACGGCGGCCGCGAGGCGCTGATGAACGTGCAGCGCTTCCCCACGCTGTTCGACGGCGTGATCGCGCGCGCGCCGGCCTACGACTGGGTCGGCATCATGGGCGCCTTCAACCGCACCGCGAAGGCGCTGGCCGCACCGGGCGGGGCGATCAACGCGGCCAAGACCGCCACGCTGGCCACGGCCGTGCTCGCGGCCTGCGACGGCCTGGACGGCTTGGCTGACGGGGTGGTCTCGAACGCGGCCGCCTGCCACTTCGACCCCGCCGTGCTGCGCTGCGCGGGCGGCGCCGACACCGGCGACGGCTGCCTGTCCGACGCCCAGCTGGCGGCGGTGGCCTCGTGGACGCAGCCGGCTTCCTTCACCGGCGGCACCTACACCTACACCGGCTGGCCGCTCACCGGCAACGAGAACGCCTCCGGCGCCTGGGACCTGTGGACCACCGGCGTGCCTTCGCTGCAGTTCCTGTTCCAGGACACCACGGTGAAGAACTACCTGGCGCGCGACCCGGCGGCGAATTCGCTCACCTACGACTACGAGAGCGACCCCGGCGCGCTGTTCGCGATGGCGGCGCTCAACGACGCCACCAACGCCAACGTCCAGCCCTTCCTGGCCGCGGGCGGCAAGCTGATCCTCTGGCACGGCGGCAATGATTCGGCGCTGTCGATCAAGGCCACCGAGGCCTACTACGGGCAGGTGGTCGCGGCGATGGGCGGGCAGGCCAACACCGACGACTTCGTGCGCTTCTACACCGCGCCCGGCGTGAACCACTGCGCCGGCGGCCCCGGCGCCGACACGGCCGACCTGCTGAGCGCGCTGGACGCCTGGGTTACGCGCGGTCGCGCGCCGGGCACGTTGACGGCGGCCAAGCTGGACCCGGCCACGGGCGCCACGCTGCTGAGCCGGCCGCTGTGCCGCTACCCGCAGTACCCGCGCTACAAGGGCAGCGGCGACCCGAACGCGGCGTCCAGCTTCAGCTGCAGCGAACCCTGAAAACCGGCGCGG
>JBGAKY010000047.1:0-50150 GCA_044224175.1 Rubrivivax sp. | reverse complement strand
CAGCGCCTGCGGCTGGTGGCGGAACAGGAAGTCGGCCAGCCCGCGCACCTGCTCGGCCACCGAGCGGCGCGCCGTCGGCGCCGGCGCCGCCACCGGCCCGAAGCGCAGCGCGCCGCGCCAGAGCGCCAAGGCCAGCGCCACCGCCACCAGCAGCAGCGCCGGCGCGGCCTGCTGCCAAAGCCACAGCGGCAGGGCGGGCCGGTCCACGCGGGTGAGGAACCAGACCTCGCGGCCGGGCTCGGCGTCGACCAGCGCGGCCAGCAGCGCGGCGTTGTCGCCTTCCAGCAGGCCGCGGTTGGAAAAGTTGCGCAGCACCGGCGCGGCGCCGTCCGCGGCCCGCTGCCCGCCCTGGCTTTCGAACGCGAAGCGGCCGGCGAAGGCGCTGACGCGGCCGCGCCCCACCTCCACGCGCAGCGCTTCGGCAGGCAGGTCCTCGCTGTCCAGCGCCCAGCGCGCGGGCAAGGGCGACAGCAGGCGGCGCCAGACCGGTGCGCAGACGACGAATCCGCGCGGGTCTCGCCACGCGCTGGCCAGCCCGCTGCGCGGCGTCAGCACGCGGCAGCCGCTGCGGCCGGGGCTCTTCTGGGCGTCGGTGGCGGCCAGCGAGAACGGCAGCCAGGTCTCCACGCCCGACTCGGCCAGCACGCTGGCGTCGACGACCAGGTGGCCGCCGGATTCGATCCAGCGCTGCAGGCCTTCGCTGCCGTTGCCGACCAGTTCCCAGTAGGGCGTGGCGACGACGATCGTCGCCGGCAGCGGCGGCAGCGCCTTCAGCGCGTCGACGCGGCGCGGTCGCAGGCCCAGGCGCGAGAGCATCTCGCGCGCCGCGAAGCTGCCGTCCTGCGCCAGCGCGTCCGACAGCGGCAGTGGCGTCTGCACCTCGACCCATTCGGTGCCCCAGACCAGCAGCGCCGCGGCGGCGGCCAGCAGCAGGGCAAAGCCGAGCGGGGCGCCGATGGCGCGTCCGTGCTTCATGCGGCGGCCCCGGACGCTTCGACGGCCGCCGCCGGCAGGCGGTCCGCGAAGGCTTCGCACAGCCGGCGGCCGCGTTCGGCGGCCGGCGTGCGAGCGGCATACACCGTCTCGCGCCAGCAGTCCACCAGGTCCTGCAGGTAGCCCTGCGCCGGCGGCGCCAGCCGCGTGGCCGCGAGGCGCAGGCAGTCGCCTTCGGTGCTGGAGGCGCGGACCGGCACCGCATGCGCGTGCACCAGGCGCGAAAGCGCGCCCCGGTACAGCAGCGACATCGCCGCCGGCACCTGGCCCGCCTGCCACAGGTCCCAGGCGGCGCCGCCCACGTCTTCGGGCAGGGTCTCGGGGCGGATGTCGAGGTCGCGCACGTGCGTGGGCGGGGCCAGCCGCTCGTTGCCGGGCGCGCCGCCGCCGCGCGACCACCCGCCGCGCAGGCGCAGCGCCGTCAGCACCAGGGCCGTCGCGGCCAGCATCCACACCCCCCAGCGGCCGGCCTCGTTCAGCCAGGCGATGAAGTCGACCAGCCACTTCGCCGAACCGGACGGGCGGCGCTGCGGCGTTTCGTCTTCGGGCTGCTTCAGGCGCAGTTCGCGTTCGGTGCGGTTGCCGGTGAGGGTGGGGATGTCCCGCAGCGACTGCGCCACCTCGTCGACCTGGTCGCGCGTGAGCGCGCCGGCCGGCGGCACGGCCAGCAGCCACAGCGCCAGCAGCCAGGCTTCAGGCCGCGGCGAACGCATGGCGCAACGACTGTTCCACGTCCCAGGCTTCCAGCTCGACGCGGCGGTTCAGGTACATCGCGAAACCGGCGCCGACGAAGAAGGGCTCGACCAGGCCCACCGCGAACAGGTAGCTGGCCGTGTAGGCGACGCCCACCGGCCCGTTGCCAGCCCACTGCGCCCACTCGAAGGCATGTCCCATCTGGCCGCCGGGCACCAGCCACAGCGCCAGCAGCGGCAAGCCGACCGAGAGCGCCGACTCGGCGAACCAGAAGGCGGTGGCCATGGCGAGCGCGGCGCCCTGGTGGCCGCTGCGCAGCTGGCGCAGGCGCTTGCCGCGCGCCGGACCCTGCAGCCCTTCGAGCTGCAGCACCGGCTGCGTGAAGCTGCGCCAGGGCGACAGGCGGCGCGTCGTCAGGCTGGCGGCCAGGCCCTGCCACCAGACCGCGCGCCGTTCGCGCCACAGGTCGGCGAAGCGAGTGGGCTGGCGGAACAGCGCGCGCGACAGCACGAACAGCAGCGTGCGATCGAGCCAGGGCTTGGCGAAGGCGAGCAGCAGCCAGGGCAGCCAGGCTCCCAGCGGCACCAGCGCCAGCGTCAGCAGCGCCAGCGCCGCGTAGACCGGGCCGGCACAGCGCAGCAGCGCCGCGGCGTTGGCCTGCACCAGGCGCACGCCCAGGTCGGTGGCCTCGAACATGGGCCGCGGCCGCAGCTGCACCACCGTGCGGTCAACGCGCATGGCCGCGCCCCGCGCGCCAGAGGTAGCCCCCCACGCCGGCCCAGGCGAGCGCGGCGAGCGCGAACTTGGCTTCGGCCGGCACCCAGCGCGCCGAGGACCAGAACGCTTCCAGCACCGCCGCCACCACCAGCATGGCGGTGGCGCCGCCCACCAGCACGGCGCCGTCGGCGCCGGCGGCGCGCAGCGCGGCGGTGCGCGTGAGCGCCCCGGGCGCCAGCAGCGCATGGCCCAGGCGCAGGCCGGCCGCACCCGCGATGACGATGGCGGTGAGCTCGAACGCGCCATGGGTGGCGACGAAGGGCCAGAAGTGGTGGCCCAGGCCGCGGGCGTCCAGGTATCCGGCCACGGCACCGGCGAGGGCGCCGTTGTAGGCCAGGTAGAACAGGCTGCCCAGCCCCGCCAGCAGACCGGTCGCGAAGCACTGGAAGGCGACCGAGATGTTGTTGCGGATGTAGAAGCCGAACATCTCCCAGTCGGTGTCGGCGCCGCGCAGGCGGCCGATGGACGCGGCGCCGTCGCCGTACATGTCGTCGAACTGCGCCAGCTGCGCGGCGTCCAGCACGGTGAGCGCGAAGGCCGGCTCCAGCCGCGCCGCCACACCCACCGCCAGCAAGGGCAGCACGAAGGCCAGCGTGGCCGCCGCCAGGTGGCGCCGGCGCCGGCGCAGCACCTGCGGGAAGGTCTGCAGCACCAGCCGGCGCAGGCCCTCCAGGCCGGCGGGCGGGGCGCGGTAGAGCTGCCGGTGCGCGCGCGCGGCCAGCGCGTCCAGCCGCACCGCCAGGTGCAGCGGCCACGCACGCGCGCGCACCAGCGCCAGCTGTTCGCACAGGCGGCGGTATTCCAGCGCGGCGGCCGCGGCGTCGGTGGGGCGGCGCGCTTCCAGGTCGTCCAGGCGCCGGCCCAGGCGCTCCCATTCGGGGGCGTGCTCGGCTTCGAACTGCAGTGGCGTCATCGGGTGCGCGCGCCCAGCGCCCAGTGCGCCAGCGCCAGCAGCCGTTCGCCGGGGCTGCCCGGACCTTCGCGCAGCACGGGGGCGGCCAGGGCGGCCAGTTCCTCGGCGCGCGCCGCGGTCAGTCGTGGCGTGCGCAGCGCCCAGTCGACGACCGCGGTCTGCTGCGCCGGCGTGAGCGCGCGTGCCGGTGGCTGCGGCGCCGCCGGCGCCGGCTGGCCGTGCAGCGCGACCACGCCGTCGTGCACGACCAGGGTGCCGGCGACGACGTCGCCCAGGCGCTTGAAGTCGTGCCGCAGCAGCATCGACAGCGCACCAATGGCGTAGCCCGCCGGCATGAAGTCGACCACGCGCAGCAGGTTGCGCAGCAGCGAAGCGGCCGGCGTGACGGGCATGCCGTCGTCCATCAGCACGCGCAGGCCCAGCGCGCGCTGGCCGGGGGTGGCGGCGCGAGCGGAAAGTTCGAATACCACCGGATACAGCCATTCGAGCGCGAACGCCACCACCAGCAGCAGGCCGACGCCGAAGCCTTCGAAGCGGCCCAGTGCCACCGAGGCGGCGATGAGCAGGCCGCCGCGGATCAGCAGGTCGATCAGGAAGGCGTGGCAGCGTGCCACCAGCCCGGCATTGCGCAGCGTGAGGGTGATGCCCTCGGGCGTCTCGACCTGCGTGAGCGTGTCCAGCCGCGTCACGGCGGTTCAGAGACGCACGACGATGGTGTCGGCGATCTGGTCGTGCAGGCAGCGGTGCGAGGCGCGGAAGATGAGCAGCGAGTCGATCAGCCCGTAGATCACGTTGACCAGCGGGATCAGTCCGACGGCCCAGCCCACCCCGTAGCGCAGGCCCAGCATGCGGGCGGGGCCGACGCGGCTGCCGTCGGGCCGCACGATGCGCATGCCCAGCGCCACCTTGCCCAGCGTCTGTCCGCGCTTGACCAGGATGGGGCCCTGGAGGACGAACCAGATCACGATGCCGACCAGCCCCGCGGCCAGCGGCGCGGCATCGGGGCCCTGGTCGCTGAAGAGCGAGAAGGGCAGCGCCAGGTTGACCACCATCATGACGGCGATCTGGGCCGCGAAGTCGATGATCGTGGCCAGCAGCCGGTTGCCGCGCGTGGCCAGCACGGGGGCGTTGCCGGCGCCGACGTCGGCCACGTCGGCCTTCGGCGGCGCGAAGGGGTTGCCGGCCGGCCCGGGTTGCTGCTCCATCGTCGTGCCTCCCTGGATGCCGCGTCTTCGCGTCGGCGTTGCAAGCGTTTGCGGCGGGGATTCTATCGAGGGGCCTCGAAGGGCGCCTCCGCCGGACGGCTGAATAGAATCAGGCGGTTGTGCCCCTCCCGGGGCGCCTGCGAAGCAGCATGAAAGCCAACGAGATCCGCTCCACGTTCCTGAAGTTCTTCGAATCGAAGGGCCACGCCGTCGTCGCCAGTTCGCCGGTGGTGCCCGGCGACGATCCGACACTGCTGTTCACGAACGCCGGGATGAACCAGTTCAAGGACGTGTTCCTGGGCTTCGACAAGCGGCCCTACACGCGGGCGGCCACCAGCCAGAAGTGCATCCGCGCCGGCGGCAAGCACAACGACCTGGACAACGTGGGCTACACGGCGCGCCACCACACCTTCTTCGAGATGCTGGGCAACTTCAGCTTCGGCGACTACTTCAAGCGCGACGCGCTGAAGTACGCCTGGGAGCTGCTCACGGTGAACTTCGGCCTGCCGAAGGACAAGCTCTGGGCCACCGTCTACGCGGAAGACGACGAGGCCTACGACATCTGGCTGAAGGAGATCGGCCTGCCGGCCGAGCGCATCGTGCGCATCGGCGACAACAAGGGTGCGCGCTACGCGTCCGACAACTTCTGGATGATGGGCGACACCGGCCCCTGTGGCCCGTGCAGCGAGATCTTCTACGACCACGGCCCCGAGGTGGCGGGCGGCCCGCCGGGTTCGCCGGAGCAGGACGGCGACCGCTACATCGAGATCTGGAACAACGTCTTCATGCAGTTCAACCGCACCGAAGACGGGACGATGCACCCGCTGCCCAAGCCCAGCGTGGACACCGGCATGGGCCTGGAGCGCCTGGCCGCGGTGCTGCAGCACGTGCACAGCAACTACGAGATCGACCTGTTCACGAACCTGCTGGCGGCGGCGAAGGCGGCGGTGGAGGCGGCGGGCGGCCAGAACGTCGACGCCGCGAGCCCGAGCCTGAAGGTGATCGCCGACCACATCCGCGCCTGCACCTTCACGGTGGTCGATGGCGTGATCCCGGGCAACGCCGGCCGCGGCTACGTGCTGCGCCGCATCGCGCGGCGCGCCATCCGCCACGGCTACAAGCTGGGTGCGCGCAAGCCCTTCTTCCACACGCTCGTCGGCGCGCTGGCCGACGAGATGGGCGACGCCTACCCCGAACTGCGGCGCGACAAGCTGCGCGCCACCGAAGTGCTGAAGCAGGAGGAGGAACGTTTCTTCCAGACCATCAGCAACGGCATGGAGATCCTGGAAGCGGCGCTGGCCGGCGGCGCGAAGGCGGTCGACGGCGAGACCGCCTTCAAGCTGCACGACACCTTCGGCTTCCCGCTCGACCTGACCGGCGACGTCTGCCGCGAGCGCGGCGTCACGGTCGACGAGGCCGGCTTCAACGCCGCGATGGCGCGCCAGCGCGAGCAGGCGCGTGCCTCGGCCAAGTTCAAGATGGCGCAGGGCCTGGAATACGACGGCGCCGCCACCGCCTTCCACGGCTACGAGCACCTGGTGTGCGAACACAGCAAGGTGAGCGCGATCTACATCGACGGCACGCCGGTGCCCAAGGCCAAGGCCGGCGACGACGCGGTGATCGTGCTCGACCACACGCCCTTCTATGCCGAAAGCGGCGGCCAGGTGGGCGACACCGGCGAGCTGCGCAACGCGCGTTCGCGTTTCGTCGTCGAGGACACCATCAAGGTCCAGGCCGCGGTGCACGGCCACCAGGGCCGCGTGGTCGAGGGCGAGATCGAGGTGGGCGACGAGTTCGTCGCCCGCGTCGACGCCGAGCAGCGCGCGAAGACCATGCGCAACCACAGCGTGACCCACCTGATGCACAAGGCGCTGCGCGAGGTGCTGGGCGCGCACGTGCAGCAGAAGGGTTCGCTGGTCAACGCCGAGCGCACGCGCTTCGACTTCGCGCACAACGCGCCCGTGACCGACGCACAGATCGCCCAGGTCGAGGCGCTGGTCAACGCCGAGATCCTGGCCAACGCCGCCACCCAGGCGCGCGTTCTGCCGATGGAAGAAGCGCAGAAGCTGGGCGCGATGATGCTGTTCGGCGAGAAGTACGGCGACACCGTGCGCGTGCTCGACATCGGCTCCAGCCGCGAACTCTGCGGCGGCACCCATGTGCAGCGCACGGGCGACATCGGCCTCTTCAAGATCGTGGCCGAAGGCGGCATCGCCGCCGGCATCCGGCGCGTGGAAGCGGTCACCGGCGGCAACGCGCTGGCCTACCTGCAGCAGCTGGAAGGCTCGCTGGCCGGCGTGGCCGGCGCGCTGAAGGTGGCGCCGGCCGACGTGCCGGGGCGGGTGGACCACCTGCTGGAGCAGCTGCGGGCGCTGGAGAAGGAAGTCACCGCGCTCAAGGGCCGGCTGGCCAGCGCGCAGGGCGACGAGCTGCTCGCGCAGGCGGTCGACGTGAAGGGCCTGAAGGTCCTGGCTGCCACGCTGCAGGGCGCCGACGCGAAGACGCTGCGCGAGACGATGGACAAGCTCAAGGACAAGCTCAAGAGCGCCGCCATCGTGCTGGCCGCGGTGGACGGCGGCAAGGTGCAGCTGGCCGCCGGCGTCACCGCCGACAGCACTTCGAAGGTGAAGGCCGGCGAGCTGGTCAACTTCGTCGCCCAGCAGGTGGGCGGCAAGGGCGGCGGCAAGCCCGACCTGGCCATGGCCGGCGGCACCGACGCCGCCGCGCTGCCG
Organism: Rubrivivax sp.; assembly: GCA_044224175.1. GTDB lineage: Bacteria > Pseudomonadota > Gammaproteobacteria > Burkholderiales > Burkholderiaceae_C > Rubrivivax. The sequence continues at coordinate 42,837 of JBGAKY010000047.1, read as the reverse complement.
AAGGCATTGGCTTCGGTGGCGGGCTGGGTGGGCGAACGGCTATGAGCGGAATGTCGCGGCTTCAGGGCCGCGGCCGGCTCACGTACTTGAGCAGCTGTTCCAGCGTCCAGGTGTTGCCCATCTGGAAGTGGCGGTACACGCCGTCGAAGGCCTCGCCCTGGCGGTAGCCCGCGTTCTGCAGCGTCAGCCGGGTCTCGTTCGGGCCCAGGGACGTGAAGTGGAACGCCGTGTGGGTCTGCTGGAAGGCGGCGGCGTCGAAAGGCGGCTTGGGCGGCGCTTGCACGTTCTGGACCACCACCAGCCGGGGCGGCACCAGCGCGATGATGCGGTTGCGGATGTTGCCCGGCGCGCCGCGCTGCGACTTCGCGTCGTAGCTGGCCTCGAACTCGCCGCCCACGCGAAGGTCGACCCAGGCCGCCGGCGCGCCCCAGCCGCGAAAGCCGGTCTCGGTGGTGAAGGCCTGCCAGGCCACCTCCAGCGGCACCGGCAGCACGATGCTCAGCTCCAGCACGCGTTCGCCGTCGGGGCGCGCGTACGAGCTGTCGACCACGGGCGAGGCGGCGTGGCCGGCCGCGGCCGCCAGTGCCAGCGCGGCGGCGGCGATCAGCTTCTTCATCGGTCAGGATCCTTTCAATGTCAGCGCCAGATGCCCAGCAGGGTTCCCATGGCGGCGAGGGTCACGACCAGGTAGCCGCCGTTGACCCACCACAGTGTCGCCGGTCGCAGTTCGAACAGGTAGATCACGCCCAGCGCGGGGGCGAGCAGGCCCACGCCGGCCTGCAGCCCGGCGGCCAGCCCGCCCAGCGCGCCGCCTTTCGGGTCGACGAAGCCGGCCAGCGCCAGGGCCAGCACCACGTTGCAGGCGAAGGCGAGGCCGAAGATGCGGCCCTTGGCGGCCTGGGCGACGGTGGACTCCTCCAGACCGGCCGCCTGCAGCCAGCGGCGGGCGAACAGGATCGGCGAGTACCATAACCCGCCGATCAGGAAGCCGACGAGCGAGGCGGCGAGCACGGCGGCCAGGGGGAGGTTGCTGAGGTGCTGCATGGCAGGTGGTCCGGCGTTCGGGGAGTGAGCGGCATGCTGCAAGGTCCTGCGCCGTCGCGCCACGCCCAGCGACCGAATGCCGATCCGGCAGCGCCGAAGGCGGAAGAACCGGCGCCGAATCCGCCGCCCTTCGACGACCGGCCGCTCATGCTGGGCGGCAGCGCGGCCTTCGGCATCGCGATCCCGCTGCTCACCGGCCTGTACGGCGCGCTGACGCCGGCCGACCCGCGCTGGTGGGTGGGCTTCGCGGGCTTCGTCGCGCTGGCCCTCGCCATCTGGTGGGGCAACCGCTGGCTGCTGTTCAAGCAGCGCGAGCACTTCGACTGGTTCCGCAGCCCCTGGCGCAAGCTGGGCCTGCTGGTCAGCGCCAACGTGCTGTACACGGCACCGGTCAGCGCCGCCGGGCTGACGGCCTGGTTCGCCTTCGCCGGCCTGCCGCCCGACGCTCAGGCGCTGAAGATGGTGGTGCTGACCAACGTGATCTGCGTCATCTTCGTGACCCACGCCTACGAGACCGTGTTCCTGATCCGGGAGCGCGAATCCGACCTGCTGCGCGTGGAACGGCTGGAGCGCCTGCGCGCGCAATCCGAACTGGGCGCGCTGAAGTCGCAGATCGACCCCCACTTCCTGTTCAACAGCCTGAACACGCTGGGCCACCTGGTCACCCACGACGCCGAGCGCGGGCGCGAGTTCTGCGACCTGCTGGCCGAGGTGTACCGCTACGTGCTGGCCAGCCGCCAGCGCGACCTGGTGCCGCTGGCGGAGGAGCTGGACTTCGTGCGCCAGTACCACCGTCTGCTGGCGCTGCGCTTCGGCGGCGCGATCCGGCTCGAGGTGGACCCCGTGCCCGCGGACCTGCTGCGCGAAAGCCGCCTGCCGCCGCTGGCGCTGCAGACGCTGGTGGAGAACGCGGTCAAGCACAACCAGGCCGGCGACGATCGCCCGCTCGTCGTGCGGCTGCGCTGGGCGGCCGAAGCGGTGGAGGTGTGCAACCCGCTGCAGCGCCGCAGCAGCCTGCGCCGCGGCGAAGGCCTGGGCCTGCAGAACCTGGACGAACGCTGCCGCCTGCTGCTGGGCCGCGCGCTCGAGGTCACCGAGGCCGAAGGCGAGTTCCGCGTGCGCGTGCCGCTGGCCCTGGAGCGGCCGACGTGAGGGTCTTCGTCGCCGAGGACGAGACGCCGGCGCGCGAACGCCTGCTGGAGACGCTCTCGCGCGTGGCGCCGCAGGCGCAGCTGGCCGGCTGGGCCGCTTCGGTGCAGGGTACGCGCCAGTGGCTGCGCAGCCAGCCGCCGCCAGACCTGCTGCTGCTGGACCTGCAGCTGGCCGACGGTCTGTCGCTCGAGCTGTTCGAAGGCGACGTCATGGTCGCCAGCCCGGTGATCTTCGTCACCGCCTACGACGAGTTCGCGCTCGACGCCTTCCAGGCGCAGGCGGTGGACTACCTGCTCAAGCCGGTGGACGACGCGCGCCTCGCGCGAGCGCTGGAACGGCTGGCGCGCTGGCGGCGCCTGTTCACGCGCGCCGAAGTGGCCGACCTCGCGGCCGCGCTGGCCGCGCCGCAAAGGCCGCGCTGGCGACAGCGGCTGGTGGGGCAGCGCGGGGCCGTTTCGGTGGTGCTGCCCGTGGCCGAGGTGGCCTGCATCGTCTCGCTGGACAAGACCTGCCACGCGCTGCGGCTGGACGGCCAGCGTTTCGCTCTGGAAGGCACGCTGGCCGACTGGGAGGCCGCGCTCGACCCCGCGCGCTTCTTCCGCGCCAGCCGCCAGATGCTGCTGGCCGCCGAAGCGGTGCAGCGCTTCCAGCCCGCCGGCAAAGGCCGCCTGCAGGTGGACCTGCGGCCCGCCGAGGCGGGGCCGGTGACGATCAGCCAGGAACGCGCGGCGGCCTTCCGCGACTGGCTGGCCGGCGGCTGAGCCGGCGCCTCAGTGCGCGCCGCCGGCGTCGGCCGCCACGACCGCCGCGCGCCGGGGCTGGGTCACCCACACGGCCGCGATGAGCAGCAGGAACAGCAGCGACGACAGCCAGAACAGGTCGGTCACCGCCACCGTGAAGGCCTGCTGGTCGAGCAGGCGGTTGATCAGGGACAGCGAGGCCCCGTCGCCCAGCCCGGCGTTGCCCAGCTGCGTGAGCGCGCTGGTGGCCGCGCCGCGGCCGGCGTTCACCTGCTCGGCCAGGTGGGCGTGGTGCATGGCGGCGCGGTCTTCCCAGGCGGTGGTGAAGATCGAGGTGCCGATCGCGCCGGCCGAGATGCGCGCGAAATTGGACAGGCCCGAAGCCGCGGGCAGCTGCTCGGGCCTCAGGCCGCTGAAGATCACGCTCTGCAGCGGGATGAAGAAGAACGCGGTCGCGATGCCCTGCAGCAGCGTGGGCACCATGATGGTGGCGAAGGTGGCCTGGGTGTTGAAGTGCGACCGCATCCACAGGATGAAGGCGAAGCCCAGGAACGAGAACGTGGCCAGCTTGCGCGGGTCCACGCGCGAGACGTTCTTGCCGACCCAGGGCGACAGCAATATCGCGAACAGCCCCACCGGCGCCATCACCATGCCGGCCTGGGTGGCGGTGTAGCCCATCCACTGCTGCAGCCACAGCGGCAGCAGCACGATGTTGCCGAAGAACAGCCCGTAGGCGACGGCCAGCGACAAGGTGCCCATCGCGAAGTTGCGGCTCGCGAACAGTCGCAGGTCCACGATCGGGTGCGAATCGGTCAGCTCCCAGGCCAGGAAGAACGCGAAGCCCACCACCGCCACCACCGCCAGCCCGATGATCACCGGCGAGTTGAACCAGTCGAGTTCCTTGCCCTTGTCGACCATGATCTGCAGCGCGCCGATCCAGGTGACCAGCAGCGCCAGGCCGACGGCGTCGATCTTGACCTTGCGGCCGCCGTTGTCGCGGTCCTTGTAGATGCTCCAGGTGAGTGCGGCAGCGAACAGGCCGATGGGCACGTTGATGTAGAAGATCCAGGGCCAGCTGATGTTGTCGGTGATCCAGCCGCCCAGCAGCGGGCCGGTGACCGGCGCCACCAGCGTGGTCATCGCCCACAGCGCCATCGCGGTGCCGGCCTTGGCGGGCGGGTAGCTGGCCAGCAGCAGCGTCTGCGACAGCGGGATCATCGGCCCTGCCACCAGGCCCTGCAGCACGCGGAAGAAGATCAGCGCCTCGATGCTGGGCGCCAGCCCGCACAGCCACGAGGTCAGCACGAACAGCAGCACGGCGGCGGTGAACAGCCGCACCTGGCCGAAGCGTTGCGTCAGCCAGCCGGTGAGCGGCAGCGAGATCGCGTTCGCGACGCCGAAGCTGGTGATGACCCAGGTGCCCTGCGAAGGGCTCACGCCCAGGTTGCCGGCGATGGCGGGGATCGAGACGTTGGCGATCGACGTGTCGAGCACGTTCATGAACGTCGCCAGCGACAGCGCCAACGTGCCGAGCGTGCGTGCGCTGCCTTCCAGCGGCGCGAAGGCCTGCGGCCGCGCGGGGGCGTTCACTTCGCCAGCGCCACCACGTGGCCGGCAGCGCGCGTGCCGCGGCCGAGGTTGGCGCGCACGATCTGCTCCACGCGCTTCGCGGCGGCGGCCTGCTGGGCGTCGAACACCTGCGTCGTGGTGTCGCGCTTCGGCGCCGCGGTGGCGGCGGCGACCGGGGCGCCGGAGCCGTCGGCGATGTCGACCTCCGCTTCCATCGACAGGCCCACGCGCAGCGGGTGCTCGGCCAGCTGCTTCGGCTCCAGTTCCACGCGCACGGGCACGCGCTGCACCACCTTGATCCAGTTGCCGGTGGCGTTCTGCGCCGGCAGCAGCGCGAAGGCGGCACCGGTGCCGGCGCCCAGACCGGCCACCCGGCCCTGGTATTCGACCTTGCTGCCGTAGAGGTCGGCCGTCAGCTTCACCGGCTGGCCGATGCGCATGTGGCGCAACTGCACTTCCTTGAAGTTGGCCTCCACCCACACCTGGTCCAGCGGCACGATGGCCATCAGCGGCGCGCCGGCGGCCACGCGCTGACCCACCTGCACGCTGCGGCGCGCGATCTGGCCGCCCACCGGCGCCGGCAGCTCGCAGCGCGCCAGCGCGAGGTAGGCCTCGCGCACGGCGGCGGCGGCGCGTTCCACGCTGGGGTGCTTCTCGACCACGGTGCCGTCGGTCAGCGCCCGGTTGCTGGCCGCCTGCTCGCGCGCCGCGACGAGCGCGCTCTGCGCCGAGGCGTAGGCGCTCTGCGCGGCGGCGAGGGTGGACTCGGCGTGCTTGAACTCCTCGGCGCCCACGGCCCCGGTGGCCAGCAGCGGCTTGCGGCGGTTCACGTCGTCCTGCGCGCGCGCCACCTCGGACTGCACGCGCCGCACCTCGGCTTCACGCAGCGCGATGTTGGCCTGCAGGCCGGCGTTGTTGGCGTAGAGGGTGCGCACTTCGCGCACGGTCTGCGCCAGCTGCGCTTCGGCACGCTCCAGCGCCAGTTGCGCGTCGGCCGGGTCCAGCTTCACCAGCGGCTGGCCGGCCTTGACGAGGTCGGTGTCGTCGGCCAGCACCGACAGCACGGTGCCGCCCACCTGCGGCGTCACCTGCACCAGCGGCGCAGCCACGTAGGCGTTGTCGGTGCTCTCATGGTGTCGCAACACCAGCGCCCACCAGGCGCCATAGCCGGCTCCGGCCAGCAGGGCGACGCCGGCGACGCCCAGCAGCGCGGCGCGGCGGCGCGACTCAGGGGGATTGGCGGAAGGGTTCGGGGTCTGCGGGGTGTTCATTGCTTGCTGCTTTCTGCCGATGTCCGTGCCTGGGCCGTGGCGGGCCCCTCGGCCTGCACGCCGCCGCCGAGCGCGCGCGAGAGCGCCACTTCGGCCAGCAGGTGGCGCGCCTTCAGGTCGGCAGCGCCGCGCCGCTGCGCGAGCACGTTGCCTTCGGCGGTGAGGACGACCAGGAAGTTGCCCAGCCCGGCGCGGTAGCGCTGGGTGGCCAGTTCGAATGCGGATTCGGCAGCCGCCAGGGCCGCGTCCTGTTCGCGCTGCTGCGCTTCCAGCGTGGCCATGTTGCTCACCTCGTCGGCCACCTCGCGCAACGCGCGCAGCAGGGTGGCGTTGTAGTTTTCCACCGCGACGTCCACTTCGGCCGCCTTGGCGCCCAGGTTGGCGCGCAGGCGGCCGCCGTCGAACAGCGGCAGGCGCACGGCCGGGCCGGCGCCATAGGTGCGGCTGCCCAGTTCCAGGAAGCGGTCCAGGCCCAGGCTGGACAGGCCGGCGAAGGCGACCAGGTTGATGTTCGGATAGAACTGGGCGCGCGCGACCTCGACGTCCTTCGCGGCCGCTTCCACGCGCCAGCGCTGCGCCACCACGTCGGCGCGGCGCCCCAGCAGGTCGGCCGGCAGGCCGGCGGGCAAGGCGCGCGACTGCAGCGGCGCCAGCTTCGGCGCCAGCGTGTCCAGCGCCAGCGGCGGCTGGCCCGTGAGTTCGGCCAGCGCATGGCGGGCGCGCGCGATCTGCTCGTCGGCGGCGGCAAGGTCCAGCCGCGTCTGCGCCACCGTGCCTTCGGCCTGGCGCAGGTCGACGTTGTTGTCCAGGCCCGAGCCGACGCGCTGGCGCACGATGGCAGCGACCTGCTCGCGTTCGGCCAGCGCGGCACGCGCAATCTCCTGCTGTTCCAGTGCACGCGCCAGCGTCACATAGCCGCTGGCCACGTTCGCGGCCAGCAGCACGGCGGCGGCCTGCGCCTCGGCGGCGGCGGCTCGCTGCTGGCCGAGCGCGGCTTCCACCGCGGCGTGCTGGCGGCCGAAGAGGTCCCATTCCCAGCCCGCGCTGACCTGGGCGTTGTTGCTCCAGTAGGTGCCGCCGGCCAGCGGCGGCGGGTAGGGGCCGTTCTTCGTGAATCGCTGGTCGGTGAAGTCGGCGCCGGCGTTCACCTGCGGCAAACGCGCGGCGTCGGCCGCGGCGGCCTGGGCGGCGGCCTGCGCCACGCGCAGCTGCACCACCTTCAGCGTGGGCTGCCGGGCGAGCGCGGTGGCCACCAGCCGGTCCAGCACCGGGTCCTGCCAGCGCGACCAGGCCGTGCCCTCGCGGGCCAGGTCGGGCCAGCCCGGGCTGCTGGCGGGCAGCTCGATCGGGCGGTGGGTGGGCGCGATGCCGGCCGGGCTGGCACAGGCGGCCAGCGTGGCCGCCACCAGCGTGAGCACAAGACGCGGTCTCATGGCGTGGGGTTCTCTTCTTCTTCCAGCGCGCTGACGTTGGCGTGCAGGCGCTTGAGCATGGACTTGAGCAGTTCGAATTCGTCGTTGCTGAAGCCGCGCAGGGTCTCGTTGTTGACCTCGGCCAGCACGAAGGGGATCTCGCGCACCACCTCGCGGCCGGCGTCGGTGAGCTCCAGTTGCACGATGCGGCGGTCGGCGGCCGAGCGCGTGCGCGCCACCAGGCCCTTGGCTTCCAGCCGGTCGAGCATGCGCGTCACCGCGCCGGCGTCGCTGTGGCTGGCGCAGGCGATGGTCTGCGCGTTGTCGGCCTGGCCGGTGGCCAGCATCCACAGCGGCACCCACTGCGCCGCCGTGAGGCCGTGGCCGGCCATGCGGCGTTCGATGCGGCGGCGCATCTGCAGCGTCGTGCGGTGCATCAGATGGCCGACGCTGTCGTCGAGCAGGTAGCGCGCGCCGTCGTAGAAGGGCGGGGGGCGCGATTTCATGGCCGAGACAATAATTGTCACGTCAACCATTGTCAAAGCAAGGGTCATTCGACCGTGCGTCCGGCGTGCAACGGTTTGTTATCGTGGTCCGGTGATCGGTGTCGTCGGATCGCTCAACCTGGACCTCGTGGCGCGCGTGCCGCACCTGCCGGCCGCCGGCGAGACGGTGCTGGGCGGCGCGCTGGCACGCCACCACGGCGGCAAGGGCGGCAACCAGGCGGTGGCCGCGGCGCGGCTGGGGGCGCCGGTGGCCTTCTACGGCGCGGTGGGCGACGACGGCTTCGGCGCCGAACTGGTGGCCAGCCTCGCGGTGGAGGGCGTGGACACCGGGGGCGTTCTGCGCGCCCCGGGCGCCAGCGGCTGCGCGCTCATCAGCGTGGCCGACGACGGCGAGAACGCGATCTGCGTGCTGCCGGGCGCGAACGCCGCGGCCCCGCTGCCGCCACCCGACTGGCCCACGGCGCTGCGACTGCTGCTGCTGCAACTGGAAGTGCCGCTGCCCACCGTGACGGCCTGGGCGCGCGCGGCGCGCGCCGCCGGCGTGCCGGTGCTGCTGAACGCGGCGCCGATGGCCCGCTTGCCGGCGGCCTTGCTGCGGGCGGTGGACCTGCTGCTGCTCAACGAAGGCGAGCTTCAGGCGCTGGGCGTGCAGGGCGCACGCGAAGCGGCGGCGCTGGGACCCCGCAGCGTGGTCGTCACGCGCGGTGCGCAAGGCGCGCTGGCCTGGCACGAAGGGCGCGAGTGGCACCAGCCGGCGCTGCCGGTGCCCGCGGTGGACACCACCGGCGCCGGCGACACCTTCAGCGGCGCGCTCGCCGCCGCGCTGTGGCAGGGGCGGCCTTTCGGCGAGGCGCTGGCGCGTGCCGCCGCGGCCGCGTCGCTGGCCTGCACCCGCATCGGCGCGCGCGCGGCGATGCCCACCGCCGACGAACTGGCATCGGCCCTGGAACGAGAGGAGACACGATGAACTTCCGGCGCATGGCGGCGACCCTTTCGCTGCTGGCCCTGGCCACCGCGACGCAGGCCCAGACGCGCACGCTGGTGCTGTCGACCTACGGCCTCAACAACGACCTGTTCAAGAAGCATGTCTACGAGCCCTTCAAGGCGAAGTGCGGCTGCGAGATCGTGCTCGAGACCGGCAACGCCGCCGACCGACTGGCCAAGCTGGAGGCGCGGCGCGCGAACCCGAACGTGGACCTGGTGCAGATCACCGACGTGCTGGCGCTGGAGGCTTCGAACAAGGGCCTGCTGGAGACGCTGGACTACTCGAGGCTGAAGAACCTGGACCAGGCCTACGACTTCGGCCGCGACCCGCTGCGCAACCGGCAGGCGGTGGCCTACACGGTGTATTCGGTGGGCCTGGTGGTGCGCACCGACAAGCCCAGCGCCACCGTGGCCAGCTGGAAGGACCTGGGCCGGCCCGACCTGGCCGGCCACCTGATGCTGGCCAACATCACCGGCAACCAGGGGCTGGCCAGCCTGTTCATGATCGACCGCGCCTGGGGCGGCCTGTCGGGCGACATGGCCACCGGCTTCGCGAAGATCGGCGAGATGAAGGCCGGCACCGTCACCTACTACACGCAGACGGCGCAGATGACGGCGCTCTTCGCGCAGGACGAAGCCTGGGTGGCGCCGGTGGGCCGCTTCGGCTGGCTGAACCTGAAGAAGACCGGCAAGCCGCTGAAGTGGGTCGTGCCCAGGGAAGGGCAGGTGGGCATGATGAACGTGATGGGCATCGTGAAGGGCAGCAGGAATGCCGACCTGGCGCACCAGCTGATCGACTTCTGGCTCGGCGCCGAGGTGCAGACCGCACTCGCCAACGACCTGGCCGACTCGCCGATCAACCGCAACGCGAAGCCGAAGCCCGAGGCGGCCGACGCGCTGACCTGGGGCCGTGAGCAGATCGGCAGCCTGGTCTTCATGAAGCCGGAACTGGTGGCCCGCGAACGCGCCGGCTGGGTGACGCAGTGGAACCGCATGATCGCGAAGTGAATTGAAGCGCCTGCCCTGGCCCCTGCTGGCGCCCGCGCTGCTGTTCGTCGGCGGGCTGTTTCTGCTGCCGGTGGCGGCGCTGCTGCTGCGTGCCTTCCAGGTCGACGGCGCCTTCGGCCTGGCGCACTTCGGCGCCTTCTTCGACGAACCGCTGCACCGCCAGGTGTACTGGCGCACGCTGCGCCTGGCGGCGCTGGCCACCCTGGTGAGCGCCGTCGTCTGCTACCCCGCCGCACTGGCGATGGTGAAGGTGCCGCCACCCTGGCGCGGCCTGCTCACCGCGCTGGTGATCCTGCCGCTGATGGTGTCGCCGATCGCGCGCACCTACGCCTGGATCGTGCTGCTGGGCCGCCAGGGTTTCGCCAACGCCCTGCTCGCTGCCACCGGCGTGGTGAAGGAACCCGTGACGCTGCTCTTCACCGAAGGCGCGGTCTTCCTGGGCCTGCTGCAGCTGATGATGCCGCTCATGCTGCTGTCGCTGGTGTCGGCGCTGGAAAACCTGCCGGCCGACGTGCTGGCCGCCGCGCGCTCCCTGGGGGCCACGCGCTGGCAGGCCTTCACGCGCGTGGTGTTGCCGCTCACGCAGGAAGGGCTGGTCATCGGCGGCACGCTGGTGTTCACCGGGTGCGTCACCGCCTACATCACGCCGGCGCTGCTGGGGGGCCCGAAAGTGCTGATGCTGGAGACGCTGCTCTACCAGAAGGTGAACGTGGCCGGCGACACGGTGGCGGCCAGCGTGATCGCGGTGCTGCTGCTGGCCACGACCCTGGTGGTCAACCAGCTGCTGAAGTGGGTGGGCCGGTGAACGACAGGATCTCGCGCCCCGCGCTCGCCATGCTGGCGCTCGCGCTGCTGTTCCTGGTGGGCCCCTTCGTCGTCATCTTCGTCGCCGGTTTCTCGGCCGACGAGACGCTGGCCTTCCCGCCGAAGAGCTACGGCCTGCGCTGGATGGCCCACCTGTTCACGGTGGAGTCGTTCCAGCGCAGTCTCATCACCAGCCTCGTGGTCGGCGCCGGCAGCACGGCGGCGGCGCTGGCGCTGGGCGTGCCGGTGGCCTACGCGGTGTCGCGGCGCGACTTCCCGGGCAAGGGCCTCGTGCAGGCGGTGGTGACGCTGCCGCTCATCGTGCCGGGCATCATCGTCGGCCTGGCGCTGCTGCAGCTGATGGTGCTGGCCCACGCGCTGCCGGTCACCGCCAGCCTGCTGATCGGTCACACCACGCTGCTCGTGCCCTACACGGTGCGCGTGGTCGGCTCCAGCCTGGCCAACCTGCGCAGCGACATCGACGACGCGGCCGTCACGCTGGGCGCGACGCGGCTGCAGGCCTTCTTCCGGGTGGTGCTGCCCAACATCCGCGGCGGCGTGGCGGCGGCGGCGGTGCTGGCCTTCGTGACCAGCTTCAACCAGGTGCCGGTGTCGCTGTTCCTCACCGGCCCCGGCGTGAGCACGCTGCCGATCGAGATGATGGCCTACATGGAAACGAGCTACGACCCTTCGATCGCCGCGCTGTCCACGCTGCTGGTGCTGTTCACGATCGCGCTGGTGGCGGCCACGGAGAGGATGCTGGGCATCTCCAAGTACGTATGAGCCACCTGCAACTGCAGTCGCTCACCGTGGGCTACGGCAAGGCTGCCGCGGTGCATGGCATCGACCTTTCGGTGGCGCGCGGCGAACTGGTCTCGCTGCTGGGCCCTTCGGGCTGCGGCAAGACGACGACCATGCGCGCGGTGGCCGGGTTGCTGATGCCCAGCGCCGGCCGCGTGCTGCTCGAAGGCGAGGACATCACGCGTCTGGCGCCGAACCGGCGCGAGATCGGGCTCGTGTTCCAGTCGTACGCGCTGTTCCCGCACCTCTCGGCCTTCGACAACGTGGCCTTCGGGCTCACGCTGCGCCGCGTGGCGGCAGCCGAACTGAAGGCGCGCGCCACCGCAGCGCTGCACGCCGTGGGCCTGGCCGGTTTCGAAGACCGCCCGCCGGCGCGGCTGTCGGGCGGCCAGCAGCAGCGGGTGGCGCTGGCGCGTGCCATCGTGATCCGTCCGCGCCTGCTGCTGCTGGACGAGCCGCTGTCGAACCTGGACGCCGCGCTGCGCCAGCAGATGCGCGCCGAACTGCGCCGCCTGCAACGCGAAACCGGCATCACGATGCTCTACGTCACCCACGACCAGGAAGAGGCGCTGGCGCTGTCGGACCGCATCGTCGTCATGCGCGAGGGGCGCATCGAACAGGCGGGCACGCCGGCCGAGGTGTTCCATCGCCCGGCCAGCGCCTTCGTCGCCGGCTTCATGGGCTACGACAACCAGCTGGAACTCGGTGGCCGCAGGCTGGCCTGGCGCGCCGAGCAGGTGGCCGTGTGTGCCCCCGGCGTGGCGCCCACCGCGGGCACCGTGCTCGCGCGCAGCTACCTGGGCGAACGCGTGCAGTTCCTGGTGCAGACCGCGCTCGGCCCGGTGAAGGGCATGGCACCGGAAGCCGAAGCGCCCTGGCGCGAAGGCGACCGCGTCAGCATCGAACTCGACCCCGCGCGTGCCGCGCCGATCTGAAGGACCTGTCCATGGAGCCCATCGACCTCTGGCTGGACACCGACCCCGGCTTCGACGACTGGATGGCCTGGCTGCTGCTGGAAAGCGAGCCGCGATTCCGCCTGCACGGCGTGAGCGTGGTGGCCGGCAATGCGCCGCTGAAGCGCACGCTGGCCAACGCCCTGGCGATCAAGGCGCTGCACGGATTCCGCACGCCGGTATGGGCCGGCTGCGCGCAGCCGCTGGCGCAGGCCCAGACCACCGCCCAGGAGGTGCTGGGGGCCCATGGCATGGCGACCACGGGCCCCGAACTGCCGGCGGTGGCTGCGGCGCCGGAGCCCGGCCATGCGGTGCAGGCCTTCATCGACACCGTCCGCACCCACCCGGGCCGCATCACGCTGCTGGCGGTCGGCCCGCTCACGAACGTGGCCACGGCCTTCGCGCTGGCGCCGGAACTGCCCTCGCTGCTCAAGCAGCTCGTCATCATGGGCGGCAGCACGATGGGCGGCAACGCCACCGCGGCGGCCGAGTTCAACATCCACGCCGACCCCGAGGCGGCGGCGCGCGTGTTCGACTGCGGGCGGCCGGTGGCGATGTTCGGCCTGAACATCTGCCGCCAGCTCCCGGTGGGCGACGGGCATGTCCAGCGGCTTCGAAAGCTCACCGCCCCGCCGGCGGCGGTCTTCACCGGCTACCTGGACGGTTATGTGGACGTGGCGCGCCGCCGCGGCCGCAACGCGCAGTCGCTCTACGACCCCACGCCGGTGGTCTGGCTGGCGCGTCCGGAACTGTTCGACCTGCAGCCGGCGCGGGTGGACATCGAACTCGCCGGCCGCTTCACGCGCGGCATGACGGTGTGCGACCTGCGCGCCCCGGCGCTGGCGCGCGCGAACGCGCAGGTGGCGCTGCAGGCGCAGGGCGAGGCGGCGCTGGAATGGGCGATGCAGGTGCTCGAGCGCGCGCTGGGCTGACGGCGCGCGGCGCCTTCGATACAGTCGCCAGCCCATGTCCCACCTCCTGCAACGCCGCACGGTGCTTGCCGCCGCCATGGCCTCTGCCTTCGCCTCGGGTGGCCACGCCGCCCCGGTCCGCGCCCGTGTCGACGTCGTCACCGACGAGCTGTTCGGCACCCCGGTGCACGACCCCTACCGCTGGATGGAGAACCCGGCCGACCCCGACTGGCTGCCCTTCCTGAAGAGCCAGAACGAGGCCACCCGCGCCGCGCTGGACGCGCTGCCGGGCCGTGCCGCGCTGGCTTCGCGCATCGCCGCCCTGTCGGGCGAGACGGTGGCCACCGCGCGCGTGCAGGTGGCCGGTCCTTGTCTCTTCTACGAACAGCGGCCGGCCGGCAGCAACGTCTTCAAGCTCTTCGTGCGCGAAGCCGGCAAGGCCGACCGCGCGCTGATCGACCCCTCGTCGACGCGTACCGCGCAAGGCCATGTCTCGCTGGACTGGTGGCGGCCCTCGTTCGACGGGCGCTGGATCGCCTACGGCCTTTCCAGCGCCGGCTCCGAAGCCAGCGTGCTGCACGTGATGAACGTGGCCAGCGGCGAAGTCCTGCCCGAGCGCATTCCCATGACCGACAGCGCCAGCCCGGCCTGGCTGGCCGACGGCAGCGGCTTCTTCTACCACCAGCTCACCGGCGTGCGCGGCACGCCCACCCTGTACCGCGACAGCCAGGTGCGGTTGCACAAGCTGCGCACGCAGCCGGAGCAGGACCCGGTGGTCATGAAGCGCGGGCTCGACGCCGCGGTGGCGATCGAGCCGCTGCAGTGGCCCGCCATCGTCACGGTGCCGGGATCGGCCTTCGCGCTGGGGCTGGTGGGCGACATCCGCACCGAGAAGGCGGTGTACCTCACGCCGCTGGCGGCGCTGGCCGAAGGCAAGCCGCGCTGGCGCGCGGTGGCCGGCTTCGACGACCTGGTGACCGACGTGGCGCTGATGGGCGACACGCTCTACCTGCAGTCGAATCGCGGAGCGCCGCGCGGCCGCGTGCTGCGCGTGCCGGCCGCCGGACCCGACCTGGCGCGCGCGGTGGAAGTGCTGCCCCAGTGCGCCGCCGTCGTCGAAAGCCTGCACGAGGCTGCCGACGCGCTGTACGTGCGCCTGATGGACGGCGGCGTGCAGCGCCTGTTGCGGGTGGACCGCGAAGGCCGCGTGTTGCCGATCGCGCTGCCCTTCGAAGGTGCGGTGACGCGCGTGTTCGCTTCACCCGCCAGCGAAGGCGCTCACCTGCTGCTGGCCGGCTGGCTGGACCCGGCGGGCATCTGGAAGGTGGACGCGCAAGGCCGCGTCGCCGACACCGGCCTCACGCCGCGGCCGCCGCTGGACCTGGCGCCCTACGAAGTGCAGCGCGGCTTCGCCGCCGCGCGCGACGGCACCCGCGTGCCGTACACCCTGGTGGCGAGAAAGGGCCTGGCCCGCGACGGCGCCAACCCCACGCTGGTGAACGCCTACGGCGCCTACCAGATTTCCAGCCTGCCGCGCTTCAACCCCGCGCTGCTGCCGTTCCTGGACGCCGGCGGCGTCTACGTCACCGCCCATGTGCGCGGCGGTGGCGAGTACGGGCGCGAATGGCACTACGGCGGCCGCAAGGCCACCAAGTCCAACACCTGGCGCGACCTCATCGACGTCTGCGAAACGCTGGTGGCGGCGAAGCTCACGGCGCCGGCGAAGCTGGCGATCAGCGGCACCTCGGCCGGCGGCATCGCGGTGGGCCGGGCCATGACCGAGCGGCCCGATCTCTTCGCTGCCGTCGTCACCAACGTCGGCTGGATGAACCCGCTGCGCTACATGGCGGAACAGAACATCGCCGACATCGACGAATGGGGTCCGATCGCCGACGCCGAGAGCTTCCGCGTCATGCAGGCGATGGACAGCTACCAGGCACTGCGCGAAGGCACCGCCTACCCTGCGCTGCTGGCCATCACCGGCGCCACCGACCCGCGCGTGGCGCCCTGGCACGTGGCCAAGTTCGCCGCCCGCGTGCAGGCCGCCAGCACCAGCGGCCGGCCGGCGCTGCTGCGGGTGGATTTCGAGGCCGGCCACGGCATCGGCTCCACGCGCGCGCAGGCCGACGCACTGGCGGCCGACCTCTACGCCTTCGTGCTGTGGCGCTGCGGGGCGAAGGGCCAGACCCCCCAGGCCGCGGCTTGACGCGTTCCAAGGCCGGCAGGCACACTGCATCCATGTCCCGCGCGACCCGCTCCCAGCAACCGCACCGCATCGCGATGCCGTGCCTGGTCGTCGCCTTCCTGGAGCATCCACACCGCTAGGGCCTGTTGCAACCCGTTTTCCCGCACACAAGGCCCGCCAACAGCGGGCCTTGTGCCTTTTGAAGCCCCCTCGACACCCGAGAAGGAGACCTCCGATGCCGACCGCCCCCGTCACCGTGCGCCGCGCCACGCCCAGGGACGCCGCCGCCTTCGTGAACACCATGGGCGACCCCGAGGTGCTGCCCAACCTGCTGCAGGTGCCGTACACCAGCGAGGAGATCTGGCAGCAGCGTCTGGCGAACAACGTCGACCCGTCCAGGCCCGACATCGTGCTGGTGGCCGAATGCGAAGGCCGCGTCGTCGGCAACGCCGGTCTGCACCCCAGCACCAACGTGCGGCGCCGCCACACGGCCGGGCTGGGCATCGCGGTCGCGCGCGAAGCGCAGGGGCAGGGCGTGGGCCATGCGCTGATGCAGGCGCTGTGCGACTACGCCGACCAGTGGGCGCAGCTGCTGCGCATCGAGCTGTCGGTCTTCGTCGACAACGAACGCGCGATCCGCCTGTACGAACGCTTCGGCTTCGAACGCGAAGGCACGATGCGCGGCTATGCTCTGCGCGCCGGGCGCTACGTGGACGTGCACTACATGGCCCGCCTGCACCCGAACCCGCCTTCGATCCGATGACCGGCCTTCTGCTGCGCCTGCTGTCCGCCGCCGCCCTGGCGGCCGCGGGCAGCGCCTGCGCGCAGCAGAAGGTGGAAGTGCGCAGCCTGGATGGCGGCCTCGTGCTGCCCGGCCTGTGGTTCGCGCCGCCGGCCGCCGGGCCCATGCCGGCGGTGCTGCTGCTGCACGGATGCGGCGGCGCCTTCGACCGCCGCGGCGAACCGAGCGAACGCCTGCGCGACGCCGCGCAACGCCTGAACGCGCTGGGCGTGGCGGCGCTGGTGCCGGACTCGCTCACCCCGCGCGGCGAACGGCAGATCTGCACCCAGCGCCTGGGCGCGCGCGCCGTCACCCAGGCGCAGCGCCGGCTGGACGCGCTGGGTGCACTGCAATGGCTGGCCGCGCGCGAGGGGGTGGACCCGAAGCGCCTGGGCCTGATCGGCTGGTCCAACGGCGGCAGCACGGTGCTGGCGGCCACCAACCGGCGCCAGCGCGAGGTGGCGGCTTCGAGCGTGGTGCCGGCCTTCGCCGCCGCCTTCTACCCCGGCTGCCAGAGCGACCTGGCGCGCGGCTACGAGGCTTCGGCCCCCTTGCTGCTGCTGGTGGGCGCCGACGACGACTGGACCCCGCCGGGCCCCTGCCAGGCCCTGGCCTTGCAGGCGGGCGACGGCGTGCAGGTCCAGACCTTCGAAGGCGCCGGGCACGGCTTCGACGGCACGGGCCCGGTGCGGCTGCGCAAGGACGTGCCCAACGGCGTGCACCCTGGCGAAGGCGTGCACGTGGGCGGCCACCCGGCGGCGCGTGCGGCGGCGCTGCGCCGCCTGGAACAATTCGTGCGCGAACGCCTCGCGCTGCCCGGAACCTGAAGATGAAGCCCCTGCGCAACAGCACCGAAGCCGAACTGGACGCCTTCGAACGCGTCTGCCACCAGCTGGGCGGCTTCGACCCCCGCATCGGCGCCGAGTGGTCCGACGGCTGGCTCACCGCGCTGGCCTGCATGCTGCGCCCACCGTCCTTCGAGGACTGGATCGCGCGGCTCGCCGGCGACGCCTACGAACGCGCCTTCGCCGACCCGGAAGACCAGGCGCGCGCGCGCAGCAGCCTCGAAGGCCGGCTGGCGGTGCTGTGCAACATGCTGGACGCCGAGTCGCTGGACGAAGCGCCCGACGATCCGCGCCTGGTGCCGCTGCTGATGGAATGGAAGGACGAGGACCGCGCCGAAGTCCGGGAACGCGAGAAGCTGAGCGACGAGGAGACGGCGCAACTGGTCACCGGCGCCGACTGGGCCGACGGCTTCTTCGCCGCCATGGCGGACCTGGGAGAGCACGCCTTCCCGCCGGCCCAGAACGAAGAGGCGGCTGAAGGGGCGGCGATGCTGCTGGCCTGGGTGCACGCGCTGCGCCAGGCCGACGGCAGCGACGAGATGCGCCAGACGCTGGGCCTGAACGAGGGGGTCGAATGCCCGCCGCGCGACCAGCTGCTGGACAACGCGCTGTTCGCGGTGCAGGACTTCAAGCTGTGGGTGGTGGACAACGCCCCCCGGCCCGCCACGCGCCAGGTGGAGAAGACACCCGGCCGCAACGACCCCTGCCCCTGCGGCAGCGGCAAGAAGTACAAGAAGTGCCACGGCGCGGCCTGAAGGCCGCCCTCAGTCCACCTTCGTCCACTGCGCCCGCAACGCGTTGTCGGGCATCACCACCGGCGTCACGTTGTTGCGGCCGACCCAGGTGATCATCTGCCGGTGCAGCGGCAGCACGTAGAACTGCTGCATCACGCGCCGCTGGGCTTCGCCGATCAGGCGCGCGCGCCGCTCGGCATTCATGTCGGTGCCCGCCGCGTCCATCAGGCGGTCGAGCTCGGCGTCGCCGCCGCGGCCGTAGTTGTATTCACCCTTCTTCGTCGCCGGGTCGGGCCGGTGCAGCAGCGGGTCCAGCGTGCCCTGCGCGTCGGTGGTGCCGCCGCCCCAGCCCAGCAGGTAGAAGCTGGTGTCGTGGCGCTCGATCTTCTGGAAGAAGATGCTCTTCGGCCGCGCGTCCACCTTCACCTTCACGCCGACCTTGCCCAGCATGGAGGCCGTGGCCAGGCAGATGGCCTGGTCGTTGACGTAGCGGTCGTTCGGGCAATCGAGCGTGAGGTCGAATCCCTCCGGGTAGCCGGCGGCGGCCAGCAGCGCCTTCGCCTTCGCGGGGTCGGCGGCGGGGCGCTTCTCCAGTTCGGGCGCCAGGCAGCCGATGGCCGCCGGTGCCATGCAGGCGGTGGGCACCGACTGGCCGCGCATCGTGTTCGCCTTGATCGCCTCGGCGTCGATGGCCAGCAGGAAGGCTTCGCGCACGCGCGGGTCCTTGAAGGGGTTGCGGCCCTTCACGTTCGAATAGAGCAGTTCGTCGCGGTACTGGTCCATCGCGAAGAAGAGGATGCGGTTCTCGGGCCCGCTGGACAGCTTCACCGCCGGGTCGCGCGACAGGCGCGGGCTGTCCTGCAGCGGCGTGTCGTGTGTGAAGTCGATGTCGCCGGCCAGCAGCGCCGCGGTGCGCGTGCCGTCGTTGGCCACCGGCGTGTAGACGATGCGGTCGACGTTGCCTTCGTTCTTGCCCCACCACTTCGGGTTGCGCACCAGCACCACCTTCACGCCGGGCTCGTAGGTCTCCAGCAGGTAGGGGCCGGTGCCCATCGCGCGCCGGGTGCTGGCGGCTTCCTCCTTCTGCGTGAAGTTGGGCACCTTGTCGGCGCCGGTGGCCTTGCACCAGGCGGCGCTCATCATGCGCACGTTCAGCTGGTGCTCGATGAGCAGCGGGTTGGGCTTGTCCAGCCGCAGCTCGAACGTGCGCTCGTCGACCAGCACCGGCTTGCCGAGCTGGCGCGCGAAGTAGGCCTGCTGCGAGGAAGCCTGCTGCGCGCGTTCGATCGAGAACACCGCGTCGGCGGCGGTGAAGGGGCTGCCGTCGGAGAACACCACGCCGCGGCGGACGGTGAAGCGCCAGGTGGTGTCGTTGACCACGGTCCAGCTTTCCGCCAGGCCGGGCACGCGGCGCTGCTGGCGGTCCACCTGCACCAGCAGTTCGTAGACATGGCCCAGCAGGCTGTCGGTGAAGCCCTCGTTGAAGGAGTGCGGGTCCAGCGTGGGCACGTCGCCGCGGCCGGCCCAGCGCAGGGTGTTCGCGTGGGCCGCCGACGCGGCCGCGAGCAGAAGGACAAGCAGGGTTTTCAGGCAGGTCGAAACCATCGGCACTTTCCTCCTGGACCGCGGTGCGCTGATATTCTGGCGCGAAGCTTGCTCGTGACGAATCCGGAAGGTCCCATGATCCACGGCTACAACCCCCCGCAGCGTTTCCTGCCCTACCTGAGCTGGACCGAGATCGGTGCGCTGCCCGACCGCGAGAACACCGTCATCGTGCTGCCCACCGGCAGCACCGAACAGCACGGCCCGCACCTGCCCTGCGCGGTGGACACCGTCATCTGCGCCGGCGTCGTCGGCCACGCGCTGGCGCGGCTGCCCGCTTCGGTGCCGGCCTACGCGCTGCCGCCCATCACCTACGGCAAGAGCGAAGAGCACCTGCACTTTCCCGGCACCGTCACGCTGGACGGCGAGACCCTGCTCGCCACCATGGTGCAGGTGGGCGAGTCGGTGTACCGGTCGGGCTTCCGCAAGCTGCTCATCGTCAACGGCCATGGCGGCCAGCCGCAGGTGATGGAGATCGCCGCGCGCGAACTGCGCCTGCGCCACGGCGACTACATCGTGGTGCCGCAGCACACCTGGCGCCTGCCGCACGTGGCCGGGCGCTTCATGAGCGAGAAGGAGAAGAAGCTCGCCATGCACGCCGGCCATGCCGAGACCGCCATCATGATGGCGCTGGCGCCCGAGACCGTGCACATGGAACGCGCGGTCACCAACTACCCGCCCGAATTCCCCAGCAAGCTGCTGTCTTCGGACGGCCGCCCGGCCTGCGCCTGGACGGCGCGCGATTTCGGGCCCAGCGGCGTCATCGGCGACCCGTTGCCGGCCACGCGCGAACAGGGGCTGGCGATCCTGGATTCGCTGGCGGCCAGCTGGTCGCAGGCCATCACCGAACTGCACGAACTGCGCTGGCCTGCGCGGGCCGAAGCCACCTGGGGCAAGGGCCACCAGACCGGCCACGTCGAACAAGGTTTCAACTGACACCCACCGGAGGAATCACCTGATGAACAAGCGACTCGCCCCCATCGTCACCCTCGCCGCTGCCGCCGCGTTTTCCGGCGCCGCCTGCGCGCAGGAGGCTTTCACCTACGTGACCAACTGGTATGCCCAGGCCGAACACGGCGGCTACTACCAGGCGGTGGCGCAAGGCATCTACAAGAAGTACGGCCTGGACGTGACCATCCGCATGGGCGGGCCGCAGGTGAACACCTACCAGATCATGGCCGCCGGCCAGGCCGACTGCGTGATGGGCAGCTCCGACCTGCAGGTGGTGCAGGTGCGCGAGGGCGGGCTGCCGGTGGTCACGGTGGCGGCCAGCTTCCAGAAGGATCCGCAGGTGCTCATCGCCCACGACGACGTGAAGGGCTTCGAGGACATGAAGGGCAAGACCATCCTCATCAGCTCGCTCGCGCACCGCGGCTTCTGGCCCTGGCTGAAGGCCAAGTACGGTTTCACCGACGCTCAGACGCGGCCCTACACCTTCAACATCCAGCCCTTCATGGCCGACAACAACGTCGTGCAGCAGGGCTACCTGACGAGCGAGCCCTTCGCGATCCAGAAGGCCGGCGGCAAGGCGCGCGCCTACATGTTCAGCGACTTCGGCTTCCCGGCCTACGCGAACACGGTCTCCTGCATGGAAAAGACGGTGAAGGACCGCTCCAAGGCGGTGGCCGCCTTCGTGCGCGGCACCGCCGAAGGCTGGAAGAGCTACTTCGCCGACCCCGCGCCGGCGAACGCGCTGATCAAGAAGGACAACCCCAACATGACCGACGAGCAGCTGGCCTACAGCCTGGCCAAGCTGAAGGAGATGGGCATCGTGATGGGTGGCGACGCGGCCAGGATGGGCATCGGCGTCATCACCGAGGCGCGAGCGAAGGCGAGCTACGACTTCCTGGTCGGCGCCAAGCTGATCGACCCCGCCAAGGTGGAGCTGTCCAAGACCTACACGACCGAGTTCGTGCGCGACCTGAAGGTGATGCCGTGAGTCGTGCGGCTTCGCTGCCGGCGCAGCTGCCGGGGCTGGACTGGGTGACCGACGAGACGGCGCTTTCGCGCCTGTCGCAGGACTTCAGCTGGTTCAGCCCGGTGCTCAAGCGCCAGCTCGAAGGCAGGCGGGCCGACGTGGCGGTGAAGCCGAAGACCGAAGACGAGATCAAGGCCGTGGTCGCCGCCTGCGCGAAGGAACGCGTGCCCATCACGGTGCGCGGCGCGGCCACCGGCAACTACGGCCAGATCGTTCCGCTGGAAGGCGGGCTGCTGCTGGACATGTCGGCCTTCAACGCCTTCGGCTGGGCCCGGGGCGGGGTGGGGCGGGCGCAGGCCGGCATCCGCCTGGGCGAATTCGACCGCCATGCCCAGCCCCAGGGCTGGGAACTGCGCTGGCAGCCTTCCACCTTCCGCGCCGCCACGCTGGGCGGACTGTTCGGCGGCGGCTTCGGCGGCGCCGGCTCCATCACCTACGGGCCCATCGCCGCCGCCGGCAACGTGCTGGGGGTGCGGGCGATGACGGTGGAACCCGAGCCGCAGATCGTGGAACTGCGCGGCCCGGAAGCGATGCTGCTGCACCACCGCTGGGGCACCAACGGCATCGTGCTGGAACTGGAGATCGCGCTCGCGCCCGCGCTGCCCTGGGTGGAGATGATCGCCACCTTCGAAAGCTTCGAGGCCGGGCTGGATTTCTGCATCCGCCTGAACGGCCAGTCGCCCGGCATCGTGAAGAAGGAACTGGCGTTCATCGCCGCGCCCATTCCAGGCTACTTCACGGTGCTGGCCGAGCACCTGCCGGCCGGCCACCACGCGGTGATCGTGATCGTGGCCGAGTCTTCCGAAGCCGCCACGCGCGAGATCGTCGCCGCCCAAGGCGGCCAGGTCACCTACCGCAAGACCGCGGCCGAAGCGAAGGCGGCCAACCGCACGCTGGTGGAGTACTGCTGGAACCACACCACGCTGCAGGCGCTGAAGCTGGACAAGGGACTCACCTACCTGCAGAGCCGCTTCGACCCCGCGCGCCAGCGCGAGCAGGTGATCGCGCTCGAGAAGGCGCTGGCCCCGGAAGTGATGATGCACGTGGAGTTCATCCGCCTGACCGACGGCCAGCACACCTGCAGCGGGCTGCAGATCGTGCGCTGGACGAACGAGGAGCGGCTGCAGCAGATCATGCAGATCTACCGCGACCACGGCGCCACCATCAACAACCCGCACGTGCATGTGCTGGAAGACGGCGGCAAGCTGCGCGACATGGACCGCAGCGCCGTGAACGCGGCGCAGCGCCTGGCGGCCGAGACGGCACTGGCCATGAAGAGCCGTTTCGACCCTCTGGGGCTGCTGAACCCCGGCAAGCTGCGCTCGCAGCAGCGCTGAGGCTCGCAACGGGGGGCGGCCGCCGCCGGGCCCCCTAAGGTGAGCCCTCCAGAACTCCCTAGATTCCCCCAAGGGTGCGATTCGCACTTGCCGCCGCTTGCCTATCCTGACGGCATTCCGGTTCACGCCGGGTTCTCGCAAGGGGCAAGCAATGTTCGGCAAGACCTGGTTCCGACTCGCCACCGCCGCCCTGGCCCTGCTGCCGCTGGCCGCCGCCGCGGCCTCCGGCATCGGCGTCATCACCATTGCCGACGGGGACGTCACGCTGCTGCGCGACACCGAGCGCTTCGCCGCTTCCGAAGGCATGCGCCTGCGCGCCGACGACATCCTCGCCACCGCCGAAGGCGCGCGCCTGGTGCGGGTGGAACTGGACGACGGCAAGCTGCTCGACCTGGGCCCCGCCACGCAGCTGATGCTGCAGCCGCGCGCCCTGGCGCGCGAAGGCGAGCGCTCCGCCACGGCCTACCTGGCCGCCGGCTGGCTGAAGATGTCTGCGCTCGCCAACGCCACCGGGCCGGGCGCGCTGGCCGGCCCCCGGCTGGACGCCCTGCGCGTGGGCGGCACCGTCATCGCCCATGCCGCGCCCGAGCTGACCTGGCTCTTCGTTGAAAGCGGCGTCGCCGATGCGGTGATTCATGCCGACGGGCACCGCGCCGCGCCGCAGTCGCTGCGCGACGCCGATTCCCTGCTGCAGCGTGGCGCCGGCGCGCCGGAAGCCGGCCGCCTGCCGCCGCAGGAGATGCTGGCCAAGATGCCGCGCCCCTTCGTGGACACGCTGCCGCGGCGCGCCGCGCGCTTCGCCGACAAGCCGGTGGAACCTTCCAAGGGCAGCCCCGCCACCTATGCCGACGCCGCCCCCTGGCTGAACGGCGAACCGGTGCTGCGCGCCGCCTTCGTGCAGCGGTTCACCCCGCGGTCGCGCGAAAGCGCGTTCCGTTCCGCACTGGTGGCCGACCTGCGCCTGCACCCCGAGTGGAGGCCGGTGCTGTTCCCGCCGCCGCCCAAGCCGCGCCCGGCGCCGGTGCTGCCGCCGCCGCCTCCTCCGCCGCCCGTGGCCGAACCCGCGCCCGAACCCGCCACCGAAACCCAAACCCTCGTGAAGGCCCCGGAATGAAGCTGCTCCTCAAGTTCAACCTGGTGTTCCTGGCCGTCTTCGCCGCCGGTCTGTTCACCACCAGCGTCATCACGCGTGGGCTGCTGCAGCGCAACGCCGAAGCCGAAGTGCTGCAGCACGCCCGCTTCATGCTGGAGAAGGCGCTTGCGGTGCGCTCGTACACGAGCACCCAGGTGGCGCCGCTGCTGGAAACGCAGATGAAGTACGCCTTCCTGCCGCAGTCGGTGCCGGCCTTCTCTGCTACCGAGGTGCTGTCCAAGCTGCAGAAGAACCACCCCGAGTACAGCTACAAGGAAGCCACGCTCAACCCGACCAACCCGCGCGACCGCGCGGTCGATTGGGAAGCCGACATCATCGCGGGCTTCCGCAAGTCGGCCGACAGCAAGGAAACCATCGGCCAGCGCGAGACCCCGGCCGGCCGCTCGCTGTTCATCGCACGCCCGATCCGCATCACCGACGGCGCCTGCCTGCGCTGCCACAGCACGGTGGACGCGGCGCCGCGCCCGCTGGTGGAAAAGTACGGCCCCGCCAACGGCTTCGGCTGGCAGGTGGGCGAAGTGGTGGGTGCGCAGATGGTCTCGGTGCCGATGGCGGTGCCGCTGGCGCGCGCCCAGGAAGCCTGGCTCACCTTCATGATCGCGCTCACCTCGGTGTTCGTGGCCATCGGCGTGGTGCTCAACGCCATGCTGTGGTGGCTGGTGATCCGGCCGGTGCAGAAGCTCTCGCGCATCGCCGACGCGGTGAGCCTGGGCGACGACCAGGCGCCCGCCTTCAACGCCGAAGGGCGCGACGAGATCGGCGCGCTGGCCCGCAGCTTCACGCGCATGCGCCGTAGCCTGGTCCAGGCCATGGACATGCTGGAAGGCGCGCCGGCCTGAACCTGCTCCAATCGCGAAGGTCCACCCTCATGAGCGCCCGTCCGATGCCCTTTGCCGCGCTGCCCGAACGCATCGGCAAGTACCTGGTGCAGGAAGTCATCGGTGCCGGCGCGATGGGCGTCGTCTACAAGGCGCTGGACCCGCACATCCACCGCACGGTGGCGGTGAAGACCATCCACCGCTCGCTGCTGGAAGGCCATCACGGCAAGGCGGCGGTGCAGCGCTTCCGGCTGGAAGCGCAGGCCGCCGGGCGGCTGAACCACCCGAACATCGTCGCCATCTACGAGTACGGCGAGTCGGGCGACGAGGGGCTGGACCTGCACATCGCGATGGAGTGCGTCGAAGGGCGCTCGCTGCACGCCATCACCAGCCAGGGCACGCGGCTGGCGCTGGCCGACGTGATGGCGGTCATGGTGCAGCTGCTGGACGCGCTGAACTGTGCCCACGAGCAGCGCGTCTGGCACTGCGACGTGAAGCCCAGCAACCTGCTGGTCACGCGCGACGGCCGCATCAAGGTCACCGACTTCGGCATCGCGCGCATCGACAGCACCGACCTCACGCAGCGCGGTGCCGTGCTCGGCTCGCCCGGCTACATGGCGCCCGAGCGCTACCGCGGCGAGGTGCCCGACCGGCGGGTGGACATCTTCGCCTGCGGCGTGCTGCTGTACGAGCTGATGACCGGCGTCGCGCCCTTCGGCGGCACCGCCCAGCAGGCCATGGCACAGGTGCTGCACCACGAACCGGCGCCGCCGTCCACGCTGCCGGCCAGCGTGGCGCTGGCGGCCTTCGACAAGGTGATCGCGCGCGCGCTGGCCAAACGCCCGGCCGACCGTTTCACCACCGCGGTCGAACTGCGCGAAGCGCTGCTCGACGCCGCACCCGCCGGGTCGGTGCGGCATGCGCTGTCGTCGATGGCGCTGGTGCAGATGCGCCGTTCGCCCACCGGCCCGCAACCCGTGGCGCCGGAGCCGCAATACAACGCCACCACCATGACGGCGGCCCAGTTCGCGCCCACGATGGTGGTGACGCCGCAGGCGCCGTCGGGCCCGCAGCCCTGGGACCCGCAGCAGCTGGCGCAGCTGGAAGCGCTGCTGCGCCCGCTGGTGGGGCCGATGAGCCGCATCGTCGTGCGCGACGGGGCGCGCAAGTCCGGCAGCTTCGCGGCGCTGGTGGCCAAGATCGCGGGCGAAGCCCTGCAGCGCGAGGAGCGCGGCGCCTTCCTGGAACAGGCGGCGCGCATCGGTTCGATGGAAGCGCCCGCCGCGCCGGAACGCGCCGCCGGCGCACCGCCGCCGGCCGAACTGCCGGTGCTGGGGCAGACGCCGCTGCGTCCCGAACTGGTGGAGAAGGCGGCGCGCGTGCTGGCGCTGCACATCGGGCCCATCGCCGCGCTGCATGCAAAGCGGGCCGCCGCCGGCGCGGTGTCGTGCGAGCAGTTCTTCTGCGCGCTGGCCGAACGCGCGGGCGAAGGCGTGGACCGCAAGCGCCTGCTGGACCAGCTCTGGAAGCTGGCCTGAAGCGCGCCTGCTAGAGTCGCGCCCCATGGCGCCAGCGCAGGACCTGCAAGGCAGGCACATCGTTCTCGGGCTTTCGGGTGGCATCGCCTGCTACAAGGCGGCCGAGCTCGCGCGTGAACTGGTCAAGGCCGGCGCCACCGTGCAGGCGGTGATGACCGAAGCCGCGCAGCAGTTCATCACCGCGGTCACGATGCAGGCGCTGACCAACCGGCCCGTCTACACCAGCCAGTGGGACACCCGGCCGGCCAACGCGATGGCGCACATCGAGCTTTCGCGCGAGGCCGACGCCATCGTCGTGGCGCCGGCCAGCGCCGACTTCATCGCCCAGCTGGCCCAGGGACGCGCCGCCGAACTGCTGCCCTTGCTGTGCCTGGCGCGCCCGGTCGACCGCTGCCCGCTGCTGCTGGCACCGGCCATGAACCGCGAGATGTGGGCCCACCCGGCCACGCAGCGCAACGTGGCGCAGGTGGCCGCGGACGGCGCCACCGTGCTGGGCGTGGGCAGCGGCGACCAGGCCTGCGGCGAAGTGGGTGACGGCCGCATGCTCGAAGCCATCGAGATCCGCGACGCGCTGATCGCCAGCTTCCAGCCCCAGCTGCTGGCCGGCCGGCGTGTGCTCATCACCGCCGGGCCCACCTTCGAGGCCATCGACCCCGTGCGCGGCATCACCAACCTCTCGTCCGGCAAGATGGGTTTCGCGCTTGCACGCGCCTGCGCCGAGGCCGGCGCCGCCGTGACGCTGGTGGCCGGCCCGGTGCACCTGCCCACGCCGCGCGGCGTGCGGCGCGTGGACGTGACCAGCGCACGCCAGATGCACGAAGCGGTGCTGCCGGCGGCGCGCCAGAACGACGTCTTCATCGCCACCGCCGCGGTGGCCGACTGGCGCCCCGCGCACGTGACCGAGCACAAGATCAAGAAGGGCGCCGACAGGGCCGTGCCGACGCTCGAGCTGACCGAGAATCCCGACATCCTGGCCGCCGTGGCGCGCCTGCCGGTGGCCGAACGCCCCTGGTGCGTGGGCTTCGCCGCCGAGAGCGACAACCTGGCGCGCCATGCACGCGAGAAGCTGGAACGCAAGGGCGTGCCGCTCATCGTGGGCAACCTGGGACCCGCCACCTTCGGCCGCGACGACAACCAGCTGCTGCTGGTGGACGCGCGCGGCGAACGCGAGCTGCCCGCGGCCGACAAGCTGACCCTGGCACGCGCGCTGGTGGCAGAGATCGCCACCCGCATGCTTTCGAAGACATGACCACGATCGAAGTGAAGGTGCTGGACGCGCGCATGGCCGACCAGCTGCCCGCCTACGCCACCCCCGGCAGCGCCGGCCTGGACCTGCGCGCCTGCGTCGACGCGCCGCTCACCTTGCAGCCAGGGCAGGCGGCACTGATCCCCACCGGCATCGCCATCCACATCGGCGACCCCGGCCTGGCGGCGATGCTGCTGCCGCGGTCCGGCCTGGGCGCCAGGCACGGCATCGTGCTGGGCAACCTGGTGGGCCTGATCGACAGCGACTACCAGGGCCCGCTGATGGTGAGCTGCTGGAACCGCGGCCAGGCGGCGTACACGGTGCAGCCGCTGGAGCGCATCGCGCAGATGGTCATCGTGCCGGTGGTGCAGGCCGCCTTCCGCCGGGTCGAAGAATTCGATGCCAGCGCGCGCGGCGCCGGCGGCTTCGGTTCCACCGGGACAGCCTGAAGAAGGGGTAGGACCTTCACGGAGGCGCAACACGCGCCGGCCGATGCTTTGTTAAGCTGAAGGTTCGTTTAGCGAAGCATTGGTCCGCCGGATGGGAAGCTCCGCCCTGTCGCGCACCTGCGCCGCCGACGTGCTGGACGTGCTGCCCGGGGCGATGGACGCCATCAGGCTGGGCATGCGTTCGCAGCTGTCGAACCGGCTCTCGGTGCCCCAGTTCCGCTGCCTGCACTTCATCGACCACAACGCCGGCTGTTCGGTCGGCGAGGTCGCGTCCTTCCTGGGCGTGACCATGCCCACCGCATCGGCCATGGTCGACCGGCTTGCGCGGGCCGGCCACGTTCAGGTGTCCAGCCATGCGAGCGACCGCCGGCGCGCCGCGCTGACCATCAGCGAAACCGGCAAGTCCCTGCTGGACCAGGTGCGCGAAGAGGCCAGGCGTGAGCTGGCCACGCGGCTTGCCACCCGACCCACCGAAGAGCTGCGCGCGATCAGCGCCGGACTCGAGGCCTTGAAGAGGGCGTTGTCTTGATCACCGTGTCCCGTTTCCGCGCCGCCTTCGCGGTGCTCTTCCCGTTGGCGCTGGCCGCCTGCAGCGGCGGCGGCGGCGCCGAAGCGCCGGCGGCGGCTTCGGGGTCCGCCACCGCCTCGGGGGCTTCGGCGCAGGCTGCAGCGGCGCCGGCCAGCGCCGCCTCGGCGCCGCCGGTCAGCGTCTCGGTGGTGGTGGCGCTGCAGCGCGACTTCCCCGTCAGCGTGCGCGCCACGGGCACCGTCTCGCCGCTGGCCAGCGTGGACGTCAAGTCGCAGGTCTCCAGCATCGTCACCAAGGTGCACGTCAAGGAAGGGCAGTTCGTGCGCGCCGGCGAGCCGCTGTTCACGCTGGACGCACGCACCGACGAAGCCAACCTGGGCAAGGCGCAGGCGCAGCTGGCGCGCGACCAGGCCACGCTGGCCGACGCGAAGCGCCAGCTCGAACGCAGCCGCGACCTGCTGTCGCGCAACTTCGTCTCTCAAGGGGCGGTGGACACGGCGCAGGCCAATGTCGAAGCGCAGCAGGCCGCGGTGCAGGCCGACCTGGCGGCGATCGAGGCGGTGAAGGTGAGCCTGTCGTATGCCCGCATCAGCGCGCCCAGCGGCGGCCGCGTGGGCGCCGTGAACGTGTTCCCGGGCACTTCGGTCTCGCCGACGGCGCCGGTACTGGCCACCATCACGCAACTGGACCCGATCGCGGTGTCGTTCAACCTGCCGCAGCGCCACGTGAACGATGCGCTGCGGCTGCTGTCTTCCGGCAGCGGCGCGAACGTGACGGCGGTGCTGCCCGACGGCAAGGGCCAGCGCCAGGGCCGGCTGCAGTTCGTCGACAGCCAGATCGACGCCGCCAGCGGCACCGTGAAGGTGAAGGCCGGCTTCGACAACCGCGACCATGTGCTGTGGCCGGGCGCCTACGCCGACATCGTGCTCACGGTGCAGACGCTGGCCGGCGCCATCGTCATCCCGCAGGCGGCGCTGGTGACCAACCCGCGCGGCAACGTGGTCTTCATCGTCGGCCCCGACAACCGCGCCGTGCTGCGCCCGGTGTCGGTGCTGCAGTCGGCCGGCGCCGACGCGGTGGTCGAAGGCCTGAAGGCCGGCGACCGCGTCGTCGTCGACGGCCGCCAGAACCTGCGCCCCGGCTCGGCGCTGGTGGTGCGCGACGGCTCCGGCTCCGGCGCCGGCCGGCCCGGGCGCGGTGCCTCGGGCCCCGGCCGCGGTGCGTCGGCCCCCGGCGCTGCGAGGTCCCCGGCATGAACCTTTCGGAACTCTTCATCCGCCGGCCCGTGATGACGGTGCTGCTGAACGCCGGCATCGTGCTGGCGGGCGTCATCGCCTACGGCCGCATCCCGGTGGCGGCGCTGCCCAGCTACAACACGCCGGTCATCAACGTCGGCGCGTCGCTGCCCGGTGCCAGCCCGGAGACGATGGCCACTTCGGTGGCGCTGCCGCTGGAGAAGCAGTTCCAGACCATCCCGGGGCTCAACGTCATCAGCTCCACCAACACGCTGGGCTCGACTTCGGTGACGCTGGAGTTCGACGAAGGGCGCGACATCGACGCCGCCGCGGTCGACGTGCAGGCCGCGCTGCTGCGCGCGCAGCGCGCGCTGCCGGTGGAGATGACGCAGCTTCCCAGCTACCGCAAGGTGAACCCGGCCGACGCGCCGGTGCTGTTCATCGCACTCACGTCGCCGGCGCTTTCGCTGTCGGAACTGCAGGATTACGCCGAGCACCTGATCCTGCCCAACCTGTCGACGCTGCCCGGCGTGGCGCAGGTCAACATCTTCGGCGCCAAGCGCTACGCGGTGCGGGTGCGCGTGGACCCCGACGCGCTGGCGGCGCGCAACCTGACGATGGACGAACTGGGCGGTGCGCTCAAGTCGGCCAACGCCAACACGCCGGTGGGCACGCTGGACGGCCAGCGCCAGACGCTCACGCTGCAGGCGAACCGCCAGCTCACCAGCGCGGCCGAGTTCGCCGACCTCATCGTCAGCATCAGGGGCGGCAATCCGGTGCGGCTGCGCGACGTGGCGTCGGTGGAGGACAGCGTCGAGATCGTCAAGACGTCGGCCACCGTCAACGGCGAGCCGGCCATCTCGCTGGCGGTGCTGCGCCAGCCCGATGCCAACACGGTGAAGGTGGTCGACTCGGTGAAGGCCGCGATCCCCGGATTCCGCGCCCAGCTGCCGCAGTCGGTGGGCATCCGCATCACGAACGACCGCTCGGTCTCGATCCGCGACGCGCTGCACGACGTCACGCTCACGATGTACGGGACGATCGCGCTCGTCGTGCTGGTGATCTTCCTGTTCCTGCGCCGCTTCACCGCCACCGTGATCCCGACGCTGTCGCTGCCGGTCTCGCTGGTCGGCGCGCTGGCGCTGCTGTGGGGCTTCGGCTACACGCTGGACAACGTCTCGCTGCTGGGGCTGACGCTGGCCGTCGGCCTGGTGGTGGATGACGCCATCGTGATGCTGGAGAACATCATGCGCCACGTCGAGGAGGGCATGCCGCCCTTCAAGGCGGCGCTGGTGGGTTCGCGCGAGGTGGGCTTCACCATCCTGTCGATCTCCAGCTCGCTGATCGCGGTGTTCATCCCGATCTTCTTCATGCCGGGCGTGATCGGCCTGCTGTTCCACGAGTTCGCGGTGGTGGTGGGCCTGGCCATCATCGCCTCGGCCTTCGTCTCGCTGACGCTGGTGCCCATGCTGGCGGGGCGTTTCCTCAAGGACAACGAACACACCAGGGCGCCGGGTCTGGTGGTGCGCGGCTTCGAGCGCGCCTTCAACGCCATGCTGGGCGCCTACACGCGTTCGCTCGACCTGGCGCTGGCGCACCGCTGGGTGGTGCTGCTGGTCGCGGCCGCCACCTTCGCCGCCACCGCGTGGCTGTTCATCACCATCCCCAAGGGCTTCTTCCCGGCCGAGGACATCGGCCAGATCAGCATCAGCACCGAGGCGGGGGAGGACGTCTCGTTCGAGCGCATGGTGCAGCTGCAGGCCGCGGTGGCGCAGATCATCCGCGACGACCCGGCGGTCTACACGCTCAACTCCTTCAACGGCGGCGTCGGCTCCCAGAACACCGGCCGCATGTTCGTCAACCTGAAGCCGCGTGCCGAGCGGCCGCCGATGGCGCAGGTGGTGGAACAGCTGCGGCGCAAGGTGCGCGCGGTGCCGGGCATCCAGGTCTTCATGCGGCCGATCCAGAACCTGCAGCTGGGCGGCCGCCCGAGCAAGGCGCAGTACCAGTACATCCTGCAGAGCGTGCGCGCCGACGAGCTGACCGACTGGGCGAACCGCATCCAGGACAAGCTGCGCGCCGACAACCGCTTCCGCGACGTCACCAGCGACTCCCAGCTGCGCGGCCTGCAGGCCACGCTGCAGATCGACCGCGACCGTGCGAACGCGCTGGGCGTGCCGGTGGACGGCATCCGCTCGGCGCTGTACTCGGCCTTCGGCGAGCGCCAGGTGTCCACGATCTACACGCCGGTGGACAGCTACCAGGTGATCATGGAGGTGCGGCCGTCCGAGAAGCAGGACGAGACCGCCTTCAACGGCGTCTACGTGCGCTCCACCACGGGCGCGCTGGTGCCGCTGACCTCGTTCTCCACCGTCAAGCGCACCGTGGGGCCGACGGCGATCAACCACGTCGGTCAGCTGCAGGCCATCACGGTGTCGTTCAACCTCGCGCCGGGCGTGGCGCTGGGCGACGCCACCCGGCGCATCGACGCGCTGCGTGCCGAGATCGGTCTGCCCAGCTCGGTGATCACCAGCTACGGCGGCGACGCCGCGGTGTTCAAGACCTCGCAGGGCAGCCAGGCGATCCTGATCATCTCGGCGCTGCTGGTCATCTACGTGCTGCTGGGGGTGCTCTACGAGAGCTACATCCACCCCATCACCATCCTCGCCGGCCTGCCTTCGGCGGCGGTGGGCGCGCTCCTGACGCTGAAGCTGTTCGACATGGACCTCACGCTGATCGCGACGATCGGCATCCTGCTCTTGATCGGCATCGTCAAGAAGAACGCGATCATGATGATCGACTTCGCGCTCGAGCAGCAGCGCCACCACGGCCAGGACCCGACGCACGCCATCCGCGAGGCCTGCATCCTGCGCTTCAGGCCCATCATGATGACGACGATGGCGGCGCTGATGGGCGCGCTGCCCATCGCGCTGGGCATCGGGGCCGGTGCCGAACTTCGCCAGCCGCTGGGCCTGGCGGTCTGCGGCGGCCTGATCTTCAGCCAGGCGATCACGCTCTACATCACGCCGGTGATCTACCTGCTGCTCGACCGCTTCAGCGGCCGCGGCCCGGTGACCACGCCCGAGGAGGCGCCCGTCGTGCAGTAGGGCGTCAGTGAACCTGCCGACCCGCGGCGGAGCTGGCGCCGTCCAGCACGCTGATGGCGCCGTTGCCCACGCTGCCGGCCTCGGCTTCGTCGGCACTGGCCTCGCGCACCGCGCGCACCTGCAGTGTCAGCCGCAGCGCCATGCCGGCCAGCGGATGGTTGCCGTCCAGCACCACGTGCGAGGGGTAGACCTCGGTGACCACGTAGATGACGTCGGCCGGCATGTCGGGCGTGGCGGCGCCTTTCGGCAGCCCTTCGAAGGCCATGCCGGCTTCCAGCGGCTCGGGGAAGAGCTTTCGGTCTTCGAAGCACACCAGTTCGGGCCGGTAGTCGCCGAAGGCCTGCTCGGGTTCCAGCTGCACGCGCACCTCGTCGCCCGCCCCGTGCCCTTCGAGTGCGGTCTCCACCGGTGCGAGCAGGTCCTGGCCGCCGTAGAAGAATTCGACCGGTTCCTTCAGCTCGTCGATCGGCCGGTTCTGGGCGTCGGCCAGCACCCACGTGAGGCTGACGACGCAGGGAGCGTTGATCTGCATCCGAAGATCATCGCACAGGGGTAAGGGACAATTCCCGCATGGACCTCCAGGCCCCGTCCGCCCTGCTCGGCGGCTTGTCCCCCCAGACCTTCATGCGGCGGCATTGGCAGCGCAGGCCGCTGCTGGTGCGCCAGGCGCTGCCCGGTGTCAAGCCGCCGCTGCCGCGCGCGCAGCTTTTCGCGCTGGCGGCGCGCGACGACGTCGAATCGCGTCTCGTGCTGCGCGAAGGCCGGCGCTGGCAGTTGCGACACGGGCCGCTGGCGCGGCGCAGCCTGCCGCCGCTGGCCCGGCGCTGCTGGACCCTGCTGGTGCAGGGCATGGACCTGCACGTGCCGGCGGCGCACGAGCTGCTGTCGCGCTTCCGCTTCATTCCCGACGCCCGGCTCGACGACCTGATGGTCAGCTGGGCCAGCGACGGCGGAGGCGTCGGCCCGCACCTGGATTCCTACGACGTGTTCCTGATCCAGGTTCACGGCCGCCGTCGCTGGCGCATCGGCCCGGTGGCCGACGCTTCCTGGGTGGGCGGGCTGCCGGTGCGCATCCTGAAGCGCTTCGAACCCGAACAGGAGTTCGTGCTCGAGCCCGGCGACCTGCTGTACCTGCCGCCGCGCTGGGGCCACGACGGCATCGCCGAAGGCGAGTGCATGACCGCTTCGGTGGGCTTCCGCGTGCCCACTACCGGCGGCATCGCGCGCGAACTGCTGCAACGCCTGGCCGAGGACCTGGAAGACGACGAGGCGATGTACCGCGACCCCGGCCAGCCCGCCACCGCCACGCCGGCCGCGCTGCCGGAAGCGCTGGCCCGTTTCGCGCGCCGCGCGCTGCAACGCGCAGTGGCCGAGCCGGGTGCCTTCGACCGCGCGCTGGGCGCGGTGCTGAGCGAACCGAAGGCGCATGTCTGGTTCGAAGGGCAGGGCGGTGCCGGCGGCCAGCTGCTGCTGGACGACGCCACCCGCATGCTCTACGACCGCCGCCATCTGTTCGTCAACGGCGAAGCCTTCGCCGTCGGCGGTGCCGACGCGCGCCTGCTGCGCCGTCTGGCCGACCGTCGAATGCTGGCGGCCGACGATGCAGCGCGCCTTTCGGCCGATGCGCACCAAGTGATCGACGATTGGGTGGCCGCGGGCTGGTTGCACCGGAGCACCGCATGAACGACGCGAACGACAGGAACGGGACAGGACCGCAGATCGACACGCGCAGCGGCTTCGCCGACGCCGTGCGCTGGGGTTTCGCACGCGCCATCGAAGGCGGCGCGCGCAGCGTCACCTGCGTGGACCCGCACTTCGCCGAGTGGCCGCTGGACGACGCAGCACTGCTGTCGAAGCTGGCCGCCTGGCTGCGGCAACCCAAGCGCCGGCTCGTGCTGCTGGGCGCCGACTTCGAAGCGCTGGCGCGCCGGCACGCGCGCTTCGACGGCTGGCGGGCCGACTGGGCCCACGCGATCGAGGCCTGGTCACCGCCGGAGGAAGACCGCATCGAACTGCCCACGCTGCTGGTGGACGATCGCGATACGCTGGTCGAGCTGTTCGACAGCGTGCGCTGGCGCGGCCGCGCCGCGGCCGACGCGCAGGGCGCGCGGGCCGCGCGCGAGAGTGCTGATGCGCTTTTGCAACGTTCAGCGTCCGCGTACCCCGTGAAGCGGCTGGGCCTCTAGGGAATATCCTTAGGAAGGCTATAATTGCGGGCTAGGCATGGAAAAGGCACGGTCGTTGGCCATTCCTGTCTGCCCGATGGGTCTTTCGAGAGTTCTCGAACAGTGCCCTCAACGATCAAGACCGATCAAGAAACGTTTCTACAACACCTGAGGACACACGCAATGAACAAGTCGCTCGTTCTGGCTTCCCTGGTTTCGGCTCTGGCCATCGTCGGCTGCAGCAAGGGTGGCGAGACCGCCCCCCCGCCGTCGGCCCCGGCCACGGCTCCGGCTCCCGCCCCGGCCGCTCCCGCCGCTGCCGTGACTGACGCCGCCGCCAGCGCCGCCAATGCCGTGGCCGGTGCCGCGTCGGCTGTCGCCGGTGCCGCCGAAGCCGCTGCCTCGGCCGCCGCTGCCGCCGCCAGCAAGTGATGTTGCCGGCCTGACGGGCCGGTCAACGACGAAGCCGCCCCTCGGGGCGGCTTTTTCATGCCCGCCGCCGCGGCGGGCGGGTCGCGAGGTCAGCGCAGTTCGCTGACGAGCTGGCTCACGATGCGTTGCGCGTTGTCGCTCGTCTCCGGCGTGCCGGTGGAGCTGAGCACCGACACCACCGTCTTGTTGCCGGTGCCGCCCTTGACGGCGATGCGGTAGCGCAGCGGGCCGCGCGGGCCG
The DNA here is from genome assembly GCA_044224175.1 of Rubrivivax sp. Classification (GTDB taxonomy): domain Bacteria; phylum Pseudomonadota; class Gammaproteobacteria; order Burkholderiales; family Burkholderiaceae_C; genus Rubrivivax. Next base: position 7,308 of record JBGAKY010000047.1, on the reverse strand, counting down.
GCGTCACTGCTGAACAGCCGGTCCCAGAAGCCGGGCTCGCCCTTGCCGGCGTTCTTCGGGTCCACGTAGCGCACGAAGTACAGGCCGCCGGCGCGATCGCGGTCTTCCACCGTGAAGCCGCCGCGGTCCAGCGCCAGGCCGACGCGGCGCCACGCGCGATCGAAGGGCTCGTCCACTTCCAGCGCTGCCGGGCCGCCCGTCACGGCCCGGGCGCGCGCCGGCACTTCGGCCGCGTTGGCGACCGCGGTGCGTGCCGGTTCGATGGTGGTGGCGCCGCCGGCCAGCTTCACCATCAGCAGGCTCAGCATCTCGGCTTCCAGCTGGGGGTCGGAAGGGCGCGCCACCCATTGGGTGCTTTCGCGCCGCTCGTCGCCGTAGGCTTCGCGCAGGCCGCGGTGGCTGACGAAAACCTCGCTGCCGGTGGCGGTGCGCTCCACGCGCATGCGGTAGCGGTCTCGCTCGCCGGTGTCCATGAGGCCGCCCACCACGCGGCCGAGCGCGCTGCGGATCATGTCCTGCGGCAGCTTGGCGCGGTTCTCGGCCCATTCGGTCTCGACCACGCCGGCCTCGGCGCTTTCGTAGGCGATGGCGAACCCGCGGTCGACCCAGAAGCCGCGCAGCAGGGGCCAGATCTTCTCCGGCGGCTGCGGCACCACCAGCCAGCGCTGGTTGCCTTCGCGTTCCACCTTCAGGTCGCCCACCGCGTTGACCGCGATGTTGCCGGGCCGCCCCGTTGCCACGGAAGAAGCGGGGCCGGCGGCCGCGCTCACCACGCCGCCCTGGCTGGCGTAGCGGCTTTCGCGCGCGATCTGCGTCAGGTCGGGCGGCACGTCCAGCGGCCTGGACCTGGCCACCGTGTTGCGGTAGTCGACCTTGCTGTCGACGGGGATGTCCTCGAGCGCGGCGCAGCCGGCGAGCGCGATGAGGCTGGCCACGCAGGCGGCAGGCACGAACGGATGGGAACGGGTCACGTTGTCGGGTCTCCGTGCGGCCGGGCATCGCCGGCCGCGGGGGTGGGGCGGCGCCGCGCCTTCAGCGCAGCAGCCCGCTGGCGCGCAGGGCCGCTTCGACCGCCGCCTCGCCGGTGGCCGTCAGCGGCAGCAGCGGCAGGCGCAGGTGGTTGTCCAGCAGGCCCAGCTTCGCCATCGCCCACTTGGTGGGGGCCGGGCTGGGTTCGCAGAACAGCTGCTTGTGCAGCGGCAGCAGCTGCAGGTGGATCTGCGTCGCCCGCTTGACGTTGCCTTCCACGGCGGCGATGCAGAGTTCGTGCATCAGCTTCGGCGCCACGTTGGCGGTGACGCTGACGTTGCCCTTGCCGCCCAGCAGCATCAGCGCCACCGCGGTGGCGTCGTCGCCGGAGTAGATGGAGAAAGCCGTCGGCGCCTGCTTGATGAGCCAGCACGCGCGCTCGATGTTGCCGGTGGCCTCCTTGATGCCGACGATGCCGGGCACCTGCGCCAGCCGCAGCACCGTTTCCGGCTGCATGTCGGCCACGGTGCGGCCGGGCACGTTGTACAGCACCATCGGCAGGTCCACCGCCTCGGCGATGGCCTTGAAGTGGCGGTAGATGCCTTCCTGCGAAGGCTTGTTGTAGTAGGGCACCACCTGCAGGCTGCAGTCGGCGCCCACCTTCTTGGCGAACCGGGTGAGCTCGATCGCCTCGGCCGTGGCGTTGGCACCGGCGCCGGCCATGATGGGCACGCGGCCCTTCGCGTGTTCCACCGCCACGCGGATGATCTCGCAATGCTCTTCCACCGAGACGGTGGGCGATTCGCCGGTGGTGCCGACGACGCCGATGCAGTCGGTGCCTTCGGCGACGTGCCAGTCGACCAGGCGGCGCAGCGCGTCGTAGTCGACGCGGCCGTCAGGGTGCATCGGCGTGACCAGGGCGACGATGCTGCCAACGATGGGTTTCATGCGCGTGCGTTTCCGGCAGGCTGGGTGGAGCGGCTGATTTTAGCGGCCCAGCGGATGCGGCCCCGGGGCGGCCAGCGCCGCCACCCGCTGCACCACGCGCGGCGGGTCGTCCAGCCGGCCGTGTTCGTAGGCCACGACATGCCAGCCGGCGGTCATCTCCAGCAGCTCGCCTTCGCGCAGCAGGAACTCCGGCCGCGCAGGGCGGCCGTAGGCGGCGTTGCCGTCGGCGAACGTCTCGTGCAGGTACAGGCCGCCCTCGGCGAGCGATCCGCGCAGCACCGGCAGCAGCGGGCGCCAGAGGTAGTTGGTCAGCAGCACGGCGTCGAAGCGGCGGCCGGGCAGGGGCCAGGGGCCGTTCTCGATGTCGGCTTCGATCGTCTCGCCCAGGCCGGCCAGTCCCGCCAGGGCAGCCGCGTCGCGGTCGACGCCGGTGACGCGAAAGCCCCGCGCCGCCAGCCAGCGCAGGTGGCGACCGCTGCCGCATGCCACGTCGAGCACGCTGCCGCCGGGCTTGAGCAGGTGCGCCCAGCGCAGCAGCCAGGGCGAAGGATCGCCGCCGCCGTGGGGGGCCATCAGAAGCAGGCCCAGAGCCGGTTCGCCAGGTCCACCACCATGTGCGGGCTCAGGTAGGCCGCGAACACGGCCGCCAGCACCGCGCCGGCGGCGCCCCACAGCAGGGTGCGGCGCAAGGGACTCATGCCGGCTGCGGCGCTCCGCGCGGAATGGCGGTCTCGCGAACCGGCATGTTGGCCAGCGCCGCGAAGATGCCCAGCGCGACCGAGATCCACCAGACGACGGTGTAGCTGCCCGTCATGTCGTAGAGCCTGCCGCCCAGCCACACGCCCAGGAAGCTTCCCACCTGGTGCGACAGGAACACGAAACCGCCCAGCATCGACATGTACTGCACGCCGAAGATCTGCGCCACGATGGCATTGGTCGGCGGCACGGTGGACAGCCACAGCACGCCCATCGTGGCGGCGAAGAGGTACACGCTCCACGGTGTCAGCGGCGCGGCCAGGAAGGCCGTGATGACCACCGCGCGCAGGAAGTAGATCCACGACAGCAGGTGCCGCTTCGGGAAGCGCTGCCCCAGCCAGCCCACGCCGTAGGTGCCGAAGATGTTGAACAGGCCGATCAGCGCCAGTGCCGTGGTTCCCACCTCGGGGCCCATGCCGCGGTCGCGCAGGTAGCTGGGCATGTGCACGCCGATGAACACGACCTGGAAGCCGCAGACGAAGTAGCCCGCGGTGAGCCAGCGGAAGCTGGGCCATGCGAAGGCCTCGCGCACCGCCTGGCCCACGCTCTGGTTCGAAGCCGCCGAAGCGGCGCGCGGCGGTTCGCGCAGGCCGGCAGCCAGCGGCATGATGGCCAGTGCCGCGGCGCCCAGGATGAAGAGCGCGCTCTGCCAGCCGGCGCCACCGATCAGCCAGTTCTCCACCGGCACCATGAGGAACTGGCCGAAGGAGCCGGCTGCCGCCGTGACACCCATCGCCCACGAGCGCTTCTCAGGCGCCACCTGGCGGGCGATGACGCCGTAGACCACCGCGTAGGTGGTGCCCGACTGCGCCATGCCCAGCAGCACGCCGGCGCTGCCGGTGAACGCCAGGCCCGAAGTGGCCAGCCCCATCAGCACCAGGCCGGCGGCGTACAGCAGGCTGCCGACCAGCAGCACCCTGAAGGCGCCGAAGCGGTCGGCCAGCATGCCCGCGAAAGGCCCGGCCAGGCCCCAGGCCAGGTTCTGCACCGCCATCGCAAAGGCGAAGGTCTCACGCGTCCAGCCGCGTTCCATGGTCACGGGCTGCAGCCAGAGGCCGAAGCCGTGGCGGATGCCCATCGAGAGGGTCACGATGGCGGCACCGCACAGCAGCACCTGAGACATCGACAGTCGGGCGGGGGTCGAAGCGGAGGACATTCAGGGATTCTCTCGGAATTCGCGTGGATTCGTCGGACAAGGGCCGGACAGAATGAGCCGCTTCGAGGGGCAGGGAGCAGGGCGCATGAAGGTGCTGGTGCTGGGCGGCGGCGTGATCGGCGTGACGGCCGCGTACTACCTGGCGCGCGCCGGGCATGAAGTGGAGCTGGTGGACCGGCAGCCCGGCCCCGCGCTGGAGACCAGCTACGCGAACGCCGGCGAGGTCAGCCCCGGTTACAGCGCGCCCTGGGCCGGCCCCGGCGTGCCGGTGAAGGCCATCAAGTGGATGCTGATGACGCACAGCCCGCTGGTGATCTGGCCGCTGCTGGACCCGGCCATGTGGCGCTGGGGCGCGCAGATGCTGGCCAACTGCACCGCCAGGGCCTACGCCGTCAACAAGAGCCGCATGGTGCCCATCGCCGAGTACAGCCGCGACTGCCTGAAGACGCTGCGCGCCGAGACCGGCATCGGCTACGACGACCGCGCGAAGGGGACGCTGCAGCTTTTCCGCACCCAGAAGCAGCTGGACGGCATCGGCGGCGACGTCGCGGTGCTCCAGCAGTACGGCGTGCCGTTCGAGGTGCTGGACCGCGCCGGCTTCTGCAAGGTCGAGCCCGCCCTCAAGCTCACGCGGGAGAAGTTCGTCGGCGCGCTGCGCCTGCCCAACGACGAGACCGGCGACTGCTTCAAGTTCACCAACCGGCTGGCCGAGATGGCGGCCGGCCTGGGCGTTCGATTCCGCTGGAACACCACCATCGAAGGGATCGACCAGGCCGGCGGCCGCATCGCCGGCGTGCGCACCAGCGCCGGTGCGTTATCGGCCGACCGCTACCTGCTCGCGCTGGGCAGCTACAGCGCGCAATGGCTGAAGCCGCTGGGCCTGCGCATCCCGGTCTATCCGGTCAAGGGCTACTCGATCACGGTGCCCATCACCGACCCCGCCGGCGCGCCCGAATCCACCATCATGGACGAGACGCACAAGGTGGCCGTCACGCGGCTGGGCGACCGCATCCGCGTCGGTGGCACCGCCGAGCTGGCCGGCTTCAGCCTGAAGCTGCGCGAAGCGCGCCGCGCCACGCTGGAGCATGTCGTGACCGACCTCTTCCCGCGCGGCGGCGACGTTTCCAAGGCCGAGTTCTGGTGCGGCCTGCGGCCGATGACGCCCGACGGCACGCCCATCGTCGGCCCCACGAAGGTGGACAACCTGCTGCTGGCCACCGGCCACGGCACGCTGGGCTGGACCATGGCGGCGGGCACCGGGCGCGTGATCGCCGACCTCGTCTCGGGCCGCCGGCCCGAGATCGACGTCGCTCCGCTGGCGATGGCGCGCTACCACGACTGAGATTCAAGGGGATGGCCGGCGGGTGCCGCTGGCGCTATACAGCGCCTGTGCTGCCCGCCGACACCGACGCCGAGCGCGTCTACCGTGAACTGCGCCGCATGGCGCGCGCGCGCCTGCGGGATGGCGGCCGCAGCACGCTGCTGGACACGAACGCGCTCGTGCACGAAGCCTGGCTGCGCATCGAACGCAGCGCACCGCCGCTGCAGGACCTGCCACGCTGGATGGCCTACGCGAGCCGCGTGATGCGTTCGGTCATCGTCGACATGGCGCGTCGCCGGCGCGCCGAACGCCATGGCGGGCAGGCGCTGCGCGTCACCTGGACCGAGGCGCTGGCCGGCCATGCCGTGCAGACCGACGGCGAGGTCGTCGCGCTGCACGAGGCGCTGCAGCAGCTGGAACAACTCGACCCCCGGCTGGCGCAGGTGGTCGAGATGCGCTACTTCGCCGGCCTGGACGACACCCAGGTCGCGCAGGCCCTGGACGTCTCCGAACGCACCGTGCGCCGCGACTGGGACAAGGCACGCCGCCTGCTCGCGCAGGCGCTGCGCGCCTGAGGGGGCCCCGTTGGCCGCCGGGCTGGGTGTCGACGCCGCGACCTGGGCGCGCGCCAGCCCGTTGCTGGACGAACTGCTGGACCTGCCCGCCGCCGAGCGCATGGCACGCCTGGACGCGCTGTCCGCGGCCGACCGCGAACTGCGCCCGCTGCTGGAACGACTGCTGGCCGAAAGCGAAGCCGTGCTGCCGCGCCTGCCGCTGGCAGGGCCTTCGGCGGGCGACTTCGTCGGCCCGTACCGGCTGCTGGCGCCGCTGGGCCATGGCGGCATGGGTGAGGTCTGGCGCGCGGTGCGCGCCGACGGCCTGCTGCAGCGCGAAGTGGCGCTCAAGCTGCCGCAGGCCGAAGGACCGGCCGGCCGGCTGGCGCAGCGCATGGCGCGCGAACGCGACATCCTGGCCGCGCTGGTGCACCCCCACATCGCGCGCCTCTACGACGCGGGCCTCGACCACCAGGGCCGGCCCTTCCTGGCGCTGGAACTGGTCGAAGGCGAGCGCATCGACCTCTGGGCCGAACGGCAGCGCGCCGACCTGCCGCAGCGCGTGCGCCTGGTGCTGCAGGCGGCGCGTGCCGTGGCGCACGCCCATGCGCAACTGGTGGTGCACCGCGACATCAAGCCTTCGAACCTGCTGGTCGACGTGTCCGGCCAGGTCAAGCTGCTGGACTTCGGCATCGCCAAGCTGCTGGACGACGAACTCGCCTCCGGCCTCACCGAAGTGGGCGCGCCACGTCCCATGACGCCCGCCTACGCCTCGCCCGAACAGCTGGCCGGAGCGCCGGTGGGCACGCGCTCGGACCTGTATTCGCTGGCGGTGGTGATGTTCGAGCTGCTCACGGGCTGCAGCCCCTACCGGCCGGCCGACGACTCGCGGCGCGCGCTCGAAGACGCGGTGCTGCATGCCGGCGCACGCCGCGCCAGCGAAGCGGTGGCCGACCGGCGGCTGGCGCGCCGGCTGCGCGGCGACCTGGACCTGCTCCTGTCGTGTGCGCTGGCGCGGGCGCCCGAGGAACGCTACCCCAGCGTCGACGCCTTCGCCGCCGACCTGGAACGCTGGCTCGAAGGGCGGCCGCTGCTGGTGCGGCCGCAGCCGCGGCGCGTGCAGCTCGCGCGTTTCGTGCGCCGCAACCGGCTGGCGGTGGCGGCCGGCTCGCTGGCGCTGGCGGCGGTGGTGGGCGGCGCGGCGGTCGCGCTGTGGCAGGCCCGGCTGGCCAACCTGCAGCGCGAGCAGGCCACGCAGGTGAAGGACTTCGTGGTCGGCGTGCTTTCCGAGACATCGCCGTATCGCGGCCGCGCGCCGCAGCAGCTGAATGCGGTCGACCTGGTGCACCGGGCCTTCGACCGCTTCAAGGCTTCGGCGATCGAGTCGCCCGAGGTGAGGCTGGAACTGCTGTCGATGATGGCCGAGACCCTGACCACCATGGGCGACCTGGACGCGGCCGAAGAGATCTCGCGCATGGCCCTGGCCGAAGCGCGCAGCCTGCCGGGCCGACCCGAGGCCGAGGTCGGCGCCGGCCTGGCGCTGTCCCAGCAGCTGCGCCTGCGTGGCCGGCCGCAGGAGGCCTTCGACCTGCTGGCGCAGCTGC